>NZ_GL698469.1:0-565 GCF_000187445.1 Streptococcus sp. C150 | reverse complement strand
CCCCTAACAGTCGATATCCCAGAAGGAAATGTGACAGCGAAAGCGACCGATCCATCAGGAAACACATCAGACGCAAGTGATCCAGCGAAGGCAACTACAGGCGCTGATACAGAAGCGCCAGCGAAACCAGTAGTCGCTACAGACCTAACAGGCAAAGCCGGCACTAAGACACCGGTTGAAGTGAGCGCAGAACCAGGTTCAACTGTTGCTCTTTACGATAAAGATGGCAACAAGATTGGTGAAGCGACAGCTGATAACAATGGTAAAGCAACCATCACCCCAACTGTTGATATTCCAGAAGGCAATGTAACAGCGACAGCGACAGACCCATCAGGAAACACATCAGATCCAAGTGCTCCAGCTAAGGCAACTACAGGCGCAGATACAGAAGCGCCAGCGAAACCAGTAGTCGCTACAGACCTAACAGGCAAAGCCGGCACTAAGACACCGGTTGAAGTGAGCGCAGAACCAGGTTCAACTGTTGCTCTTTACGATAAAGATGGCAACAAGATTGGTGAAGCGACAGCTGATAACAATAGGTAAAGCAACCATCACCCCAACTGTT
>NZ_GL698468.1:0-626 GCF_000187445.1 Streptococcus sp. C150 | reverse complement strand
TGTATTACCAGCTGCATCTGTCGCTGTCGCTGTCACATTGCCTGCTGGAATAGCAACGGTTGGCGTGATTGTTGCTTTGCCATCTGCGCCTGCTGTCGCTTCACCAATCTTGTTGCCATCTTTATCGTAAAGAGCAACAGTTGAACCTGGTTCTGCGCTCACTTCTACTGATGGCTTAGTTCCAGCTTTTCCTGTAAGGTCTGTATTCACTACTGGTTTCGCTGGGGCTGTAGTGTCTGTCGCTACTTTAGGATCACTTGCGTCTGATGTGTTACCCGCTGCATCTGTCGCTGTCGCTGTCACATTGCCTGCTGGAATAGCAACGGTTGACGTGATTGTTGCTTTGCCATCTGCTCCTGCTGTCGCTTCACCAATCTTGTTGCCATCTTTATCGTAAAGAGCAACAGTTGAACCTGGTTCTGCGCTCACTTCTACTGATGGCTTAGTGCCTGCTTTACCTGTGAGGTCTGTATTCACTACTGGTTTCGCTGGGGCTGTGGTGTCTGTCGCCACTTTAGGATCACTTGCAACTGATGTGTTACCTGCCGCATCTGTCGCTTTGGCTGTTACATTACCTACTGGAATAGCAACGGTTGGTGTAATGGTTACTTTACCATTGCTAGCAG
>NZ_GL698467.1:0-655 GCF_000187445.1 Streptococcus sp. C150 | reverse complement strand
TGGCGCGAGACGGAATCGAACCGCCGACACATGGAGCTTCAATCCATTGCTCTACCAACTGAGCTACCGAGCCAAATTGCGGGAGCAGGATTTGAACCTACGACCTTCGGGTTATGAGCCCGACGAGCTACCTAGCTGCTCCATCCCGCGATAAAATTAAGGAGGATGTGGGATTCGAACCCACGCACGCTTTTACACGCCTGACGGTTTTCAAGACCGTTCCCTTCAGCCGGACTTGGGTAATCCTCCAAATAACATAGTCCGTACGGGATTCGAACCCGTGTTACCGCCGTGAAAAGGCGGTGTCTTAACCCCTTGACCAACGGACCATATAATGGGCACGAGTGGAATCGAACCACCGACCTCACGCTTATCAGGCGTGCGCTCTAACCATCTGAGCTACGCGCCCAAGCTAAATGCTTGGTTATTTGTTTCCAAATAAAGCGGGTGACGAGAATCGAACTCGCGACAACAGCTTGGAAGGCTGTAGTTTTACCACTAAACTACACCCGCTAAATGGGAGTTAACGGGATCGAACCGCTGACCCTCTGCTTGTAAGGCAGATGCTCTCCCAGCTGAGCTAAACTCCCTCTTGGTCGTTTAACTCAGCCAACGGTCAGAAACTTCGTTTCTCTTATCCGCCGATTGAAATCTC
>NZ_GL698466.1:0-664 GCF_000187445.1 Streptococcus sp. C150 | reverse complement strand
GGTTATGAGCCCGACGAGCTACCTAGCTGCTCCATCCCGCGATAAAAATTAAGGAGGATGTGGGATTCGAACCCACGCACGCTTTTACACGCCTGACGGTTTTCAAGACCGTTCCCTTCAGCCGGACTTGGGTAATCCTCCAAATAATATAAACAATATATGGACCTTGTAGGACTCGAACCTACGACCGCTCGGTTATGAGCCGAGTGCTCTAACCAGTTGAGCTAAAGGTCCAAGTAATCCATATATGATATAGCGGCGAAGGGGATCGAACCCCCGACCTCCCGGGTATGAACCGGACGCTCTAGCCAGCTGAGCTACACCGCCATAAATCGGGAAGACAGGATTCGAACCTGCGACCCCTTGGTCCCAAACCAAGTGCTCTACCAAGCTGAGCTACTTCCCGATAACATGCACCCTAGAGGAGTCGAACCTCTAACCGCCTGATTCGTAGTCAGGTACTCTATCCAGTTGAGCTAAGGGTGCTCTTTATTAAATTATGCCGAGGACCGGGATCGAACCGGTACGAAAGTTTCCTTTCGCAGGATTTTAAGTCCTGTGCGTCTGCCAGTTCCGCCACCCCGGCTCCTCAAGCGAACGACGGGATTCGAACCCGCGACCCCCACCTTGGCAAGGTGATGTTCTACCACTGAACTACGTTCGC
>NZ_GL698465.1:0-674 GCF_000187445.1 Streptococcus sp. C150 | reverse complement strand
GGACTCGGATTGAGATGTGCTCACTGACGCACTCTCTGAAGCCGAAAGCGAATTGGATAAAGACTGTGACTCAGACACTGATGCACTCTCTGACGATGAAAGCGAGTTAGATTCTGACTGTGATTCAGACACGGACGCACTTTCTGACGCTGAAAGAGAGTTGGATTCCGATTGGGACTCACTTACTGACGCACTTTCTGATGCTGAAAGCGAGTTAGACTCGGATTGCGATACACTCACTGAAGCGCTCTCTGACGCTGAAAGTGAATTTGATTCAGACTGAGATTCAGACACTGAAGCACTTTCTGATGCTGAAAGCGAGTTAGACTCGGATTGAGATGTGCTCACTGACGCACTCTCTGATGCTGAAAGCGAGTTAGATTCAGACTGTGATTCAGACACTGAAGCACTCTCTGATGCTGAAAGCGAATTGGACTCTGATTGAGACTCAGACACTGAAGCACTTTCTGAAGCCGAAATAGAATTTGACTCAGATTGTGACTCACTTACTGACGCACTCTCTGACGATGAAAGCGAATTGGATAGAGACTGTGACTCAGACACTGAAGCACTTTCTGACGCTGAAAGCGAATTGGATAGAGACTGTGACTCAGACACCGAAGCACTCTCTGATGCCGAAATAGAATTTGACTCGGATTGTGACTCACTTACTG
>NZ_GL698464.1:0-683 GCF_000187445.1 Streptococcus sp. C150 | reverse complement strand
ACCCGAAGAGAGTGCCTTCTTTTCGGGTTTTCTTATATAATCCTCGGATGGCTTCCATGCCTTTAATCGTGGGTGAGGCAGTGCGTAAACTTCGATAGAATTTATTGCGTCTCTTTACTGGACGATGGTCTTGTTCAATCAAATTATTCAGGTATTTAATGGTACGATGTTCTGTCCCTTGATAAAAGCCGTATTCTTTTAGTCTCTTAAAGGCACTTGTAATAGAGGGGGCTTTATCTGTGACTACAACCTTCGGTTCATCAAACTGCTTCACTAACCGCTTAAGAAAAGCATAGGCTGCTTGTGTGTCCCGTTTTTTACGTAACCAAATATCCAAGGTTAAACCATCTGCATCGATGGCTCGATACAAATAATGCCATTTTCCTTTAATTTTGATGTATGTTTCATCCATTTTCCATGAATAAAAGGATTTTTTATTTTTCTTTTTCCAAATTTGATAGAGTAGTTTGCCATATTCTTGCACCCAACGATAAATCGTCGTATGAGAAACGTTAATGCCACGATCATATAAGATTTCTTGAAGTTCACGATAGCTAAGGTTATAACGAAGATAGTAGCCCACGGCTACAATAATCACATCCTGCTGAAATTGCTTTCCTTTAAAATGATTCATCGTCATTCCTCCTGCTATCTTTTTCTATTATTCTACCTTATTTGATAGT
>NZ_GL698463.1:0-736 GCF_000187445.1 Streptococcus sp. C150 | reverse complement strand
CTGATGTGTTACCCGCTGCATCTGTCGCTTTGGCTGTTACATTACCTACTGGAATATCAACGGTTGGCGTGATGGTTACTTTACCATTGCTAGCAGCCGTTCCTTCACCAATCTTATTGCCGTCTTTATCGTAAAGGGCAACAGTTGAGCCTGGTTCTGCAGTTACTTCTACTGATGGCTTAGTTCCAGCTTTACCTGTAAGGTCTGTATTCACAACTGGTTTCGCTGGCGCTTCTGTATCTGCACCAGTAGTTGCCTTAGCTGGATCACTTGCGTCTGAAACATTTCCTGATGGATCTGTCGCTGTCGCTGTTACATTGCCTGCTGGAATATCAACAGTTGGGGTAACAGTTGCTTTGCCATCTGCTCCTGCTGTCGCTTCACCAATCTTGTTGCCGTCTTTATCATAAAGGGCAACAGTTGAACCTGGTTCTGCACTGACTTCAACTGGAGTCTTAGTGCCGGCTTTACTGGTAAGGTCTGTGTTCACAGCTGGTTTCGCTGGAGCTGTTGTATCTGTCGCCACTTTAGGATCACTTGCGTCTGATGTATTTCCTGATAGATCTGTCGCTTTGGCTGTTACATTTCCTGCTGGAATGTCGACGGTTGGCGTGATGGTAGCTTTACCATCTGCGCCTGCTGTCGCTTCACCAATCTTGTTGCCGTCTTTATCGTAAAGGGCAACAGTTGAGCCTGGTTCTGCGCTTACTTCAACCGGTGTCTTAGTGCCGGCTTT
>NZ_GL698462.1:0-753 GCF_000187445.1 Streptococcus sp. C150 | reverse complement strand
ATTATGTGACTTTAAGTCCGTTTCGCTCCGAAGGTGCGAAACAGATAAACCACCCGCTATGCGGGTGCGCATCGAAGGTTATACCGTCATAACAAAAAAACTCCAAACGAGTTACAATATAGGTGTTCAAGCCAATTGTAAAGCGGAAGGAGTTAAGACTATGGCGCAAAAAGCTCACAGTTTATCACATACAAAATGGATGTGTAAGTACCACATTGTATTTACACCTAAGTATAGACGAAAAATAATCTATAATCAATATAGGAGTAGTCTGGGAGAGATTTTTCATAGACTATGCCAATATAAAGGCGTTGAAATAATAGAAGGCCACTTAATGCCAGATCATGTCCATATGTTAGTAAGTATTCCACCACGAATGAGTGTAGCTAGTTTTATGGGATATTTAAAAGGTAAAAGTGCATTAATGATGTTTGATAAACACGCCAATTTAAAATATAAATTTGGGAACAGACATTTTTGGGCAGAAGGTTATTATGTAAGTACGGTAGGACTTAATGAAGCCACAATTAAGAAATATATTCAGGAACAAGAGAAGCATGATATCGCTTTGGACAAATTAAGCGTAAAAGAATATGAAAATCCCTTTAGGGATAATGGTAAGTAATGCGAATGCCTCTTTGAGAGGCTTGTGACGAGTCAAAAGCAATAAGGCTTGAACAAAGTGAAAGCCAGCGTCTTTAGGCGCTGGCTGGTATTATGGGCTTATAGCCCTTGATCAAACCACCCGTTAGA
>NZ_GL698461.1:0-814 GCF_000187445.1 Streptococcus sp. C150 | reverse complement strand
GTTCGATACGGATTCACTGGTTGAGACTGAAGAACTCAATGATGAACTCAAAGAATTCGATACAGATTGACTTGTTGAGACTGAAGCGCTCAAAGATGAACTCAAAGAATTTGAAGCTGATTGACTTGTTGAAACCGAAGAACTCAATGATGTGCTTAACGAGTTTGATAAAGACTGACTCGTTGAAACCGAAATACTCAAGGAAGCACTTAACGAGTTTGATACGGACTGGCTCGTTGAAACCGAAGTACTCAAGGATGTACTCAAGGAATTCGATACGGATTCACTCGTTGAAACCGAAGAACTCAATGATGTACTCAACGAGTTTGATAAAGATTGACTCGTTGAAACCGAAGTACTCAAAGATGTGCTTAACGAGTTTGATAAAGACTGACTTGTTGAGACCGAAGTACTCAAGGATGTACTCAAAGAATTCGATACGGACTGGCTTGTTGAGACTGAAGCGCTCAGCAATGTACTCAAAGAATTCGATACAGATTGGCTTGTTGAGACTGAAGCGCTCAAAGATGTACTCAAGGAATTCGATACAGACTGACTTGTTGAAACTGAAGCGCTCAAAGATGTACTCAAGGAATTCGATACAGACTGACTTGTTGAAACTGAAGCGCTCAAAGATGTACTCAAGGAATTTGAAGCTGATTGACTTGTTGAGACTGAAGAACTCAAAGATGTGCTTAGCGAGTTCGATACGGACTGACTCGTTGAAACCGAAGTACTCAAGGAGCTACTCAACGAGTTCGATACGGATTCACTTGTTGAGACTGAAGTACTCAAGGATGTACTTAAAGAATTT
>NZ_GL698460.1:0-872 GCF_000187445.1 Streptococcus sp. C150 | reverse complement strand
GCTGTTGGAGTTACTGGTGTCACAGTTGGGGTGTAAGTTGCGGCAACTGGTGTACCGTTCTTATCAACACGTTTCACTGTTACACCAGTTCCAGTTCCTGTGAATGATTTTTCTGGTACGAAGGTCACGGTTCCATCTGGAGCAACTGTGTATGTTCCTTCACCTGGAATGGTCTTGGTAGTTGAACCGTCTTCAAAGGTTGCTGGAACATCATCATCCATTGGGATTGCAGGGTTACCAGGTGTGAAGCTTGGTTTACCACTTTGTGTTTGACCTTGGATGTCTGTAGATGTTGCAGGATCAGCAGTTGGTACAACTGGCGTAATCTTAGGTGTATAAGTTGTTTCTGTTGTTGTGCCATTTGTATCTTTAGCTTGTACCTTAACTGGAACCACTTCTCCTGAGTAAGATTTATCAGTCGGTGTGAAGGTTACAACGCCTGTAGTCTTATCAACTGTATAAGTACCGATTTCTTTACCTTCTGGTGACTTAGCAATGACTGAAGCAGCTGGTTGACCGTTTTCATCAAGGAGAGTAATGGTATCCTTGTCGATTGGGGCAGCAGGATCACCTTCGGTGAAGGTTACAGTTCCCGTTTGAACAACACCTTGAGGACCAGTTGATTCTGCTGGTGTCGCTGTTGGTGTCACAGGAGTCACAGTTGGGGTGTAAGTTGAAGTAACTGGTGTACCGTTCTTATCCACACGTTTCACTGTTACACCTGTACCTGTTCCTGTGAATGATTTTTCTGGAACAAAGGTTACAGTTCCATCTGGAGCAACTGTATATGTTCCTTCACCTGGAATGGTCTTCGTAGTTGAACCATCTTCAAAGGTTGCTGGCACGTCATCGTTCATTGGTACACGGCTATC
>NZ_GL698459.1:0-886 GCF_000187445.1 Streptococcus sp. C150 | reverse complement strand
AAGGATGTACTTAAAGAATTTGAAGTAGATTGACTTGTTGAGACTGAGGAACTCAGTGACGCACTTAATGAGTTTGATACGGACTGACTAGCTGACACCGAAGAACTTAACGATGTGCTTAGCGAGTTTGATACAGACTGACTCGTTGAAACTGAAGTACTCAAGGAGGTACTTAACGAGTTCGATACGGATTCACTTGTTGAGACTGAAGAACTCAATGATGAACTCAAAGAATTCGATACAGATTGGCTTGTTGAGACTGAAGCGCTCAAAGATGTACTCAAGGAATTCGATACGGATTGACTTGTTGAAACCGAAGTACTCAGCGATGTACTCAAAGAATTTGAAGCTGATTGACTTGTTGAGACTGAAGAACTCAATGATGTACTCAAGGAATTTGAAGTAGATTGACTCACTGACACTGAAGCGCTCAACGATGAACTCAAAGAATTCGATACAGATTGGCTTGTTGAAACCGATGCGTTCAACGAGTTACTTAACGAGTTTGATACAGACTGGCTCGTTGAAACCGAAGTACTCAATGAGCTACTCAACGAGTTCGATACAGATTGGCTTGTTGAAACCGAGGTACTAAAAGATGTGCTTAGCGAGTTCGATACGGATTCACTCGTTGAGACAGAGGCACTTACTGATGAGCTTAAGGAATTCGATACGGACTGACTTGTTGAAACCGAAGAACTCAAAGACAGACTCGTGGAGGCAGATTCTCTGCGAGAAACACTCGTCTTGACTGAATCGCTCAAAGACCGGGATAAGCTTTGTGACTTCTCGGTACTCAAGGACGCACTCGTTGACGCAGATTCACTGCGAGAAACGCTAGTCTTGACTGACTCACTCAAAGACTGGGATAAGCTTTGTGACTTCT
>NZ_GL698458.1:0-924 GCF_000187445.1 Streptococcus sp. C150 | reverse complement strand
TTCCAGCTTCAGCTTCATATACCTTTACCGCTCGTACTGGAATTAAGACTCAACCTTTGGTAGCCAACCCAGATGTTAGCTACTACGATGCTGGCATGTCAGTCAACTATGACAAGGTTGTCAATAATGACGGCTATACATGGCTTTCTTATCTCAGCTATTCAGGAAATCGTTTCTATGTGGCTATTGCACCAACAAGTGTGACTAAACCAGTAGAACAACCAGTGCAACCAAGTACACCATCTTCTGGTACCTATACTTTCAAGGAACGCTCTAGCATTAAAGCAGAACCAAGTGTGGCAAGTCCAGAGTTGGCCTACTATGATGCTGGTATGTCAGTTAACTATGACAAGATTGTCAGTGGTGATGGTTATCAATGGCTTTCTTACCTCAGCTTTAATGGTAACCGCCGTTATGTAGCTGTGGCAAAACTTGCTCAACAAGAAAGCAAACCAAGCGGTACTATCAATATTGAAAATCTCTCTAACCTTGGTTTTGATGTTCATATCACTAATGTTTCTGGTGGCGACAAGGCTATCCAAGGCGTCAGTGTTCCAGTTTGGACAGCTAAGGACGGTCAAGATGATCTTGTATGGCACCAAGCTGACAGACAAAGTGATGGTAGCTACAAGGTTCGTATCAATGTTAGTGACCATAAGGCCGAAGCGGGTGAATACATTGTCCATCTTTACTATGTTCAAGACGGTAAGATGGTAGGTATCGGTGGCACTAGCACAACTGTTCCAGTTCAAAATGCAACCCGCCACAACCTTCCAGCTTCAGGTTCATATACCTTTACCGCTCGTACTGGCATCAAGACTCAACCTTTGGTAGCCAACCCAGATGTTAGCTACTACGATGCTGGCATGTCAGTCAACTATGACAAGGTTGTCAATAATGACGGCTATACATGGCTTTCTTATC
>NZ_GL698457.1:0-1039 GCF_000187445.1 Streptococcus sp. C150 | reverse complement strand
TTAGCTTAGTTGAATTGAGAGGCAATCGAGATTTCAATCGGCGGATAAGAGAAACGAAGTTTCTGACCGTTGGCTGAGTTAAACGACCAAGAGGGAGTTTAGCTCAGCTGGGAGAGCATCTGCCTTACAAGCAGAGGGTCAGCGGTTCGATCCCGTTAACTCCCATAGGTCCCGTGGTGTAGCGGTTATCACGTCGCCCTGTCACGGCGAAGATCGCGGGTTCGATTCCCGTCGGGACCGTTCAAGTAGAAATATTTGAGACTCGTTAGCTCAGTTGGTAGAGCAATTGACTTTTAATCAATGGGTCACTGGTTCGAGCCCAGTACGGGTCATATATGCGGGTGTGGCGGAATTGGCAGACGCACCAGATTTAGGATCTGGCGCTTAACGGCGTGGGGGTTCAAGTCCCTTCACCCGCATAAAAGAGATAGCCGGCTTAGCTCAGTTGGTAGAGCATCTGATTTGTAATCAGAGGGTCGCGTGTTCAAGTCATGTAGCCGGCATTCTTTGCGAACGTAGTTCAGTGGTAGAACATCACCTTGCCAAGGTGGGGGTCGCGGGTTCGAATCCCGTCGTTCGCTTGAGGAGCCGGGGTGGCGGAACTGGCAGACGCACAGGACTTAAAATCCTGCGAAAGGAAACTTTCGTACCGGTTCGATCCCGGTCCTCGGCATAATTTAATAAAGAGCACCCTTAGCTCAACTGGATAGAGTACCTGACTACGAATCAGGCGGTTAGAGGTTCGACTCCTCTAGGGTGCATGTTATCGGGAAGTAGCTCGTTGGTAGAGCACTTGGTTTGGGACCAAGGGGTCGCAGGTTCGAATCCTGTCTTCCCGATTTATGGCGGTGTAGCTCAGCTGGCTAGAGCGTCCGGTTCATACCCGGGAGGTCGGGGGTTCGATCCCCTTCGCCGCTATATCATATATGGATTACTTGGACCTTTAGCTCAACTGGTTAGAGCACTCGGCTCATAACCGAGCGGTCGTAGGTTCGAGTCCTACAAGGTCCATATATTGTTTATATTATTTGGAGGATTA
>NZ_GL698456.1:0-1379 GCF_000187445.1 Streptococcus sp. C150 | reverse complement strand
TCCGCCATAGCTCAGTTGGTAGTAGCGCATGACTGTTAATCATGATGTCGTAGGTTCGAGTCCTACTGGCGGAGTATAGTACTTGTGGTCAGACTTTGTCTGACCTTTTTTTGTTTCTTTGTCAACTGTAGTGGGTGACGAAAAGCTAACATCTAGAGAGAACCTGATAGGTTTTCTCTTTTTGTATGTTCAGAGTGATGAAAACACGCTTCCTAAAGTTAATAAAGTTTCTAAAACCGAAGCCCAGACGTTTAATGTCTTTGATAAGCTTATTGGTCCCCTCCAATTTTGCATTTGAGTAATGTGTTTCTAGCGCATTTTTGATGTATGGTTTGTGTTTAAGGAAGGTCCTAAAGACAGTTTTGAAGTAATGATTGACCTTGCTTATATTCTCCTCTATGAGCTCGAAAAACTCATCTACCCTCTTCTCCTGAAAGTGAAACAGCAACAGCTGATAGAGGTTATAATAGTTAGCGAGTTCTTCTGAGAAATTCAGTGTCTTCCTAACGACTTCATGTGGACTTAAGGTTTGACCAAAGGTCTTCGAGTGAAATGATTACAAGATAACTTACGGCTGTCCTTTTGGAAGAGTCTCCAGTGATTTTTCAAGGCTCGATAAGGGAGTGACTTCTTATCAAACTGGTTCATAATGGCAATTCTTGTCTTCAAAAAGGCTCGACCAAGGTGTTGGATTATGTGGAAACGATCAATAATGATTTCGGCGTTCGGGAAAAGTCTACGAGCTAGTGGGATATAGGCTCCTGACATATCCATTGTAATAAACTGCACTTTTTGGCGAACCTTCAATGGATACTTCAAAAAGTGGTTTCGAATCGTGGTTTGACGGCGATTATCAAGGATGGTTATGAGTTTGTTGGTCTCATAGTTTTGCGCCACAAAAGCGAGTTCACCTTTCTTGAACCCAAACTCATCCCAAGACATAACAGCTGGGAGCTTGTCATAATGCTCCTTGAAAGTAAACTGGTCAAGCTTACGATAGACAGTGGACGTTGATACACGAAGTCTTCTGGCAATATCTGTTAGTGACACCTTTTCAGTAAGGAGCTGTGCAACTTTTTGCCGGACTAGATTGGAGATTTGGCAGTTTTTCTCAACGATTGATGTCTTAGCTACCGTGACTCTCCTACAACTTTTACACTGGAAACGACGCTTTTTAAGACGTAATAGTGTAGGTGTTCCAGCTTGTTCAAGGAGAGGAATTTTAGAAGGTTTTTGAAAGTCATATTTGATCATCTTTCCTTGGCAGTGAGGACATGGTGGTGCAGGGTAATCGAGTGTTGCTTGAACCTCGATGTAGGTATCTTTTCAAAACAAGAGAAATAATGATATTTGGGTCTTTAATTCCGATTAATTCTGTG
>NZ_GL698455.1:0-1478 GCF_000187445.1 Streptococcus sp. C150 | reverse complement strand
GGTTTCTGCGATGCCAGGAATTGACCGTAAGATGTCATACTCTGGTAAAGGCTGAGCTAGAGCTACCATGTCGTTTAAGACAACTTGTCTGCGTTCAGAAAGACGAAGCAATTCTTGAGCATAGTAACGAACCTCTTCAAGCATTGGAGAGGTTTTCTTGACCGCACAAAAAGATTGTTTAGCGAGTTTTATAAGTTTATCAGTTAGGTAAGCAATACGTTTTTCAGAGATGCGTTTGGAGGTAGATTGACGGATAATCTCACACAAGTTACTTTGAGATAGGCTTAATACAGCCTCTTTGCATGGAAAAGCCATCACTAAGTTCCAATATTGCTCTCCAGTAGGTGTGGATAATAGATTTTCCAATTCAGGAAATGTGACCTGTAAAACCTTGTGCAGGCGGTTTTTAGTTCGAACAAGATCTTCTGTCATATTTTGATAGAAACGGCTTAAATCACGCAGGTGTTGATAAACTTCTTCCTGCACGTAAGTTGGTTTACGATTGTGCACAAGCTGAGATTTAGCCAGTTTTTCAGCGTCAATTTTATCTGTTTTACGAACTCGCAGACTGTCCAATTGCTTCTTAGCTTCCAGTGGATTTAGCCGTGTGTAAGCGTAACTATATTCCTCAAGAAAGGCTTGAAGACGTCGAGAATAGACGCCTGTAGCCTCAAATATAATCTCAGGGTTATGAACAGTTTTCAAGTCGCCCAACAGGCGATTGAATCCAATGGCATCATTGAGTATGGTGTAGCCATGAACCTTCTCACCGTTGACTAAAATGGCCACCTCAGAACTTGTTTTACTGACATCAATTCCAAATACTGCACGCATGACATTACCTCTTTTGTCTTGAATAATTCCATGTTTTAGTGATTTTATTTTCAATACGCGACGTTTAGCGTCCTACATACTTTGATCAAACTCCACCTAAAACAAGGTGTCTTGCCAGTTTGTCAAGCGACGTCTAGCGCCATAGAGCCCTACGACTTTACAAGACACCACTACTTTAACATAAAGAAAAAGTAGTGAGTACTCTCTCCCGTCGGAGATTTCTTCACTACTAATCTTAGTATGTTTGTCAACTGTAGTGGGTGACGAAAAGCTAACATCTAGAGAGAACCTGATAGGTTTTCTCTTTTTGTATGTTCAGAGTGATGAAAACACGCTTCCTAAAGTTAATAAAGTTTCTAAAACCGAAGCCCAGACGTTTGATGTCTTTGATAAGCTTATTGGTGCCCTCCAATTTTGCATTTGAGTAATGTGTTTCTAGCGCATTTTTGATGTATGGTTTGTGTCTAAGGAAGGTCCTAAAGACAGTTTTGAAGTAATGATTAACCTTGCTTATATTCTCCTCTATGAGCTCAAAAAACTCATCTACCCTCTTCTCCTGAAAGTGAAACAGCAACAGCTGATAGAGGTTATAATAATTAGCGAGTTCTTCTGAGAAATTCAGTGTCTTCTTAACGACTTCATGT
>NZ_GL698454.1:0-5682 GCF_000187445.1 Streptococcus sp. C150 | reverse complement strand
AAAAAAGTTATTGACAAGGTAAGCAAGAGATGATAATATGAATAGGCTACATCGGAGGATGCAGCTGAGACACGAGGAAGTTTGGAAAAAACTTTTCAAAAAGTGTTGACAAGATATTCTAGATTTGCTAGAATATAGGAGTTGTCTTAAGAGAGACAAAGACCTTTGAGAACTGAATAAGAAACCAAGTGCAGGGTTATGATAGAAGAAATTATAACCTGTCAATTTACAAGAAAAAAACGTCAGAAGACGGAAATGAGTTAACGCTCGAACAATTATTAAAGCTTTTAATGAGAGTTTGATCCTGGCTCAGGACGAACGCTGGCGGCGTGCCTAATACATGCAAGTAGAACGCTGAAGAGAGGAGCTTGCTCTTCTTGGAAGAGTTGCGAACGGGTGAGTAACGCGTAGGTAACCTGCCTTGTAGCGGGGGATAACTATTGGAAACGATAGCTAATACCGCATAACAATGGGTGACCCATGTCATTCATTTGAAAGGGGCAACTGCTCCACTACAAGATGGACCTGCGTTGTATTAGCTAGTAGGTGAGGTAACGGCTCACCTAGGCGACGATACATAGCCGACCTGAGAGGGTGATCGGCCACACTGGGACTGAGACACGGCCCAGACTCCTACGGGAGGCAGCAGTAGGGAATCTTCGGCAATGGGGGCAACCCTGACCGAGCAACGCCGCGTGAGTGAAGAAGGTTTTCGGATCGTAAAGCTCTGTTGTAAGTCAAGAACGAGTGTGAGAGTGGAAAGTTCACACTGTGACGGTAGCTTACCAGAAAGGGACGGCTAACTACGTGCCAGCAGCCGCGGTAATACGTAGGTCCCGAGCGTTGTCCGGATTTATTGGGCGTAAAGCGAGCGCAGGCGGTTTGATAAGTCTGAAGTTAAAGGCTGTGGCTCAACCATAGTTCGCTTTGGAAACTGTCAAACTTGAGTGCAGAAGGGGAGAGTGGAATTCCATGTGTAGCGGTGAAATGCGTAGATATATGGAGGAACACCGGTGGCGAAAGCGGCTCTCTGGTCTGTAACTGACGCTGAGGCTCGAAAGCGTGGGGAGCGAACAGGATTAGATACCCTGGTAGTCCACGCCGTAAACGATGAGTGCTAGGTGTTGGGTCCTTTCCGGGATTCAGTGCCGCAGCTAACGCATTAAGCACTCCGCCTGGGGAGTACGACCGCAAGGTTGAAACTCAAAGGAATTGACGGGGGCCCGCACAAGCGGTGGAGCATGTGGTTTAATTCGAAGCAACGCGAAGAACCTTACCAGGTCTTGACATCCCGATGCTATTTCTAGAGATAGGAAGTTACTTCGGTACATCGGTGACAGGTGGTGCATGGTTGTCGTCAGCTCGTGTCGTGAGATGTTGGGTTAAGTCCCGCAACGAGCGCAACCCCTATTGTTAGTTGCCATCATTCAGTTGGGCACTCTAGCGAGACTGCCGGTAATAAACCGGAGGAAGGTGGGGATGACGTCAAATCATCATGCCCCTTATGACCTGGGCTACACACGTGCTACAATGGTTGGTACAACGAGTTGCGAGTCGGTGACGGCGAGCTAATCTCTTAAAGCCAATCTCAGTTCGGATTGTAGGCTGCAACTCGCCTACATGAAGTCGGAATCGCTAGTAATCGCGGATCAGCACGCCGCGGTGAATACGTTCCCGGGCCTTGTACACACCGCCCGTCACACCACGAGAGTTTGTAACACCCGAAGTCGGTGAGGTAACCTTATGGAGCCAGCCGCCTAAGGTGGGATAGATGATTGGGGTGAAGTCGTAACAAGGTAGCCGTATCGGAAGGTGCGGCTGGATCACCTCCTTTCTAAGGAAAAATGGAATGTACTTGAGTTTCTTATTTAGTTTTGAGAGGTCTTGTGGGGCCTTAGCTCAGCTGGGAGAGCGCCTGCTTTGCACGCAGGAGGTCAGCGGTTCGATCCCGCTAGGCTCCATTGAATCGAAAGATTCAAGTATTGTCCATTGAAAATTGAATATCTATATCAAATTCCATATGTAATAAAATACATATAGATAGTAACAAGAAAATAAACCGAAACGCTGTGAATATTTAATGAGTTAGGTCGTAAGACCAAAATAAGGTTAAGTTAATAAGGGCGCACGGTGGATGCCTTGGCACTAGAAGCCGATGAAGGACGTGACTAACGACGAAATGCTTTGGGGAGCTGTAAGTGAGCAAAGATCCAGAGATGTCCGAATGGGGGAACCCGGCAGGTAATGCCTGTCACTCATTACTGTTAAGGTAATGAAGAGGAAGACGCAGTGAACTGAAACATCTAAGTAGCTGCAGGAAGAGAAAGCAAAAGCGATTGCCTTAGTAGCGGCGAGCGAAATGGCAAGAGGGCAAACCGAAGAGTTTACTCTTCGGGGTTGTAGGACTGCGATGTGGACTTAAAGATTATAGAAGAACTACCTGGGAAGGTAGGCCAAAGAGAGTAACAGCCTCGTATTCGAAATAGTCTTTATACCTAGCAGTATCCTGAGTACGGCGAGACACGAGAAATCTCGTCGGAATCTGGGAGGACCATCTCCCAACCCTAAATACTCTCTAGTGACCGATAGTGAACCAGTACCGTGAGGGAAAGGTGAAAAGCACCCCGGGAGGGGAGTGAAATAGAACCTGAAACCGTGTGCCTACAACAAGTTCGAGCCCGTTAATGGGTGAGAGCGTGCCTTTTGTAGAATGAACCGGCGAGTTACGATATGATGCGAGGTTAAGTTGAAGAGACGGAGCCGCAGGGAAACCGAGTCTTAATAGGGCGCCATAGTATCATGTCGTAGACCCGAAACCATGTGACCTACCCATGAGCAGGTTGAAGGTGAGGTAAAACTCACTGGAGGACCGAACCAGGGCACGTTGAAAAGTGCTTGGATGACTTGTGGGTAGCGGAGAAATTCCAAACGAACTTGGAGATAGCTGGTTCTCTCCGAAATAGCTTTAGGGCTAGCGTCGATGTTAAGTCTCTTGGAGGTAGAGCACTGTTTGGGTGAGGGGTCCATCCCGGATTACCAATCTCAGATAAACTCCGAATGCCAATGAGATATAATCGGCAGTCAGACTGCGAGTGCTAAGATCCGTAGTCGAAAGGGAAACAGCCCAGACCACCAGCTAAGGTCCCAAAATATATGTTAAGTGGAAAAGGATGTGGGGTTGCACAGACAACTAGGATGTTAGCTTAGAAGCAGCTATTCATTCAAAGAGTGCGTAATAGCTCACTAGTCGAGTGACCCTGCGCCGAAAATGTACCGGGGCTAAAACATATTACCGAAGCTGTGGATACCTTTATAGGTATGGTAGGAGAGCGTTCTATGTGCGAAGAAGGTGTACCGTGAGGAGTGCTGGAGCGCATAGAAGTGAGAATGCCGGTATGAGTAGCGAAAGACAGGTGAGAATCCTGTCCACCGTAAGACTAAGGTTTCCAGGGGAAGGCTCGTCCGCCCTGGGTTAGTCGGGACCTAAGGAGAGACCGAAAGGTGTATCCGATGGCCAACAGGTTGATATTCCTGTACTAGAGTATATAGTGATGGAGGGACGCAGTAGGCTAACTAAACCAGACGAATGGAAGAGTCTGGCCAAGCAGTGAGGTGTGATATGAGTCAAATGCTTATATCTCTAACATTGAGCTGTGATGGGGAGCGAAGTTTAGTAGCGAAGTTAGTGATGTCACACTGCCAAGAAAAGCTTCTAGCGTTAATTATACTCTACCCGTACCGCAAACCGACACAGGTAGTCGAGGCGAGTAGCCTCAGGTGAGCGAGAGAACTCTCGTTAAGGAACTCGGCAAAATGGCCCCGTAACTTCGGGAGAAGGGGCGCTGACTGATAGTCAGCCGCAGTGAATAGGCCCAAGCAACTGTTTATCAAAAACACAGCTCTCTGCTAAATCGTAAGATGATGTATAGGGGGTGACGCCTGCCCGGTGCTGGAAGGTTAAGAGGAGTGCTTAGCGTAAGCGAAGGTATGAATTGAAGCCCCAGTAAACGGCGGCCGTAACTATAACGGTCCTAAGGTAGCGAAATTCCTTGTCGGGTAAGTTCCGACCCGCACGAAAGGCGTAATGATTTGGGCACTGTCTCAACGAGAGACTCGGTGAAATTTTAGTACCTGTGAAGATGCAGGTTACCCGCGACAGGACGGAAAGACCCCATGGAGCTTTACTGCAGTTTGATATTGAGTATCTGTACCACATGTACAGGATAGGTAGGAGCCTATGACCTCGGGACGCCAGTTTCGAGTGAGGCGTTGTTGGGATACTACCCTTGTGTTATGGCTACTCTAACCCAGATAGGTTATCCCTATCGGAGACAGTGTCTGACGGGCAGTTTGACTGGGGCGGTCGCCTCCTAAAAGGTAACGGAGGCGCCCAAAGGTTCCCTCAGAATGGTTGGAAATCATTCGCAGAGTGTAAAGGTATAAGGGAGCTTGACTGCGAGAGCTACAACTCGAGCAGGGACGAAAGTCGGGCTTAGTGATCCGGTGGTTCCGCATGGAAGGGCCATCGCTCAACGGATAAAAGCTACCCTGGGGATAACAGGCTTATCTCCCCCAAGAGTTCACATCGACGGGGAGGTTTGGCACCTCGATGTCGGCTCGTCGCATCCTGGGGCTGTAGTCGGTCCCAAGGGTTGGGCTGTTCGCCCATTAAAGCGGCACGCGAGCTGGGTTCAGAACGTCGTGAGACAGTTCGGTCCCTATCCGTCGCGGGCGTAGGAAATTTGAGAGGATCTGCTCCTAGTACGAGAGGACCAGAGTGGACTTACCGCTGGTGTACCAGTTGTTCTGCCAAGAGCATCGCTGGGTAGCTATGTAGGGAAGGGATAAACGCTGAAAGCATCTAAGTGTGAAGCCCACCTCAAGATGAGATTTCCCATGATTATATATCAGTAAGAGCCCTGAGAGATGATCAGGTTGATAGGTTAGGAGTGGAAGTGTGGTGACACATGTAGCGGACTAATACTAATAGCTCGAGGACTTATCCAAAGCAAGTAACTGAGAGACATTGATAGCGTGAAGGTTTCTTGAGACGGTATAGATATTCAATTTTGAGTTGAGAATACTCAGAGTTAAGTGACGATAGCCTAGGAGATACACCTGTTCCCATGCCGAACACAGCAGTTAAGCCCTAGAACGCCTGAAGTAGTTGGGGGTTGCCCCCTGTTAGATATGGTAGTCGCTTAGCATTTAGGGAGTTTAGCTTAGTTGGAATTGAGAGGCAATCGAGATTTCAATCGGCGGATAAGAGAAACGAAGTTTCTGACCGTTGGCTGAGTTAAACGACCAAGAGGGAGTTTAGCTCAGCTGGGAGAGCATCTGCCTTACAAGCAGAGGGTCAGCGGTTCGATCCCGTTAACTCCCATAGGTCCCGTGGTGTAGCGGTTATCACGTCGCCCTGTCACGGCGAAGATCGCGGGTTCGATTCCCGTCGGGACCGTTCAAGTAGAAATATTTGAGACTCGTTAGCTCAGTTGGTAGAGCAATTGACTTTTAATCAATGGGTCACTGGTTCGAGCCCAGTACGGGTCATATATGCGGGTGTGGCGGAATTGGCAGACGCACCAGATTTAGGATCTGGCGCTTAACGGCGTGGGGGTTCAAGTCCCTTCACCCGCATAAAAGAGATAGCCGGCTTAGCTCAGTTGGTAGAGCATCTGATTT
>NZ_GL698453.1:0-41616 GCF_000187445.1 Streptococcus sp. C150 | reverse complement strand
TATTGTTTATATTATTTGGAGGATTACCCAAGTCCGGCTGAAGGGAACGGTCTTGAAAACCGTCAGGCGTGTAAAAGCGTGCGTGGGTTCGAATCCCACATCCTCCTTAATTTTTATCGCGGGATGGAGCAGCTAGGTAGCTCGTCGGGCTCATAACCCGAAGGTCGTAGGTTCAAATCCTGCTCCCGCAATTTGGCTCGGTAGCTCAGTTGGTAGAGCAATGGATTGAAGCTCCATGTGTCGGCGGTTCGATTCCGTCTCGCGCCATTTTGTTTAGCGGGTGTAGTTTAGTGGTAAAACTACAGCCTTCCAAGCTGTTGTCGCGAGTTCGATTCTCGTCACCCGCTTTATTTGGAATAAATAGCCAAGCATTTAGCTTGGGCGCGTAGCTCAGATGGTTAGAGCGCACGCCTGATAAGCGTGAGGTCGGTGGTTCGATTCCACTCGTGCCCATATTGGAGAATTACTCAAGAGGCTGAAGAGGACGGTTTGCTAAATCGTTAGGTCGGGTAACTGGCGCGGGGGTTCGAATCCCCCATTCTCCGTATTATGACGAATTATCTAGTAAGATAATTCGTTTTCTTTTACTGTTTACAGAGGTGACAAAATGAAAAATAGTTTTTACAAATTTCTTCTCTATGGATTTATTATTTTTCTATTTTTTGTTATGTTTTTTTCTTTTCTTTTTACAAATAAAAAGTTGACGAAGGATTTATCTTCTAATGTTTCGGGAGTTATTTCTAAGGTGGATTCTGTGGTCTCAATTCCTTTTGTCGCTTTAACTAAATCGCATAATGTCATCTCTGATTTGTTATCAACTTATTCTGAGAACAGGGATTTAAAAAAGTCCTTATCCTCACTTCAGAATCAATCTGCAATCATTTCCAATTTACAAGAAGAAAATGATTCTCTAAGGGCTTCTTTGAATCTTTCAGATAAGCTTAGTCGAGATAATGTTATAACAGCCGAAGTTTCTATGCGACCTTCAGTTAATTGGTTAAAAGAGTTAACGATTAATGTTGGTAAATCTAAGAATGTTAGCAAGTCTATGTTAGCAACATCTAATGGTGGTGTCATTGGTTTTGTGACAAAAGTTTATGATGATAGTACTACCATTTCTTTACTCTCAGGTAGTCTTAGTGATACTTATTTAGCTTCTAGTGTTATTTCTGAGGATGGAAATCAGGTTTTTGGCATCATTTCAAATTATGATAATAAAAAGAAGCTTTTAAAAATGACACAACTTAACTCTTCAGAAAGTATTAAGAAGGGTACAGAAGTGGTTACTAGCGGTCTCGATGATGTCTCTGTAAAGGGTGTTCCAATTGGAACTGTTGAATCTGTGAGTGATTATGAAGGAAATCGAACTATTTTTATAAAACCTTATGCAGATTTTGATAAAATTTCTTATGTTACTTTAGTTGGAGATGGTAAATAATATGAATTTCTCTAAGTATTCTTTTGTTCCTTTTTTACTTAGTTTCATTCCTTTTCTATGGGATGGTCATATTTCGATGATACTTAATCATTATTTGTCTCCAGAATTTTTTCTATCATCTCACCTTTTTATTATATATGTCTTTTTAATGACTTTAAACTTATCTACTAGTAGATTGTCATACCTTTATCTCATTTTTCTTGGCTTTATTTATGACACTTACTATTTTAAAACAATTGGTATAGTCATCCTTACTCTTCCCATTTTATGTTTTCTATTGACCCAGTTATCTCGATTTGTTAAACGAAACGCTTACGTTGATTTACTATTAGTCTTCTTATCCTTATTTATTTTTGACATTATCAATTTTGGGTTTGTATTATTATATGGTTACTCAAACGAGTCCATAACTGATTTTATTATTTATCAATTAAGCCCTAGTTTGTTTTTTAATCTTTTAATGTTTATTTTAACTAAACCTATTATTGAAAAATTATTTTTGTATCTGTCAGTTGATAGATTTAAATAGAACTGTAATATTGACGTAACAAAGTTTGCGTCATTTTTTGATACAATTATAAGGTCTTATCGAAAAGGAGTAGTATTTTATATTATGAAAAAACGTATTCTTTCAGCAGTGCTGGTAAGTGGTGTAACCCTTTCAGCAGCTGCAACTGTACATGCAGAGGATTATGATTCGCAAATCGCTGCTGCAGATAACACAATTAGTAACCTTGCTTCTCAACAAGAGACTGCACAGGCTCAAGTTACTACAATTCAATCACAAGTATCAACTCTTAGAACTCAGAAATCAGAATTAGAAGCTAAAAATGCGGAACTTGAAAAAGTATCAGCAGGATTAGAATCTGAGATTCAAGAATTATCAAGTAAAATTGTGGCTCGCCAAGATTCTTTGGCTAAACAAGCTCGTAGTGCTCAACAAAATAATACTGCGACTAGCTACATTAACTCTATTTTGAATTCTAAGTCAATCTCTGAAGCGATTACTCGCATTACAGCTATTTCAAAAGTGGTAACAGCGAATAATGATATGTTGACAAAACAAGAGTCTGATCAAAAAGAGCTTGCTGCTAAGCAAGAAGAAAATCAAGCTGCAATTAATACTATCGCAGCTAATAAGTCAGAACTTGAAACAACAGAAGCTGGTTTGACAACTCAACAAGCAGAACTTGAAGCAGCACAAGTTGCTTTGGCTGCTGAATTGACAACAGCTCAAAATGAGAAAACATCACTTGTTTCTGCTAAATCAACTGCTGAATCTGCAGCAGCTTCAACTGCCGCATCAGTAGCACAATCTCAAGCAGTTGCTGAATCAGAGGCAGCTGCACAAGCTGTGGCTTCTTCAGAAGCGGCAGCATCAGTAGCACAATCAGAAGCGGCAGCAACTTCACAAGCTGTAGCTCAGCCTTCAGAGGCACCAGCTTCTGAAACATCGACAGCTTCAGAGGCTGCACAAGCACCAGCTTCATCAGAAACATCAGAAGCACAAGCACCTGCAGCTTCTACTTCAGAAGCACCAGCAAGTCAAGCGACAGAAACATCAGAAGCAGCACAAGCACCTGCAGCGCCAGCTAGTCAAGAACAACCAGAGTCGGCTGCTCCTGCAACTTCAGAAGCTGCTCCTGCCTCTACTTCAGAGGCACCAGCTAGTGAAGCACCAGCTGCATCAGAAGCTCCGGCTCCTGCAGCACCAGCTGAAACAGCTAAAGTTGAAGCCGCTGCGACACCTAATACATATCCAGTTGGACAATGTACTTGGGGTGCAAAATCATTGGCTTCATGGGCTGGTAATAACTGGGGTAATGCTAAAAACTGGATTGCTAGTGCGCAAGCAGCTGGTCACTCAGTAGGTACAACTCCTGTAGCCGGTGCAATTGCAGTTTGGCCAAATGATGGTGGTGGTTACGGTCACGTAGCTTACGTTACATCAGCATCAGGTGCAAACTCAATTCAAGTTATGGAATCAAACTACGCTGGTAACATGTCAATTGGTAATTACCGTGGTACATTTGATCCTACATCATCAGCTCACGGTGGTTCTGTATACTATATTTATCCATAATGATATTAAAGATGCGATTCGAATGTTTTCGAATCGTTTTTTGTTTTTCAAAATGGGTGTTATGATATAGACATTTAGATAGCAAATTACTGTTATTAATAATTGTATCTTATGATACTTGTTAAGTTCCTATGACACCATTTATTTGACGTTGAAAATCAGTTTAAAAAAAGGTAGAATGGAGTAGTAAATATTTTGGAGGAAATCATGTCTTATACGAATTTAAAGTTGTTCGCTTTGTCGTCTAACCAGGAATTGGCAGCAAAAGTTGCTGATAAAATGGGTATTGAACTTGGAAAATCAAGTGTTCGTGAGTTTTCAGATGGCGAGATTCAAGTTAATATTGAAGAGTCTATCCGTGGTCATCACGTCTTTATTCTTCAATCTACAAGCTCTCCTGTAAATGATAATTTGATGGAAATCTTGATCATGGTTGATGCGCTAAAACGTGCGAGTGCTGAGACAGTTAGTGTTGTCATGCCTTACTATGGTTATGCACGTCAAGACCGTAAGGCTCGTTCACGTGAACCAATCACATCTAAATTGGTTGCTAATATGCTCGAGGTGGCTGGTGTTGATCGTCTTTTGACTGTGGACCTTCATGCTGCCCAAATTCAAGGATTCTTTGATATTCCTGTAGACCATTTGATGGGTGCTCCTCTTATTGCTGATTACTTTGATCGTGCTGGTCTTACTGGAGATGATGTAGTTGTTGTTTCTCCGGACCATGGTGGTGTGACTCGTGCGCGTAAATTGGCACAATGTTTGAAAACGCCAATCGCTATCATTGACAAACGTCGTAGTGTTGATAAAATGAACACTTCTGAAGTTATGAATATCATTGGTAATGTTGAAGGTAAAACATGTATCTTGATTGATGATATGATTGATACTGCAGGTACTATCTGTCATGCGGCAGATGCGCTTGCTGAGGCTGGTGCAACTCATGTCTTTGCATCATGTACACACCCTGTATTGTCAGGTCCAGCACTTGATAATATTCAAAAATCTGCTATTGAAAAACTTGTCGTGCTTGACACGATTTATCTTCCAGAAGAACGATTGATTGATAAGATTGAGCAAATTTCTATTGCTGATTTAATTTCTGAGGCAATCATTCGTATTCATGAAAAACGTCCGTTGTCACCATTGTTTGAAATGGGCCATAAATAGACTAAAGCTAGCCTAGGCTAGCTTTTTTGGTGTTTAAATGCGTTTGAGTTTTTGATATAATGTAAGGCATAATTGCAAAGAGGTGACCGTGATGGATTTAACACAACGTTTTAATAAAAATTTAGATAAGATTGAAGTTTCAATGATTCGTCAGTTTGACCAATCAATTTCAGATGTACCAGGGATCAAAAAGTTGACACTTGGTGAACCTGATTTTACAACTCCAGATCATGTAAAAGAAGCTGCTAAAGCTGCTATCGATGCTAACCAGTCGCACTATACAGGTATGGCAGGTCTTCCTGTCTTACGTCAAGCAGCTGCGGATTTTGTTAAGGAAAAGTATAATCTTACTTATAACCCAGATAATGAGATTTTGGTGACTATTGGGGCAACAGAAGCCCTTTCTGCGACTTTGACAGCTATCTTAGAACCTGGTGATACAGTTCTTCTTCCTGCACCAGCATATCCTGGATACGAACCTATTGCTAATCTAGTTGGTGCTGAAATTGTTGAAATTGATACAACTGCTAATGATTTTATTTTGACTCCAGAGATGTTAGAAAAGGCAATTTTGGAGCAGGGAGATAATCTTAAAGCAGTTTTGCTTAACTATCCAACCAACCCAACTGGTGTGACCTATTCGCGTCAACAGATTGCAGATTTGGCTGAAGTTCTGAAAAAATACGATATTTTTGTTGTTAGTGATGAAGTCTACTCTGAGCTAACTTATGTGGATAATCATGTCTCTATTGCGGAATATTTGCCAGAACAAACGATTTTGATTAATGGTTTGTCTAAATCTCATGCGATGACAGGGTGGCGTATTGGTTTGATTTTTGCACCAGCAATTTTGACGGCTCAGTTGATTAAGAGTCACCAGTATTTGGTGACGGCTGCAGCTACTATGGCACAATTTGCAGCTATTGAAGCCTTATCTGCTGGTAAGGATGATGCACAACCAATGAAAGTTGAGTATTTGAAACGTCGTGATTATATTCTTGAAAAAATGTCTGAACTTGGTTTCAAGATTATTAAACCTGATGGTGCTTTCTACATCTTTGCTAAGATTCCAGAAGGCTATACTCAAGATTCCTTTAAGTTCTGCCAAGACTTTGCACGTGAAAAGGCTATTGCGATTATCCCTGGTGTTGCCTTTGGGAAGTATGGTGAAGGCTATGTTCGCTTGTCATATGCAGCTAGCATGGATACTATTGAAACAGCTATGACTCGTTTGAAAGAGTTTATGGAAGAACATGCAGAAGCTTGAGAGTAGAGGGCTTGTCCTCTTCAATCGTAATTATCGTGAGAATGATAAGCTGGTTAAGATTTTTACTGAACAAGCTGGTAAACGGATGTTTTTTGTTAGAGGTGGTGGGGCAGGTAAATTAAGTGCTGTCATTCAACCTTTGACCATCGCTGAATTCATGATGACTGTAAATGATGAAGGTCTATCTTTCATAGAAGATTATAGCCAGGCAGAGTCCTTCAAGGAAATTACAAGCGATATTTTCAAGTTGTCTTATGCGACTTATTTGGCTGCATTGACGGATGCCGCTATTGCTGATGGTATGGTGGATGAGCAATTATTTGCATTTTTGGAGAAGACGCTTGAATTAATGGAAGAAGGTCTAGATTACGAAATTCTGACTAATATTTTTGAGGTTCAGGTTTTGGACCGTTTTGGTGTAAAATTGAATTTTCACGAGTGTGTCTTTTGTCATCGTGTAGGGCTTCCTTTTGATTTTTCATATAAGTACTCAGGTTTGCTTTGTCCAAATCATTACGCAGAGGATGAAAGGCGTAGTCACTTAGACCCTAATGTGCCTTATCTTTTAGATCGCTTTCAGGGACTTTCGTTTAAAGAATTGAGAAGCATATCTGTGAAGGATGACATGAAACGAAAGTTGCGACAATTTATTGATGAGCTCTATGATAATTATGTTGGGATACATCTTAAAAGTAAGAAGTTTATTGATAATCTAAATTCATGGGCTCATATCATGGATAAGGAAGATAGTGCTGATTAGGCATTGTCTTTTTTTGTTTCACGTGAAACAGTGAATCAAAGGTTTTCAGGCTCAGGGGTTAAAATGCAGGTCAGTTCGTGCTATAATAAGAAGATAATAAGCTGAAAGACTCTGCTGGAAATAGAAAATTGGATATGTCTATTTTAATTATAGATTGTTTGATTGATGAAAATTCGAGTCTATTTTTTAGAGCAGAGGATGAGAGGGAGAATGCTATGCATGTAATTGCAGTTGATGCTATGGGTGGCGATAATGCGCCACAAGCAATTGTAGAAGGAGTCAATCAGGCTTTGTCAGATTTCAAAGATATTGAAATCCAGCTTTATGGTGATGAAACTAAAATTAAGACCTATTTGACAGCGTCTGAACGTGTGAGCATTGTACATACCGATGAAAAGATAAATTCAGATGACGAGCCAGCTAAAGCCATTCGCAAGAAAAAGAAAGCATCTATGGTTTTGGGTGCACAAGCTGTTAAGGAGAAAACGGCAGATGCAGTGATTTCTGCAGGGAATACAGGTGCTCTCCTGGCAGCAGGTCTCTTCGTGGTTGGACGTATTAAGGGAGTTGAGCGTCCAGGTCTGATGTCAACAATGCCAAGTTTTACAGGTCAACCCTTTGATATGCTTGATTTAGGTGCTAATGCAGAAAATACAGCTAGTCACTTGCATCAATATGCGATTTTAGGATCCTTCTATGCAAAAAATGTTCGTGGAATTGCCAACCCTCGTGTAGGTCTACTTAATAATGGGACTGAGGAAACCAAGGGTGATAGTCTTCGTAAGGAAGCTTTCGAACTCTTGTCTCAGGAGCCCAGTATTAACTTCGTCGGAAATGTTGAGGCGCGTGAAATCATGTCTGGTGCTGCTGACGTTGTTGTGTCTGATGGCTTCACAGGAAATGCGGTTCTTAAAGCAATCGAAGGAACGGGACTTGGTGCCATGAAGACTCTTAAGTCGGCCATCGTGAATGGTGGGCTTAAAGCTAAGTTAGGTGCTCTTCTCTTGAAGGATAGTCTACAAGGTATGAAAAAGACTATGGATTACTCAAGTGCCGGAGGTGCGGTTCTCTTTGGTCTTAAAGCTCCCGTAGTAAAATGTCATGGATCTAGTGATGCTAAGGCAGTTTATTACACCATTAAGCAGGTTCGTACGATGCTTGATACTAAGGTAGTTGACCAACTAGTTGAAGCCTTTAGTCCGAAAGAGGAGGCTGAATGATGAGTAGAGTAGAAATTCTTCATAAAATGCAACTTGTTATTCAGGATCAGATGGGGAATAAAGACATTGTTTTAACCGAAGACACTAAATTAGATGACTTGGGTGTGGATTCAATAGAACTTATGGAATTCATTATTAATTTGGAAGATGAGTTTGCTCTTGAAATTTCTGATGATACTATTGATCATATGGATAAGGTAGCCGATTTGTTGGACTATTTGTCTGAGCAATTGAATAACAGATAAGCTAGTTAAACTTTAGTTTCTAGATTTCAAGTGAATCTAGTACTGCAGTTATGCCAGCATTTATAGTTCATATCTTATAGGAGTGGGACAAGAAACTAAATGTTACCTTGATTTAGTTCTGTCAGGCTCCTTTTTTTCTATACATTATTTATTAAAAAAATCTAAATAAGCCACTAAACACGAACGATTTAATTTTATCCAAGTAACAAAGTTTGTTATATGTTGGTTTTTGGTTTTTTGTATGGTATAATGAAGAAGAAAAAACTTGAAAGGCGAACAATTCCATGTCAAACCAACTGATTTATACTGGGAAAGCTAAAGATATTTATAGTACAGAAGACGAAAATGTGATTAAGTCGGTCTATAAGGACCAAGCAACCATGCTTAATGGTGCTCGTAAGGAGACTATTAAGGGTAAAGGTGTGCTGAATAATCAGATTTCGTCTCTTATTTTTGAAAAATTAAACGCTGCCGGTGTGGCAACACACTTTATCGAACGTATTTCTGACACAGAACAACTCAATAAAAAGGTGAAAATCATTCCTTTGGAGGTTGTTCTTCGTAACGTGACTGCAGGTTCATTTTCAAAGCGTTTTGGTGTTGAAGAAGGAATAAACTTGGATACACCTATTGTTGAGTTTTATTATAAAAACGATGATTTGGATGATCCGTTTATCAACGACGAACACGTGAAATTCTTGGGTGTTGCAAATGATGAACAAATTGCTTATATCAAGGAAGAAACACGTCGTATCAATGAATTGTTGAAAGATTGGTTTGCACAAATTGGTCTTCGTTTGATCGACTTCAAATTGGAGTTTGGCTTTGATAAGGACGGCAAGATTATCTTGGCAGATGAATTTTCACCAGATAACTGCCGTCTTTGGGATGCTAAAGGTCACCACATGGATAAGGATGTTTTCCGTCGTGATCTCGGTAGCTTGACAGATGTTTATGAAGTTGTATTGGAAAAATTACAAGGCTTGAAGTAATTTTTTGAATTCCTCTCCAATGCAGTTTTTAAGTAGAAATAAATAAAGGAAATAAAATGGATAAACGTATTTTCGTTGAGAAAAAAGCTGATTTTCGTGTGAAATCTCACTCTTTAGTAAAGGAATTACAGCATAATCTTCAGTTGAAAACCTTGAAGGATCTTCGTATTGTACAAGTTTACGATGTCTTTAATTTGGCAGAGGATTTGTTTGCGCGTGCAGAAAAACATATCTTCTCTGAACAGGTGACGGATACTGTTTTGGATGAAGCTGCAGTGAAGGCTGATCTTGAGAAGTATGCTTTCTTTGCCATTGAAAGTTTGCCTGGTCAATTTGACCAACGTGCGGCCTCTTCACAAGAAGCCTTGCTTTTGCTGGGTAGCTCAAATGATGTAACGGTGAATACTGCTCAATTGTACTTGGTTAACAAGGATATTGCTGCGAATGAATTGGAAGCTGTCAAAAACTACCTCTTGAACCCAGTGGACTCTCGTTTCAAAGATATCACTGTTGGCATTGCGAAACAGGATTTCTCTGAGTCCGACAAGACTATTCCAAACTTGGATTTCTTTGAAACTTATACGGCTGAAGATTTTGCTAAGTATAAGGCAGAGCAAGGATTGGCCATGGAAGTGGACGACCTTCTCTTCATTCAAGACTATTTCAAGTCAATTGGACGTGTGCCAACTGAGACTGAGTTGAAGGTTTTGGATACTTATTGGTCTGACCACTGCCGTCACACAACTTTTGAGACGGAGTTGAAGAATATCGACTTCTCAGCTTCTAAATTCCAAAAACAATTGCAAGCGACTTATGATAAATATATCGCCATGCGTGATGAGTTGGGACGTACAGAAAAACCTCAAACTTTGATGGATATGGCGACTATTTTTGGTCGTTATGAGCGTGCCAATGGCCGTTTGGATGACATGGAAGTGTCTGATGAAATCAATGCCTGCTCAGTTGAAATTGAAGTGGATGTCAATGGTGTGAAAGAACCATGGCTTCTTATGTTCAAGAACGAAACTCACAACCACCCAACTGAAATTGAACCATTTGGTGGTGCGGCTACTTGTATCGGTGGTGCCATTCGTGACCCATTGTCAGGTCGTTCATATGTTTACCAAGCCATGCGTATTTCAGGTGCTGGCGATATTACAGCTCCAATTTCAGAAACTCGTGCTGGTAAATTGCCACAACAAGTGATTTCTAAAACGGCGGCTCACGGTTATTCTTCATACGGTAACCAAATTGGTCTTGCAACAACTTATGTTCGTGAATACTTCCACCCAGGTTTCGTTGCTAAGCGTATGGAGCTAGGTGCCGTTGTTGGTGCGGCTCCTAAGGAAAATGTTGTCCGTGAAAAACCTGAAGCAGGTGATGTGATTATCTTGCTCGGTGGTAAGACTGGACGTGACGGTGTCGGTGGAGCGACGGGTTCTTCTAAAGTTCAAACGGTTGAATCTGTTGAAACAGCTGGTGCCGAGGTTCAAAAAGGGAATGCCATCGAAGAACGTAAGATTCAACGTCTTTTCCGTAATGGTGAAGTGACACGTCTGATCAAGAAATCAAATGACTTTGGTGCTGGTGGTGTCTGTGTGGCTATCGGTGAATTGGCAGATGGTCTTGAAATTGATCTAGACAAAGTGCCATTGAAATACCAAGGTTTGAACGGTACAGAAATTGCCATCTCTGAATCTCAAGAACGTATGGCCGTGGTGGTTCGTCCGGAAGATGTAGATGCCTTCGTTGCTGAATGTAACAAAGAAAATATTGATGCTGTTGTTGTTGCAACAGTAACTGAAAAACCAAATCTTGTCATGCACTGGAATGGCGAAACAATCGTCGATTTGGAACGTCGTTTCCTTGACACAAATGGTGTGCGTGTGGTTGTAGATGCTAAGGTAGTTGACAAGGATGTCAAACTTCCAGAAGAACGTCAAACATCTGCTGAAACACTTGAAGTGGATACTCTTGAAGTCTTGGCTGACCTTAACCATGCCAGTCAAAAAGGGTTACAAACTATCTTTGATAGCTCAGTTGGTCGTTCAACAGTCAATCACCCACTTGGTGGTCGCTACCAAATCACACCAACGGAAGCTTCTGTACAGAAATTGCCAGTCCAACATGGTGTGACAACAACTGCTTCTGTTATGGCGCAAGGGTTCAACCCTTATGTAGCAGAATGGTCTCCATATCATGGTGCGGCTTATGCGGTCATCGAAGCAACCGCTCGCTTGGTTGCTGCTGGTGCAAACTGGTCTAAGGCTCGTTTCTCTTATCAAGAATACTTCGAGCGTATGGATAAACAAGCAGACCGTTTTGGTCAACCAGTATCAGCTCTTCTTGGATCAATCGAAGCTCAGATTCAACTTGGTTTGCCATCTATCGGTGGTAAAGACTCTATGTCTGGTACTTTTGAAGAATTGACAGTACCACCAACCTTGGTTGCCTTTGGAGTGACAACAGCAGATAGCCGTAAGGTTCTTTCTCCGGAGTTTAAAGCTGCTGGTGAAAACATCTATTACATTCCAGGTCAAGCTTTGGCACAAGAAATTGACTTTGATCTTATCAAGTCTAACTTTGCTAAGTTTGAAGCTATCCAAGCTGATCATAAAGTCACATCTGCATCAGCTGTCAAATATGGAGGTGTTCTTGAAGCTCTTGCGCTTGCAACATTCGGTAACCATATTGGAGCTACTGTTGAATTAGCTGGCCTTGACACCAGCTTGACAGCTCAATTGGGTGGATTTGTCTTCACATCTCCTGAAGACATTGCAGGTGTTGCCAAGATTGGACAAACAGCGGCCAACTTTACACTGGTTGTCAACGATGTAACGCTTGATGGATGTAAACTTGACAGTGCTTTCCAAGGTAAATTGGAAGAAGTTTACCCAACGGAATTTGCACAAGCAACTGAGTTGGAAGAAGTACCTGCGGTGGCGTCAGATGCTGTTATCAAAGCTAAAGAAACAGTCGAGACACCAGTGGTTTACATCCCAGTATTCCCAGGTACCAACTCTGAGTACGATTCAGCTAAGGCCTTTGAAAAAGAAGGTGCAAAAGTCAACTTAGTGCCATTTGTCACACTTAACGAAGAAGCAATTGTCAAGTCTGTTGACACCATGGTTGACAATATCGAAAAAGCTAACATTATCTTCTTTGCAGGTGGCTTCTCAGCAGCGGATGAACCAGATGGATCAGCTAAATTCATCGTAAACATCTTGCTCAATGAAAAAGTACGTGCAGCTATCGATAGTTTCATCGAACGTGGTGGTTTGATCATCGGTATCTGTAACGGATTCCAGGCGCTTGTCAAATCAGGTCTCCTTCCATACGGTAATTTTGAAGATGCAAGCAGTACGAGTCCAACCCTCTTCTACAATGATGCCAACCAACACGTGGCTAAGATGGTTGAAACACGTATTGCCAACACGAATTCACCATGGCTTGCCGGAGTGGAAGTTGGTGACATCCATGCCATCCCAGTATCACACGGTGAAGGTAAATTTGTCGTAACAGCTGAAGAGTTTGCTGAGCTTCGTGATAATGGTCAAATCTTTACACAGTATGTTGACTTCGAAGGGAAGCCAAGCATGGATTCAAAATACAATCCAAATGGTTCTGTGAATGCTATCGAAGGTATCACAAGCAAGAATGGTCAAATTATTGGTAAGATGGGTCACTCAGAGCGTTTTGAAGACGGACTCTTCCAAAATATTCCAGGAAGCAAAGACCAACACCTCTTTGCCTCAGCTGTGAAATATTTTACTGGAAAATAATCGAGCGTGGTGAGCTCATTAGGGATATTTTTCACTACAGCAGTAGTCTTAGAGAGCTTGAAAATGATGCATTTTTGAGTTCAACACTTAGAAAAAGATGTTAGAAATGTCTGCTTTTGTTTAGGCTAGCTAAGGAAAATATCAAAAATAAAAGGTATAAAAAATGACATACGAAGTTAAATCTCTTAATGAAGAATGTGGTGTTTTTGGTATCTGGGGTCACCCAGATGCTGCCAAATTAACTTATTTCGGACTTCACAGTCTCCAACACCGTGGTCAAGAGGGAGCAGGAATTCTCTCTAATGATGCGGGCCAATTGAAGCGTCATCGTGATATGGGGCTTCTCTCAGAAGTTTTTCGTAATCCAGCCAATTTGGACAAGTTGACTGGAACAGCTGCTATCGGTCATGTCCGCTATGCGACTGCCGGTGAGGCTTCTGTAGATAATATTCAACCTTTCATGTTTAAGTTTCACGATGGACAATTAGGTCTTGCTCATAATGGAAACTTGACTAATGCAGAGTCACTTAGACGAGAGTTGGAAAAGAATGGGGCTATTTTTAGCTCAACTTCTGATTCAGAAATCTTAGCTCACTTGATTCGTCGTAGCCACAACCCATCATTTATGGGCAAAGTTAAAGAAGCTTTGAATACTGTTAAAGGTGGATTTGCTTATCTACTTATGGTTGAGGATAAGCTCATTGCAGCCTTGGATCCAAATGGGTTCCGTCCACTTTCTATTGGTAAGATGGCCAACGGTGCTATCGTGGTTTCATCTGAAACTTGCGCTTTTGAAGTGGTTGGAGCAGAGTGGATTCGCGATGTAAATCCAGGTGAAGTTGTTATCATCGATGATAATGGCATCACTTACGATAACTATACAACGGACACACAATTAGCTGTTTGTTCAATGGAGTATATTTACTTTGCCCGTCCTGATTCAAATATCCAAGGGGTCAATGTTCATACGGCTCGTAAACGTATGGGTGCTCAATTGGCACGTGAATTCAAACATGAAGCAGATATTGTCGTTGGTGTGCCTAATTCATCACTTAGCGCAGCTATGGGATTTGCAGAAGAATCAGGCTTACCAAATGAAATGGGCTTGATTAAAAACCAATACACCCAACGTACCTTCATCCAACCAACACAAGAATTGCGTGAGCAAGGGGTTCGTATGAAGCTCTCTGCCGTATCAGGTGTTGTTAAAGGCAAACGTGTGGTTATGATTGACGACTCTATTGTACGTGGGACAACCTCACGTCGTATCGTTAATTTGCTAAAAGAAGCAGGAGCAACAGAGGTTCACGTGGCAATCGGTAGTCCAGCCCTTGCCTACCCATGTTTCTACGGTATTGATATTCAAACACGTAAGGAATTGATTGCGGCCAATCATACAGTTGAGGAAACACGAGAAATCATCGGTGCGGATAGTTTGACTTACTTGTCAATTGATGGCTTGATTGATTCTATTGGAATTGACACAGATGCACCAAACGGTGGCCTTTGTGTGGCTTACTTCGATGGTAAATATCCAACACCATTGTATGACTACGAAGAACGCTATTTGGAAAGTTTGAAAGAACACACTTCTTTCTATTAAGAGCAGTCTAGAAGGAAAAAAGAGTAAAAAATTATGTCTAAAAATGCTTACGCTCCACGTCTCACTACTGACTAAAAGCTAAAGCATTTGTCAGTAGACGCTTTGCCTTATGGAGCCAAGGCTGGAGACCTGACTAGTATTTTTCTCGAAAAAAGAAAAGGAATAAACAAATGACAAATAAAAATGCGTATGCCCAATCGGGTGTGGACGTTGAAGCAGGTTATGAAGTTGTTGAACGTATCAAAAAACATGTTGCCCGTACAGAGCGTGCAGGTGTCATGGGAGCTCTCGGTGGCTTCGGTGGTATGTTTGACCTTTCAAAAACAGGTGTCAAAGAGCCCGTTTTGATTTCAGGTACAGATGGTGTCGGTACTAAGCTCATGCTTGCTATCAAGTACGACAAACACGATACTATCGGTCAAGACTGTGTGGCTATGTGTGTCAACGATATCATCGCTGCAGGTGCTGAGCCCCTTTACTTCCTTGACTACGTAGCGACTGGTAAAAATGAACCAGCTAAATTAGAACAAGTTGTTGCCGGTGTGGCTGAAGGTTGTGTGCAAGCTGGTGCAGCCCTCATCGGTGGTGAAACTGCTGAAATGCCTGGTATGTACGGTGAAGACGACTATGACTTGGCTGGTTTCGCAGTAGGTATCGCTGAAAAATCACAAATCATCGACGGTTCAAAAGTGGCTGAGGGTGATGTGCTTCTTGGACTTGCTTCAAGCGGTATCCACTCAAATGGTTACTCACTCGTGCGTCGTGTCTTTGCTGATTACACAGGTGAAGAAGTTCTCCCAGAACTTGAAGGCAAGAAACTTAAAGACGTTCTTCTTGAACCAACTCGTATCTACGTCAAAGCAGCTTTGCCACTCATCAAAGAAGAATTGGTTAACGGTATTGCCCACATCACAGGTGGTGGTTTCATTGAAAATGTACCACGTATGTTCTCAGATGACTTGGCTGCTGAAATTGACGAAAGCAAAGTGCCAGTCCTTCCAATTTTCAAAGCCCTTGAAAAGTATGGCCAAATCAAACACGAAGAAATGTTTGAAATCTTCAACATGGGTATTGGTCTCATGCTTGCGGTTAAACCAGAAAATGTTGAACGTGTCAAAGAACTTCTTGACGAACCTGTTTATGAAATTGGTCGTATTGTGAAGAAAGATGGCGCAAGTGTGGTGATTAAATAATGGTGCTATCACCATTTTGTACAGAGAAATTGTAGAAAGGAGTGTTTGGTTAGTAAGCCTAACTGAACACGGGACTCATTTTCTAGGAAAAAAGAGAAATCATTTTGTGTGCAAGCACCCAGCAATGATTTCCTATTTTTCTACGAAAATGTTCGGCTAGCCGAAACGTCCCTTTGTATCGAATATGAAGATTGCTGTTTTTGCCTCTGGCAACGGCTCAAACTTTCAGGTGATTGCGGAACAATTTCCAGTAGAGTTTGTTTTTTCAGATCACCGTGATGCCTACGTCTTAGAACGTGCCAAAAATCTTAATGTGGTTAGCCATGCCTTTGAACTCAAGGAATTTGACAATAAAGCGGCTTATGAAGAGGCTATCGTCAAACTCTTGGATGATCACCAGATTGATTTGGTTTGTTTGGCCGGCTATATGAAAATCGTCGGCCCAACCTTGCTAGCAGCTTACGAAGGCCGTATTATCAATATTCACCCGGCTTATCTCCCTGAATTTCCAGGGGCTCATGGTATTGAGGATGCTTGGAATGCAGGTGTTGACCAGTCTGGTGTAACTATTCACTGGGTGGATTCTGGCGTTGATACAGGTAAGGTCATCAAACAAGTCCGTGTGCCACGCCTTGAAGATGATACCCTTGACACTTTCGAAACTCGCATCCACGAAGCAGAGTACAAACTCTATCCAGAAGTGTTGGATAGTTTGGGCGTAGCGAGAGGTAGGAATGATAAATAAATTAGGCAGACTATCCCCTTTTTGGAAAACCATTATATTTTTTTCAGTATTTTCATTTTTGTTGTTTATTATTGATTCTTTTGACTTAGTAACACAATTATTTGAATTACTTGGTATGAAACCGAATCATATGAATAGTTGGTTAGCATATATAGGTTCAATATCAGGATTGATGATGACTTCTTATATTTATACTGCTTCTCTCAAAAAGGAAAGTGATGTTAGAGAGGTAGAACAACGTTATAATAACTTACCAAAATTAATAATGGAAGTAGACTTAACAGATAATAATCTTAGGTTATCAGCAAAGAATATTGGATTAAATCATGCAATTCTAAAATCTTGGAAATTGAATGAGTCTGAAGATCAGAGTGAGAATACTCAACAATTACATAGAACAAAGGGTGACATTAATCAATTTCCAATTGTTGAAAAAAACAATGAATATTCTGAAGATATTCCTCTTGATGAAGGAATAGAAATTTCAAATATTAAAGAAATAATAATTATATATACTGACATTTTCGAAAAAAATTATTATTATAATAAATTCAAAAACAAAAATGGTAAGTTTGAACAAGTTAAATATGCGATATTTGATAAAAATAGAACTGAAAAAAATAAAGTAAAAATGACACAAGGAAAGGAACTAAAATGACTAAACGTGCACTAATTAGTGTTTCAGATAAAGCGGGCATTGTTGAATTTGCCCAAGAACTCAAAAAACTCGGTTGGGACATCATCTCAACAGGTGGTACTAAAGTTGTCCTTGACAATGCGGGGGTAGACACTATCGCTATTGATGATGTGACTGGTTTTCCAGAAATGATGGATGGTCGTGTGAAGACCCTCCACCCAAATATCCACGGTGGTCTCCTCGCTCGTCGTGACCTCGATAGCCACCTTCAAGCGGCTAAGGACAATAATATCGAATTGATTGACCTTGTTGTGGTAAACCTTTACCCATTCAAGGAAACCATTCTCAAACCAGACGTGACTTACGCTGACGCAGTTGAAAACATTGATATCGGTGGGCCATCTATGCTTCGTTCAGCAGCTAAAAACCACGCTAGCGTAACAGTTGTGGTAGACCCTGCTGACTATGCTGTTGTACTTGACGAGTTGTCAGCAAACGGCGAAACAAGTTACGAAACTCGCCAACGTTTGGCAGCAAAAGTATACCGTCACACAGCTTCATACGACGCTTTGATTGCAGAATACTTCACAGCTCAAGTGGGTGAAACAAAACCTGAAAAACTCACTTTGACTTATGACCTCAAGCAACCAATGCGTTACGGTGAAAACCCTCAACAAGACGCAGACTTCTACCAAAAAGGTTTGCCAACGGCTTACTCAATTGCTTCAGCTAAACAGCTTAACGGTAAAGAATTGTCATTCAACAATATCCGTGACGCTGATGCCGCTATCCGTATCATCCGTGATTTCAAAGACCGTCCAACAGTCGTGGCTCTCAAACATATGAACCCATGTGGTATCGGTCAAGCTGATGACATTGAAACAGCTTGGGACTACGCTTATGAAGCTGATCCAGTGTCAATCTTTGGTGGTATTGTAGTCCTCAACCGTGAAGTTGACGCTGCGACGGCTAAGAAAATGCACGGTGTCTTCCTTGAAATCATCATCGCACCAAGCTATACAGATGAAGCACTTGAAATCTTGACAACTAAGAAGAAAAACTTGCGTATCCTTGAATTGCCATTCGATGCTCAAGATGCCAGCGAAGCAGAAGCAGAATACACTGGTGTTGTGGGTGGACTTCTCGTTCAAAACCAAGACGTTGTTAAAGAAAGCCCAGCTGACTGGCAAGTGGTTACCAAACGCCAACCAACTGAAACAGAAGCGACAGCTCTGGAGTTTGCTTGGAAGGCTATCAAGTACGTTAAATCAAACGGTATCATCGTGACTAACGACCACATGACACTTGGTGTTGGCCCTGGTCAAACTAACCGTGTGGCATCTGTCCGCATCGCCATTGATCAAGCTAAAGACCGTCTTGACGGCGCTGTTCTTGCTTCAGATGCCTTCTTCCCATTTGCAGATAACGTGGAAGAAATCGCTAAAGCAGGTATCAAGGCTATCATCCAACCAGGTGGTTCAGTACGTGACCAAGAGTCAATCGAAGCAGCTGATAAACATGGTTTGACAATGATCTTTACAGGCGTAAGACATTTTAGACATTAATGGGTATTTAAAAATTAGCTCATTATCAACTATTATGAATGATTTATCGCTAACAATGAGAGAAGATACAAGTGGTCTTCTCTTTTTGTATGTCTAAAATAATAAGCATTTTAGTTTTAGAAATTATTAAAACGATTTGTTAGAATTGTTCGTAACTAATCTCGAAAAATCAGCTTCTCATTTAACTATTCTTCATACGTTTTAGGGTGTTTAAGGCCGTAGTGACTAGCTCGTTAACAGGCATTTCCTGATAATCTCCTTTTAACCATTCATCAAAAATATTGTATAGACCTCCGGCGATGAATCTACTATCATAGGTGATTTGTCTTTGATTACTGTTTGTGACATGCCAAGGTGCCATGACAGTGGTATAAGCAGCAGAAAGCTTATCATAAGACCTTTGTAAGATAAGCACGAGCAAGTTTGCATCTTGCAAAATTTTTAATGGCTCAGTGTACTGGCTCCAATACTGAAAGAAAAGGTTTACTAAATCTTCAAAATTAGTCAGTTTTGCTGTTTGAAGTTCGATAATATAGTCTTGGATTAAGCGGTCTAAATAATTCGTAAGGACTTGCTCTTTTGAATGGTAATAACGATAAAACGTTCGTCTAGCAATCTGAGCATGTTCGCTGAGTTCAGCAACACTGATATTACGTAGGGATTTCTTAGTTGCTAATAAATCGAACAAGGCTTCCTCCAGCCATTGCCGTGATTGGTATTCCATGGTAGTTCTCCTTTCCTGTCACACTTTTGGCCAAACTGTGCCAATTTCACTTAACTTCTTGTTTTTGTAACAGTTTGTCTTTATACTAAATTTGTTGCGCGTGATGTATGATTATCATTTATTCTGAACATTGTACAATTGTTAGATATTATTAAGGAGGTAAAGAGATGAGCATTCTTTTTAATGTTTGGATGCTGCCTATTTTATTTATTTTACATGATTTCGAAGAGATGATTTTTATGCCCTTGTGGAAAAAACGGCATCATCAAAAGTTACGGACTTTTAAGAAACCGTTCTTTGGTTCTGTTACACAGGGTTCTGCCTTTGCAGTAGGTGTTTTAGAGGAGTTTATCATTTTGCTGTTTATTTCTGGTCTTTGTCAGATGACTCACAACACTGTACTCTATTTCTCATTTGTAATAGCTTATACATCTCATTTCATGATCCATTATATCATGTGCCTGCAATTTAGAGGCTATGTTCCTGGAGTTGTCACAGTAACTCTAGAATTACCCATTGTTTTAATGATTATTTTCCACTATTGGCCTTCTGAGGTTTCTCTGCTGTCAGTCATTGTATATCTTTTCGTGGCGACGGCATTAGCCTATACGAATCTTAAAGTCATGCACCAAATTATGCCAAAAATTCAAATAAGCTTAGAAAAGTACATGAAATAAAAAATGATGAATTGAGACCTATTTTAAGCTTCTGAAAGAACAAATTTAAGAAGTGACCAAGAGTCAATCGAAGCGGCTGATAAACATGGTTTGACAATGATCTTTACAGACGTAAGACATTTCCGTCATTAAGAATTCACAAAGCATCCAAGGAATTGGATGTTTTTTTAGATGCCTTAAGTTTCCTTTAAGCTACCCAAGCTATACTAATACCATCCTAAAAAACTTTTCTTTTTCATAAATCTCCTAAAAGCTCAGCACTAGCTGGGCTTTTTTATTTCAGTGCATGAAAAAACAACCGTTCTCACGATTGTTCAATAGATTTAAACCTTTTCAAGGACAGACTGGGTTACCCAAGTCTTGCGATTGCCGATTTGGACGAGAACGCCATCGCTTGGTGGATCAATGGCAAGCACTTTGAAGTTACCTGGAATGTTAAAAGTTTCACCAGGATTGAGGTACTGGTCTGAAGTTGGATTGCCTTGTCCATCAACTTCAATGACTGGGCCAGGGTCAACAATATTGTGTTTAGTTGGTGTGCCTCCTGCTAAATCTTGGCTAGTGATATGACTTCCTACGATTGATGTGACACGGAAAGTACCTGTAAATCGGACAGTATCGCCAACTTTGATAGAAGAGTTAGTAGAATTTCCATTTTGAGCTCCTGCTTCGAGGTCTTTAAAATGGATATAGCCAGACACTTGACTCTTATGGAAACTGCGTTTATGGTATTTCTCAGGCCCTTGCCCAGCATTATAGTTGTATTCTTCAATAGTGACCTGATCGCCATTCACCTCGGCTACCCAAGCAACATGTCCCATGTATCCAGCTCCGTTGACACCGTCTGAAAACCAAGCGATGCTTCCAACAGCAGGATTCATGTCTACACGATGTCCATTCGCTCGTGCAATTGGTCCCCAAGTGATAGCATTCCCATAACCTACAGGCAAGGTGAATCCATTGGTATTGCTGAGGCGATAGGCCGCAAAGGACGTACACTGACGCCAGTACATAGTCCAAGGGTCCACGCCGAAGCCCCCATATTTCCAAGAGGAAGGATAGTCATCTCCGAGGACAGCCGCCTGTGTGGGAGCACCCCAAGAAATTAGCACCGTAGCTAAGCCGGTTAGTGATAAAAGACATTTAACGATTTTTTTCTTCATTTTAACCTCCACCTACCTATTCGCAGTTTTTCAGGAAAATGAAGATATTTTTGCGTTTAAGCCTCCCTTAAGCTGTTTAGACTATACTATCATTAATCCTAAATAACTTTTTTCATTTTCATAATCTCCTAAGAGGTGGTCCAAGTGGCCGCCTTTTTTGTGTTCAAATTTGGCTACACCCCCATATCTCCGAACAAATATGTTATAATGGTTATGTATAATTCGTGAAAATTGCTAATTTTTCCGAATGATTGTCGTTAATGGGCATTTGCCCCTAGTCTTATTTGATATTGAGGTATCTTTCAAATGAAACTTTTGGTTGTTGGTTCTGGTGGTCGTGAACATGCGATTGCCAAGAAATTATTGGAGTCTAAGGATGTTGAGCAAGTTTTCGTAGCTCCTGGTAATGACGGGATGACATTGGACGGTCTTGATTTGATCAATATCGGAATTTCCGAACATTCTAAGCTGATTGACTTTGCAAAAGCGAACGATATTGCTTGGACCTTTATCGGTCCGGATGATGCGCTTGCGGCTGGAATCGTGGATGATTTCAATGCGGCAGGACTCAAAGCCTTTGGTCCGACCAAGGCTGCGGCTGAGCTGGAGTGGTCTAAGGATTTCGCTAAGGAAATCATGGTCAAATACGACGTTCCAACAGCAGCCTATGGCACTTTTTCAGATTTCGAAGAAGCTAAGGCCTACATTGAGGAAAAAGGTGCTCCAATCGTCGTCAAGGCAGACGGCTTGGCCCTTGGTAAAGGTGTCGTCGTTGCTGAAACAGTTGAGCAAGCAGTAGAAGCGGCTCACGAGATGCTATTGGACAATAAATTTGGAGACTCAGGTGCGCGTGTGGTCATCGAGGAATTCCTTGACGGGGAAGAGTTCTCTCTCTTTGCCTTTGTCAATGGGGACAAGTTCTACATTATGCCAACGGCTCAGGACCACAAACGTGCTTATGATGGTGACAAGGGTCCGAACACTGGTGGGATGGGTGCCTATGCACCAGTTCCTCACTTGCCACAGAGTGTGGTTGACACAGCGGTTGACACCATTGTCAAGCCAGTTCTTGAAGGTATGATTAAAGAAGGTCGTCCCTACACTGGAGTCCTTTACGCTGGTCTTATCTTGACAGCTGACGGCCCTAAAGTCATCGAGTTCAACTCACGTTTTGGCGATCCTGAAACGCAAATCATCTTGCCTCGTTTGACTTCTGATTTTGCGCAAAATATCACTGACATTTTGGATGGCAAAGAGCCAGCCATCACTTGGACGGACAAGGGTGTGACACTGGGCGTGGTTGTAGCTTCAAATGGCTACCCACTCGCTTATGAGAAAGGTGTCAAGCTTCCAGCCAAGACAGAGGATGACATCATCACTTATTATGCCGGTGCCAAATTCGCTGAAAACGGCCAAAACCTTCTTTCAAACGGCGGACGTGTCTACATGTTGGTCACAACAGCAGACACCGTCAAAGACGGCCAAAATATCATCTACAACGAACTCGACAAACAAAACACAGAAGGCCTCTTCTATCGAAACGACATTGGTAGTAAGGCTAATAAATAATCAGCGACCATGGGTCGTAAAAGGCGAGCGAAAGCGAGCCAAACTAAGATAATGGTCGCCGTGGTGAAAAGACCAGAACAAATCCTGTTCTGGTCGAGGGAAACTTTGAGACCTTAGGCTCAAAGTTTAGGAATGAAACCGAAGGTTTGCTTCCGTCCCCACCACCTAAGACCATTATCAAAAAAGAAAAGGAAAAATTATGACTAAACCAATTATTTCCATTATCATGGGCTCAAAATCCGACTGGGCAACCATGCAAAAAGCTGCTGAAGTTCTCGACAACTTCGGTGTCTCTTACGAAAAGAAAGTTGTTTCCGCACACCGTACACCGGACCTCATGTTCAAACATGCGGAAGAAGCACGTAGCCGTGGCATCAAGGTCATCATCGCTGGTGCGGGTGGCGCTGCTCACTTGCCAGGGATGGTTGCTGCTAAAACAACCCTTCCAGTCATCGGTGTGCCCGTCAAATCACGTGCTCTTAGCGGTGTGGATTCACTCTATTCTATCGTTCAGATGCCAGGTGGGGTACCAGTCGCAACCATGGCTATCGGTGAATCAGGAGCTACCAATGCTGCACTCTTTGCCCTCCGTCTCCTCTCAGTAGAAGACAAGGCCATTGCAGATGCGCTTGCTAACTTTGCTGAAGAACAAGGAAAAATCGCAGAGGAGTCTACAAATGAGCTCAACTAAAACCATTGGTATCATCGGTGGTGGTCAACTCGGTCAAATGATGGCTATCTCAGCTATTTACATGGGCCACAAGGTTATCACCCTTGATCCTACAGCAGATTGTCCATCTTCTCGTGTGTCTGAGGTTATCGTGGCACCTTACGACGACGTAGATGCCCTTCGTCAGTTGGCAGACCGCTGTGATGTTCTCACTTATGAGTTTGAAAATGTCGACGCTGACGGTCTTGACGCTGTTATCAAAGATGGTCAGCTTCCACAAGGGACAGACCTGCTTCGTATTTCACAAAACCGTATATTTGAAAAGGACTTCCTCTCAAACAAGGCTCAAGTGAGAGTTGCTCCTTACAAGGTCGTGACATCTAGCCTTGATTTGGAAGATATTGACCTTTCTAAAAAATACGTCCTCAAGACAGCGACAGGTGGTTACGATGGCCACGGTCAAAAAGTCATCACATCAGCTGATGATTTGGAAGAGGCAAATGCCCTTGCTAACTCGGCCGAGTGTGTCTTGGAAGAGTTCGTTAACTTCGACCTTGAAATTTCAGTCATCGTATCTGGTAACGGCAAGGATGTGACGGTTTTCCCAGTTCAGGAAAATATCCACCGCAACAACATCCTCTCTAAAACCATCGTGCCTGCCCGTATTTCTGACAGTCTAGCTGAGAAAGCTAAAGCTATGGCTGTGAAGATTGCCGAGCAACTTACCCTCTCTGGTACCCTCTGTGTGGAGATGTTTGCGACAGCTGATGACATCATCGTTAACGAAATTGCACCACGCCCACATAACTCTGGACACTACTCAATCGAAGCCTGTGATTTTTCACAATTTGACACACATATCTTGGGCGTTCTCGGAGCGCCACTTCCAGCAATCCACCTCCATGCCCCTGCTGTCATGCTCAATGTCCTCGGCCAACACGTCGAAGCAGCTGAGCGTTATGTCACAGAAAATCCAAGCGCCCACCTCCACATGTATGGTAAACTAGAAGCGAAGCACAACCGCAAAATGGGTCATGTGACTTTGTTTAGTGATGTGCCAGATAGTGTGGTTGAGTTTGGGAAAGGAATAGATTGGTAGATGGACTCATTCTTGAATACGGATTTCATAGTGTAAATTTTGTAATCTAATAAAAATCTACATAATAATTTTTATTAGTATTTAATGTATACAATTTTTAGATTTTCTTATATAAAGGGCATAATTATATGTTTAAAAATAATAAAAAGTACTTTTTAATTTTTGGAGTATTGATTTTGCTACCTGTGATTCTTGATTTATCTAACCAGAATTTTGGTTTAACTAAAGGGTATGATTGGTTATCTTTTTATGGTAGTTTAGTTGGTAGTTTTGTTACCATTATTGGGATTAAGCTAACTTTGGATTTTGAATCGGAACAGTCCCGAAGAGATGAAAAAATAAGCTACAGACCTATATTAAGGTTTTCAAGTAAAAATCTTGATAACAAAGGTGATTTTTCAAAATCTCAAATTATACTTAGAGATGAGACGAGTTTAAAAAAATTTCAAGAAAATAACATCCCATTATTAGAGAAAAGCACCGAATACTTTAAAAGCGTTCAAAGTAGTTTAAAAGCAGGAAAAGATAAGTTATCTGGTGAGATAGAAAGCTTATTGTCACAGTCATCAAAATATGTTTATGTACAATCTAGATTTTTACTCTGTATTTCCAATGTTAGCTCTAATAATGCGATACTAAGTAATATTATAGTGTTAGATGATGTTATAGCAGGTAATTTAAATTATGAAAATTTTTATAAATCTTGTCTTGTGAAAAAAGAAAGTTGTTTGGAGTTAGATATATCACTAGACTGTGCGCTTAGTAAAGAAGAGATAAATCTCATAGAGCAAGGCATACCGAAGATATTATCGATACGTATTGAATTCTTTGATTTACTAAAAAACAAATACTGCTATGCTTTTGCTTTACAAATTGAGAAGGTATACCAAGAAGATGTTTTTCACCATTACGCTAATATAAAGATTGATGAAAACACGATTCAAGTAGAACCTTTTGAATTATAGTTAAGGAGGAAACAATGATTAACCGTTATTCACGCCCAGAAATGGCGAACATTTGGACTGAAGAAAATAAATACCGTGCTTGGCTTGAGGTGGAAATCTTGGCCGATGAAGCATGGGCTGAATTGGGAGAAATTCCTAAGGAAGATGTGGCTTTGATTCGTGAAAAAGCGGACTTTGACATCGACCGTATTTTGGAAATTGAGCAGCAAACACGTCACGATGTCGTTGCCTTCACACGTGCGGTTTCTGAAACGCTTGGTGAAGAGCGTAAGTGGGTTCACTATGGTTTGACTTCTACTGACGTGGTAGATACTGCCTATGGTTACCTCTACAAACAAGCTAACGACATCATCCGCAAAGACCTTGAAAACTTCCTCAACATCATCGCTGACAAAGCGAAAGAACACAAGTTCACTATCATGATGGGTCGTACGCACGGTGTGCACGCTGAGCCTACAACTTTTGGTCTTAAATTGGCAACTTGGTACAGCGAAATGAAACGTAACATTGAGCGTTTCGAGCATGCGGCTGCTGGTGTGGAGGCTGGTAAGATTTCTGGTGCGGTTGGTAACTTTGCCAACATCCCACCATTCGTTGAAAAATACGTCTGCGACAAACTTGGTATCCGTGCTCAAGAAATCTCTACACAGGTCCTTCCTCGTGACCTTCACGCTGAGTACTTTGCAGTTCTTGCTAGCATCGCAACTTCTATCGAGCGTATGGCAACTGAAATCCGTGGTCTTCAAAAATCTGAACAACGTGAAGTGGAAGAGTTCTTTGCCAAAGGTCAAAAAGGATCTTCAGCAATGCCTCACAAACGTAACCCAATCGGTTCTGAAAATATGACAGGTCTTGCGCGTGTTATCCGTGGTCACATGGTAACAGCTTATGAAAACGTAGCCCTTTGGCACGAACGTGATATCTCTCACTCATCAGCTGAGCGTATCATCGCACCAGATACAACTATCTTGATTGACTACATGCTCAACCGTTTCGGAAACATCGTTAAGAATTTGACAGTCTTCCCAGAAAACATGATCCGCAACATGAACTCTACATTTGGTCTTATCTTCAGCCAACGTGCCATGCTTACTTTGATTGAAAAAGGTATGACACGTGAGCAAGCTTACGACCTTGTTCAACCTAAGACTGCCCAATCATGGGATAACCAAGTAGACTTTAAACCACTTCTTGAATCAGATCCAGAGGTAACATCTCGTCTCACTCAAGAAGAGATCGACGAAATCTTCAACCCAGTTTACTACACTAAACGTGTTGATGAAATCTTCGAACGCATTGGTTTGGGTGACTAATCTAAACAAAATAACAGAAAGCAGGTTTGCCCTGCTTTTTTTGATGGTGACATTTATGTCACTAGTTTTGTTTCTTTTTCAGCCTTATAATAGAGTCATCGCTAGAAAACTGTCAGAAAGGAGAAGTTAGTCATCTTAAAAGGACGATTTAAGTATTTACTGGAGTTGAGCCTCTTAATAGTAAGCATTGCTTTTAATATCCTCCCCATCATGAACGATATTGGAAGTATCAAAGCCCCCTCTTGGTTTTTAGATATGGATATTCCTAGTGGTTCCTTATTGTTACTTATTTTACTTATCATTTTAAAAAGTGATTCAAGGGAATGATATTTTAAGCAACCTTTAAGTTTATTAGCTTATATTATAACTATCCTAATAAAACAACTAGCTTTGGCGAGCTGGTGAAAAACTTTTTCATAACAAATCTCCCCGAAGAAAGTCTAGATATCTAGACTTTTTTCTTCTTTTTAAGATTTTATTAGGATATTTTAAGAAACCACTTGAAAACCCTTCCAAAACAAGGTAATATAGTTATATAAAGATTCTATTGGACAAGCGGTCACCTTTGGAGGATTAGGAAGAGGAGGTTGGAAAGCCTGTACAATCGTATCTTTGTCAGTAGTCTTTGGATTGCTGTGAAAATCCCTTAGGGGATTTTTTTACGGCGTCTTAAGATTGCTTTAAGAAAACTATATTAGACTTAAAACATCCTAAATAACATTTACTGAACTTTGTTCAGTAAGTCTCGTTGGCTGATACTATTTGTAGAACAACGAACTTTTCTTTTTCATAATCTCCAAAAGAGCTCAACATGATGTGTTGGGTTCTTTTTTGGGTTACTAAAAAAACGCCCTTAGGCGTTTTAAGTATAGATTACATTTCGTCTGGAGCTTCAACACCGAGAAGGCGAAGAGCTTCTTTGAGGACTGTTGCTGTTGCGTAGCAAAGAGCCAAACGGCTATCACGTTCTGGGCTTTGGTCCAAGATACGTGTGTGCGCATAGTATTTGTTAAAGGCTTGGGCCAAGCTGATAGCAAATTTAGCAACGATAGATGGTTCAAAGTTGTCTGAAGCACGGTTGATGATGCGTGGGAAGTCTTGGATGAGTTTGATGATTTCCCAGCTTTCAACGTCGTTTAGGCTGTATGTAGCATCTGCAGATGGCGTGAAGTCAGCCTTGCGCAAGATAGATTGGATACGAGCATGTGCATATTGAACGTAAGGTCCAGTTTCTCCCTCGAAGGATACCATGGCATCAAGGTCAAAGTCATAACCATTCATGCGGTCTGTTTTAAGGTCGTAGAACTTGATAGCTCCGACACCAACAGCGTGGGCAACAGCTTCCTTGTTAGGTAAGTTTGGATTCTTAGCTTCGATTTGAGCTTGGGCACGGTTGACAGCTTCAGCGATAGTTGGCTCAAGCAAGATAACATTACCCTTACGAGTTGACAATTTTTTACCGTTCTTAGTGACAAGACCAAAGGCAACGTGAGTCATGTCGTCAGACCAGTCGTAGCCCATTTCTTTAAGGACAGCTTTCAACTGTTTGAAGTGGGCAGATTGTTCATTACCAACCACATAGATGGCTTTGGCAAAGTCGTAAGTACGTTTACGGTAGAGGGCAGCAGCCAAGTCACGTGTGATGTAGAGTGTTGCACCATCTGATTTTTTAATGAGGGCTGGGTGTTCGATACCGTATTTTTCAAGGTTAACCACCTGGGCACCTTGAGATTCTTGGAGAAGTCCTTTTTCTGTTAAGAGGTCAACGACTTCATCCATCTTATCATTGTAGAAGGCCTCACCATTGTAGCTATCAAAAGAAACACCGAGTTCATCGTAGAGACGGTTGAATTCCACCAAGCTTTCGTCACGGAACCATTGCCAGAGGGCAGTTGCTTCCTCGTCACCAGCTTCCAATTTACGGAACCATTCACGAGCTTCTTCGTCTACAGATGGGTCTTCTTCCGCTTCAGCATTGATACGCACATAAAGTTGAAGGAGTTCATTGATCGGGTTGGCTTTGACAGCTTCCTCGCTACCCCATTTTTTATAGGCAACAATCAGCATACCAAACTGTTTACCCCAGTCACCCAAGTGGTTGATGCGGACTGGTTTGTAACCTTGTTTAGCTACGATGTTGGCAAGAGCGTCAGCGATAACTGTTGAACGCAAGTGACCGATAGAGAAAGGTTTAGCGATGTTAGGACTAGACATATCAAAGGCAATGTTACGTCCGTGGCCGATATTTTGGTCAGCGTAGTGGTTACCTTGAGCAATAACTTGTCCAAGAACGTCCGCTGAAATTTTTGATTTATCAAGGAAGAAGTTGATATAAGGACCAACAGCTTCAACCTTTTCAAAGTTTGAGGCATCGATTTTTTCAGCGATGTCTGCTGCAATCATTTGAGGAGCCTTGCGCAAGACTTTTGCCAATGAGAAGGCAGGAAAGGCGAGGTCCCCCATGTCAGCGTTTTTAGGGGTTTCAAGCAGATTTTGAATGTTTTCTTGTTCCAATTCGGGAACAACTTTGGCAATCTCTGCTGCAATGAGTTCTTTAGTATTCATAGGTACTCCATTTCAAATCTTGTCATTAACTTCTATTTTACCATTATTTCAGTTAATAGGGTAGGGACAAGAAGCTATCTCTTAGGAAGTATTTCATGAAAAAATACAAAAATTCTGTTATAATATGCAAGGAATATACATAAAAAGAGGAAAGATAATGAAGAGAGATCGCCAAGCTGTTATCAAACAGATGATTTCAAGAGAGAAGATTGGGACACAAGAGGAAATTAAGCAACGTCTAGAGGCGGAAGGTATCACAGTTACACAGGCTACCTTATCACGTGATTTGCGTGAGATTGGCCTCTTGAAGCTTCGTGATGAGGAAGGTAGACTATACTATAGTCTGTCTGAACATGTGCTTCCAAGTTTAGATCCTACGGTTAAGGACTATGTCAAATCCGTTTCCCGTGCCCAGTTTATGCTGGTCCTTCACACAGAGTTGGGTGAAGCTGATGTTTTGGCGAATCTGATTGACAGTGATGGAAATCCTGAAATTTTAGGAACTGTTGCTGGCGCAGATACCCTTTTAGTCATCTGTAAGGACGCTATGGTTGCTGAAAAATTGGAAAGCGAGTTTCACTGATGAAGACTCCTCATCAGGACCTCCAAAAAGCCAAAGAAGAGTTAATCGACCTCCTCAAACACCATGAGGCGGTTCTTGCTTTTCAAGAGGCTGAGGAAGCTATCGGGCAGGTCCCTCAAATCAGTCATCTGGCTGGACAAATGAAGGCTTATCAACAAGAAGCTGTGCTTTTTCAAAAAATTGAGAAACAGCGTGCTTATGAGGAGGCAGGTGAGCAGGCAGATTTAATTCAGCATGAGTTGGAAAATTTACCCATTGTTCAGGACTACCGTCAAAAAATGCAAGATGCCAGTGACTTGATCCAATATGTGACCAAGTCTATCGAAGAAAGGATTAACGAGGAGTTAAGACATGGCTAAGGAAAAAATATCTCCAGGGATGCAGCAGTATTTGGATATCAAGGAAAATTATCCAGATGCTTTTTTGCTATTTCGTATGGGCGATTTTTACGAATTATTTTACGAGGATGCCGTTAAGGCTGCCCAAATATTGGAAATTAGCCTAACCAGTCGTAATAAGAATGCAGATAATCCCATTCCTATGGCGGGTGTGCCTTATCACTCAGCTCAAGCTTATATTGATGTCTTGGTTGAGATGGGCTACAAGGTAGCCATTGCTGAGCAGATGGAGGACCCTAAACAGGCTGTTGGTGTGGTTAAGCGTGAGGTGGTTCAGGTTATCACGCCAGGGACAGTGGTTGACAGCTCTAAACCTGATAATGCCAACAATTTCTTAGTAGCCATTGACAAGGTTGGAAGTCGATTCGGACTGGCCTATATGGATGTGTCAACAGGTGAATTTTTTGCGACAGAGTTGGATGATTTCAGTTCAGTTTGTAGTGAGATTCAGAACCTTAAAGCACGTGAAGTAGTGGTTGGTTATGATTTACCTGAAGTTGACGAACAAGTTTTGGTCAAGCAACTCAACCTTCTACTCTCCAAGGAAACAGATGTTTACGATGATGTCCACTTGATTGACACTAGCTTGACAGATTTGGAAAGCAGTGTGGCTGGTAAACTTCTCCAGTATGTGCACCGTACTCAGATGCGAGAGCTTAGTCATTTACAAAAGGCTCAGCACTATGAGATTAAGGATTACTTGCAGATGTCCTATGCGACCAAGTCAAGTTTGGATTTACTGGAAAATGCTAGAACGGGCAAGAAACATGGATCTCTTTTCTGGCTCTTGGATGAAACCAAGACAGCTATGGGAATGCGTCTCTTGCGAACTTGGATTGATCGTCCTTTAGTGAATCAAGCCGCTATTTTGGAGCGTCAGAATATTATCCAAGTTTTCTTGGACAATTTCTTTGAGCGTAGTGACTTGACCGAGAGTCTTAAAGGGGTTTACGATATTGAGCGCCTAGCTAGTCGTGTTTCCTTTGGCAAGGCTAATCCAAAAGATTTGATTCAGTTAGGTCATACCCTAGCTCAGGTTCCGGTCATTAAGGCGATTTTGGAGTCTTTTAATGACGATGTCTTGTCAGCCCTTTTACAAGACTTAGATACTCTGCCAGAATTAGAAAGTCTGATTCGGTCTGCTATTGATCCAGATGCTCCTGCAACCATTACAGAAGGTGGCATTATCCGTGCTGGTTTTGATGAGACCTTGGACAAGTATCGCAAGGTGATGAGTGAGGGAACCTCATGGATCGCAGATATCGAAGCCAAGGAACGTGAAGCTTCTGGTATTACAACACTAAAGATTGATTATAACCGTAAAGATGGTTATTACTTCCATGTGACCAACTCTAACCTTAGCTTGGTTCCTGACCATTTCTTCCGCAAGGCAACCCTGAAAAATTCAGAGCGCTTTGGAACTGCTGAGTTGGCTAAAATTGAAGGTGAAATGCTTGAGGCACGTGAAAAGTCGTCAACGCTAGAGTATGATATTTTCATGCGTGTCCGTGAGCAGGTTGAACGCTATATCGACCGTTTGCAGTCTTTGGCTAAGGCCATTGCGACAGTCGATGTGCTTCAGAGTTTGGCAGTTACAGCAGAGACTAATCATTATGTTCGTCCTGTTTTTAATGATGAGCATCGTATCGTTATTGATCAGGGCCGTCATGCGGTGGTTGAGAAGGTTATGGGCGTCCAGGAATACATTCCAAACACGATTACCTTTGACAGTCAGACCAATATTCAGCTCATCACAGGGCCAAATATGAGTGGTAAATCTACCTATATGCGTCAGTTAGCCTTGTCAGTCGTTATGGCTCAGATGGGTTCTTATGTGCCAGCAGATAGTATTGATTTGCCAGTTTTTGACGCCATCTATACACGTATTGGTGCTGCAGATGATTTGATTTCGGGTCAGTCGACCTTTATGGTTGAGATGATGGAGGCTAACCAGGCTATTAAGCGGGCGACACCTAATTCCTTGATTATTTTTGATGAGTTGGGACGTGGGACAGCCACTTATGATGGTATGGCTCTGGCCCAGTCTATCATTGAGTTTATTCACGACAAGGTAGGAGCTAAGACCATGTTTGCTACCCATTATCATGAGTTGACAGCCCTGTCAAATACTTTGACACACCTTGTCAACGTTCATGTTGCGACACTTGAAAAGGATGGTGAGGTGACTTTCCTTCACAAGATTGTCGATGGCCCAGCCGATAAATCTTATGGTATTCATGTAGCTAAGATTGCAGGTTTACCAACAGATTTACTGGAACGTGCTGACACCATCTTGACACAACTAGAGGGCGAGACAGTTACCATCCAACCTCAGGAAAAGGTATCGCCTCAAGAGAAGCCTGTCACTGAAACACATGTCAACGAGCAAATCTCTCTCTTTGATGATTTTACTGAAAATCCAGTTCTTCAAGAGTTACGTGATTTAGACATTTACAATATGACACCTATGCAAGTCATGATGGCTGTAGCCGATTTAAAACAGAAACTATAAAAGAAGCTTGTCAATTGACAGGCTTCTTGTCTTTTATAGATGTTTCAATTCTTGATTCAGTTCCTCAATTTCTTTTTTCATTTTCCAATAAGAGATGACCCAAACGATGAGATAGATAAGGCTGAATTCAATGACGAGTTCCAAGTAGAAAGTCAAACGTAGAGGAAACCATCCGCTGAGGGTAGCTAGTGGAATGAAACCGAGGCAAGTCAAGGCATAGTGAGTGAGGGTTGCACGAAGCAAACTCCATTCAGCCTTACGGAAAATATAACTAGCGACTTCAAAAAGAATACCGATAGCAAACCAAGTGATAAGGCAGTAGGCCAATACGAAGGATCCGTGAATCTGATGTGAGGTCATCCATTGTCCAATGGCTGAGTGAGGATTTAGGGGCATGTAGCTTGGCGCCCAGATAAGAGACATAACCATGGATACGACTAGTCCAATAAGGATACCAACTGTGCCTGATTTAAAAAATTGTTTTTTCATTGTAATTTCTCCTTTATTGATTTGAGGTAACGGCGTGATGAGTAGGTGGTTTCCTTGTTTTTAAGGTGAATTTCAACGAGGCCGTTAGGGGTGATGTTGAAACGTTCAATTTCTTTGAGGTTGACAATCTCTGATTGTGAGATTTTGAGAAAATGTGATGGCAGTTTTTCTAAAACTTGATAGAGACGTAGGCCTAAGTGATACTCTCCTTGAGTAGTTTCAGCTAGAACTTGACGATTTTCGATGTAAATTCTGGAAATAGCATTAGGTTCGATGAGGTAAGTTTCGCCATCTCTTTTTCCCTTGAGTCGCTGGTTACTATCCAAACTTTCGACAAACTCGACGACTTGCTGAATCTTAGGCGTCCGACTAGGAGCCTGAATCTGCAACATTTCTTCTTGAAATGCTGAGTCAATCTGAACTTTTATTTTCATAACATTCCTTTCTTATTTGTAATTTAGGAGGCCTCCTCCCTTTCACACCTTTATTAAACACTATTTACTAGCCCACAGCAATAGCACTTGTCTATGTGGTCCTATATGGTGTCTAAGTGGTTGAAAATATTTTCGAAAACCCCTATACTTAATGAAAACGTACTGACGAGGTAATCGCATGAAATCAATAATGAAGTGGCTAGCAGGAATTTTTCTTGCCTGTAGTCTAATTTTGAGCTTTTTTACACCTTTTGAAAAGTCACTAACACTGAACTTGCTCTTGCTTTATTTCTTCGTGAAGCAGTTTCTGGATTCGACAAGCTTTACTAAAACCTATCAATGGATTTTCCAAGTCATCTACCTCTTGATTTTTTCTGGACTCATTTGGTTCAACCTTCGTCATGGAGATATGATTGTTATAGCCACAGCCTTATCTTGGCTAACAGTTGTGTGTGAGTTATGGTTGTATAGTAAGCATCAGTAACAGTTAGAAACAGTAGTCTCTCAACTTTTTAGAAGGGAAAATAATTATGCCAAAAATCATCGAATTGCCTGAGGTGCTAGCCAATCAGATTGCTGCTGGTGAGGTCGTAGAGCGCCCAGCCAGTGTTGTCAAAGAGTTGGTGGAAAATGCTATTGATGCAGGTAGCACCCAGATTACCATTGAAGTTGAAGAATCAGGCCTCTCAAAAATTCAAATCACAGACAATGGCGAAGGAATGGCTCAAGCTGATGTAGCCATGAGTTTGCGCCGTCATGCAACAAGTAAAATCAAAAATCAAGGAGACCTCTTTCGTATTCGAACCCTTGGTTTTCGAGGTGAGGCCCTCCCCTCTATAGCTTCTATCAGTCACCTAACTATTGTGACCGCAGCGGATGGAGAAGCCTACGGGACTAAACTGGTTGCCAAAGGTGGAGAAATTGAGAGTCAGGATCCTATTTCAACCCCAGTGGGAACAAAGATTACCGTTGAAAACTTATTTTATAACACCCCAGCTCGTCTCAAGTATATGAAAAGTTTACAGGCTGAGTTGGCTCACATTGTCGATGTTGTCAATCGATTGAGTCTAGCTCATCCTGAAGTAGCCTTCACCTTGCTTAATGACGGTCGTCAGTTGACACAGACATCAGGTACCGGAGACCTCCGTCAAGCCATTGCAGGGATTTATGGTTTGACAACGGCTAAAAAAATGGTGGAAATTTCAAATTCTGACCTTGATTTTGAAGTTTCTGGCTATGTCAGCCTTCCTGAATTAACTCGTGCGAATCGTAACTACATCACGATTCTCATTAACGGACGTTATATAAAAAACTTCCTACTTAACCGTGCTATTTTTGATGGTTATGGTTCTAAACTCATGGTAGGGCGCTTCCCTATTGCGGTTATTGATATTCAAATTGATCCTTATTTGGCTGATGTCAATGTTCACCCAACAAAGCAGGAAGTACGTATCTCTAAAGAAAAGGAGCTTATGGCCCTCATCAGCTCTGCCATTGCTCAAAGCCTTAGAGAGCAGGATTTGATTCCTGATGCCCTTGAAAATCTAGCCAAGTCTAGTACTAGAGGTGCAACTAAGCCGGTTCAAACCAGTCTTCCACTCAAACAAACCAATCTTTATTATGATAGCAGCCGTAATGATTTCTTTGTCAAACCAGAGACTGTCCAAGAAGATATCAAACCTCTAGTATCAGAGTCTAAATCTACAGCAACACCGGATGAAAACAAGGCGAAGCCAACTGTAAAACAGGCACAGCGTTCGGTAGATGAAGGTGATAACGAACACGAAAAACTTGATTATAAAAACAAGTCGAAAATGAAGCGCATGCTTGAAAATCTGGACAATGAGGAAACATCAACCTTCCCTGAGTTGGAGTTTTTTGGTCAAATGCATGGAACCTATCTCTTTGCACAAGGACAAGGTGGACTTTACATCATTGACCAGCATGCTGCCCAAGAACGTGTCAAGTATGAGTACTATCGCGAAAAGATTGGTGAGGTTGACAGTAGTTTACAACAGCTCTTGGTTCCCTATCTCTTTGAATTTTCAGGTTCAGATTACATTAGCTTACAAGAAAAAATGCCTCTTCTTAACCAGGTTGGTATCTATCTAGAGCCTTATGGAAATAACACCTTCATTCTTCGTGAACATCCTATCTGGATGAAGGAAGAAGAGATTGAATCTGCAGTCTATGAGATGTGCGACATGCTTCTTTTGACGAATGAAGTGTCTGTTAAGACCTACCGTGCTGAGTTAGCCATCATGATGAGTTGTAAACGTTCAATCAAGGCCAATCATGCTCTGGATGATTACTCTGCGCGTGACCTACTAGTACAGCTTGCCCAGTGTAAAAATCCCTACAATTGCCCTCATGGACGTCCAGTTCTTGTCAACTTTACAAAGTCCGATATGGAAAAAATGTTCCGTCGTATCCAAGAAAATCATACGAGTCTACGTGACCTAGGTAAGTATTAAAACTTTTTTTGGTCTTGCTTTACGAATAGGCATGTTAGATTTATAATAGTGGTGAAGATAAGGAATCTTCTAATGTTTTAGCATATCATTGTAGGATGATTGCCTGATTTTTAAGTTAGGAGGTAGAGTGATGAGACACCTAACAAAAACTAATAAATACTTTTTACTTGTTGGCTTAACATTTTTAGCGACTAGCTTGATTTTCTACATTTTAGCTTGGTTAGGTCGACCAAGTTTGGAGAATACTCTAGTAAACGTGTCTAGCATTGCCCTCACCTTAGGCATTTCAACATATGTTCTCTTAGGCTTGAAGATGATTATTGATATTTTAAAGACGAGTAGTCATCCTTAAAATAGAGCAAACAGAATCCACTTTCGAGTGGATTTTTTGTTACAATAGTACAGCAGTACTTGAGATGAGAAGATAAACACTCAAGACAATTATCTTACAAATATAAAATGATAAAGTAATCCATTGAAGATACGAACGAGAAAGGAAATCACACACTATGTATGATTACATCAAAGGAACTCTAGTAAAAATTACTGCCAAGTATATTGTTATAGAAGCAAACGGTCTAGGTTACATTGTCACTGTAGCAAATCCATATAGTTTTTCTGACCAAATGAATCAGACTATCCAAGTCTACCTTCATCAGGTTATTAGAGATGATGCCCACCTTCTTTTTGGTTTTCATACTGAAGATGAAAAAGAAGTTTTCCTTAAGCTTATTTCGGTTTCTGGAATAGGGCCGACCACAGCTCTAGCTATTGTTGCCGTAGATGATAATCAAGGTTTGGTTGCTGCTGTTGATAATAGTGACATCAAGTACTTGATGAAGTTTCCGAAGATTGGTAAAAAGACTGCTCAACAAATGGTTCTGGATCTGGCAGGAAAATTTGCAGAGTTACCATCAGAAACGACCAAAACCACACCAAATCAGCCTGCAGGAAATCATCAGTTGGATGAAGCTATGGAAGCCTTGCTTGCTCTTGGTTACAAAGCCACAGAGCTTAAGAAAGTAAAAGCCTTCTTTGATGGTACCAATGAAACGGCAGAGCAATATATTAAGTCAGCTCTTAAAATGTTGATGAAGTGAGGTAAGCAATGGTCAATCGATGTCGTTGGGTTCCAACCGACAACAAACTCTATTGTGATTATCATGATAAGGAATGGGGAAAGCCTATTGGTGATGATCAAAAACTTTTTGAGCTTCTTTGCTTAGAAAGTTATCAGTCAGGGCTTTCCTGGTTAACGGTTTTAAATAAGCGTCAGGCTTTTAATCGTGTTTTTCATAACTATGATATTGAGTGTGTTGCCCAGTTTAGCCTAAGTGAACTTGAAGAAGCGCTTCAAAATCCGGATATCATTCGTCACAAACTTAAACTAGAAGCAACTGTAAATAATGCCAAACAAGTACTTAAACTCCAAGATGCATTTGGCTCCCTATCCCAATATTTTTGGCATTTCTTTGACGGGAAGCCCTTGATAAATAACGTTCCCACATATAAGGACGTCCCATCATCAACAGACCTTTCTAAACAAATAGCAAAGGATTTAAAAAAGCGAGGGTTTAAATTTTTAGGCCCGACTACCATTTACTCATTTTTACAAGCTACAGGATTTGTGAACGATCATGAAAATGATTGCGACTTTAAATAATGAGTATATTTGATTGACAATATGACAAAAACGTGTTAGTTTATAAACAAACATATTTTTGAGATTTTTTACGAATAATAATATAGGTGAACCAATGAAAGCTGAATTGATTGCAGTAGGAACTGAAATTCTTACAGGGCAAATCACCAATACCAATGCCCAATTTTTATCTGAAAAACTAGCTGAACTAGGAATTGATGTGTATTTTCACACAGCAGTAGGGGACAATGAAAACCGTCTTCTTTCAGTTCTAAATCAAGCTAGTAAACGTAGTGACTTAGTCATACTTTGTGGTGGACTTGGCCCTACGGAGGACGACTTAACCAAGCAAACACTGGCTAAGTTTCTAGGGAAAAAACTTGTCTTTGACGAGGAGGCAAGTAAAAAACTGGATAGTTTCTTTGCTACTCGTCCTAAACATACACGGACACCTAATAATGAACGCCAAGCGCAAATTGTTGAGGGGTCTGTGCCCTTGCAAAATCTCACAGGTTTAGCAGTTGGGGGGATTATCACTGCTAAAGGAGTGACTTATGTCGTCTTGCCTGGTCCACCAAGTGAACTCAAACCAATGGTGAACCAAGAGCTTATTCCAGCGCTTACAGAGAATCATACTACTCTTTATTCTAGAGTTCTAAGATTTTTTGGTGTTGGAGAAAGTCAATTGGTTACTATCCTGAAGGATTTTATTGTTAACCAAACAGATCCAACCATAGCTCCATACGCTAAAGTGGGCGAGGTGACACTGCGCTTGTCAACCAAGGCTTCCTCGCAAGAAGAAGCAGATCAGAAATTAGATGTTTTAGAAAAACAAATTCGTTCTACTAAAACTTTAGATGGTAAGTCCCTATCCGATCTCATTTATGGATATGGAGAATCAAATAGTTTAGCTTATGAAGCATTTCAATTGCTTAAGAAATATGGCAAAACCATTACTGCAGCTGAAAGTTTGACAGCTGGCTTATTTCAAGCTAGTATTGCTGATTTTTCAGGAGCTTCGCAAGTGTTCAAAGGTGGATTTGTTACCTATAGCATTGAAGAAAAATCTAAAATGTTGGGTATTTCTTTGTCTCAATTAGAAGAACATGGTGTTGTTAGTCATTTTACTGCAGAAAAAATGGCAGAAGGTGCTCGAGCTAAAACAGATAGCGATTACGGAATTGCACTTACCGGTGTAGCTGGACCAGATTCATTAGAAGGACACCCAGCAGGCACAGTATTTATTGGTATTGCTGATAGGAATCAAGTAAGATCAATCAAGGTTGTTATAGGTGGAAGAAGTCGTTCTGATGTTAGATATATTAGTACCCTCTATGCCTTTAACCTAGTTCGCCAAGCTTTATTACAAGAAGACAACTTGATTTAAATTTGTCTTTAACTATAGAAAGAAGAGGAAAATAAGTGGCTAAGAAAACAAAAAAAACAGAAGAAATTACTAAGAAATTCGGTGATGAGCGTCGTAAGGCCCTTGATGATGCATTGAAAAATATTGAAAAAGATTTTGGTAAGGGTGCTGTAATGCGCCTTGGTGAGCGTGCAGAGCAAAAGGTTCAGGTGATGAGCTCAGGCTCACTAGCATTGGATATTGCTCTTGGTGCAGGTGGTTATCCTAAAGGTCGTATTATCGAAATTTACGGACCAGAGTCATCAGGTAAAACAACTGTGGCCCTTCATGCTGTAGCTCAGACACAAAAAGAAGGTGGCATCGCAGCTTTTATTGATGCCGAACATGCTCTTGACCCTGCTTATGCGGCAGCCCTAGGTGTTAATATCGATGAGCTCCTTTTGTCACAACCTGATTCAGGTGAACAAGGTCTCGAAATTGCAGGTAAGCTGATTGACTCTGGTGCAGTTGATTTGGTTGTTGTTGATTCAGTTGCGGCCTTGGTACCACGTGCAGAAATTGATGGAGATATTGGTGACAGTCATGTCGGACTTCAAGCACGTATGATGAGTCAAGCTATGCGTAAGCTTTCTGCATCTATCAATAAAACGAAGACAATTGCTATCTTCATTAACCAGTTGCGTGAAAAAGTTGGTATCATGTTTGGTAATCCAGAGACTACACCTGGCGGACGTGCCCTAAAATTCTATGCGTCAGTACGTCTTGATGTCCGTGGAAATACACAAATCAAAGGAACTGGTGATAAGAAAGATCAGAATGTTGGTAAAGAAACCAAAATTAAGGTTGTTAAAAATAAAGTTGCTCCACCATTTAAAGAAGCTTTTGTTGAAATTATGTATGGTGAAGGTATTTCACAAACAGGTGAGCTTGTTAAAATTGCTAGTGATTTAGGTATCATTCAAAAAGCAGGAGCTTGGTTCTCATACAATGGTGAGAAGATTGGTCAAGGATCTGAAAATGCTAAAAAATATTTAGCAGACCACCCAGAAATTTTTGAAGAAATCGACCATAAGGTACGTGTGCACTATGGTTTAATTGAGCCAGATGAAGAAGATGTTGTTGAAGAAAAGCAGGTTGACGAAACGTCAGATGAACTCGTTCTAAATCTTGACTCAACAATCGAAATTGAAGAATAAGTCGAAAAAGAGCTGAAAGGCTCTTTTTCTTTGTCCAAGTGTAGTTTTTGAAAATAAAAGAGATGTTTAATAACTCAATAAGATATCCCTTAAGTATAAAATAGGTCGCTAGACCGATTTCTAAAATAAAGGACAGTGATAAGATTATAGTATCATGTGACAGAAAGAGAGAATTAACATGATTAAAATTTATACAATTTCAAGTTGTACAAGTTGTAAAAAAGCAAAAACATGGTTGAATAACCATCAACTTCCTTATAAAGAACAAAACCTTGGTAAAGAACCACTTACAAAAAAAGAAATCCTCAATATCCTTTCAAAAACGGAGAACGGTGTTGAAAGTATTGTTTCATCAAAAAATCGTTATGCAAAAGCTCTGAATTGTGATATTGATGAGCTAAGTGTTAGTGAAGTCATTGATTTGATTCAGGAAAACCCTAGAATCTTAAAAAGTCCAATACTAATTGACGATAAAAGATTGCAAGTGGGTTATAAAGAAGATGATATTCGTGCTTTCTTACCACGCTCAATACGTAATGTCGAAAATTCACAAGCACGTATGCGTGCAGCACTTTAAAACAAAAAAGAAGATTGCCTAGATCTTCTTTTTTAATGAAATTCATGATAAAGAAAAGAAAAGGTATTGACTTTAGTTCGTAAACTTGATAGACTATTAAGGTCTCAAGCGTACAACTAAGTAACAAAGTAATTAAAACTTTAAAAAAGTTATTGACAAGGCAAGCAAGAGATGATAATATGAATAGGCTACATCGGAGGATGCAGCTGAGACACGAGGAAGTTTGGAAAAAACTTTTCAAAAAGTGTTGACAAGATATTCTAGATTTGCTAGAATATAGGAGTTGTCTTAAGAGAGACAAAGACCTTTGAGAACTGAATAAGAAACCAAGTGCAGGGTTATGATAGAAGAAATTATAACCTGTCAATTTACAAGAAAAAAACGTCAGAAGACGGAAATGAGTTAACGCTCGAACGATTATTAAAGAATTTAATGAGAGTTTGATCCTGGCTCAGGACGAACGCTGGCGGCGTGCCTAATACATGCAAGTAGAACGC
>NZ_GL698452.1:0-61810 GCF_000187445.1 Streptococcus sp. C150 | reverse complement strand
ACAAGGCAGGTTACCTACGCGTTACTCACCCGTTCGCAACTCTTCCAAGAAGAGCAAGCTCCTCTCTTCAGCGTTCTACTTGCATGTATTAGGCACGCCGCCAGCGTTCGTCCTGAGCCAGGATCAAACTCTCATTAAAAGCTTTAATAATTGTTCGAGCGTTAACTCATTTCCGTCTTCTGACGTTTTTTTCTTGTAAATTGACAGGTTATAATTTCTTCTATCATAACCCTGCACTTGGTTTCTTATTCAGTTCTCAAAGGTCTTTGTCTCTCTTAAGACAACTCCTATATTCTAGCAAATCTAGAATATCTTGTCAACACTTTTTGAAAAGTTTTTTCCAAACTTCCTCGTGTCTCTGCTTCATCCTCCGATGTAGCCTATTCATATTATCATCTCTTGCTTACCTTGTCAATAACTTTTTTAAAGTTTTAGAACTCTTTTAAGTTAATGTCAGTTTACTTGAGACAACTTTCATATCTTATCATTCATTACATTGGATGTCAATATGTTTTTAACGAAACTTATTTCCCTTTTCTAGATTGAACCTTTTGGAATCCTTGATATAATATCCAACCGATTAATATCCCTAGAGTGTTCTGACAGAAATTCGGTATGATTTCTGCGACGGCAGATCCTATTCCATACATAAATATTGAAGCAAGAGCATAACCACCAACCATTGAAATTGTAGCAAGTAGCAAACCTACAATACGATATTTTCCCTTAAATCCAGCAAAATATCCTTGCGCACCATGAATCAGTAAACTAATAAACATCCATTGTGGAGCAGACGATAAGAGATCAATCAGAAATGCTGATAAACCTCCTACAATAGCTCCCTCTTTTTTACCTAAATAGAAGGCGGTAAAGTAGATACCTGCATCTACCAAAGTCAACAATCCTGTTGGTGTGGGGATTTTAGCTACAAAGCCAAAAGTGACTGACAACGCTGTTAAAACAGCTAACAATGTTAGTTTTTTTGTTTTATCATTTTGCATATTGAACTACTCCAAACTCATTTGATTGTTTAATTGATTCAAAAACAAAGACTTTAGCATTAGCTACAGCGTCAATTTCTGAATATCCCTTAACTAATTCACTTGCTATACTAGAGGCAAACGTACAACCTGCACCTGTATTATTTTTATCCAATACAGCCTCTTCAAAGATTTTATAGTCTTTTCCATTATAAAAGACATCTATTGCTTTATGATTATTTAAACGATTACCACCCTTAACGATGACTGTCTTAGCACCTAATTCATTTAAAATACAAGCTGCACGCTTCATATCGTCAAGAGTATGGATTTTTTTATCAATAAGGAGCTCAGCTTCTGGTAAATTTGGAGTTATGACTGTAACATATGGGAAAAATTTAACCAATTCATTACGTAGCCGAGAAACCTCAACGTCATGGGTCTCCTTACAAACTAATACAGGGTCCAAAACAATTGGTATTCCAGGTTGATTCTTAACAAAATCCAAAGTTAGCTCTGCGATTTCAACGTTTGGTAATAACCCAATTTTAATTGCTGAGAAAGGCACATCTATTAGTGATTCCAGTTGTTGCTTAAAGACCGTGCTATCAATCGGAATGACCTCAAAACCATGTTTCGTCATCGCTGTCAGACAAGTCAAAGCTACAAAGCCATGTTGCTTATTGGTTGTAAATGTTGCTAAGTCTGCGTGAAGCCCTCCACCACTAAAAATGTCATTACCTGAAATGGCTAAAATTAATTCATCACTCATATTTTATCTCCTTCAAATATAATCCATTACCTGATGCTGTCGGTCCCGCAAGATTACGATCACAACTTTCCAAAACTGTCTTAACTTGAGAAATAGGCATGCGACCATTTCCAATTTTCAACAATGTTCCGACCATGTTTCTAACTTGCTTATAAAGAAAACCATTGCCAGAAAAAGTAAAGACATAGAATCCAGTTTTTTCATCAATTGAGACTCGAGCTTGGGTAATTGTACGCACCTTATTTTCTACAGAGGTACCCGAAGCTGTGAAACCTGTGAAATCATGCGTACCAACCAAATCTTTGGCAGCTTCTTGCATAGGAGCTAAGCTTAGTGGATAGGGATAATGGGTGGCATAATTTCGCATCATAGGATTTTTAGGACGGCCTGCATCTACTAGAAACTCATAAGTCTTACTATGTTTATTGTAACGTGCATGGAAATCCTCTGATACAAGTTCGATACTAACAATATCAATATCATCTGGGCATTGCGTATCTAAACCGAAACGCAGCTTCTCTGGATCCCGCTCCTGAGGCAAATCGAAGTGAATAACTTGTCCATAGGCATGAACACCAGCATCCGTTCGACCTGCTCCGTGAACTACTACAGGTGTGCCACTATTTAGCCGCAATAGCGTTTTCTCAATTTCCTCCTGAATAGAGCGAGCGTCTGGTTGTCTTTGAAAACCTGAAAAAAGTGTACCATCATAGGAAATTATTGCTTTGTATCTAACCATAAGCCTATCATATCAAATTTAATTGAGGATAAAAAGTGGCTAGGCTATAAATTGACCCCATACAGTTTTTGTGGTAAAAAAAGACGCTCAAGGCGTCTTTTCATTACAGGTCTTCTAAAGCATCTTTTACTTTGTTAAAAAACCCTTTTTTCTGTGGGGCAATCTTTTCATCACCACTTGCTTTGGCAAAGGCGAGAAGAGCCTCTTTTTGAGCATCATTGAGCTTCGTAGGTGTCACAATCTTCACTGTAACGTGTTGGTCCCCTTGTGATCCACCACGAAGACGTGGGGCACCCTTACCTTTGAGACGGAAAGTTTTACCTGTTTGAGTTCCAGCTGGAATCGTCATCTCAACATTTCCGTGAACTGTTGGTACTTCAACAGTGTCACCAAGAGCTGCTTGAACAAAGGAAATGTTAAGAGTGTAGTATATCGTTGATCCGTCACGAGTAAATTTGTCACTTGGATTTACATTGATGATGACAAAGAGATCTCCGTAAGGACCGCCATTGAATCCGGCTTCACCTTGACCAGCAAGACGGATTTGCTGACCTGTTTCAACACCTGCTGGAATCTTGACAGATACTTTATGGCTTTGTTTTTCATGTCCTGTTCCATGACAAGTTTGACAAGGATCCTTGATTTCTTGACCTGTTCCATGACAGACATCACAAGTTACTTGACGTCGCATCACCCCAAGTGGTGTTTGCGTATCAACATTGATAACCCCTTGACCATGACAGCGACCACAGGTTACAGGGCTTGTTCCCGGTTTTGCACCAGATCCTGAACATGTCTTACATGTCGCTTCACGGTTGTAGTGAACTTCTTTTTCAGCACCAAAAACAGCCTCTTCAAAACTTAGGTTGACACGATACTGAAGGTCATCTCCTTGGCGAGGAGCATTCGGATTGCGAGCAGCACCGCCACCAAAGAAGCTTGAGAAGATATCCTCAAAGCCTCCGAAGCCTGCTCCACCGTCAAAACCACCGAAGCCACCTTGACCACCAAAGCCTGCATTAGCGCCATCAGGTCCATATTGGTCATAAGCTGCACGTTTTTGATCGTCACTTAATGTCTCATAGGCCTCTTGGACCTCTTTATATTTTTCTTCTGCACCTGGTTCTTTATTAATGTCTGGGTGGTATTTCTTAGACATCTTACGATAGGCACGTTTTATTTCATCTTGAGAGGCATCCTTAGATACCCCAAGACGATCGTAATATTCAGTATTGTTCATAATTTAAGATACAAAGGGCATCCAATGAAGAAAGCCAAAACAATAGTTTTTAAGAGGGATAAATGGACCTTTTAATTAGCTATCTTTCTGGCTTGGTTCATAGCCCGTGTTCACCAACGAACACTCTTTGTTCCTTTCTTTTTTATTTTTCACAACATGAAGCAGAAGCATACCTTGCATTCACTTCACTTATTTTACCGAAAAACAGAGGCTGGTTTGCAACCTCTGGATTTCTTTTTATCATTTAGTTGTTAAGCTGAATTGAGCACGCCCTAACCTCTTGGTGAAAAAGACAAATCTTCCTAGAAACTAAAGTTTCTGCGTCAGATTTCCTATTTTCACTGTGAGGTTTTAACGGGCTTTGCATCTTACTTCTCCGTAAACTCTCCGTCTACGACATCGTCACCTGAGTTATCGGCTGTTTGTGCACCTTCTGCTCCTGCTTGAGCTTGTTGTGCTGCTGCAGCTTGTTCGTAAAGTTTAACGGCAAGAGCTTGAGCTTTTTCGTTAAGAGCTTCCAATTTAGCCTTCATATCATCAAGATTTCCTGATTCTTGAGCTTTCTTAAGATCGTCAAGGGCTGATTGAGCAGCATCACGTTCTGTATCGAAACCTTTACCTTCTGTTTCTTTGATTGTCTTTTCAGTAGCAAAGATAGCTTGGTCGACTTCGTTACGAAGATCTACTTCTTCTTTACGTTTTGCATCTGCTTCAGCATTTGCTTCGGCATCTTTCATCATTTTTTCAATTTCTTCATCAGTCAAGCCTGAGTTAGATTGGATAACGATGTGTTGTTCTTTTTGAGTTCCAAGGTCTTTAGCTTTAACAGATACGATACCGTTCTTGTCGATGTCGAATGTTACTTCGATTTGTGGGATACCACGAGGTGCAGCTGGGATATCTGTCAATTGGAAACGTCCAAGAGTCTTGTTATCTGCTGCCATTGGGCGTTCCCCTTGAAGAACATGGATATCAACGGCTGGTTGGTTGTCTGCTGCTGTTGAGAAGACTTGTGATTTAGATGTTGGAATAGTAGTGTTACGGTCGATGAGTTTTGTGAAGACGCCACCCATTGTTTCAATACCAAGTGACAATGGTGTTACGTCAAGAAGAACGACGTCTTTAACATCACCAGTGATGACACCACCTTGGATAGCAGCACCCATGGCAACAACTTCATCAGGGTTAACTGATTTGTTTGGTTCTTTACCAGTTTCAGCCTTAACAGCTTCTACAACGGCTGGGATACGAGTTGAACCACCAACAAGGATAACTTCATCAATATCTGACAAGCTCAAGCCAGCATCTGAAAGAGCTTGACGAACTGGAGTTTTAGTACGTTCTACAAGGTCACGAGTCAAATCATCAAATTTCGCACGAGTCAATGTCATTTCCAAGTGAAGAGGTCCAGCCTCACCAGCAGTGATGAATGGCAAGCTGATTTGTGTTGAAGTGACACCTGAAAGGTCTTTCTTAGCTTTTTCTGCTGCGTCTTTCAAACGTTGAAGAGCCATCTTGTCTGTTGACAAGTCGATGCCGTTTTCTTTCTTGAATTCTTCAACCATGTGATCGATGATTTTTTGGTCAAAGTCATCACCACCGAGTTTGTTATCCCCTGCAGTTGCCAATACATCAAAGACACCATCTCCAAGTTCAAGGATAGATACGTCGAACGTACCACCACCAAGGTCGAATACCAAGATTTTTTCTTCTTTATCAGTCTTGTCCAAACCGTAAGCAAGAGCTGCGGCTGTTGGTTCGTTAACGATACGTTCTACTTCAAGACCAGCGATTTTACCAGCGTCTTTAGTTGCTTGACGTTGAGCATCGTTGAAGTAAGCTGGAACTGTGATAACTGCTTTGGTTACTTTTTCACCAAGGTAATCTTCAGCGTAACCTTTCAAATATTGAAGAATCATAGCTGAGATTTCTTGTGGTGTGTATTCTTTACCGTTTGCAGAAACTTTTTCAGAAGTACCCATCTTAGATTTGATAGAGATTACTGTATCTGGATTTGTGACTGCTTGACGTTTTGCAGCGTCACCAACGATGATTTCACCATTTTTGAATGAAACAACTGAAGGTGTTGTACGGTTACCTTCTGGGTTTGCGATAATTTTTGATTCAGTTCCTTCAAGAACTGCTACTGCTGAGTTTGTTGTACCTAAGTCAATACCAATAATTTTAGACATATGTTTTTCTCCTTGAATCTATCTTCTTTTTTTCTTTTTGATACTTCCCTTAAGTGGTGGGGACGTGAGCAACTCCCTTCGGGATTTCATCACTTATTTTTGAGCCTACTGTCTCAAAAATCCCCTGTTTCAGTAGCACACGCTACTGAAACTTTCACCACGACGGGAAATATCTGCTTTGCAAGCCTATGGCTTGCTTCTTATCTTTCTTTCATAGTTTAGTGTCGTTTCGGACAAGTTTCCTATTATGTTACAACACGAGGAGTCGAAATCAATATTATTTCGACGACGAGTTAGTAAGGAGGCTAGGCAAACGCCATAGCGACTGCCGTTTTCTGACGAGTCGCTTTAGCTACCGTCAGAATTGCCTAGTTGAACACGCCCTAAGCTCTGGGTAAAAAAGATAGATTTCCTTGTGTTCATCGAACACTTCGTCAATCTCCTATTTTTACTGTGAGCTTTTTACGGGCTTTGTATCCTAGTTATAAACTACTACCATAGCCGGTCTTAGGACGCGTTCATGGAGTTTGTAGCCTTTTTGGAAGACTTGTGCAATGGTGTCTGCTGGATGTTCATCATCTGCTGGCATGGTTTGAATAGCCATATGGAAGTTGTGGTCAAAATCACCATCGGCTGGGATTTCTTCGATTCCTTCCTCTTTCAGAGCATGTACCAAACTTTCTTGGACCATCTCCAAGCCCTTCTTCACATCATCTGTCAAACCTTCAACGGCAAGAGCACGTTCGAGATTATCCAATGATGGCAAAATAGCTTTTGCCAAATCCTGACTACGATATTTTTGCAGTTGTTGACGTTCTTCATTTGCACGACGCTGAATATTTTGCATTTCTGCATGGGCACGGAGATATTTGTTTTCCAACTCCTCTGCACGCGCTTGTGCTTCTTCAAGTTCAGAAGGGTCTTTTGCTTCCTCTACAACTTTTTCAGTTGTTTCAGTAGTTTCCTCTTCTTTTACTTCTTCTTTTTTAATATCTTCTGTCAAGGCATACACCTCTTTCTATGCTTTTTAAACTTTATATATTAGTTAACTTCGTAATGGTTACTATTGAGATACCGATAATAATCCGTCAACTTCATAACCAAAACCCTACCGATAACATTGACCAAACTAATCATGCGATGATAATCCATTTCAACAGGACCAATCACATGCATAAGTGCCATCCCACGATAAGGAATCAGGAATTTATGACTGATGACTGTTATATTTTCAAGAGCTTCTTCAGTTAATTCAGCAACCGAAACCTTGGTCACTTCATCATCGGAGATAGCTGATCGAAGTTCAAGCGCCACATGTTGTGGATTATCCAAAAACTGATAAGTTTTTAAATCGGCATAGGTCAATGATGCAACCTTACCTTCGATGAAAATCAATTCCCTAAAGAGTTGTGAAAAGATATAATCAAACAAATCCAAAACATTATCTGTTGTTTTAAAATACTTTTGCACAATCTGAGGAATTTCTGTCCGTAATCGATAATGGATATCTAAAACAGTGTTCCCCAAGAAACGTTCTTGAACAAGTTTATGAAAAATTTCCAAATCACTAGACAAGAAATTCTTCGGAATAGCAAACTGAACTGTCACCGGCTTAGATTCATCCAAAGTAAGAACTGCTAAAGCATCATGATTAGACAACTGAACGATTTCAAATCCCGTCAGACGCTGTCTGGTCGGTTCCACATCTTGAATCACTGCTGTGCATCCTGTCATTTCTGCCAGCAACTTTGCTGCTGCGTCCAAAATGTCTTCAAGTTTAAAAGCCTCAAAGTCGAAGGCCTTGACAACTTGATAAACATCCTGCTCATCAATCGTATCAAGATTCAAAGAGTTAGCGACAAAATATTGAAAACCTGCTCGGCTTGGCATACGCCCACTAGAAGTATAGGCTTTTTCAAGATAACCCATTTTTTCTAACTTGGCCATGTCATTTCGAATAGTCGCTGAACTTGAATCGATAGATTCTTGCAAAGCTTTAGAACCAACTGGTTCATGGGTACGAGTGAACATCTCAACAATCAAATTCAAAATAGCGTTTTGTCTTTGCGTAATCACGATGTCACCTCATTTCTATTTATTAGCACTCTCATATGCCGACTGCTAACTTATGATTCTATTATACACCTAAACTCTAACATGTCAACACAAAAAACCAAAAAATTAGCACTCTTTTTGCAAGAGTGCTAAAAATACATCTAAAGACCTAGAAAAAATAAAAAATACCCTCAAGGGGCATTTAAATCTCAGCGATCATATTTTGACAAATGATAGGTTTCAACAATAGAAATGAGATGCTTAGCATAGTCCGGATCACTGTTGAAACCTGCAGCTTGTAATTTTTCCGCCGCAACTTTATAACTAGTCGTTCCTGCTACCTCTTTATAGGTTGATTCACCCCATCTTCCCTGACGAAGACCTTCCAAATAAGCCAACATAGAACTTGACCAATCCTTGAAGACTGCAAAATCTACCTTTTGATATTGCCATTTACCTTTACTATAAACGTTATCTTTCAGAAGGATATGCTCCTGACCCGGCTGAGCAGATAGACTATATAGATTATGATATTTGACCGACAAAAGACTGCTACCATAATTAGACTCATACGCCGCTTGACTGAGGAGAATAGAGGCAGGCACACCGTAGGTTTTGGACATCTTTTGCGCTGTAGGAGCCAAGTTGTCAACGAATTCTTTCTGTGTGTAGGCAACTTTGACTGAACGAGCATTGTCATCCGTAGACGCATGCAAGATGAGTGGCAAGAGGATACCTAGAGCGAAAACAGCAACTAAGATTATGAAGGCTTTTAGTTTAAAACGTCGTCTCACTTAGTCTTCTCCTTTAATAGTGCCAGATATTCTTCTAAGGTAAGGTCATGCTTGGTCATATACTCTGCCGACTTTTTACCAACATAACGGAAATGCCAGTCCTCATAATCTACGCCTGTTGATGACGCCTTTCCTTCTGGGAAGCGAAGAACAAAGCCATATTTTGGTGCTAATTCCTTGACCTTAGCAACCGTATCAGGATCTGCTTCGTTTAGGCTATCAACGGTACTCATATCAATTGCAAGACCTGTTTGATGTTCACTAGCACCAGGAGGTTGTGAGTACGTTTGAACCTTTTTCTCTGCTTGAGATTTCGTCAAACTTGGATCTGTAGCCATTTCTTGTTGAACATAGGTGTTATAAAGTTCTGTTTGGTAAGCAACACTGCGGTAACCTGAAATGAGATGATAACTTGGATCAATTTCTTGAGCTGCTGCTAAAAATTCTTTGACGTTCTTAGCAATTCTTGAATCTACGGAAATACCATCAACATCTGCAATCTTTGGATTAAGCTCTTTAGACTTATTATCTCGATTTACCAAAAGCAATTCCCAGTCTTTCGGTGATACATCAGGAAGTCCTTTCGTATCTTTACTCTGAGTTGCACTTGCAGTTTGCTTGTCACTCTTTGTGACTGATGTTCCACTGGTTTGTTGAACCGTATGATGCACACCAAATAGTGAATAGGCTCCCGCCATAACTAGCAATACTACAATCAAGACACTACTAACAATCAAAAACCAATTGGTTTGTTTTTTCGCCTGACGACGACTTGGATACTTATTTTTTGCCATTTTCTTTTTCTATTATCTCTCGTCCAACCTGACGATAAGTCATCTCGCCAAGCGTTTCTAATGTGAATTTCCCATTGTCATATGTAACGACAGTTACCGAACCATTATCTAATGAAGGATGTTCGACAGAAGGGTCAATTAACCAAGCGAGGGTCGCAATAGTCATGCCGTGACTGACGACAATAGCATCACCACCACCAGCTTTTAACACATCCTCTGCAATAGCTGTAAAACCCTCTATAATACGTTTTTTAAGAACTTCCCAAGGTTCTGCCCAACCAGCCGTATCCACATCAAGAATACTCTGTGCAAGCTCGGGGTAGCTCACTTCGTATAAATCCTTACCTTGAAAAGCATCTGTTCTCGGTAGCACACCATAGAAAAGTTCGCCATCGTAGCCACCATCTAAACTACCAAAGCACCACTCACGAATGCGCTTGTCCCGTTTATACGGAATGCTCTCAAAACCAGTCTCACGTAAGATAATGTCCATGGTTTGAATGGTACGTCCCGAATCACTAGAATAGGCAGACTTGAAAGGAATACCTGCCGCTTTTAGACCTACACCCAGCTCACGAATGCCCTCTTCACCAGATGGCGTTAAAGGACTATCGGACCAACCTTGCGCACGTCCAATAGTATTAAACATGGTTTTTCCATGTCTCGCAATATACAACTTAACCTTACTCATGGCGCCCCCTTCTTTCCGTCATTTTGAATTCATTATAGCACAAATCTACCTGACTATCTAGCTAGCGAAACCATCAGAAAATGCTTCACCAATCGGTAAAGCACTTATCATCACTTTAGTTTTTAAAGCTATGAACAGGAGCTGGGATTTGACCACCACGCGCTATAAAATCAGCCGAAGAAGCTTTATTTACCTTCATTACTGGCGCATAGCCAAGGAGACCACCAAGTTCAAGCATATCACCTTCCTTACCATAAGGAATGATGCGAACAGCTGTTGTTTTCTGGTTAATGACACCAATAGCCGCTTCATCAGCAATCATAGCTGCAATTGTTGTATCTGGCGTATCAGCTGGAATAGCAATCATATCCAAACCAACAGAACAGATAGCCGTCATGGCTTCCAATTTTTCAAGGTTGATATGACCAGACTTAACAGCTGCAATCATCCCCTCGTCTTCAGAAACCGGGATAAAAGCACCTGACAAACCTCCGACTTGGTTACATGCCATGATACCACCCTTTTTAACTTGGTCATTAAGAAGGGCAAGAGCTGCAGTAGTACCATGCGTACCAACAACTTCAAGACCCATTGCTTCAAGTACACGAGCCACTGAATCACCAACTGCTGGAGTTGGTGCAAGAGACAAGTCTACAATACCAAATTCAACGCCTAGTCGTTCGCTAGCCATCTGACCAACCAACTGACCAACACGTGTGATTTTAAAAGCCGTCTTCTTAACTGTTTCTGCTAGAACATCGAAGCTTTCACCTGGAACCTTCTCAACAGCACGCTGCACCACACCAGGGCCTGAAACCCCAACATTGATTACAACGTCAGCCTCACCAACACCATGGAAGGCACCTGCCATAAAGGGATTATCTTCAACCGCATTGGCAAAGACCACCAATTTACCTGGGCCCATTGGATCTGCTTCAGAAGCTTCTTTGATGATACGTCCCATGTCACGTACTGCTGTCATGTTAATACCAGTCTTTGTTGAACCAATATTTACAGATGAGCAGACAAAATCAGTCTCAGCAAGCGCACGTGGGATAGAATTAATAAGAATCTCATCACCTTTTTGGTAGCCCTTTTGAACAAGGGCAGAAAAACCACCAATAAAGTTAACACCGATTTCTTTAGCCGCACGATCAAGTGCTCTGGCAAATGGTACATAGTCTGTCGCATCTGTCGCTGCACCAATGATTGAGATTGGCGTAACTGAGACACGTTTGTTAACAATTGGAATACCAAGTTCAGCCGCAATTTCGTCACCAACTGCTACCAAATTCTTAGCTTTAGAAACAATCTTGTTGTATACCTTTTCCGCAGCCTTATCAATATCTGAATCAATACAATCAAGGAGTGAGATTCCCATGGTAATGGTACGAACATCAAAGTTCTGTTCCTCAATCATGGCAATGGTTTCTGTAACCTGTTTAATATCCATTTTTTAGCTACTCCTATCTTACAAGTTGTACATAGCATCAAAAATCGCTGAACTTTGGATGTTGATTTTAACGTTCAATGATTCACCAAAGGCTTCCAATTCACCACGTAGGTGAGTAAAATCCTGCTTATCTTCTGATGATACCACTGCCATCATCGTAAAGAACTCATCAAGGACTGTTTGGGAAATGTCGTCAATGTTCAAGCCAAGCTCTGCAACCTTAGTCGCAACTCCTGCAACAATACCCGCTTTATCCTTACCTACAACTGTAATAATCGCTTTCATGACAAGCCTCCATCATTTTATTTTGTATAATTTTAGCATATTTTACGTAAAAAGGCTATTTTTTATAGAAAATATACCTTTTTAAGCGAAAAAGACGAATATTTTCACCCGTTTTAGCTAGTATCGTTTATGAATTAGATTCATACCAATATCTAAAAACGTGTGGATAACTAAATTTACAGCGTCAGTCTTTTTTATGATTTCTCATCTTAAAAATTCAATGATGCACACTGTCCACTGACTTATCCACAATTGTGGATAACTCTGTGGGTAACTTGTCGATAAATAAAAAATACCACCCCAATTGAACGGCATCCCAAAAGTTAGACAGAAAAAATCTAACTTTTGAGATCAATACAATTCAGGTGATATTATCAATTTATTTCCACTTTAAATTAACATGAGCATTCATTTCTTTATAGGCAGTATCCACACGTTCTTTGGTTTCTTCGTCTAGTTGATTTCTATATTTTCCACCTTTGATGAAATCCTCTAAGATGTAGGTTTGGTAGGTATACAAAGGATAACCTTCCGGTGAAACTGTTCCCTTAGGTGTACGGTTAACCCAGGTTGGGTGCGCTTGAGCTGTCTTAATCGTGGTTTGACCATTTTTCTTTTCAAGAGTCAGGTCCATCAAAACACCTCTCTCCGTCCATTTCGCGCTATCCACACCGTCCATTGTCTCTATACGCTGGTTAGAAATGAAATTCCCCATCGAGTAAATGATAAGCTTTTGCTGTCCATCTTTTTTTACCACCTCAGACGGCTCAACCACATGAGGATGTCCTCCAAAGATAACATCAGCCCCCCAATCAATCATCTTATGATAAAGGGTAATCTGCTCTTTTGTCGGTTCCAAACGATACTCAACGCCCATCTGCGGCATGATAACAGTGATATCAGCTTCTTTTTCAGCACGTTCAATCTCAGCCTTCATACGTTTTTCATCTAGATTCGACAAATAATCCGCAACCTCTTTCTTAGTCAGATTTGAATCCAGACCGTTGTAACCATAAGAATAGGAGAGTATCGCAATCTTGATACCATTAACATTCTTGATGAGTAGGGGTGCCTTGTCACGCACAGGTTTTTCATAAACACCGATAGGGTCAATGCCTACTTTTTTAAAGGCATTAGCTGTTGTAAAAGCCCCCTCTAAACCAGAATCCAAAATATGGTTGTGGGCCAAATCCATGACATTATAGCCAGCATCCTTGATTGCCGTAGTCACTGCTTGAGGAGCATTAAATAAGGGATAACCCGACAGAGGATAATCAGGATTAATGGTCCCTTCGAAATCACCCAAAACCAAATCAGCCTGCTTTAACCACGGTTTCACATAAGTAAAATTTTCCGTAAAATCATAGCTACCATCTTCCTGAAGGGCACTCATATAAAGACCGTCGTGATAAAGCAAGTCACCATTTGCCATGATACGTGCCGTCTTTACTTGATTCGAACCATTTTTCCGCTGTTCATTATTCCCATTAACAATTAAAATTTCAAGAAAAAGCAAACCTAAGACGAGGGCAATCAACCCCATCAAAATCTTATTAGTCATTGCAATGTCACGCTTTTTAGCACGGCTCTGTTCCATAATAATCTCCTTTTTCACACTTCTAGTGTACCAAAAAAAGTTATCCATAAATCGTAAATAAGATTAATAAACGATTACATCTCACCTCTATAATGATTGACAAGCATAGAAGCTGTTTCGAAACAAGATAAAAACCCTACTTCATCAGAAGTAGAGTTCTATTAATCATTATCGTGTTGGTGTATATTCCAAATCTTTGCCATGCTTAGCAACAAAATCTGTCATTTCAGAATCTGGAATTTGACGCAAGTAGAGATTAGCACGAATCGTTTCATCCTCCTCACGACAAGTAGAAAGAACGAGGTATTTATCTGAAGCACTAACCTTCAAATCCTTGTTTTTAACACTAGCATGATCATAAATGATATCCAACTGTTGTTTAAAGTCTTTATCATTTTCAAAAGATGTACGATAGAACGCTGTATCCTCAGGTACGATGACCATCGCAAGGGCTTCGTAATAATACTTACGTTGAGGTGTTTCTATAACAACATATTTGTGTTTGTCAAAGAATGACTGATCACTGTAGTAGTTAACATCATTGAACATACGGCTATCAGCAACCTTACTTCCTCGAGCATGACCAAAGAGCCAAGTCAAGCGGTCACTGAAGTCTTTCTTATTATCTGTGTCCATGAAGACTGTTCCTAAATAAGGAACATTGCCCCCATCAAACGTTTTGTTCAAATAAGTTGAGTTATCTGTTGTTTGAACAACTGGCTCATCTAATTTCGTCCCTGGTGCATAAACATAGGCGATAGTATCAGGGTTAGTTGCAGTAAGGCCATCAAACTTGTTCTTTAGATAAGATTTTTCCTCATCTGAAACCTTATAAGTGCTTGCTTTTTTGGTAGTCAAAGCACTCTTAATACCATTAGAAGATGACGCTGTTGGCGACATGTACTGGAAGCCAAGGAAAATTGCCAAAGCAGCAATCACTAAGGCTGAAATCCCAGCAATCAGTTTTTTGCGAGATCCAGTAGATTTACGATTATGACTACTCATGAAATATGAAATCCTTTTCTTTATCTATAGAAAAATATCACCGAAGCCTAAGCCCCAGTGATATTCTTTTCAGCAATAACGGTTAATTATTTAACTGCTGCTGTGTTTGGAAGAGCTTTAGCGTCAGCTTTAGCTGCTGCTGGAGCTTTTTGTTCTGCAGCTTTAACAGCTTTAGCTTCGTCTTTAGCATCTTTGTTAGCGTTAGCTTTATCAGTAACTACGAATTCATCTTTGATGATGTTTCCGTTAGCGTCACGTTTTGGTTCGATGTGTTCACCAGCATCTTCAAATTTTTGTTTAGTTGAATCTGCATCAACGTTGTTAAGACCATCTTTAGCAGCTTGAGTAAGTCCACCTTCGTTGTTTGTGAAGAAGTCGCTACCAGTTGCTGCTGTAGTGTTATCAAGGTTTCCTGTGTGAACGTTACCGTCGTTAGCGAATACCGCAGCTGATGATGCGAATACTGCAAGAACTGCAGCTGATGTAAGCAATACTTTTTTCATAATTGTTTCTCCTCTAATGGATTATTATATTTTATATCAGGACCTCCCTGACATTTATAGATTATAACACTATTTAGGGATATGTCAACAATTTTTTAAAAACTTTTTTAAATTTTTAATATACACTACAATTCCTACGAACAAAGGAGTCGACAGGCATGTTATTACCCAAAAACAATTAACAGTTTTTAATCTTAGTGTTATTTTGAACTATTTATTATGCGCTACCTTAAGTTAAAATACACACCTTTCTTCATATATAAAGATAAAACCAGTAAAATATACATTCCTTATCATAAAAAACAATGGCTAGAAGAGTCCTGTAAAATGACCAACTCTAAGTTACTGGAGGTGTAGAACAATATCAACTCTCAAATAACCTCACCTACTTATTTTCTGATGTTTTTGGATGATAAATACATAATATGCAGAACTTTAGTTTGTTCCATTAGATAAAAATTAGGATTTATGAGAGTTGTTTTGTTTAGGAATTCGTTTACATCAGTTAGAATTATGGAAAAATAAGCTGCTATCTTATTTTTGATAGAGTTTAAACTAAAATTTTTTTAAGAAAATGATTTTGACAATTTTTTCGTATACACTATGAGTAAAACTCAAAATAAGGATTGTTTTACTTCTCTTATTTCAGATGAAATAGTTCTTCCACTTGTTTATTAAAGACTTGTGCTATTTTTAAAGCCATTTCCAACGAAGGGTTGTAGCGGTTATTTTCCAAGTGAACAATCGTTTCTCTCCGTATCCCTACTTGATCTGCTAAATCTTGTTGAGTCATACCATAAGCTTCCCTTACTTCTTTCAAGTTAGTCTCTATTTTACTTTCTTTCGCCATATTTCATCCCCTTTTTTCAATGATAAAGTAAGTAATGGCAAATAATAAGAGTAAAAAAGCCACCAAAATATAAAGAAATCCAGCATTCAAAATGAAAACTCCACCGACGGCTATCAAGGTTGCAATTAGAAGTAATATGAAGATTGCTATTGTAAACAAAATGGAAGAGGACTTTGCAATATTTCTATAAAATCGTTCATCGGGTTCTTCATTAATTCTCTTGAATAAGAAGTAAAACATTAATAACAATTGAACACTTAATCCAATTCCTAACATTATATTCTTAATCAAAGAATCAGGAGTTAGAAGCCAAACTCCAATAGTATAGATCGAGGACGAGAGAAGTACAAGCACTGTATATAATTTTGCAGTAATCCCAAACATGTTTTTCTCTTTCTTTTGATAGGTTGATTTTGAGAGGACCGATAGCATCGTACAAGCTAAATACGTAGGAAGCCAAGACATCGTCATAATAGCTCCTTTTGCTAGAATCGGTAGGTGATTCCCCAGTAATAAAACTAAACATACAACAATAAGCACGCTAAAGATATAAAGGATTATCTTTAAATTCTTCGATATTTTCATCTTTGTCAGCTCCTTTTAAAATGTTATAAATATATCACATCTCATATGTTATAAATATATCACATTGTTGTAGAATTTTCAAGATGAATGCAAAATTCAAGTAAGATTTAGAATATTTTTTAGAAATCCATACAAAAAAGCCCCATAGGGCAAACCTGTGAGTGCTTTGAAACGTTGATATAATTGTATTGATTAACGTTTTGAGTGAAGTGGTTGCCATCCAATCAAACGTCGCTTTGCTTGTTTTCTTGGGGCAACTGTGCATAGCATATCTCTATGCGACTAAAGTCGCTAAAGCTATCCTAATTGCGCACCACCAGTTCTCATACAAAAAAACACCTTGCAAGCTGCAAAGTGTTTTCGTTTGTACTCTGCTGTCCAGTAACGAATTAACGTTTTGAGAACTGGCTAGCTTTACGAGCTTTCTTAAGACCTGGTTTGACAAGGCTTTATTTTAAGCAATTTTAAAACAGCTTTACATCAAATTCTAGCAGACTTGTACTGCTTTTTTTATTTGATAAATTGTAAGAATAAGTGCAACATTTACTCAAACTCATCCTCTAGAGCTTCACAAGCAGTTCTGTAAGCTAAACATTTTCGCGGTCTGTGATTGATATCATATAAGGCTTTGGTCAAAGCCTCCTCAGAGATAGCGGCTAAATCTGTTTTCTTTGGGAAATATTCTCTTAGTAAGCCATTTGCGTTTTCATTGCTTCCTCTCTGCCAGGATGAATAGGCGTCCGCAAAGAAAAAGGGAATTCCTAAGTTCTCTACCAGAGGATAGCAGGCAAACTCTTTTCCCCTGTCTGAAGTGAAGGTTTTAAGAGCCTCTTTTGGAAATAGCTTACAAAGTTGTTTGATGGCTGAAAACATGGATTTGGCTGTTCTGTCTGGTATCTTGAAAGCTAAGTAAAAGCGCGTTTTTCGCTCCAGAAAGGTCGCTAAACAGCCCTTGCTTTTGGCTCTGGAAGACACCACAGTATCAAGCTCCCAGTGGCCAAAAGTCTCACGATTCCTGACCTCTTTAGGACGTTTGGCAATTGATGTGCCAATCCTAAATGTCCCTCGTGTTTCTTTGGGTTGTCGAGTCTTTCCTTTACGACGAAGGACGCTTAAATCCAGATCAATCAAACCAGCGTAGAGCCAGTTATAGATGGTTTTAAAAGCTACCATTGGCTTTTGTTCAAGCTGATAGCGGCCACAAATCTGTTCAGGCGACCAGGAGGATTTTAAACCGTCCTCAATTTCCTTTTTCAACTCTGGTGTCAAACAAGACTTCCGACCTTTTTGTTTAGACCTGTGGTCGTACTGTTCCTGTGCTAAGGCTGCGGAATAACCATTTTGGCATCTTCTTAATTCTCTTGAAATGGTAGACTTATGGACGCCAAGTTTACTTGCAATTTGGCAAGGTTTCAAATCTAATTCTAAGTAGGTTTCTATCTTTATTCGGTCGGTTATGGTAAGATGGGAGTAGCTCATAGTTTTTCCTCGGGTTCTGTTTGTGTGGTTACTTACAGTTTACACCAATGAAAGGCTATGAGTTTTTTTGTTGCACTATATTTTACAATCTATCATTTTAAAAAAATTGAATAAGTTTGTTTGAAATAGGGAAATTTCAAGTAAACAACTTAGCTGTTATTACTACCGAATAGAGTTTCCCACTGAGTTATTGATAATGGGAGTATGGGTTTATTTTTCTTGTAAAAATCTAATAGGTCATCATTATTTATTCGAATCACATTATCAATCTGATCTATATTAATTACTTGCGGTACATATAGGTAAACTATATATCCCTCTTCAACATATTGTTTAAAATCTAAAGCATCAAGTACTTTCGCTTTCTTGCCCTTCACCTGGACCACAGCTTTCCTAAAGTTACCAACCTCTCTAGAAATCATTTCACACTCGATCTTAATTGTAGTAGATTTATTTGCTATTGAATTAGATAGAACATAGTAGTTCTCTTTTATTTGCAAATAAGATATCACAAGTTCCTCTAAGTCAAAATCTGGTAGATTATCCAAAAGATTATCCTCATATGGAATAACCTTATAATATTTACTGTTCGATAATTGATTAAAAATTGTTTTCGAATACTCAATTATTATTCTATCACGAATTCTTTCAACAGTACCACCTCGAGGTCTATTAAAAGACGATTTAATTTGTCCAGGTACTTGCATTCCAAAATTATAAGCTTCTACTGGTAAGACTGCTCCAATATCCAACCGTTTATCACATAATACTTCAACAGGCGAAATGACTCTACAAATCCAATAATTACCATTCAGATCTCGCGTCCAGAATAAGTCGTCTACTTCAGCATCCCTAAAAACGTTAATTGCTGGATTAGCTCTTCCAGACAACTCTTTAACCCTATGATAATACTCTTGAAAACTCTCACGATAGAGATCTTCACTCTGACTACTCCACCCAATAGCAACATACTGTTTTTTACTATTTAAACAGAAATCTACCAATCCCTGCCTGAAGTCAGTCCCAGTCTTCAAATGTAATCTTACTACATAATCCATGAATTTTGCCTCACCTAAGGATATAATGTTTATTTTTTTAATTTCCTAAATTATCAAACACCATACCAAGTTTTTCTGAGTTACATGACATGAAAAATCTAGCTTAATTTGACAATTTAGGTATACCTCCCCGTTAACACAAGAAAACTACTGGTCTAGTTGAAATGCATTTGCTTATTTGTCTAAAGAATTAAGAAAGCCAGGTAAGAAAATATCAAATGTCTCATGATTTAACTTTACAAATTTATTCTGACCTACTTTTCTTGTTGTAGTAAGGCCAGCTTCTCGCAAAGTTTTAAAATGATACGAAGCAGCTGATTTACTAATAATGAGCAAATCGCCAATTTCTCCACAACTTAGTTCAGTATTCGCTCTGTACAGTAATCTAATAATTTTTAGACGAACATTATCTGCTAATGCTTTAAAAATTTTAACTCTTAAATCATCTTCGCTAAGGTTATATTGTTTCATAGTCATAAAGTAATTTTACTATTGAAATAAACACTTGTCAATTTTTTGTACGGCCGTCGTTGACTTTTCTGCATTATAGTGATAATATAAAGTTTAATAGTTCAATAATTGTTTAACTATTAAATTTAAAAAGGAGGTGTTTTATGAAACAGAACTGGATAGCAATTATTACGTAAAGTATCTATTTATAACTTATAACAAAAATATTCTTAGAAAGTGATGTTAATATACAATGAAAAAATACTCTCTTTTGTTCTTCTTAACAATGTTCATTATAGGAACTGATACATTTTTAATTTCTCCACTGCTTCCAACTTTAGCAAACCTATATAATATAAATTCTTCAGTTTCTGGTTGGATGGTCAGCGCATATGCAATAGGTTATGCTGTATTTGCCCTTATCTCAGGCCCAATTTCAGATGGTCGTGATAGAAAAAAAGTAATGACTTATGGGCTGATTGCTTTTACCATTTCAACTTTTCTATGTGGTTTTGCAACAAGTTTTCCTTTAATGCTCCTTTTTCGCTTATTTGCAGGTATCAGTGCTTCATTTATAACTCCACAAGTTTGGGCTTCAATTCCTATTGTTGTTGATAAAAAGTATATTGTGCAGGTTATGGGATATGCGACCGCTGGTTTATCCGTTTCTCAAATGGCTGGGGTACCTATTGGTGGCTATCTGGCAAACTTTTCTTGGCAAACTCCCTTTTATACGATTGCGTTTGCTTCCTTAATACTTCTCATTTTAATCCATATTTTTCTACCAAAACTTGAAATTGGAAAAGCAAATAGAATTTCTTTTACAGAGGCTTATAAAAATATCCTAACTAATAAAAAATCAGTTAGTTATCTAATTGCTTATTTTGTTTTTCAAACAGGTTCTTTTACAGCCATTACCTTCATATCTACATGGTTTACCAATGACTTTAATATGAGTTTAACTAACATTAGTACTGCAATTATAGCTATTGGTGCAGGTAACTTATTGGGTTCTTTATTTGGAAGTCAATTGGTTAAAAAATTTGGTTTACAAAGAACTTTTAAAACTGAATTACTTACATTAATTATCCTCTACCTTATTCTACCTTTTGCTAATAATTTTTGGGTAGCCGAAATTTTATTAATAATTATCTATATAAATAATGGATTTATTTTTCCTTTGTTTATGGCGACTTTGCAAGGTACTGTTGAAAATGCACGAAGTACGATTTCTTCATTATCAAATGCAGTAATGTATTTAGGTGAAACAATTGCAGGTATAGTGGGAGGAGTTCTCTTTGTGAAATTTACAGGATTCTCAGGAATTTCTGTTTTCGCAGCTATTATGATTGCCTTATCATGGTTATTGTATGCACAAGCAGGGGCGTTTAAGAAAGATAAATCTTAAGCTCAATATTTTAATTCTAAAAACAATATAAAATAAAGAGGTTGGAACAAAAGTCTGACCTCAAATATAAAAAGCGAACAAAACTAGTTTTCTGGCTTTAATAACAGTCTCTATCCTTTAGGTGAAAATACCGATTTTATGGTATAATAAGGATAACTCTATACAAGGAGGTGTGCCATGACTCTTGATGTGAATAAAGAAGAATTAACAATTTTAGGGATTCCCTTTGATAACTTTTCAGATTTTGATACTGTCTGGTATGCTATTGGGTCATCAATGATTGAAAATTATGAACCTACTGTTCAAGATGTGATTGATTTAAAAACTTATGTTATCAACAAACGAAAGGAATTGAATATTGGTTAAAAATCAATACGAAGGCTATGAGTACATTGACCCCAATCACCAATATACCTATCCAAATTCTACAGTCTTAATCAACAAACAAAATATTACAAAAATTGAAGAAGCCTACCGGAATGAGCATTTATTCGTTACTAAAAGGCTTGCAGACTTGCGCTTGAAAACCATTGAAGTCTACTCCATTAGTGATATTTTAGCCATTCATAAATATTTATTTCAAGATGTCTATGCTTGGGCGGGGCAATTTCGCAAGGTGAATATCTCAAAAAATGGGAATCCTTTTATGTCAATACAATCTTTCAGTACTGCCCAAGACTATATCAACCATCTTATTCATACCTATTATCAAACTGCTAATTCAAAAGATGAGATTATTAAACAATTAGCAAAAATTCTTGATAATCTTAATTATTTCCATCCCTTTCGAGAAGGGAATGGACGAACTCAACGAGAAGTTATTCGTTCCTTAGCACTATCAAAAGGTTATTCTGCACAAGTACGCGTGGAACAAGATGATGAAGTTTACAATCTTTATATGGATGGGACAGTCTATGGGGACTTAGGAAAGTTAGAAGAACTACTTGGCAAAATACTGGAAAAATTGTAAATTAATCTACAAAAACACTTGTATATTTTTTAAATATCCTAAATATCACAGAAAATTATAACTTACTCAAAACTTAAAGACAAAAAGCTTCTGAAATCTAACGTTTCAGAAGCTTTCTTCTTATCATAAAACGACTGCAACTATTAATCGATACCACATTATCTATATTTATTAAAATAATTAATGTTTAAGTAGTGGTCCGCTAAGATGAAATTCAAAATTTGTAACATCAACTAAACCAACAACTTTGTCACTTTGATATAATTCCATCAAAAATTGTGCCATCTCTTCACTTGTGTGATATTTAGCAAAATGCTCATCATAATTGTATTCTTTCGAATCTGTAGCAACTTGACCGAATTCCGTTTTTGTGGCAGCTGGAGCTAAAACCTTAGCTTTTAATTGATGTTGATTTGCCTCTAGTTCCAATGCCAAGCCTTCTGTAAAAGCACTGACATAAAATTTACTTGCACAGTATGTAACTGCATTTGGAACCATCATGTATCCGCCTCTAGATGATAAGTTAATCAATTGAGCGCCTTTACAATCTTTATAATCTCTCACATATAGAGTTGATAGAATTGTTAAAGCTTCAATGTTTAGATGGATTAATGTTATTATCTTTTCTAAATCTTGAGATTCAACCTTATCATAATTTCCAAAACCAGCATTATTTATTAGAGTAGTAATGTGATATTTTTTCAAGCTTTCATAAAGATCAAAAACATTACTGGACTTCGATAAATCAACAACTTTAATAACAATATCTAAATCCGGATAATGGTTCAAAATATCTTGCTTCAATTTTTCTAGTCGTTCTTGACGCCGAGCAATTAAAATAAGATTCGTTCCTAATTTTGCAAATTGTCTTGCTGTCTCCGCTCCTATACCAGCACTGGCTCCAGTAATACAAGTATAATTCTTCGTTTGTTCCATACTATTTTCTCCTTTACAGATTGCTATTTGCATTTTTTATAAGAGTCGCTGCTCCCATTCCGCCACCTACACAGAGAAGCGATTCCATAATTTCCTTTATTTTCAATCAACTCATAAATTAGAGTACTTTATATCAAATTCCTTTGATGCTATGTATTTTACATAGTAAAGTGCACTTTATGTCAAGAGAAAACTGAAAATTTTTCGATTTTTTTAAAATTATGCTAAAATATTAAAAAAAAGGGGGAAATATTATGGCTCACTATTCTATTGGAGAATTTGCTAAAAAAACTGGACTTTCTATTTCCACACTTCGATACTATGAGCAAGAAAAATTGATTTACTCACACAGAGAAGAAAATAATCGTAGATACTATGATGACTCTGATATAGCGTGGACTCAATTCATTATTAGATTAAAAAAGACGGGAATGTCTATTAAAAATATGCAAGAATACGCTGACCTAAGATATAAAGGAGACTCCACAATTCCTCAACGACTTAGACTGCTATTTTTTCAACTTGATGAACTTCATAAGCAACAAACTGAAATTAACCAACATATTGATTTTCTTGAAAAGAAAATTAAAACTTATTTAGGTATTAATCCTAATTAGCACCATTATTATTTTCTTTATCTAAAAAAGGGATTGAAAATAAAATTTCAATCCCTTTTTATTATGCTATTTACTCTTATTTTCCTAAAAATTAATACAAATCAGCAAAAATAGAATTATTCATACTTATTTTTTTCATTATTCCTATTGAACTAACTGATTTACTCTGTGCTTGGAAAAAACAACAAAAATTGGAATTGGCAAAATTCAATATTATCCAATCTGATGAACAGTATATTTTTACTTATATTGATACAAAAGGGAATGTTAATAGTCCCTTACACGCTGATTATCTTAATAATAAGATGAAGTCAGTCGAACGCCGTCATAAGGAACTAACACACGCTACACCTCATAAATTACGTCATACGGGTGCAACTCTTGCCAAACAATTTGGCACATCACTAGAGGACATTTCAGAAGCTCTAACGCATAGCGATACTCTCACAACTAAGACCTATGTCAACACTTCAAATGTCATACCAATGGCTGTTGGTGAAATTGCCTACCGTAACCTTAAAAAGTAATGGTGTGAATTTGGTGTGAAAAGTGGTGTGAATTTTGCTAAAAAAACATCAAAAAACACCCCATGGTGTGAACCATGAAGTGTTGATAAATGCTGTATTGTAGCCGTTTCTTAACGTTTAGAGAACTGGCTAGCTTTACGAGCTTTCTTAAGACCTGGTTTCTTACGTTCAACCATACGTGCATCACGAGTAAGAAGTCCAGCGCGTTTCAATGAATCGCGGAAGTCTGGGTCTACTTGAAGAAGTGCACGAGCGATACCGTGACGGATCGCACCTGATTGACCAGCGTATCCACCACCTACAACGTTAACGTGTACGTCGTATGAACCTTCAGTTGAAGTAACTGCGAAAGGTTGGTTGATAACGAGACGAAGGTCTGCGTGTGGGATGTATTCTTCTACATCTTTTTTGTTAACAGTGATTTTACCAGTACCTGGAACCAAACGTACGCGTGCAACAGCGTTTTTACGGCGTCCTGTACCTGCATATTGTGCTTGTGCCATTATATTAGTGCTCCTTTCCTCTTAGAATTAGATAAGTCCTGAGATATCAAGTACTTCTGGTTGTTGTGCAGCGTGAGTGTGCTCAGCTCCAACGAAGACTTTCAATTTCATACCTTGTGCGCGTCCAAGAGTGTTGTGTGGAAGCATACCTTTAACTGATTTTTCAATCAAACGAACAGCGTTTTTAGAACGAAGTTCACCTGCTGAGATTTGTTTCAATCCACCTGGATACATTGAGTGAGTGTAGTAGATCTTATCAGTTGCTTTTTTACCAGTCAATTTAACTTTTTCAGCATTGATAACAATTACGAAATCACCTGTATCAGTGTGTGGTGTGAAAGTTGGTTTGTTTTTTCCGCGAAGTACGCTAGCAACTACTGCAGAAAGACGTCCAAGTGGCACATCAGTTGCGTCAACGACATACCATTTACGTTCAACTTGGCCTGGTTTAGCCATAAATGTTGTTTTGTTCATGATTTCTCCTATATATAGTTCGATTTTTGTTTACGAGTGATGGGTGTTCCTTCCCATCGAAAAGTATTTGGAAGGTTCCGGGGCCTTTCAAATGGGGTAAACAATACCGTTTAACATAATATCAAAAAAACACGTCCAAGGCAAGTCATTTGGAGGTGTTTTTCTTTTATTTTTTTAGCCTCTGTTTTATAAGGTAGGTAATAGAATTAGCCCTCAACACCCCCTCCTCTAAGGGATGCAAACTAGTCCTCAGATTCCCAAAAAAGCTGGTCCAGAGTTTTGTCTAATGTTTTACAGATAGCAATGCACAGATTTATAGTCGGGTTGTAGTCTCCCTTTTCAATAGCAGAGATGGTCTGACGAGAGACCCCTATAGCATCTGCTAAGCCTTGTTGAGTGAGGTCTTTTGCCACACGCGCTGACTTTAATTTTAAATTTTTCATTTAAAAAACCTACTCTTCGTCTTCTAGCTCTTCCAAACGGTTTTTCTTGATTCTTTTAATAATAACCCAGCAGTCACAAATAAGGATCAAACCCAATGTCAAAAATGCTACACTACTCATAAGATTCTTCCCTATCTTAAATGACTGAAATAGACTTAAGAGGCCCATTAGCAATATAAAAATTCCCAAAAAACACATTACCCAGGAAATTATAAGCATCTTCTTCTCAAGTTTTTTGTCTAGTAACCATGGATGCCCATTACGTGATACGCTGTGGACTAAAACCACGCACATAGAACCAAAGAAAGTGATGATTAATAGTGACTGCACTAATTCGACGGAGTGTGTCTTACTAGCAACCATAATCGTTACAAACATACCAAGCATGGCCACCCAATAACCTCCAGCAGCAGATTCTCCACTGATTAACCGAGCACGTTCATCCATCGTGCTAACTACTTTTTTCTTTGACTTCTTCATTTTGTTTCCTCCATTTTCTAGATTTATTATAGCACTATTTTACATTATGTCAAATATATCATTCATTTTGTATAGACTATCTTTTTATATTCTATTAATCTATCATTTTAGAAAACAAAAAATCAGATAGGAAATCCTATCTGACACTTTTTCTATCTAGCTTCTTTACCAATCGTGAAGACGGCCAAGGTATCTGGTCCGACGTGGGTAGAAATAACTGGCCCAAGTGGCATAATAAGAACTTGCTCAATACCATCAACTGCTAACAAATCTTCTTTGAGCTTTTCTGCCGCTTCGATGTCGTTAGCATAAGCAACAATTGCTGTGCTATGACCAATATCTTGAGTAGCATGCAGAAACATTTCCTTAATAGCTTTTTTACGTCCTCGAATCTTGGCCAAAGGAACCAACTTGCCTGAGGCATCTAACCAAAGGAGAGGCTTGATATTAATCAAACTACCAATAATGGCTGAACTCTTAGAAAGACGCCCCCCACGCATCAAATGGTAGAGATCATCAACCAAGAAGTAAGTGCGTAATCGTGGCAAAATAGCTTCAATCATGGCTTTGGTTTCAGATAAACTCTTACCTTGATCACGAGCTTCTGCCGCCAAGATAGAGAGATAACCTTCCCCACCTGCTGCCGCTAGAGTATCTACAATCTCAATGACAGCTTCTGGGTATTCATCCAAAATCATGTCACGTGCCATAACAGCGCTTTGATAAGTACCTGAAAGCACTGATGAAAAGGCAATATAAAGAAGGGCATCACCATTTTTGGCGTGACGACGAAAAACCTCTTCAAATTGACCAACATTCACTTGGCTAGTAGTCGGCTGACTGCCTTCCTGCATACGTTCCAAGAGACGGCCACTCGTTAAACGGTTAGGTCCTACGGTCTCATAGGTAGTATCATCCAGAGTAATGGTCAAACCAACGAGTTCTACCTCATTTTCCTGAGCCCATTTTTCATCTAAATCTGCTGTTGAATCTGTCAAAATTTTGAATGTCATATGTCCCTCTATTCTATTTCATTTAAAAGATCCTGTAATTGACCTAATTGTGTATCATCCCATGGACCTAACTTGGGTGTTTTTAAGTCAATATGTGCCGACATCTTGTCTAAGTCCGATTTAACGGTATTGACACGTTCTTCCAACTCTCGTGCTGAAACACGTAAAGCCCCCTGAGAAAATATAGCCCACTGTTCATTTAGGTCACTGGTTGCTACCTCAACTAGATGTTGAACGGTATTCATCTCAGCTGCTGCTCGCTCAATGTAGCTATCTGCTGTCTCGTCTTCCTCAGTAAAAATAACACTGATACGATATTGGTCATAGCGCTGACGGGTTCCTGGAACGAACTGAGCATCAAATACACAGATGACATCAATATGTTCAAAGTTGGCATAATGATTAAGTTTACGAAGCAGTGTTTCACGAGCTTCATCAAGCTGATTAGTCTTAAAGAGTTGACGGGTTTCTTGCCAAAAGGCAATCATGTTATAACCATCAACCAAAAGTATTCTTTTTTTCATCGTTACAATCGGTTTCGATAAACTTCATACATGAGTACTGCAGCTGCCACGCTAGCATTAAGACTCTGTACATGGCCACTCATAGGGATAGTAATCATTTCATCTACTTGTTTTTTGATGTTAGCAGAGATACCTTTTCCTTCATTACCGATAATCAGAGCAAGTCTCCCAGCGGTGTTCCATTTATGAGATGGTGTACCATCCATGTCTGTTCCAAATATCCAGAAGCCTGCTTCTTTAAGCTTATCAAGAGTTTGACTAAGATTAGTCACTCGAGCAATGGGAATATGCTCCACTGCTCCTGTTGAGGTTTTGGCAACGACAGGTGTTACCCCCACAGCACGGTGCTTAGGGATAATAACACCTGTTACCTGAGTAGCATCGGCCGTACGCAAGATGGAGCCAAAGTTATGAGGATCGTTGAGTCCATCTAAAATAAGAATGAGAGGATTTTCCTCTTGCTCAACCTTGTCCATAATATCTGAGAGCTCAGAATAAGCAAACTCCGACACACGAAGAACAAAACCTTGATGGACAGCTCCACCTGTCATATCAGACAAGGTTTTCTTAGGTGTCCAAGAAATAGAGACCTTCTTTTCAGCTGCCAAAGCCTTGATAGCATCAACATTCTTCCCTCGAAGATCATCTTGAATATAGAGTTTATTACCAGTATTAGCCTCGAGACTTTCTGTTACAGCGTGCACGCCATAAACAATGTCTAGACTTGATTCTTTAGTTGTTTTCATAAGCCCATTCTATCATAAAAAAGGCCCTCTTACGAGGGCAAAGCATATTAAATAAACGTAATTGCTGCTAGGTAAAGCACGAGAAGAACAAGAACAACGGTTGCAGCAGCCAAAGCTTGCTTACCAATTGTATCTGGATCTGAGATTGATTCTGCAATCTTTCTCGCAGCTTGAGTAATGGTTTTACCTGCTGCTTGGAAGATATCAATTGAACCTGTGCTTGTTGAACTATTTCCAGAAATCGCTGAAGACCAACCACTCAAAACCTCAGCAATTTGATCTGCTAATTGCTGTGTCAAGGCTCTAGTTGTCTCAGCCAACTCATTAACTGCTGTAGCCTGAATGTGATTAGCTGCTTCAGTATAGTTGTTTACACTAGTATTATAGGTTACCGGTATAGTCATTGTTGTCGTGGTCGATGGGTACTGGGTCCTTTGATAACCACCAGGAGTCACCGGCAGATCTCCATCATTGAAGACGCTAAATGTTTGTGTCAGATAATGGATATTATTATCTGTATCGATCAACTCAAAGGTCATCTTATGGATACCAGTCGTTTGCTCTGCCAAGTGGTAGGCACTCAAACCAGCATTTACTTCATCCAAAGTTCCTTCAACAAAGTAGCTATGGTGAATTTGTTTCCCATCAAGAACAAGATTAAGACCCTTAATCTTCTTACCGTCCATCTTGTTAACATCGAAGTTGACGTTAAAGATTTCACCACGTGCCAAATAGAGAATATCTGTATTTCCTGTAACAGCTGGGTGATCTTCAAGAAGAGAACCGGTACTATCACGTTTAGGAACTACAGTGTAAACTTCGGAGGTGATTGGAGTCGCTAGAATTTCTGAGATAAGCCCATCCGTAAAGGTTACTTCTGACGAATAAGTCAAACTCTCGCTCTGCAACATTGAAACCACTACAGAAGTTTCAAAAACTTCAGAAGTTGATGTTGAATCTTTCCATCCAACTGTGAGGACAGTCAGACTCTCCTCTGTATTTTTATTTGACTGACTTGCTTCTGCGTTCGTTGACGCAAGAGAGCTGGCAGTGCTTGCAGCTTCTGAAGCAAGTTCGGAAGTTGCAACGGCTTGGCTAAAATTAGTAGCACTTACAGATGTCGTATGAGAATTTAGGGAAGAAAATTCCGATTTTTCAACAGCATGTGTATTCCCAGCAAGTTCAGATGTATAAAGTGTGCTTTCACTTTTATACATGGATGTCACCGCTTGAGATTCAGCTGTCGCTGTAGCCTCACGAGACTTATCATAAGTAAGCACAATGTTTGGCTTGGCTTGCTCAGAATCAGATGCCGGCTTTGCATCACCTCGCTCAGATGTCGCTGTTGAACTACCTACACTAAAAGCTTGTACTTGAGCCCCTTCTGAATGAGGTGTAGCCTTAGAAACTCTTGTCTCTACGATATCAACTTGAGAGTGCACTTCAAGAAGTCCCTCATCCGTTTCACTCGAAGAAACGACCATTAGTGATGTTGATGTCACTACTGAAGTTACTTGACTCGCTGGCTCTGCCTTTGCTTCCACTGCTGAAAAATCAACTTGGGGAGCAAGAGGAGCTGGAGCTGGAGCCTCACTATTAACATAATCTATATCAGCTTTGTCAGGACTTGCCTGAACTTCATCTGCTTTACCTGTTTGTAGCGTAAAACTAGATAAAATCAAAGCAGCAAACGTCGTATATAAAACTTTTTTCTTAGCTATTTCCATTCACCTCCTCATTTTTTATATGGCTTTATTTATTAATATTATAGACTTTTTTTTTACTTTCTGTCAAATTAGTTTTATTAAAAAACGTTATAATATCAGGGTTTTACACGTGTCAGACCCTCCTTAATTTTCTCATTTTTGACCTTCTAAATATCAGTTTTATCTTATTTTTTATTGGCAAACCGCTTAATTTCTTTGATTCTCAAACCATTTTGATTTTGAGGATTTTATTATTTGTTACGACTAATAGGAGCTGTAAGATAAGCAAAAAATCCTGCAATGGCAGAATTTTTTAGGTTTCTCTTTCGACTTGATCAATACACCAAGTAATTAATTCTTCTAAGCGAGTCAGGTCTTCAGTCATATGAAGATAGCCCATGACGGCTTCAAAGCCTGTTGACATTTTATAAGTAATAACATCCGTATTTTTAGCCTTGGTGTGACTATGGGCATTACGACCTCGTTTGTAGATGTCCAGTTCTTTTTCAGTCAAGACTTCTTGGTCTAGCATTTTCTCAATGAGACTAGCCTGAGCTTTGGCCGAAACATAGCGTGTAGCTAGACGGTGCAGTTGATTTGGCTTGGTCTGACCTTGAAAAATCAGGTGACGACGAATGTACAAGGAATAAACAGCATCTCCCTCAAAGGCAAGTGCAATACCATTGATAAGGTTGACATCAAGGTGTTTAGTCACGTGTCCACCTCACACCATCCTTGGTATCAAGAAGTTTGATACCTTGAGCAGCCAACTCATCGCGAATACGGTCCGCTGTCGCAAAATCCTTGTTAGCACGCGCCGCTTGACGTTCTTCAATGAGTTTTTCGATATCTTCATCAAGGACTTCCTCTTTGAAAACAATTCCAAAGACTTGAAGTACTTTTTCAAAAGCATCTTTAACCGTTTGATCATAATGGCCTGAATTAATCCATTTGGCCATGTCAAACAGGACAGTTACACCGTTTGCTGTGTTAAAGTCATCATCCATAGCTTCCTGGAAAGCGTCCAGATAAGTTTGTAACTCAGCTTGGTCCACCTGACCTGTTAATGGAAGACTGTGGGTGTTTTTTAAATACTTAAGATTGACTTCAGCATCATGAATAGCTTTTTCGGTGAAGTTAATTGGCTTACGGTACTGTTGTGTCGCTAAGAAGAAGCGAAGCACTTGACCATCAACTGTCTTAAGCATGTCATGAACCGTTACAAAGTTACCCAAAGATTTTGACATTTTCTCATTGTCCACATTGACAAAACCGTTGTGCATCCAGTAATTAGCAAAGGTCTTGCCAGTCTTGGCTTCTGATTGGGCAATTTCATTGGTATGGTGTGGAAATTCCAGGTCTGCACCACCACCGTGGATATCAATAGTATCCCCAAGAATTTCAGTCGCCATCACTGAACATTCGATGTGCCAACCAGGGCGACCAGGTCCCCAAGGGCTATCCCAAGAAATTTCGCCTTCTTTGGCTGCTTTCCAAAGGGCGAAATCCAAAGGATTTTCCTTACGAGCGGTTTCGGCATCCGTACGACCACTAGCACCAATTTCAAGATCTTCCAAGGTCTTATTAGCTAACTTAGCATAATTTTTTGACTTAGCTACTCGGAAGTAAACATCACCTTCAGAGACATAAGCAAACCCTTTGTCAACCAAGGTTGACACAAATGCAATGATTTCATCCATATAGTTAATAACACGAGGATTCTGTGTCGCTGGTTTGACGCCAAGCTGTGCAGTATCTTCCATAAAGGCTGCGATAAACTTGTCTGATAATTCTTTGGTCGAAATACCAGCTTCATTGGCTGCCTTAATAATCTTATCATCTACATCTGTAAAGTTAGAAATGTAGTTAACAGTGTAACCACGATACTCAAAATAACGACGAATGGTATCAAAAGCTACTGTTGAACGGGCATTTCCGATATGAATATAATTGTAAACAGTTGGTCCGCAAACATACATATTGACAACATTCTCTGTCAAAGGTACGAAATCACGGAGCGAACGTGCCATAGTATCATAAATTTTAATCACTAGAGATTCCTTTCAATTAATTGGAAGCTATTTTTTATCCTTGATATGGTTTAGGTATAAACATAAAACTACAACAAGGACGATAATCAATAAAGCCGAAACCAACTTATCTTGAGCCAAGAGAGAGACGACTGATACAAAACTTCCCACCATATAGAAGACCAAAAAAGGATTATTTTTGAAAAAATGGTTCATGATTCAGCTCTCACTTATGACGTTGTTTGTAAACAAGACCTGCCCATAAAAGTGAAATACAGAACCATAAAGCTGCCATGCTATAATCAGCTCGGTGTAAAGCTATGTAAACAAGAGCGAGCGGACCTACAACGGTCAGTCGAGTCACCTTTGAACTAAAGAGTTTCATCTTTTTCTTTCCTTATAGACGTGATGAGTGAAAGCTAGCTGCTTTTAGAAGGTCTTCTAGCTTTTCGCTATAATATTCACGGCCTTCCTCAATGTCATGAATCACTTCTTCATCCTTTTGGCCATGAACACGTACAACCTTAGCAGGAACACCAACAACTGTAACATCTTCTGGGACATCTGCAACTACCACAGCTGCTGCACCGACCTTGGCATTTTTTCCAATCTCAATAGGACCTATAACTTGAGCATGAGCTGAAACCAAGGCCCCTTCACGAACGGTTGGGTGACGTTTTCCGACATCTTTACCAGTACCACCTAAAGTGACACCATGGTAGAGCATAGCTCCCTTTTCCACAACGGCTGTTTCACCAATGACAAGACCAGAACCATGGTCAATGAAAACACCTTCGGCAATCTGAGCCCCAGGGTGAATCTCAATCTGAGTCCAAAATCGCCAAAATTGACTATGCATACGAGCTAAAAGTCGGCAATGGTGGCGCCAGAGAAAATGTGAGATACGATGAGCTGCCAAAGCCTTTAGACCAGGATAGGTTAAAAGAACCTCCAAACTTGTCCGAGCCGCTGGGTCATTTTTCTTTACAATATCAATACTTTCTTTCCACCACCCCATATAGGTCACTCCTTATATCATTATTGTTTACTGTGGCCTTATTATCTTTTTAGAGGTTTGATAATACTAGGACTACTTACTATCATCCTCAAAATAAGACCAGTCCACTAACTCAGGCTGCTCATCAAAAGGATTGATGACAATACCTTGAACCTTATCCAACTCGTTTTCACCTGTTGAAGGCTTATAAATTTCTGACAACGGCCACTGTAGAATAGTTCCCTTGGCCTTACGGAAAGGAAGTCCAAAAGTCTCGTTTCCGTACCATTTGGCAAAGCTCGTCAAGTTCGTAAATACAGGCACATAGCTCTGTCCCTCTGCATTAGACATGGTTGCAAAGAAGCGGTCTTCTTGCCCATCCGTCTCACGCTTATGAACAAAGGCCGGAACAAGATAAATCTTATCTTTAGGGGCTGCCTTTTGATTTTCCTCACTCAAAAGATTATTAAGAGTCTGAGTAAAGTAGTTGATAAATTGAATCAATTCACTGCTTGCAAAAAGAGTGGTGTTCGAAAAATCACCATCGGATTTAAGATTGAAAGCAAGGCCAAAAAGTCCTGCCTCAACGAGCTGCGATAGAATATCTAAACTTGAACGTTTTACCCATGCTTGTTCTCGAGCACTCTCTTGAGTATCTTTAAAGGCTTGCAAATCCTGCTCGCTTGTAAAGACAGGAACAACCTTCTTCCCTTCTACTTCAACCGCATAGAGGTCTTGGGCCGCCAATACTGGAGTACGTTGCAGGTGATTAACCAAAGCCAGACTAGTCAAAAAATGGTCTGGTTCTGTTAAAAATTCTCTCAAGGTTTCATCAAAGACTTGCAATTCTTGATTTTCTGTCATTCTTCTGTTTGTTCTTTCGTTTCTGATTGATCAAATTTTTTCGGTGCTTCCCCACTTTCCTTATGGTGGCGTGGTTTATGATGAGAACGACGGCGATGACGAGACTCTCCTCCATTTTCTCCGTCCTCAATTTTTTCAGGTTTTGGAAGCAGGGTCTTGATTGAAGCATCAACACGGCCTTTTTCATCGATTTTGATGATTTTAACAGTTACCATATCCCCAACCTTAACCACATCTTCGACATGCTCTGTACGTTTCCAAGCTAATTCTGAAATGTGGACTAAAGCATCGGTTTTATTGAATAGGTGAACAAAGGCACCAAACTTTTCAATACGCACAACTGGTACTGTGTAAACCTCACCAACCTTAGCTTCACGCACAAGGTCGGAGATGATTGTTTTGGCACGGTCAATAGCATCCTGATCACTAGAGAAAATCTGAACAAGTCCTTCTTCATCAATATCAATTGTGACACCTGTCTCAGCGATAATCTTATCAATGGTCTCACCACCCTTACCGATGACAATCTTAATCTTGTCAACAGGAATCTGAATACTGTCAATCTTAGGAGCCGTTGGTGCCAATCCTGGACGTGGCTCAGCAATCGTTGACTCAATAACATCAAGAATTTCAAAACGAGCCACCTTGGCTTGAGCTAAAGCTTCCTCAAGAATAGCAGGTGTAATCCCTGAAATCTTAATATCCATCTGAAGAGCTGTAATCCCTTGACGTGTACCAGCTACCTTAAAGTCCATATCACCAAAATGATCTTCCAAACCTTGAATGTCGGTTAGAACAGTGTAGTTTGTTCCATCTGAAATAAGACCCATGGCAATCCCTGCAACAGGCGCCTTAATCGGCACCCCACCTGCCATAAGAGCCAAAGTGCCTGCACAAATAGAAGCCTGTGAAGAAGAACCATTTGACTCCAAGACTTCGGCTACCAAACGGATAGCATAAGGAAACTCTTCAACGCTTGGGAGAACTTGAGCAAGGGCACGCTCACCCAAGGCTCCATGACCAATTTCACGACGGCCTGGCGCACCATAACGCCCTGTTTCACCTACTGAATACTGAGGAAAATTGTAGTGGTGAAGGAAACGTTTCTTGTATTCCGGGTCCAAACCATCAACAAGTTGTGTATCACTCATAGGAGCCAAAGTCAAAACTGATAAAGCCTGGGTTTGCCCACGTGTAAAGAGACCTGATCCATGAACCTTTGGCAGAAAGTCAATCTCTGCGTCCAAAGGACGAATTTCGTCCACACGACGACCATCGGGACGGACCTTGTCTTCGGTAATGAGACGACGCACTTCAGCGTGTTCCATCTGTTCAAGAATTTCTGCCACATCACGTAAGATAGTATCTTTATCGTCATCTTCTGCAAAGCGTTCTTGATAAGAAGCGAGAACCTCTTCTTTGACAGCCTGGGTTGCTGCTTCACGCGCTAATTTTTCTTCCACCTGAACAGCCTTAGCTAACTGATCATAATAAGCTGTTTCAATTTCAGCCTTCAAATCAGCATCGACTTGGAGCAGTTCAACCTCAGCTTTCTCCTTACCAACAGCCGCAACAATGTAATTTTGGAAATCAACCAACTCTTGAATAGCTTCATGCCCTTTCAAGAGTGCCTGCAACATAATATCCTCTGATAATTCTTGAGCTCCTGATTCCACCATATTAATGGCTTCCTTGGTCCCTGCTACTGTCAAGTCTAAATGAGAAACTTCTTTATCTGCTGCACTTGGGTTGATGATAAAATCTTCCGCTGCATAAGCTACTTGAACTCCAGCAATCGGACCATTAAAAGGAATATCAGAAATAGAAAGTGCTAAAGAACTCCCAAACATAGCTGCCATTGGCGCACTAGCATTTTCATCATAAGAGAGAACAGTGTTAATGACTTGCACTTCGTTACGAAAGCCCTCCGCAAACATGGGACGAATAGGACGATCAATAAGACGAGCAGTCAAAGTGGCATCAGTTGAAGGGCGTCCCTCACGCTTGTTAAAACCACCTGGGAACTTTCCAGCTGCATACATTTTCTCTTCATAGTTAACTTGTAAAGGAAAGAAATCTGCCGTTGCCATCTTTTTAGACATGACAGCTGTTGATAATACGGTTGTATCTCCATAACGCACGACAACAGCACCGTTAGCCTGCTTGGCTACCTGTCCCACTTCCACAACAAGCGGGCGTCCTGCAAAGGTCATCTCAAAAGTTTGTTTAGCCATGTTTGATCCCTCTTTTTATCCATAACCAGCCCTACAAAAACGAACTGGTCAACTTTATGTCATTCATTTGATATAACTTCCATTTTACCATATTATAGTCGAAAATGGCAGAGCTTCGGCATAAGTTGTCTCCCAAGCTTTTCTCGGTTCCAGATATTTAGGTGGTTTTGTGATATAATAAACACTCATAAGAGACAGAGGAATGAGTATGAAAAAATTACAACACATCATTATGGTTGCCTTAATCCTAATAGGCTTAGTAACACCTGCCCTAGCACAAGAGCAGACTGATGACTTCAATGTTGCTGCTAAACATGCGATTGCTATCGAATCAACTACAGGGAAAGTCCTCTATGAAAAGGATGCTACCACTCCCGATGGTGTTGCTTCAATGACGAAAATCCTAACAGCCTACATGGTCTATAAAGCTATTGATCAAGGTAAAATTACTTGGGATACTGAAGTAAATATCTCAGATTATCCATTCAACTTAACAGTTGATTCAGAAGTTTCAAACGTCCCACTAGACTCTCGAAAATACACTGTCAAACAACTCTTAGATGCCACCCTCATCAGTAGTGCTAACAGCGCAGCAATTGCTCTAGCTGAAAAGATCTCAGGAACAGAGAGTGCTTTTGTAGATACTATGAAGGCCCAATTAAAGAAATGGGGAATTACTGATGCAAAACTGTACAATGCCTCAGGGCTCAATAATAAGTATCTAGGAGATAACCGTTATCCTGGCTCTAAACCAGATGACGAAAATACTATGAGTGCTCTGGATGTTGCGATTATCGCAGACCACCTCATCAAGGACTATCCCCAAGTACTTGACATCACCAAGCAAGGCGAAGTTGATTTTGAAGGTGACAACAAATTAACCACTCATAACTATATGTTGGAAGGTCAAGACAACTACCGTGAAGGGGTTGATGGACTTAAGACCGGAACAACCGAACTCGCAGGAGCATCCTTTGTTGCTCACTCTAATGAAAATGGCATGAGCTTGATTACAGTGGTTATGAACGCTGACAATGGTGGGGAGGATGAAGCCGCCCGTTTCACAGCTACCAATGACCTCTTAGATTATGTCGTCCAACACTGGAAGATAAATAAACTCAACACTAAGGGACAAATCGTCAAGAAAAATGATATCAAGGTAGCCGATGGAGTCAGTAAGACCGTCTCTGCTAAACTTGAATCAGACCTTACTGTTGTCCAAAAGATAAATAGCCAAAATGACACTGTTAACATCAAAGCAAAAACGGTAACAGCACCTATCAAAAAAGGAGATACCATTGGAACAGCAACCTATGATGATAAAGACCTCGTAGGAACAGGATATATCTCTGATCCACCTCAAGTTGCTGTAACAGCCAACCAGTCCATTAAGAAAAGCTTCTTCTTAAAAGTTTGGTGGAATCATATCGTTAATTTCTTTACCGGAAACAAGTAGGCACTGAACTCCCTTTTGATATCAAAAAGGAGTTTTTTTTGCCTTATGAATTAATGATGAAATCGTAAAACCTTCTTCTCAACACCTTAAGTTCCTCTCAAAATGTGGTATAATGAATATCCAAAATACACGAAGGAACAAGCCATGAAGAAACTAATTACGCTTATTATGACCTTCTTACTCTGTCTGGGAAGCGTAGCTCCTGCTTTTGCAGCAGAGAAGAAAAAAGGATTTGACGCCGCAGCCAAGCATGCTATCGCTGTAGAAGCAACTACCGGTAAGATTTTATACGAAAAAGATGCCACTACTTCTACAGGGATTGGTTCTATCACCAAACTCCTAACAGCCTATATGGTTTATCAGGCGGTAGACAAGGGAGAGCTTAAATGGAACACAAAGGTTAATATTTCCGACTATCCCTTTGAATTGACTGTTAGTGCTGGAGTTTCCAACATCCCATTAGATGCCAGAAAGTACACCGTCAAACAACTACTTGACGCAACTCTTATTTCCAGTGCCAATAGTGCATCCATTGCCCTAGCTGAGGAAATCGGAGGAACAGAAAGTAAATTTGTCGACAAAATGAAAGCCCAACTTAAAAAATGGGGAATCACTGATGCTAAAATTGTCAACGCCTCTGGTCTCAATAATTCCTATTTGGGTGATAATATCTATCCAGGTTCTAAATCTGACGAAGAAAACACCATGAGTACCAAGGATGTTGCTATCATTGCACAACATGTGATTAAAGAATATCCTGAAATTCTCGACATCACTAAAAAAACAGAAGCCAAATTTGATGGTGTTAATAAACTCAAAACCTTTAACTATATGCTTAAGGGGCAACCTAGTTACCGCAAGGGTGTTGATGGCCTCAAAACAGGTACCACTGATTTGGCCGGAGCTGCCTTCGTAGCCCATTCAAATGAAAGTGGTATGAGTATTATCACAGTCATCATAAATGCTGAACATACCGATACGGATGACTACGCTCGTTTTACCGCAACCAATGACCTGCTTAACTATGTGGTCTATCATTGGGAAAGTAAGACCGTTGCCAAGAAAGGTCAAGACATAGATAAGAGTCAAGCAAATGTCCTTGATGGTAAGTCTAAACAGGTCTCTGCTGTAGCCAAGTCTGACTTTAATATCATCCAAAAAATAGATGACGACAACACTAAACATATTAAAGTCTCCACCAACCAGATTCAAGCCCCTGTCAAATCAGGAGACAAGGTGGGAACAGCTACCTTTGAAGATAATACCCTTGTAGGAGAGGGCTACCTACCGGATCAGGGCATGCCTAGCATGGAACTTGTTGCTGGTAAAGAAGTTAAGAAAAGCTTCTTCCTTAAGGTCTGGTGGAATCACTTTGTCACCTTTGTCAACGAGAAACTTTGACCGTTACAGTCGAGCTTGGCTCGGCTTTTTCTTTTACACCCGCTTTACTGAAGCCTTTACACTCGCTTGACTCCTATTGACACAAAAAGACAGATTACAAGCGCAATCTGTCTTTGTTGTTTAGCCTTTACACTACTGTAAAGGTCAATTTATCTTTAGAGCAGCCAATCTTAAGGGTCTGTCCACTCACTACTTGGCCACCTAGTAAGAGCTCAGACAACTTATCCTCCACTTGAGTTTGAATCGCACGACGCAACGGACGAGCACCCATCTCAACATCATAGCCATCTTGAGCTAAATACTTGAGGGCAGCTGGTTGGAATTTCAATTCAATCCCTTTTTCAGCCAAAGCTGATACCAACGGTTTTACCATAATCTTGACAATTTCACGAAGCTGTTCTTCCTCTAGACTATGGAAGACAACCTTCTCATCGATACGGTTGAGAAATTCTGGACGGTAGGCCTTCTTAAGTTCTTCCATGATACGTGCCTGCATGGCTTGATGGTTATGAGAAATGTCTCGAGCACCAAAACCAACAGTTTTGTCATCACGAAGAGCCGTCGCTCCCAAGTTTGAAGTCATGATGATAATGGTATTTGAAAAATCAACTTTACGTCCACGGCTATCTGTCAGAACACCATCATCCAAAACCTGTAAGAGAATATTGAAAATATCAGGGTGAGCTTTTTCGACCTCATCAAAGAGTAGGACTGAGTAAGGCTTATTGCGAACTTTCTCTGTTAATTCACCACCCTCATCATATCCAACATACCCGGGAGGGGCACCATTAAGACGACTAGCCGCAAATTTTTCCATGTATTCTGACATGTCAAAGCGAAGCAAAGCTGACTCATCATCAAAGAGGACTTCTGCCAAAGTCTTAGCCAATTCCGTCTTACCAACACCAGTAGGTCCAAGGAACATGAAGGAACCAATCGGACGTTTTCCAGTACGAATACCTGACTGGTTACGACGAATAGCACGACTAATCGCTGAAACTGCTTCGTCTTGACCAATAACACGTTTGTGAAGCTCTGCTTCCAGATTCAGGTAACGTTTGCTATCTGCCTGAGTCATCTTCTCAACAGGAATACCTGATAGGCGACTAAGGGTTTGCATAATCTGGTCCGTATCCACCAAAGCTGGTTTCGGTAATTTTGCCTTTTGACTAGCCTTATATTGTTTAATAGCAGCTTTCATATCACCAGCTAAAAGTGCTTCATCCAAAGGCGTTATCTCACGTTTGGCTTCTTTCTTGATACGACCTTGAACAGTTGCACTCGCTTCATCTAGAAGGTCAATAGCCGAATCAGGTAAGTTTTTACTCGTCAAATAACGGTGTGCTGCCTTGACAGCTGTCTCAACGGCTTCATCAGTGATAGTCACACGATGGTAGACTTCATATGACGAACGCAATCCCTTCAAAATATCAATAGCTTCAGATACGCTTGGTTCTTCAATTGTAATCTTAGCAAAACGACGAGAAAGGGCTGCATCTTTCTCAATATGCTTTTGGTACTCAGCTTGTGTGGTTGCTCCAACCATGTGAAGTGTTCCACGTGCTAGAGCAGGTTTCAAAATATTTGCCGCATCCAAGGTACTATCAATACCAGAACCAGAGCCAATAATCGTATGCAATTCATCAATAAAGAGAATGATTTTTCCATCAGCTTCAATCTCATCAATGATTTGATTCATACGCTCTTCGAAATCACCACGAAAACGGGTCCCTGCAACCACACTCATCATATCAAGTTCTAAGATACGCATATCAGCTAATTCGAAAGGTACGTCACCCGAAGCAATACGCTGTGCCAAACCAAGGGCAAGGGCCGTCTTACCAACACCTGCTTCACCTACAAGAACAGGATTATTCTTCGTTTTACGACTCAAGACCTGAATCATGCGTGAAATTTCTTCGTCACGCCCAATGACTGGATCAAGGGCTCCCGATTCTGCTACTGCAGTCAGATCTTTTGTATAATCTGACAGTTCCCCAGTAGAAGATTGAGGAGGCTGCATCATATTAGCAAAATTTCCAGATGCTTTTGCTTTTTTAGGCTTACGCAGGTCATGAATCGCCTTCAAATCTTGCTTACTAAGACCTGCATAACGCTCCAAAGAACGTCGCAAATCAATAATACGAGGCTTGTCACTGTCATCCTTATATTGAAAACCAGCAACTTCAAGGAGACGGCAAACCATCAAATCCTTATGGAGCAAAAAAGCCATCAAAACATGTTCAGAACCCACCTCAACGGCACCAGTCACCTTAGCAATTCCCTCTGCCTCTTGCAGCATAGCCTCTAAAGCATGTGACTGTGCACGTAAATCAATAATATCTGATTTGGACAACTCTATTGGACTCTTCTCCAAAGCCAAGACAGCAGCCGTCTCAATTTCTTCCGCACGAATACGGTCTTCAAAATCAGTAAATGTTAGGTAGGCTACAGTTCCTGGAACTTCAAGCATAGCTAGAAGCACATGCCAAGTCTCCAGAAAAGGACTACCAAAGCGCTCTGCTTCAATCTGAGCACGATGGAAAATGGCTTGCATTTTTCTTGAATATGTCGTCATCTAATTTCCTTTTCTATCCAATCTAAGTAAAAGCGAGCGTAAGATACGCGAACGAATTGTAGCAGCGTCCTCACCGAGAATATCATCACTAGCAGTTGCTAAAATCAAATTCCCCTCACGTTCTGTGATAATTTTTTCATCAAATAGCAACTGAATCAAATCCGTAAAAACCTGTTCGCTGAGCTGATCTGCTAAGTTTTGAAGTAGAGCATTGATTCTGTGATGTTTATCAGAGAATCTGACCTTGACGATACGAATATAACCGCCACCACCACGCTTACTCTCAACAATATAACCACGACTCTCTGTAAAACGTGTCTTAATAACATAGTTAATCTGACTCGGTACAACTTGAAAAGTATCTGCTAAATTCGAACGTTGAATCTCAGCAATCCCAGACTGGCCCAGCAATTCTTTAATATATTCTTCTATACTGTCTGATGTATTTCTTGCCATCTTAATTCCTCCAGTCTAATTTGACTATAACTGACTATTATTATACCAAAAATGTCAGCACATGGGAAACTATAGTCTCAAAAAGCTTTTTAAAGTTGTCATTAGAAGTTATATAAGATACAATAAATAAGACAAAATGAAAAGGCAACCTAGGTATTCTGCTGAAACAACTTGAACAATCGAAGAAGCTAATCCTCATCCGAACAAGAGCTTTTCACTTTATACCATGGTAATATTCCTCTTACCACTATCGAGAAATACTCACTTCACCTGAGACTTCTCACTAATTTTATTTCCCTATGAAAGGTTATTCATGAAATACATCATTGCATTTTTAATCTCTATGATTCCCCTTGTTGAGCTCCGTGGAGCCGTACCTGTCGCTATTGCCTCAGGTATTCCTTGGTGGCAAGCCCTCATTCTTTGTGTTATCGGGAATATGCTTCCAGTTCCAATTATTTTCTTCTTCGCCCGCCGTGTTCTCGAGTGGGGTGCTGACAAACCTCTTATTGGTGGCTTCTTTACCTGGTGTCTTAAAAAAGGCCACAGTGGGGGGCAAAAGCTTGAAAAAGCCGCTGGAGACAAAGGTATCTTCTGGGCCCTCCTACTCTTTGTGGGTATCCCACTTCCAGGAACAGGCGCTTGGACAGGTACGCTTGCAGCATCCATCCTAGATTGGGACTTTAAACGCAGCGTTCTAGCTGTTATGCTTGGAGTTATCCTTGCAGGTATTATCATGGGAACGCTCTCTCTTCTCCTTGGTGTCAATACCTTCGCTCATTAATATTTTTTACGTCTAGGGAATACTCAGACGTTTTCTATTTACGACAAAAAAGAAGCTACGATTACGTAACTTCTTTTCTTTTTATCTAGCAACTAGAATTAGTTGTTAAGAGCTGCTGCCATTGTAGCTGCAACTTCTGATTCAAAGTCGTTAGATGCTTTTTCGATACCTTCACCAACTTCAAAGCGAACAAATTCTACTACTGAAGCATTTACTGATTCAAGGTAAGCTTCAACCGTTTTGCTGTCGTCCATGATGTAAACTTGAGCAAGAAGAGTGTAAGCTTGGTCAACTTTAGTGTTGTCAAGCAAGAAGCGGTCCATTTTACCTGGGATGATTTTATCCCAGATTTTTTCTGGTTTACCTTCAGCAGCCAACTCAGCTTTGATATCTTCTTCAGCTTGAGCAAGAACAGCATCAGTCAATTGAGCTTTAGAACCAAATTTAAGGTGTGGAAGAGCTGGTTTGTTAACCATTGCACGGCTTTCATTATCTTGATCGATTGTGTGGTTAAGTTGTGCCAATTCATCTTTAACAAATTGTTCATCCAATTCAGTGTATGAAAGAACAGTTGGTTTCATTGCAGCGATATGCATTGAGATTTGTTTAGCAAGAGCTTCATCTCCACCTTCAAGAACTGTAACAACACCGATACGTCCACCGTTGTGTTGGTAAGCTCCGAAGTGTTGTGCATCTGTTTTTTCAAGCAAAGCAAAACGACGGAATGAAATTTTTTCACCGATAGTAGCTGTTGCAGATACATATGCAGCTTCAAGAGTTTCACCTGAAGGCATAGTCAAAGCAAGTGCTTCTTCGTTGTTTGCTGGTTTACCCTCAGCGATTACTTTAGCTGTTTCGTTTACCAATTCAACGAATTGAGCATTTTTCGCAACGAAGTCAGTTTCAGCGTTAACTTCAACGACTGCTGCAACATTACCGTGAACATAAACACCAGTCAATCCTTCAGCGGCAACACGGTCAGCTTTCTTAGCTGCTTTAGCCATACCTTTTTCACGAAGCAATTCAATCGCTTTTTCGATATCACCATCAACTTCAACCAATGCTTTTTTAGCGTCCATGACACCAGCACCAGATTTTTCACGCAATTCTTTAACAAGTTTAGCTGTAATTTCTGCCATTTTGTGTTTTCTCCAAATTTATTTTATCAAACTAAGGGGCAGGGCTGAGCCCCGCCCCTTAGGTGTTTGTCTTATTTTTATTTTAGTGGGCATCGAGCCCTAACTAACCTTAAAGATTAGTTGTTGTCACCTTCGACAACTTCAACGATTTCTTCGATTGAATCAGCTGCAGCTGCTTCTTGGAAGTCTGCAGAAGCATCTTCACCTTGGTTACCTTCAATGATAGCATCAGCCATTTTAGAAGTGATCAATTTAACGGCACGGATAGCGTCATCGTTAGCTGGGATGATTACATCAATCTCATCTGGATCAGCGTTTGTATCAACCATCGCTACAACTGGAATACCAAGTTTTTTAGCTTCTTTAACAGCGATTTGTTCTTTGTGTGGGTCAACGATGTAGATTACATCTGGAATACGAGGCATATCTTCGATACCACCCAAGAATTTTTCAAGACGTGCACGTTGTTTGTTAAGAAGTGCAACTTCTTTCTTAGGAAGAACTTCGAAAGTTCCATCAGCTTCCATTTGTTTGATTTCTTTCAAACGAGCGATACGTTTTTGGATAGTATCCCAGTTTGTAAGAGTACCACCCAACCAACGGTGGTTGATGTAGTATTGACCAGCACGAGTAGCTTCTTCAGCGACTGCTTCAGCTGCTTGTTTTTTAGTACCAACGAACAAGATTACTGCATCGTTAGCTGCTGCTTCACGAACAAATTCGTAAGCTGTATCAGCCATTTTTACAGTTTGTTGCAAGTCGATAACGTGGATTCCGTTACGTTCTGTAAAGATGTATTTAGCCATCTTAGGATTCCAGCGACGAGTTTGGTGACCGAAGTGAACACCAGCCTCAAGAAGTTGTTTCATTGAAATTACTGCCATGAGTATTTCTCCTTAAAAATTGTTTTTTTCCTCTTCTAAGCTTTAGACTTGCAGTCCCACCCTGCGGCAACAAGACCACAATCGGCTTAGAATGAGTATTTGTTACTTTACGTAACTATAGTAGTTTATCAAAAAAAGTAACATTTGACAAGCTATAAAATCAGGCTATCCATTAGAAGAGCATCCCCTCCTTATAAAAGGTAATCGTTTCCTTTGAGATTCGAAAATATTTCGTTTATAATTAGGCTATCAAAAATAGAGGAGGACATTATTTTGTCATTAGTCGGAAAAGAAATTATTGAATTCTCAGCACAAGCTTATCACAATGGAGAATTCATCACTGTTACAGATGAAGATGTTAAAGGAAAATGGGCTGTTTTCTGCTTCTATCCTGCAGATTTTTCATTTGTTTGCCCAACTGAACTCGGTGACCTTCAAGAGCAATATGAAACACTTAAATCTCTTGATGTAGAGGTTTACTCTGTCTCTACAGATACTCACTTTGTTCACAAAGCTTGGCATGATGACTCAGATGTTGTTGGAACTATCACTTATCCTATGATTGGAGATCCTTCACATCTCATCTCTCAAGGTTTTGATGTTCTTGGTCAAGATGGTCTTGCACAACGTGGAACATTCATCGTTGATCCAGATGGCGTTATCCAAATGATGGAAATTAACGCTGATGGTATCGGACGCGACGCAAGCACTCTTATTGATAAAGTTCGTGCTGCTCAATACATTCGCCAACATCCAGGTGAAGTTTGTCCAGCCAAATGGAAAGAAGGAGCTGAAACATTGACTCCTAGCTTGGATCTTGTAGGTAAAATTTAACAACCAGGGGGTATCGTATCCATGGTCTTAGATAAAGAAATCAAGGCTCAATTAGCACAATATTTAAATTTACTAGAATCTGATATTGTATTACAAACCGATTTGGGAGATGACGATAATTCTCGAAAAGTAAAAGAATTTCTAGATGAGATTGTCGCTATGTCTGACCGCATTAGTCTTGAATCAACACATTTAAAACGTCAACCTAGTTTTGGTATTGCACAGAAAGGGCAAAAAAGTCGTGTTATTTTCTCTGGCCTACCGATGGGGCACGAATTTACGTCTTTCATTTTAGCTCTTTTGCAAGTTTCTGGTCGTCCACCAAAAGTTGATGAGGATATTATTGAACGCATCAAAAAGATTGACAAAACTATCAATCTTGAAACTTATGTTTCACTAACATGCCATAATTGTCCAGACGTCGTTCAAGCCTTTAATATAATGGCTGTTTTGAACCCAAATATCACCCACACTATGATTGAAGGTGGTATGTATCAAGATGAAGTCAAAGCCAAAGGTATCATGTCTGTTCCAACGGTTTACAAAGACCAAGAAGAATTTACATCTGGTCGTGCAACCATTGAACAGCTTGTAGAAAAATTGGATGGTCCACTTGATGCTGATGCTTTTGCCGATAAAGGGGTCTATGATGTCTTGGTCATTGGTGGGGGTCCTGCTGGAAACAGTGCTGCAATTTATGCTGCCCGCAAAGGACTAAAAACTGGTCTTTTAGCAGAAACCTTTGGTGGACAAGTTATTGAGACAGTCGGTATTGAAAACATGATTGGTACGCTATATACAGAAGGTCCTAAGTTAATGGCCCAAGTTGAAGAGCATACGAAATCTTACAATGTTGATATCATCAAAAGTCAATTAGCTACTGGTATTGAGAAGAAAGAACTCATTGAAGTCACACTAGCTAATGGTGCTATTCTACAGGCTAAAACTGCTATTCTAGCCTTAGGAGCCAAATGGCGTAATATCAATGTTCCTGGTGAAGATGAATTCCGTAACAAAGGGGTTACTTACTGTCCACACTGCGATGGTCCTCTATTTGAAGGAAAAGATGTTGCTGTTATCGGTGGTGGTAACTCAGGTTTGGAAGCCGCTTTGGATTTAGCGGGTATTACTAAACACGTTACGGTCTTAGAGTTCTTACCTGAACTAAAGGCAGACCAAGTTTTACAAGAACGTGCTGCTAAAACTGATAATCTAACCATTCTTAAAAATGTTGCAACCAAAGAAATCGTTGGTCAAGATCATGTGACTGGTTTGAATTATGTTGAGCGTGATACAAATGAAGAAAAACATCTTGATCTTGAAGGTGTCTTTGTTCAAATTGGTCTTGTACCAAGTACTGCTTGGCTCAAAGATAGTGGCATTGAACTCAATGAACGCCAAGAAATTGTCGTTGATAAATTTGGTTCAACAAACATCCCTGGTATTTTTGCCGCAGGTGACTGTACTGACAGCGCCTACAAACAAATCATTATTTCCATGGGATCTGGCGCTACAGCAGCTATTGGTGCATTTGATTACTTGATTAGACAATAATCAAAACTTACGTGTTAGTAATCTGTCTGCAACAGTTATAATTACTATAAAGAGGTTGACTAAATTTCAGCCTCTTTTTTTGAATATACGTAGCTTTAATAGTCCAATCGCCTATTTGATGAAAGAGACTTGACGAATCATTCTTTTTTCGATAGAATGGTATTTGTTATGGCGGTATAGCCAAGTGGTAAGGCACGGCTCTGCAAAAGCTTGATCGTCGGTTCAAATCCGTCTACCGCCTTCATAATTTGAGGACACCTAAGGGTGTCTTTTTTTGCTATAATCGCATAAAAAATCCCCGAAGCCAGAAGCTTCAGGAATCCATAAATCATAAACTAATGAGCATATCTAATAGCAGCTATCTTAAAGATACGCTCTCAAACTTTAATCAAACTAAGATTGTAATATTTAAAACACAAATAAATATGTTCAGACATTCTTAAATTTTTTCAGGAGCTCCACCAGCTGTGTTTGTTCTTCAGAAGTCAAAACGGAAAAAGTCTCCTCAATTGCTCGTTGATGCGGTGGAATTGCTGCTTGAATGATTCGACGGCCCTCATCTGTCAAATCAACCTCGAAAGCTCGCTTATCCGTTGGACAAGCTTGTCGACTCAACCAGCCCTTTTTCTCCATATTTTTTATGACAACAGTCATATTACCAGAAGTGGCAAGCATGCAATCAATTAATTCACCAATCTTCATACGTCCCTTGGCATTTAACACATCCATAACTCCAAATTGAGTTGGTGTTAAATCAAATTCTTTAAAAGTCTCAGAGACCTTGGCATCAATGGTACGAAAAGCCTTACGCATAACAACCATACTCTTGACAGCCATGTTTTTATCTAAGTCGCTCATTTATAGTCCTTTCCAAATAGATGCTGTATTTATTACTCTACCACAGTTTTTCTAAAAGTGGTATATGAAAAAGAAGAAATAAGAAAAAGAGTTCTTAGATATCTAACCAACACCTCAGAACTCTTTCATTTACTAACTATTACGATTCCAAAAAAGAGCCAATAAAATCACCGCACCTAATACTGAAGGAACAATAGCGGTGCCTGCTAGCATCGGTCCCCAATTTCCAAAAAGAAGTTGCCCAACAAAAGCGCCAAGCCATCCTAAAAATGTCTTACCAATACAGCCCATTCGCTCACCTCGGTTTGAAATAGCAGAGGCAATAAGACCAATTAGAAAACCAACTATCATACTTCCAATCATAAGAATTCCTCCTTCTTACTTAAATTACCCAATCACCATTTCGGAAGATTGGTACACGACTACCATCTTGACGGATACCATCAATATCCATTTGATTTGAACCAATCATAAAATCTACGTGTACATCTGAACGGTTAAGACCAGCTTCCTTAAGCTCCTCTTCTGTCATGTCTGCTCCTCCCTCAACACTGGTAGCATAGGCTGCTCCAATAGCTAGATGGTTGGAGGCATTTTCATCAAAAAGGGTATTAAAGAAGGTAATACCAGACTGTGAAATAGGACTTGGATCTGGTACCAAGGCACATTCACCTAGAGCACGCGCTCCATTATTGTTGAAGACGAGATTCTTCATCACTTCATCACCTTGGTCTGCTGTAACGTCTACAATCTCACCGTCTTTGAAGGTTACCTTGATTCCCTCAATAATATTGCCATTGTAACTTAGAGGCTTTGTACTTGAGACATAGCCATCTGCACGACGAAAATCTGGTGCCGTAAAGACTTCTTCGGTTGGCATATTAGGTAGGAAGCCTTCACCCTGTGCATTAATTGCCCTTGCAGATTCCCAAACGTGATTTTTGGGCAATCCTAGAGTCAAATCTGTTCCAGGTGCTTGGTAATGCAAGGCTGAGAATTGTGCCTCATTGAGTAGGCGTGCTTTAGCATCCAAACGATCAGCATGTTCCTTCCAGGCACGTACAGGATTCTCTTCATAAACACGACAGGTCTTGAAAATTTGGTCCCAAAGTAAATCTACAGCTTCCTCATCACTCGAAGCATCAGGAAAGACCTTCTTAGCCCATTCTTTACCAGCTGCAGCAGCTACAGTCCAACTAACTTTATTAGACTGAGTTGCCACCTGCATAGGTTTAAAGGCCACCCCAGTAGCCTTAGCATGAGCAGATAGACGTTCAGGAGCTACACCATTAAGGGCCCCTGGATCTGATGAACGAACACCTAAGCGACTTGCCTTCTTGTCCAGCAAATATTCCATCTCAGCTTTTTTATAGGCAGGAACCTCTTCAATTCGGTCCATACCAGCATGCAAAAATCGTTCTCGATTAATGATATCATCCGACCATTGAACAATTACCTCAGCTGCTCCTAGAGCATAGGCCTCTTTAACTAAAAGATGAGCTAGCTCTGCTTGCTCTACATCTATACTCAAGGCCATCGTATGACCAGGTTGTACATTAATCCCATTGGCAACCAATAATTTAGCATATTTTTCAAGATTTTCTTTAAAATGTGGTAAAACCATAATCAACTCCCTGAAACTATAATTTTCTAACAGTATACCATAAGACTAAGAAAAAAGTTTCTTCACAGCTTTAACCTTGCCTTACCCACTACAGTTGGCAAGAAAAATAAAAAAGAGAACAGAGACTAACTCCATTCTCTCAAGTTTATGCACGACTTCTTTTATCTCCTAAAAGAAATCATCAAAAAGACTTAACTGATTATCTTCTGGCATATTGCCTAGGATTCCCATTTCATCTAGCTTTTCAACCAAAGTGGATGAAAGGCCTCCTCGTTTACGCAATTCTGTTTTAGAAAGGAATTCTCCTTCCTCACGTGCAGCAACTACCTGCTTAGCAACATTCTCGCCCAAACCTTCAAGTGCAATAAACGGTGGAATCAAGGTATCTCCCTCAATCAGAAATTCAGTTGCCTGACTTTTGTAAAGATCTAACTGACCAAAGGTAAAGCCACGTTCTAACATTTCATTGACAATTTCAAGAGTCGTAAACAAATCAATTTCCACATTAGTCGCTTCATTTCGTTGACGCTTTTCTTTAATATCTTCCATTCTCGCTTTAACAGCATCAAGCCCTGCCGACATAGTCTTAAGTTCAAAAGCTTTGGCACGGATAGAAAAGTAGGCACAATAGTAATAAATAGGATGGTGTACTTTGAAATAAGCGACACGCAGGGCCATCATAACGTAGGCTGCCGCATGGGCTTTCGGGAACATGTACTTGATTTTTCCACAAGATTCAATATACCAGTCTGGAACATTATTTTCACGCATGGCTTGAATATAGCCATTACGCTCTTCTTCAGAAATCTTCAACCACATTCCCTTACGCACACGTTCCATGATGGTGAAGGCCATCTTAGGATCTAATCCCGCATGCATTAGGTATACCATGATATCGTCACGACAACCGATAACGGTTTTCAGAGTGGCAATACCTTCCTTGATCAAATCTTGTGCATTACCCAACCAAACGTCTGTACCATGAGACAAACCAGATAACTGTAAGAGTTCCGCAAAGGTCGTCGGATGCGTCTCATCGACCATACCACGAACAAAGTTAGTCCCAAACTCAGGGATTCCCAACATTCCCGTTGGTGTCCCAATCTGTTCAGGTGTTACACCTAAAATATCGGTACCTGAAAAAAGCTTCATTACATCTGGATCATCTGCTCGAATATCTTTGGGATCAATTCCCGATAAATCCTGCAACTTACGAATCATCGTCGGATCATCATGTCCCAGAATATCAAGCTTCAACACGTTCTCATCAATATCGTGGAAGTTAAAGTGAGTCGTTTGCCAAGCAGCAGTCACATCATCGGCTGGATATTGGACGGGGGTAAAATCATAGACATCCATATAATTTGGAATAACAACGATACCACCTGGGTGTTGACCTGTACTTCGCTTAACCCCAGCAGCTCCCATGGCCAAACGATCGACCTCGGCATCACGGTAAAACTTATTGTAATCACGCTCATAACCCTTGACAAAACCATAAGCCGTCCTATCTGCAACAGTACCTACTGTTCCAGCACGAAAGGCATATTGCTCACCAAAAATATCTCGAACATCTAAGTGGGCTGACGGCTGATCATCTCCTGAGAAGTTCAAATCAATATCAGGAACCTTGTCCCCATCAAAACCTAGGAAGGTTTCGAAAGGAATATCTTGACCATCTTTCTTATACTCGGATCCACATTCTGAACACTTCTTATCAGGCAAATCAAAACCAGAACCATAAGAACCATCTGTGATGAACTCAGAATGTTGACATTTAGGACATAAATAATGAGGAGGCATAGGATTTACCTCAGTAATTCCTATCATTGTCGCAACAAAACTAGAGCCAACAGACCCTCGAGAGCCAACCAAGTAACCACGTTCATTTGAACGGTTAACCAACATCTGTGAAGCCAGATAGATTACGGCAAAGCCATTACCAAGAATTGAAGACAATTCTTTCTCAATCCGTAGGTCAATAATATCAGGTAGAGGATTACCGTATAGCTCAAATGCTTTAGCATAAGTCATCTCAGCAACTTGCTCCTCCGCACGATCAATAAAAGGCGTGTACAAGTCTTTTTTGACAACCTCGACCTCTTCAATTTGGTCAGCCATAGCCTGCGTATTCGTTACTACAACCTCATAGGCCAACTCTTTCCCCAAAAAGGCAAAGTCATCTAGCATCTCGTTGGTTGTTCTAAAATGTGCTTCGGGTAAAGGAGCCGGTTTAGCATTTTCTCCCTTACCAATCGGCCTATTAATCATGGCTCCTTGTCCCAAAGCACGAACAATGATTTCACGATAAATGGCATCCTCAGGATTGATATAATGTACATTTCCGGTAGCAAGTACAGGCTTGTCAAGACGATTAGCAACCTCTATCAAATCCCGAATCAGCTGTTCTACAGTTGCCTCATCCTTAATTAAATCCTTTGCAATCAATGGCGCATAAATTGCCGGTGGCATAACTTCAATAAAGTCATAATATTTAGCAACTTCAACTGCCTTTTCAATACCATGAGACAAGAGCGTATCAAAAACCTCACCGTCCGCGCAAGCAGAACCTACAATGATTCCTTCACGATACTCATCTAAAACCGTACGAGGAATACGGGCTACTCCCTCAAAATATGATACATTTGATAGGCTGACCAATTTAAAGATATTCTTCAAACCAGTTTGATTCTGAACATAGAGCGTCGCATGTTTGACACGAGACTTTTTATACGAATCCTCAGAAACCAACTCCGTGTTCAACTGTTCCAGATTAGTCAAACCATGCTTATCAAATACATCTTTAATGAAAATAAACAACAAACGACCCGTAGCTTCCGCATCATAATTGGCCATATGGTGGTGATCCAAAGCTACACCAAAACGTTTGGTTAAAGGTCCCAAACCATGACGCTTATACTCAGGATAAAGATTTCTAGCAAATTCCAAAGTATCAATAACCGGTTGTGAAATTGTTGGTAATTGATTTCTTTCATAATTGGCATTCATAAACCCAACGTCAAAGGTCGCATTGTGGGCTACTAGCACCGTTCCCTGACAAAAAACTTGAAACTCCTGTAATACTTGTAACAAAGGTTTGGCACCTTTAACATGATTGTCAGTAATACCAGTCAATTCAGTAGTAAACGCAGACAAGGGGTAACCTGGATCAATAAATTCATCAAATTGCTCAATAATATTACCTTTATGCATTTTTGATGCCGCAATCTGAATCAAATCATTATGAACAGCAGACAAGCCCGTCGTTTCAACGTCAAAAACAACATATGTTGCTTCTTTTAATTCCAATTCCTCAGAATTATAAACAATAGGAACCTTATCCTCAACAAGATTAGCTTCAAGACCAAAAATAGCTTTAATCCCTGCTTTTTTAGCCCTATGGTAACCATGAGGAAAACTCTGAACATTGGCATGGTCAGTTATAGCAACTGCTGGATGCCCCCAAGAGGCCGCTGTATCAATAAGCTCCTCAACGGTAGGCATCGCATCCATAGTTGACATATTGGTATGAGCATGGAATTCAACACGCTTTTGTCCCTCAGGCATCAAATCCTTACGAGGTGTATGAGAAATCTCCTTAATATCTTGTACATTCATCGTCAAACTATGTGTATAAGGATTATTCTCAATACGTCCTCGAACCCTTACCCAGTTTCCCTTTTTAATCATATCGAACTTAGCGAGCTCTTCACTATCCTTCGCCCAACGTTGCATCGCAAAACTTGAAGTATAATCAGTTACTTTAAAATTAATGATAATACGTCCTGTCTTCGTTTCACGTTGTTCAACATCAAAGATATATCCCTCAAAGACAATTCTGTTTTCTTCAGAATTAACATCAATCATCGGGGTTATCTCAGCCTTATCAAAGCTTGCCTGACGTTGGCTTTGTTTCTCGGTATATCTTGGACTCTGCTCAAGTCGAGAAGTTGATACTGGTTCACTTTCAACAATAGATTGAAGAACTTGTTTGGCTTGAGATTCAGCTTGCTCTTGCAAGGAAACTTTATTTGTTTCATAAGCCGTTTCGAAAGAAGAAGATACATCTTTATCTTCAATAACGGAAACTTTAACATCAGACAATCCAACATTTGAAAGAACATTAGAAACTAAAAAAATAAATCTATCCTGAACATTCTCTCTAAAAATATGAGATGGAGCTTTAACGAGAATTTCTTTATTAAAAAATTCAACACTGAGATTGGAGAATAAAGAATAAAGGGAAAAATGTGAAACTTTTAAAGACTCTAAAGCATAAGAAAAATAGAAAGATAGTAAGTCATTATCACAAGACGATGACTCCAAAATAAACTCATAAGAAACTTCTGCACCAAGGGTATTAAAAGTAGACTGAAGTAACGAATTAAAAAGGTTAAAGCCCTCACTTGACAAAACATTTTGAAAAGTAAAAACAAAAAACCAACGACGTTTTGATTTTGATAATTTTACAGAGTGAATAGAACCATCTTTAATTTCATTATAAGTTTTATGATCCTTAGGAAAACGAATTTGTTTTAAAAGAAGCTGAAATTTATCAGACATAAAAAATAACTCCTATATACAAAAAAACACTCCTCATGGAGTGTAACTTATACCGGCGGCCGGGGTCGAACCGGCACGTCCTTGCGGACACTGGATTTTGAGTTCCATAACTCCATTATTTAAATCTTACAACCCTGATTTAATAGGGTTTTAAGCCTTTTGAATCTTGCAAAATAGACTCATTTTTCAAATTTTAGTAACTTTTTGGTAACACTCCATACCTTATCGTTCTAAGAGCATCATCAGAGAATAGACGATATGTCCCAACAGGTTATATTCATCCAGAGGTATTCAAGACACTTGTACGATTAACAGTTAATGTAATCATTTTATTTTCTCCTTTAATTAGGGTAAGTGTTTTTTATTATTTTAACAAAAATAACTCTTTAGCCCAAGAATTTGATAATTCATTTTCTAACAAAACTTTTTCTTGCCATATACCAGAATATTTTAAACCACAATCTTTAGCAGAATTTTTATGATTCCCATTTATATTTTCAGGCATAAGCGCTGGTATCTCTTTCCATACACTTCTTGATTTACCATTCATTGTTAATACTCTGTCATCGTGAAAATTAAAAGTTCCATATCCTTTTTCTTGAGGTAAAAATGATAAGTTCTCACTTGGGATATAAAGCATATTTGATTGCAAATTACTCATATGGTCGCAAGAATGAGGATGAAATGGATACATATTTTGCAGAGATTCTTTATCATTCATCATATTACCAATTTGCAAATAACCATAAATGATATTTAGATCCGGGGCATCTTTTTTAAAATGCAATGTTCCGTTGTAAATATCTCCTTCGGTTTGTCTAAACCATCCGAAAAATAGAAAAAGATCCCCGATAGAAACATTTTGATTTCTTAATAATCCCTGTGAGCTTTTAATTTGACCAAATGCTGCTCTCCAGTTAGAAACAGGAGTATTCCTAAGATTTTCTCTTATATCTGGATCAAGATGACAATTATAATGATTTGTTTTATCTTCTTTCCCTTTTAGTTGTCTTAAGATATCTGAAAATAATACTCCGTTATAGTTTAAGTCGTCAAAAGAGATACTATCAAACTTGGCAGGTATTGGCAATGAAAGTAGCGTCCCATCAGGTAATATAGGACTCGGGATGGAACCATTGGATGAATCAAATCCCTTTCTTGATAAAATTATTTTCACAATTCTTTTCCTCGTATAAAGAATGGATGATAGGGCAAATCCATTACTTTGTTTTGTGAACCTAGTATAGTTTCAGCAAATTCCATTAATTCTAACACATCAGTAAATCTCTCTTCCGAATTATAAAATCCATTTTTAGCATTCCATCTTGGGAATGGTTTCCCATTCATTCTTGCTCGTTCTCCCATCGGAAAAAAGTCTAAAATTTCTTTAGGAATTTCAAGTGGAGACTTACCAAAATAATTAAAACGGTCTGCAAGAATCACTATTTCATTCATAAAACTTGATTGGTTTAATCCATTCTTTTCAATCAGCCATTGATAAGTATAAGCATCTCTTCTATTATTAGATTTTGGAGATAGTAAATATTCTTTCATTGTTAAAATTTCACTAATTTTAGCAACAAAAATTAGATGATTATATTTTGGAGTGATAAACATCCCTTGATCATCTCTCCATTTTTTCCCATCATTTGAATGCCCTGCTACAGCCATTATGTAAGCATCTACCGACTTAGAGTTTATTTTATCCGCCCAGTTCTTTTTAATATTCCTTCTTAACTGAAGCATACACCCTCCTTCGGTAAGAAGATTGGGAGTTGTATCATAATTTTCTGTAAAAACACAAGGATTGATACCATAATCATGAGTCATTCTATAGCAGTAAAAAATGGTTTGTTTGTCCACTCTTTTTATCTCCTTCTCTCTAAATTTAATAAAGTTTTAGAATCTTTTACTTTCTTTTTCCTAATAAATTCTCTGAATCGTATATAAAGATTGATAGTAATTCACCTTTCTTAGTTGACTTACTCCCTAGGTCCTTTCTCATCTCATTCATCACTTCTTCAACAGCATTCAGTAATTCTTTAGGTTCTAGTTGTTTATTACCTTCTAAAGACTTTTGTCTAAAATCATTCCACTTTTTAACTACCTTGGGTGAGCCCCAAAGTGATAGTTTGCTATTGAAATCATTGATATCCTTAATCATGTCTTCATTAGAATATACAAAATCACCTTTTCCACTTAGAGAAACTTTGTGAATCACTGTAAATAAGTCGGAGTATGGTCCCTCTCTTTTAGTAGCTAAATATTCCCTTTTTTTATTCCTTTGTTCTGAATATCTCGAATAAAATGAATTTAATAGGGTAATTGAACCTGTTATTAATGCTACTAATACTACAACATCCACACTTGAAGTCATATTTTGTAAGTACGTAACGATACCTTGAATAAAAGTCGGAACATTATCATACAAGTATAGTGCTATATAATAAATATCAACCATTAGAAAAAGGATAAGGCAATAATTCCATTTTTTATTTTTTAGGGTATTGTTGCCAATATAATTAGCCAATATAATTGTTAATATAAAACAAATCCAAAATAACATATTACTCTCTCGCTTTAATATTATCTACACTGTCAATTTCATATCTACATTTTTTAAGATAAAGTAAACTAATAACAAAATCTAAATGTAAAATCATTCAACAAAAATATACTAATCTTTACCTATTGAGACTTAATCTTATAAACCATCAATCTGCATTAAAATAATCAGAAACCTCTTTAAAGAGAGTCTGTAATATTTCTTGCTCCTCTTCATCTAAATTGTTTTCAGAGACTAGCTCATCCAAATACTTAGGTAGAGTAGAATGGTTTTTAATTCCATTCATGACAATTGCAAATTTCAGATCATCTAGTTCAGTTTTATTAAACCCTTTTAGCTTCTTCAAATCAATTCTAGTGATTGGATGTGGGACAACATCTAGAGTACTGTAAATGGTTTTTCCTAATAAGTAATCTGTCGTGGTATCAAATAATTTTGCTAATTTGACAACGGCTTCTAAACTAGGCTCTAAAGTTCCATTTTCCCAACGAGAATAAGTACCTTGTTGTACATCGATCATCTCGGAAACTTGTACCTGAGTTAATTTCTTACTCTTTCTCAGTTCCTTAAGACGATCTCCAAAAGAATTATTATTAAACATTGTTTCCTCTTTAATATTCGATTCTGTATATTTTGTCTTGACAAAATATTCTAAACGGTATAAAATAGAATTATTCCATAAGGAATATTTATTTTGAGATTGAATATTCCATTGAGAATATTATAGCATAAAAGGAGGTAAAAGCGTATGTAACTAGTAGTCGATTTAAAAAATTTTAATAAAGGAGGTAGGATTCGACAAAATAAAAAAATCTTGAAACAAATGTGCCGTTCGTTCCAAGATCAAAACATATTATGTAACAATTATACCACAGAAAACTCTTCAGTTGCACAAGAAATTTTCGGAGGTTTCACAAAAAGATGACCAATAAAGAGTTAGTCAATCAAATTTCTGGCCTAAACTCTACCTCTACTCTTAAAAACTGGATTCAACTGATTAAAGAGATAAGTGGCAAGGAATTTAAGAAAATTAAAGTTCCTATCAGTAGAAATCCCAGAACTCATCAATTAAGTTATACAGTTGCCTATGACTTTACAGACGAAGACCTTAGACAATTTCAAAAGTTAGCTAACCTAAAACTTGAAATAGGTCTCAAAAAGGCTATACAAGCCGTATTTGGGAGTCTACCAGACAATGAGCAAGAATCCCTAAACCAAGTAATAGATGAGCTCTACGATGAACTGAGCGCCTTAAAACAGGAATTTAAGCGAGAAATACGACTGATACAAATTGAGAATACCAACCTAAAAAAGAGAATCCAAGATATTGAAGAGTCGATGCAAACCGGCTTACTAGGGTTTGTTAACAAGAGGTCAAAAAATAGGTTCGGCTAATAGCGAGTTTTCGGCTGAGCCAGGAGGCAGAAAGTCGAAAATGAGCGTAGATGCGGACGGACCATTTTTGACCGATAGGGTGTGTAGTAACACCACCCTCTGCAAGTTAGGTGTACCATCGAAAAAATTCAGTATTACCAAGGGTTTTGGAGATTTTAAGGGTGGCAAAATTAGGCAAAAAGTTGAATCAAAATCTATGGCAAAAAATGAGCATTTACGTTCTGTATTTGACTGGATTCAAATTCAGTTTGATAAGACTGAATTTTCGCCAAAAGAAATAATCGAAGATATCCTATTTCTTGACTTTGACCTATTTATTGAGAATAAGGGGAGCCTTAAATACTATAACTATGATAGCCAGCTTCATTATGGGAATATCCGTATCTACTATGGATCGAAAGAGTCGTCCTACATGCTTGTCATGTCAGGACAGGCACTAGAGTTCTATAGAGATATGGTATTAGATCCAAATAGTCTCTCCGAAAGACAGTTTCTGAACAACCTCTACTACAATTACATTCATTTTTCAGTAAGACGAATTGATATTGCAATAGATGATTTTAATGAAACACCCTATTTCACTCCTAATCAACTTCTAAAGATTTGTCAGAAGAAACGCTTTCTATATGGAAAAAGCACCTACTACAATACCTACGGAGATGAAACGATCGGTCAGACCTTATATTTAAGAAAACCCAATGATGATGAAAGACTTAGAATTTACGATAAGCGCTTAGAACAAGCTGAAAAGCTCGGGATCAGCAAGCGGTATATAGAAAATTGGATAAGAACTGAGTTAGAACTTAGGAAAGCAAAAGCTCACTACTTCATTCAAGAATGGTTGCATTCAGAAATAGATCTTCTTAACTTTACCAAGGGATACCTCAAAGAAAAAGTGAGGTTCTATAGTGATAGTCACTTCTCAAAACCTTTGAGATCTTGGGAAAAGTTTTTAGGTCACTCAAAACCTGTCTCTATCATTATTTCAAAACCAAAGACAGAACTAGAACAAAAATTAGAATGGTTTACCTATAAAGGTTCTGGAGCTATTCTAAAAGCGTATAAATTTCTATACGACAATAACTTACTGCATGAGTATGAGAAATCTAACTATCTCGCACTCAACAATATGGAATATCCACCAGATTTAGCAAGTGGATTAATAGAAAGGGCAATTCTCTTTAAAAGAGAAGATTTAATCCCTACAATCAAAGAAAATATCAAAAGGAGAAATTAAATATGGCAAAAATGCTCTCACAAAATGACTGGAATTTCAATAACATTGGAACAAAATTTGAATTGGATGAAGTCATTCCAAAATTTGAAACGGAAGTCCGAGCAGATGCAAACGGAGAAATTATCAAAAACCGAGATGGTAGCGAAAGACGTTTTAATACCGATAAAATCATTGGTTGGAAATACAATGTAACGATCAAGGATGGACAATTCAAAAAGAAATCAACCCAAGTCTCAGTAGACAATCCAGAAGCTTTAGTCGATAATGACTATATCCAAGCAATGGATCAAGTACCAGTTACATTTGACAATTTACAAGCTACTATGATTAGTTCAACGATGTATTACAAGGCGGATGCTATCCATTTAGTAGATGTAAAACAAAAATAAGTATAAGACAAGGGGAGTTAATCCTCCCCGTACTTAATCTAATTAGAAAAGGAGAGCACATGATTAAAACTGTAACAAAAGATGACCTTATCGAACTTGGATTTGCTCCAGGAACTGCAAGAAAGATTATCCATACTGGCAAATTACTATTAGTGAATCGTGGTTTTAATATCTACGATAACAAACGGATTGGTACAATTCCAGCCAGTGTCGCTGAAGAACTACTAGGAATTGAACTCCAGAAAGAAGCATAATGAATGACTATTCGTAAAACTAAAAGTGGTAAATGGACTGTTGATGTTTCTAACGGTTTCCACCCAGTCACACAAAAAAGAATACGTATTATTCGTAAAGGATTAAAATCTAAAAAGGAAGCCCTAGAACTTGAACAACATATTAGAGTTGTAGAATTAAAAGAAAAACAATTTGACTTTGTAGTAACAACGGATATGTTATTCGACTTACTTGAAGAAGATGATTTGAAAAATGGCAGAAAAGTAAGCTACACAAGTACACAAAGAAATAATTATGAGCGTCATATTAAGCCATATTTTAAAAATACAAATTTAAATAAATTAACGTATGACCATATATTCGAATTTCGTGAATACCTAAAAACAAAACCTAAAAAACAAAATGAAAATGAAGTTTTAAGCTATAATACAATTAATAAGGTTCTGATTCTACTTAAAAAAATTTTTGATACTGGTATAAGAAAATCACTCATTGATAAAAATCCAGTTAAGAATCTGAGAAAATTACCAATTAGGAAGCCTGATATTAAATTTTGGAGTATAGAAGAATTCACGAGATTTAGAGGACTTATTCGAGATGATGAAATAAGTTATGACCTGTTTTTCGTAATTGCTTTCTTTACTGGAATGAGAATGGGAGAAATCCTCGCATTGAACTGGAATGATATAAATCTTTTAACAAATACGATTTACGTTACCAAAACGGTATACTTTGTTAATAATACAAGCTACATTAATACAACAAAAACACGATCAGGAACTAGAAATATAACAATAAATCAGAAATTAGCAGAAATGCTAATAGATTGGAAAGTAAAACAAAAAGAAAAACTTGAGGAATTTACGAAAAATACTGAAGAACTTCAAATAATACAGAGTACACCAATATCAATTACAAAAAATATGATTGATAAGAAGTTTAAGCAAATACTAGAAAGGGATAAAGATTTAAAGAAAATAAGAATTCATGATTTAAGACACTCTCATGCATCATTACTTATAAATCAAGGAGAAGATTATCTTGTTGTCAAAGAAAGATTAGGACACGCATCTATTACAACAACAATTGATACTTATTCTCATTTGTACCCTAGCAAACAGAAAACATTGGCTAATAAACTTGATGATTTATTTTAAAATGGAAAAAATTGGTAACTCAACAAAAACAGAGAAAAAAAGACAAGGTCCGAAAACCTTGTCTTTTTTACTATACCGGCGGCCGGGGTCGAACCGGCACGTCCTTGCGGACACTGGATTTTGAGTCCAGCGCGTCTGCCAATTCCGCCACGCCGGCAAAGTATAACTGGGGTAGCTGGATTCGAACCAACGCATGAGGGAGTCAAAGTCCCTTGCCTTACCGCTTGGCTATACCCCAAAATATAGGCGAATGAGGGGAATCGAACCCCCGAATGTCAGAGCCACAATCTGATGTGTTAACCACTTCACCACATTCGCCATTATATTAACACGGGCAGTAGGAATTGAACCCACACTGAAGGTTTTGGAGACCTTAGTTCTACCTTTAAACTATGCCCGTTACTATGGAAGGGGAGGGATTCGAACCCCCGAACCCGAAGGAGCGGATTTACAGTCCGCCGCGTTTAGCCTCTTCGCTACCCTTCCAAATATAAATAAATGGCGCGAGACGGAATCGAACCGCCGACACATGGAGCTTCAATCCATTGCTCTACCAACTGAGCTACCGAGCCAAATTGCGGGAGCAGGATTTGAACCTACGACCTTCGGGTTATGAGCCCGACGAGCTACCTAGCTGCTCCATCCCGCGATAAAATTAAGGAGGATGTGGGATTCGAACCCACGCACGCTTTTACACGCCTGACGGT
>NZ_GL698451.1:171442-188511 GCF_000187445.1 Streptococcus sp. C150 | reverse complement strand
TTTCCAATAGTTATCCCCCGCTACAAGGCAGGTTACCTACGCGTTACTCACCCGTTCGCAACTCTTCCAAGAAGAGCAAGCTCCTCTCTTCAGCGTTCTACTTGCATGTATTAGGCACGCCGCCAGCGTTCGTCCTGAGCCAGGATCAAACTCTCATTAAAAGCTTTAATAATTGTTCGAGCGTTAACTCATTTCCGTCTTCTGACGTTTTTTTCTTGTAAATTGACAGGTTATAATTTCTTCTATCATAACCCTGCACTTGGTTTCTTATTCAGTTCTCAAAGGTCTTTGTCTCTCTTAAGACAACTCCTATATTCTAGCAAATCTAGAATATCTTGTCAACACTTTTTGAAAAGTTTTTTCCAAACTTCCTCGTGTCTCTGCTTCATCCTCCGATGTAGCCTATTTATATTATCATCTCTTGCTTACCTTGTCAATAACTTTTTATCATTTTAAAGGGTATTCAAAAAAAACATTCAGTTTACACCTTTCTTAGCAGCTTCCTTATTTATTTTTATTAAATTAAATAAGAAAACAGTACATTGCTGTACTGTTAGATAGTAAATTTAAAAATTTCTATTATTTGCATTATAACCATATTTTTCAATGAAATCTTGACGAAACTCAAGTAAATTGTCATCAATAATAGCTTGACGTACTTTCGCCATCAAATTCACCAAGAAGTAGAGATTATGATAACTTGTCAAACGAATTCCAAATGTCTCATCTGCCTTCAGTAGGTGTCTCACATAAGCACGTGTATAGTTCTTACATGTGTAACAATCACACTCAGGATCTATAGGGCTAAAATCTTCTGCGTATGCCGCATTTTTAACTACAAGACGTCCTTGACTAGTCATACAAGTTCCGTTTCGAGCGATTCTTGTAGGAAGAACACAATCATACATATCAACACCACGGATTACACCATCAATCAAACTATCTGGTGCACCTACTCCCATGAGATAACGTGGTTTATTCTCAGGAAGTAAAGGTACAGTAAAGTCTAGAACTGCATTCATCTCTTCATGAGTTTCTCCTACTGCAAGACCACCAATAGAGTACCCTGGAAAATCCATGGAAACCAAATCATGCGCAGATTGTCTACGAAGGTCTTCGAAACCAGCTCCTTGTACAATACCAAAGAGCCCTTGATCATATGGACGGCGATGCGCCTTTAGTCCACGCTCTGCCCAACGACTTGTACGTTCAATTGATTTTTTAACATAATCGTATGGTTGGTAAAATTGAGGACATTCATCAAAGCTCATCATAATATCTGAGCCCAGATTATTTTGAATAGAGATAGCCTTCTCAGGGGATAGGAACATCTTACTTCCATTAAGGTGATTTTTAAATGTCACCCCTTCTTCTGAAATGTTTCGTTTTTCTGCTAGTGAATAAACTTGGAAACCACCACTATCTGTAAGAATAGCTTGGTCCCAATTCATAAATTTATGGAGTCCACCAGCTTTAGCAACCAGCTCATCACCAGGTCTGAGCCATAAATGATAGGTATTTGCTAAAATAATTCCTGACCCCATCTGTTTTAATTCTTCAGGAGATTGCGTTTTTACTGTAGCCTGAGTACCTACAGGCATAAACATCGGCGTTGGAAAAGTTCCGTGAGGGGTGATAATTTCCCCTAGACGTGCTCCTGTGTGTTTTTCTTTCTTTATCAGACGATATTTAATAGGAAAATCAGTCATTTATACTCCTTACGTTAGGAAAAACAGTCCTAAGTATTTTTTAGTGAATGATCATTATCCACAACCGCTTTAGTTTACCAAAATTTATAGGAATTGTCAGCTTCAATTTCTCAAAACGGCTATTCTAAAATCTAAAATATCTAAGCTTTTGGTAAACAAAAAGCAACAGTCTCGAGCACTGTTGCTTTCAATAATGTCTTAAGCTGAAAGAACTTTACGTCCTTTACGACGACGAGCTGCAAGAACACGACGTCCGTTTTTAGTTGACATACGGTGACGGAATCCGTGTTTACGTTGACGACGGATTTTACTTGGTTGATAAGTACGTTTCACGTTGAATACCTCCTAATAGATTTTCGTATTCGTTTAGCCGGCTATTTTTGATCAGATACTAAACATACCATACTATTTTATAGCAATAGCGTGTTCTTGTCAAGAAATACTTTAGACAATAATTTCATCATATCGTAAAAGACAAACACTAGAACTTAAAAGAGCGACCTAGTCATTTCTACCGGTGCTAAAAGTCTCGATGATGCCATCCTGTGTATTCACTTAAAGATTTTGAGTCAATTTTGCAATTTTTTGGAGTTGATCCTTTCGCTCATGATCCGTCATATACTCAACACGTGTAATCTGAGTGACTTTAACCGCTTTAAAGCCACAAGGTTTTAGGATTTGAAATTTCAAAACTTTGGAGTAGTCTTGTGCAAAAGGAAGGAAGATCCTCGGTGTATTGTGCGTAGTGATAATCCATGCTTTGCCAGCAAGCCTACCTTTCAAACCACGTGAGGTATTATCATAAGCAAAACCAGCAACAAATACACGTTCAATAAATCCTTTTAAGATAGCCGGCATCCCACTCCACCAAGTTGGAAAAATAAAGATTAACTGATCCGCCCAAACTAGCAAATCTCGATAGTGTTTCACAGCTACATCATTCGCCAGGTCTCTTCCCCTATGTGTGGCATCAAAACGTAAAACAGGGTCAAACCGCTCTTTATACAAATCTAAAATCCTTAACTCATGTTTAGGCGATAAATTTTCTTTAACAGTCTCTAGAATAGAGGCATTGTAGCTCTTGTCGTTTGGATGTGCATAAATCATTAATATCTTCATTGCTTAGCTCCTTTAATATAAATATCAAGCATAGTTTTTACAGTTTCTTGAACAGTAGTCTCTTTAAAGTTATCAGCAATGGGACTTCTTGCTAGCATAGCCAAACCAGTGATAAAACTCCAAAAATGCATCAAAACTTCTGCATCACTACCTGAAAGTTTCTCCTTGTTCTTTAATTCCAGAGCTGTATTTTTAAAATATTCAAATCCTGGTAAGTGGGAATTGACAGAAATACTTTCTTGAGAGAATTCCATATAGTTAAAGGGAAACTTGATAAACAAGGCCTCAAAGATATTCGTTTCTTGTTGAGCAAATCTTACAAAGTTACAACCCATTAATACCAGTCTATTTCTTGCGTCGAGAGAAGATGCAATCCCTTGAATCATATTTTTCAAAAAGATCTCCGATAAGTGCTCCAAAACAACTTCCATATAGGTATCTTTATTGTCAAAGTGCTTATAGGGAGCTCCATGAGTAACGCCACATTTTTGGGCAATTGTACGCATAGATAATTGGTCAATCCCCTTTATCCTTATTTCCTCAATTCCGGTTTTAATTAGCTTCTCCTTCAATTCAGCAGTATTACGTTTCATTTTCGACTCCTATTTACAATTAAGTAGACTCTGACTACTTTTTAACCAAAGTATACACTGTATACTTTGGTTTGTCAAAAAAAGCTAGCCTTTAAACCAGACTAGCTTCTATCAGTAATACACACTATTCTAATTATACTTTTGTTACAACCACGTATCGATTGGGATCGTCACCTTCTGAGTGACTTTCAACACCTTCAATTTGAGATATAGCCTTGTGGATAATTTTTCGTTCACTATTCGTCATCGGATCCATCACATACTCTCGACCTGTTTCTTTTACTTTAGCTGCTGTTTTTTCAGCTAAATCAATCAAAGTCTCCGTACGTTGCTCCAAATAGTCTCGAACATTAAGAACAACACTAAATCGTTTAGAATGATGGTCATGCAAATAATTTTGTGCCAAAAGTTGCAAAGATTTAAGGACTTTACCGTGATAACCTATAACACGACCAGGTTGGTCCGTCTCAATCTGAATAATGATATTACGACGATTGTGACTGACCTCTAAACTAGCATCAACATCCATTTCATAGATGATTGTTTCAAGATAAGATAAAACGTCGTCCGCAGCTACTTGAACATCCTCTAAATTGTTTTCAGAAGTTTCTTCTGAACTAAACTCAGATGCTACAAAAGAGCTGAAATCATCTTCTGAAGTTTCTGTAGCTTGAATTTGAGTAACCGATTCCTGTTCAGACTCTAGAGAAGATAGCACTGAATCCGATACACTTTCTTCTAATGACTGGCGCTTAATAGCTAGAGGAATAACTGTTGCCTTAGATGGCTCCTGTTTTTTCTCCGATGGCTTTTCATCAAAGATCTCTACAGGAGTTGCTTCCTCCTCAATTTCCTCTTCCATTTTCTTGCTATCCACAAGATCGGCAAGCCTTGTCACTTTACTGAAAGTATTGGTTTCTTCTGTCGGGCTTGTGATAGCCTTATTTTGATAATTGACACTATCGGCAAAATCTTTTACGGTATTATCTTGGTCTGCTTCATACGCTGATTGTTCATTTATTGGTTCAATGCTAACTCGAGCAGGTTTCTTTCCAAATCCTAGAAAGCCTTTTTTCTCACGAGAAATCACCTTGATGTGGGCCTTCATACGAGGTAACTTAAGAACTTTCAAACCTTTTTCAATAGCTTGTTCAACTGTTCGTCCAGAATAGACAACCATAAAAAGCCTCCTTACTTACGTTTGTGCGCCTTTTTCTTGGCACGACGAATCTTAGCTTTACGTTCTTTTTCTTCCGCTTCCAAACGATTACGTTCAGCAATAATTTTAAATGGATTATTGAAAACCAAAATCTGAACAACCTGGAAGGCATTTGAGACTGCCCAATAAAGTGCTACTCCTGAAGAAATCTGCGTTCCAAACCAGAAAATAAAGACTGGAAGCAAGATATTCATAACAAGTAACATCGAACTACGTTCTTTAGCTGCTTTATTCGTCAACCAAGTTGAAAGGAAGGTGAATGCAGCTGCCAAAATCGGAAGAATAAAGTAGGGGTCTTTCTGACCAAGGTCTACCCAGAGGAAGGTTCCTTCTCGTAACTCAGGTACACGTGTAAGTGCACCGTAAAGAGCCATCAAAATAGGAAACTGAATCAGGAGAGGAACGAAGCTGGCATAGGGATTAACACCATGCTCTTTGTAGAGTTCTTGCTGTGCATTAGCAAGAGCTTCACGATTTTCACTTCCTGGATACTCACCCTGCAATCGTCGTAACTCTGGCTGTAGTTCTTGCAATTCACGACTTGACTTAATTTGGCGATTATACAATGGAATCATAACCGCACGAATCAAAATCGTAAAGATAATAATCCCTAGTCCAATAGAGCCGCCAATTGAAAGTCCTTGAACAGCCTTACCAAACATTAGAATGAAGCGTTCCCAAAGTCCTGTAGACTGGCTTGTGACATCACTGCGTCCACAAGCTGATAAAACCAAGAGAGCTCCTGCTCCTAAAACGAATAAATTAAGTTTTCTTTTCACTAAAAACTCCTTTTACATGACAAAGAATTGTCTTATCTCCGTCTACTAGGATGATAGCATCAACAAAAATTTGTCTTGATGAATCGTACCATGACGGTGAAAGATAATTTTCTAGTCCTTATATAACTTTGCTATTTTTAAGACATGAACGAGATTGCTGTAAATTTCTTGGTAACTCAAGTCCTCAACACCTTTACGAGCAATAACGACAAAATCTTGATGTTCTAATTGAGATGACATGTCCATTAGTGCATGTCGTAGACGACGTTTTACCCGATTCCGGGTAACTGCATTACCAAGACGCTTGCTAACTGACAACCCTACGCGATAATGGAGTAAATCACGATTCAGACAGTAAACAACAAATTTTCGATTGGCAACACTGTGCCCTGCATCAAATAATGCTTTAAAGTCTTTCTCTTTCTTAATACGATAAGATTTTTTCAAAATGCGACTCCAAACTCAAAATTAGTACTATTATACCATAAATAGCAAAAAAGCCCAAAACCTTATAGTTTGGGCCTTAGAGACTTATTTTTTAAGATTTAGCTGAGCTTCTTTTATTTGCCATTTAACTTGGTCGAAACCTGTTCCACCAAGAGAATGACGACGCTCAACAGCGGTATGAGACTTGAGTGTTTCATAAATATCTTCTTCAATTAAATCTGAGACTTCTTGATAACGTTCAAGAGGAACATCTTGGAGATAGTGTCCAGCTTTAGTACAATCAAGAACAAGTTTCCCTACAATCTCATGCGCCTCACGGAATGGAAGACCTTTAGCCGCAAGGTAATCAGCCAACTCAGTAGCATTTGAAAAGTCTTTTTCTGTTGACTCTGCCATATGCTTATCGTTAACAGTCATAGTATTGAGCATACCTGCGAGAATATCAATGGCTACAGTAACCGTTTCTACTGTATCAAACATACCTTCCTTATCCTCTTGCAGGTCCTTATTATAGGCTAAAGGTAGCGACTTCATCACAGTCAATAACCCAATCAGATTACCGTAAACACGACCTGATTTCCCACGGATAAGCTCTGCCATGTCTGGATTTTTCTTTTGAGGCATAATGGAAGAGCCTGTAGAGAACGTATCTGAAAGAGTGACAAACTTGAATTCATTAGAACACCAGCTAATGATTTCTTCACAAATACGTGTCATATGCATCATGAGAATACTTGAATTTGATAAGAATTCTAAAATGAAATCACGGTCAGAGACGGCATCTAGAGAATTACTATATGGTTTTGCAAATCCCATTAAGTCAGATGTCATCTTCCGATCAATAGGGAAAGTTGTACCTGCCAAAGCTGCGGCACCAAGAGGCGATACATCTGTATGTTTGATATTAAATTCAAAACGTTCAGCATCACGTGTAAACATGTTGTAATAAGCCATCAAGTGATGACCGAAAGAAATTGGTTGTGCATGTTGTAAGTGAGTATAGCCGGGCATAATCGTATAGATATGTTTATCTGCTAGATTCACTAGAGTATTTCGTAAGTTATCAAGTTTCTCAATAACTTCAAAGAGCTTGGCTTTAAGATACAGGTGCATATCCGTTGCAACTTGGTCGTTACGAGAACGTGCTGTATGGAGTTTCCCTGCTACGGGCCCAATCTTAGCCGTCAATAGACTTTCCATATTCATATGAATATCTTCATTGGAAACATCAAACTCTAGTTTACCAGCCTTGTACTCCTTAAGTAACTCTTCCAAGCCTTGTTTAATTTGTAAAGACTCCTCTTTGGTAATAATTCCTGTCTCACCCAGCATGGTTACGTGAGCAATGGAACCTTTAAGATCGAACTCAGCCATTTTTTGGTCAAAGGAAATTGAAGCACCAAATTCTTCAACCCATTTTTCAAGACTAGCTTCGAACCGACCGCCCCACAGTTTATGATTTTCTGCCATAGTTATATGTTAAAGATTTCCCCAAAGGATAGGATAATCTCTTGTCCTTTCTTAATGCTTATAACAAGTAATGACCTCTCAGGCCACAATAATTCAAATGAAAAAAGCTAGATATTTTTTGTCTAGCTTAAGTTGTCTCTCTGGACACTTGTTTTCCTAAAACCCGATCTCTGTCGTGGCTTATTTAGGCTCGTGACGCCTCTCAGAACGCCTTAACGATAGTAATATAAGTTATAAGAAAAGAGTACCAGATGCGGATCTCTGTCCACTTTTATCTGATATGAAGAATTGTCCTTCTAACAACCTGCTTTTCTTATGAAGTCTTTCATTATTTGTCAAATGGATGATTAACTTGAGAATTTACCTGTGTTGGAAGTCCCCAGAGTTTGATAAATCCAACAGCAGAATCTTGATCAAAACTATCCGCAGATGTGTAAGTAGCCAAGTTTTCATCATATAGTGAATTATCTGACTTACGAGCAACTACCTGAGCATGACCTTTGTAAAGTTTCACTTTAGCAGTACCATTAACTACTTTTTGTGTTTCTTTGATGTAAGCAATGATGGCTTGAGTTGCTGGGCTAAACCACAAAGCATTATAGATAAGATTTGACAATTCATTTTCAAGGATTGGTTTGAAGTGAGAAACTTCACGTACCAAAGTCAAGTCCTCAATCTCCTTATGGGCAGTCAAGAGAGCAATGGCACCTGGGCACTCGTAAATTTCACGTGATTTGATACCAACAAGACGGTTCTCAACGTGGTCGATACGTCCAACACCATGTTTACCAGCGATAACATTCATTTCTTGGATAAGGTCCGCCAATTTCATTTCTTTACCATTAAGGGCAACTGGTTTACCTTCCTTAAAGGTTACATCAACAAATTCAGCTTCGTCTGGGGCAGACTCTGGTGAGTTTGTAATCCCAAAGGCTTCTTCTGGAGCTTGATTCCAAGGATTTTCAAGAACACCACATTCATTAGCACGTCCCCAAAGGTTTTGGTCCACTGAATAGGGATTATCGAGATTTGCAGGAACTGGAACACCATTAGCTTTAGCATATTCAATCTCTTCCTCACGAGACCATTTCCAATCACGTACTGGCGCTACTACTTTAAGGCTTGGATCAAGAGCTGCAATGGCAACTTCAAAACGAACTTGGTCATTACCTTTACCAGTACAACCGTGAGCAATGGTTGTAGCACCAGTCTTATGAGCGATTTCAACTAATTTTTTAGAAATAATTGGACGACTGAGCGCTGAAACCAAAGGATATTTTTGCTCATAATAAGCATGCGCTTGAAGGGCTGGGAGTACGTAATCTTCTGCAAATTCATCTTTAACATCTAGGACGTAAGATTCTATAGCTCCAACTGTAAGAGCTTTATCATGGATAAATTCAAGATCCTTACCTTCACCGACATCCATACAAACAGCGACAACATCGTAATCTTTTTTTAGCCAAGTAATAGCTACTGAGGTGTCAAGACCTCCGGAATAAGCAAGAATAACTTTCTCTTTTGACATAATATTTCTCTTTTCTTATATTTTCTTGTGGTTTCTATCTCTATCAACCTTACGAGATTTATTATATTGCATATTTATTCATTTGTCAACCATAATTTGTTATTTTTTTATATTTATTTTTATTTTTTTGCTTATTTTTATACTTTAAGCATAAAAAATATGTATTTATCAAGTTTTATTCATTTATACACAATTACTTCTTAAAAAATAAAAAAACACTCTCAAATACTAGCTAGCTAGATCCAAAAGTGTTCTTAACTATTATTTCTTAAAATGCCGAAAGGCCTGTACAAAGTACAGACCTTTCGAACAACAGCATCATCGGTAGAGAACACAACAGCAATTTTAGATAGAATGAATGAGGGAAATTATTATGTTTAAGGGACTAACTTAAACCATACATTCTTCTTGCTCTCTAACCTTGATTACATTATAGCATGCAATCCTATAATGCATATCGCTATTTCCTAAAATGTCGGATTTCACTCATAGAATGTTATTTTTTATCCTAATCTGCAATAACTCCTTTAAAAACAAAAAAAATAGCTTGATTTCTCAAGCTTTTTAATGTCTATAAAAAAGATATGTAATTGGACGAGCGGCCAATAAAAAATGGGGATTAGGAAAAAGTTATATAAAAGTACATTATTTATTTTCATAAAGTGTATGTAGATTTCAATAAGATTGACGATGTCTCATTTCCGAATCACATATCTTGACTATATAATAACTCTTTTCAATTTAATTGTCTATACGATTTCATAGAATGTCGTTTTTTCATCCTGAACTGTATTTTTTTAGACTTATTTTTAAAAATTTACAAAAATAACTCACTAAAAGACATCTATTTAGTATTTTTAGCAAAATGGATACATATATAGCAACTAACTATCAAAAATAATTGCGAGCAATATTAGGACTAAAAGACAGCTTTCATAGTCATCATTAATAGTCCTTAACTTCTGACCATTTCTTCAGTAAAGCTTTCATTTTTAGGCGAGAAACTGGGCAGGAATCACCATTTTCAAAATAAATCATCAACTGAGTCTTATCAATACGAGCAATATTATCCAAATTAACTAAAAAGGAACGGTGACACGAAAAGAGCTTTTTATTCGCAGAAGTGATATCTCCAAGATTAGCATAAAACTCTAAGCGTTCTGTTTTAGTAATTAACATCACCTTATGAGGTGTCACAGCAGTTGCAAAATAATAAATATCTCGCATAGGAACCTGAATCCGAGACTGGGCCGTTTCAAATACAAAAATGTCACCATCATCCAACTCTCCAACTTTTTGATTCACAAAAGTTAGCGTTTGTTTCAATTGCTGCTTGAACTCCGCATTAGAAACAGTCTTATCAATAAAATCTAATGCGGAAACCTTGTATTTAAAACTAATCGGGGCAAATTCCGAGTGAGTCGTTACAAATATAATAACCGCATTGGCATCTTGTTGACGAATTTCTGAAGCGACCTCAAGCCCCTTCTTTCGCTCACCATCAATATCAATATCTAAAAGAAAGACCTGATGATTACCTTTCTCGTTAATACTGGCTAATAATTTATGTGGTTTCGAAAAAACTTCTAGTTTCCGTACTGAGAACGTGCCCTCTGAAACCAATTCTCTGATGATATCACTAATGCGTGTTTGTTGCATTAAATCATCTTCTAAAATATATATATTCATATTAGGGTCTCATTTCTAGTATTTGCATCATTTTATGATTTTGACTACGGACAGACAGGGATGTGTTGGGGTAACGCTCCAAAATATCTTGAACAGCATTTACACCTATACCACCACTGTTAAGATTTTGAGAAGTCATCATTGAAAGAGGAGCTTGTTCATCTGATATCGCACTTTCAACAATAAAGCTCTGGCAATCTTCCTCATCAAAATAGGCTAAGCTAATAAAGCCATCATTAACTTTACGAGCACCATCAATAGCATTGTCCATGAGGTGACCCAAAATAACGGCTAAATCTAAGTCTGTTAGATAGCTGTGAACGACTGGGTCAGGAATTTCTGCATGAATATTAAGCCTATACATCTGGGCTTCATGATATTTTGATGAAAGCAAGCTGTGAATACTTGGATTCTGAATATTTTCTAAATCTGTGACCTGAGTTGAGAAGCTATATTGATCTCTATTCACATACAGGTCAACTAGATCTTTTTTGTAGGAGCGAATATCTCCAGTTCTTTCAATATCTCGCAGGTTATTTAGAAGGTAATTATAGTTTGAACGAACAAACATCAAATCCCTATATAAACCTTCTACCCTAGCATTTTCTCGTTTCAAATCATCAAGATAGTTAGCTTGCTTCATGGTCAAATCTTGCTCAATCTTTTCCTTAGCAAACTGGTTAACAGCTCCCAAAACGAAAAGAAGAAGGTAAAGATAACCCATTACCAGCGGTAGCCGCAAGTTACTTTCAAGGTGTAACTCTGGGAAATAAGAATCAAATGTTGATACCAAAAAGATAACCAAATAATAAATCAAAAGAAGCATGTTAACCAATCCCAGACGATTTTTCTTCTCTTGTTGGGTAGCTACCTTCAAGATATCTGTGAAATCAAGACGCAAAATGAAGTCTACAATTCTGACTGTCAACACGACAAAGGAAAGTGGTACCATAGACCACCAAATATTATTATTCAAAGTTGACGCCGCTACGCCAATTATCGGTGGAAAAAAGAAAGTAGCCAAGAAGCGCCTTGCTAAATCGACTAGTACCACTGGATAGAAACCTAAAAAGAATCGCTCTACAGAAGTAACCGTCTTATTTAGTTGATAACTAAACGTCAAAGTCACAATGGAGACTAAAGGAGGCACTACACCTAGATAGCGTCCAATAAGTTGTCCCCAAATACATAAGGCAACATCGAATAACAAATAGAGCACACGATTTTTGAGATTAGTGTTTTGACCACCAATACGTAGATAGATATCCCAAATAATGACAAACATCAAAATTTGGAACACGATGTTACCTAGCATAGCTACTTCCGTCCTTTCTATCTTTATAGTCCTACCGTAACAATTTGATAGGTTTTAAATAATTCTTTTTTGTTAGTTAAACCAATACCATTTGACCAGCAAAACTGCGCTAAATCACGACTAATCGCTAACCTACCATCAAGTTCTGGGGTAGCTTCCTGGTTGGTATTTTCAATAACAAAGCAGAGATTACCGTCCTCATTCTGTTGGATAAGGAAACCAATATCTGTCTCTGGCTCCTCTACACAAAGCTTTTCAGCCAGGTTAATACAGCGTTCCAAGACAGTAATAAGCACCGCAATATTTAAATGTTTAGGATAATCAACAACGTTGACATCTAACCGAACCATAATTCCCTTTTGCTCCAAAGGAATGATTTGGTTAACAATCCAACTCCTTAATTCTGGATAAGGAATTTCAAACAGAGGAGCTAATTTATCATTTAAATCCAAGTCATCCAATCTAAGATGATTCAAATGTTCATGATATACTGCTAAAACTTCTGATAGCTGATTCTTCGCAAGAGGTGTCTCAAGAGCTATCAAAAGATTCTCAAAATCTTGTTGAGTAGGTTTTACTTTTGTAAAAAGAGCCTCAATGTGTTGATTATACACTTTTAAGTTGTAAACATAAGTATCAACAGCTTCTTGGCTACGCTCCCTAACAAATTTATGTGAATAGCGGTTTAGCGTTGTCACCATTAAGAGATAGACCGCCATAGCAAAGAAAATAGGTTTTCCAACATTACCACCAGTTGACATCAGGAAAGTACTGCAAAAAATATACACTGCAAAGGTCAAATCAACTGCTATTAATAAACGTTCTCGACCACGTGAATAAATTAATTCCTTGACCTTATCAATATCTGAACTTGAAAGATAATTGATATAAAGGAAGAAGGGATAAATCATCACATAAGATAGTAATTCCAGTAAGAAGTTTTCTTGGATTTCACCCAAAGTCATATTTACAAACAGATTATTGAAAACATAGAAAGGTGTAAAGGTTGCAAATAAATCTGTAAAAATGACTGAGAAGGCTCCAAAAAAAAGACTTGCCCATAATGTCAGGCGGTGTTTGCGACGTTCCTTAAGAGCCAACCCTAGAAAAATAATCACTTGATAATAGAAGCCATCACCTTTACCAAGTGATACTATTATCCCTAAAAGACTTAAGAGAAGTACTTTCCAATAAGCTAGTGAGCTCCCTGTTAATTTTTTATAAATAAACCAGGTAATATGAAAACTAATGATCTGAATAAAACTATTTTCAAGAGTTACCATAGTCCAAAGCTGTAAGTTCATGATAATATTTCCTATTTATGATCAAGAGGCATTTTCATCATCTTCTTCAATGAGTTCTTGTCCTGCCTTTTTCAGAATGTCCTGATAGGTTTGTTCAATCAAATTAAAATCTCCACTATCAATACTAGTCTGCATACTAATTAAGACATTCTCATAATCATGTTTGAAAGAACGCACACTTTTATATGCAGCCTCTATTTTTTGATTGTAGGCTTCCAAACTTCTTAAATGCTCCTCTTGTTCTCGAAGAATTTCGCTATCACGGACATCTTTACTATAGGAAACAAAACGAACTAAAATATACATATGTATAAGGAGCCCTACCCAAATATAAATCTGAGGATAGCCTGGAAGATAGGTTTGACTCAAAAGTAACGAGAATATCTCTTGCTTAAAAAGAATAAGAAGATAACTGATAATTAAAATCATATCTACTTGCAGAAGCATACTCTTGTACTTATCTTGCAACCCTTCAAAGGGTTTCTCAAAAAAGCGGTCTAAACCAAACATTTTTTGCAATCCTAGAAAGAATGGAAGAACCACACTATCCACAGCTAAAATTCCCAGGTTATTTGGAACTAAGTCGATTGGCTTATTAAAGAAAACGCGAAAAAGGTAAAAACTGAAGAAGCTAGTAACTAAAGTCCAGAATACAGGAGCAAAGAAAGCACAAAAATACTTTTCTTCTCTTGACGCTTGAGGCTTTTCAAGAAAAATAAAAACTAGGAGATAAATGGCATCTGGAATATCAATTTGCCATAATATTTTTGCTAGCCACTTAACAACAGCTACCACTACTACATAAGGAATATAACGATAATTAAAAACATCTAGATAAGCTAGTCTAGCTGAAATCACTAGATGCGAAACGACAACAACCAAAGCAATAAGGCCATCAATCGCGAGTTGCATGTGCTATTTCCCCTTTCTATTTCCCCGTATCTTATCCTTAAAAATTCACTCTGTCCTATCAGTTATCTCGGAAAGACAGAACTTGTGTGAAATGATAATCACAACTCCGAGTTTCAAGATTTACTTTTGGATAGCGATTAAGTATCTCTGCTACTTTAGACAGACCAAGACCGCGACCTTCGCCTTTACTAGAAACTCCTTCATCAAATATTCTGGACACAGGAATACGTTCCTCCCTCGTCGTATTGTCAATAACTAAGGTAAGGTAGTCCTGATTTTTAAAGAAAGATATTGTTAACGTTGGATCTTCAGATTTCACTGTAGCTTCTATAGCATTATTCAAGAACACAGAAGAAATCACTACCAAATCTAGAGCCTCAATTTGCGTAGATGATATGACATCTGGTAACTCTAAATTGACCTTTATTCCTAGGTTCTCAGCTTCAAGCACTTTTGCAGAGAAAAGACTCTTGAGAGAGGTGATTTCCAAATTGATTAAACGTGACAATTCATAATTTGACAACGTTAAACTATTCCCAGATTTTTCTAGAAGCTCCGCATATTCCTGCTTCAAAGCAGGTAAATCTCGGCGTTGAATACTATCTTCCATATTCTTAAGCCCTTCCAAATAATCCTTCTTAACCTGAGAAATATCATTATAGAGTTTTTCTAAACGGTGGCTATATTCTTCTAAACTTTCTTCGTGCCTAATCATCTCTTCAGCCAATTGGTCCTTTACTCTCCTCTTAGAATAAATATTGAGCTGAGCAAATAGTAAAATAAAGAGAATTGAATAAACAACTGTAATACTACCTGCTAAATAAATAAAGAGTCCCATATAAGGAAGGACATTACTCGCATAGAAAATAACTAGAGATAAGATAATATATGCTAAAGTCACCCCAACCAACAGACGTTGCCTAACTTGGTAAGTGTGGTTATTCCCCATGATATCAAGAGCACTGAAGTCAATAAAGAAGACCTTGACAATCAAATGGAAGATTGGATATACCAAAAGATAAGATAGAGCAATAAGTACTGGGGTATCTTTTACTTGTAAATAATTAATTTGAAAAATCCATGGGAAGAAGTAAAGTTGAAGTAATTTAGAAGTTACCTCAACAAAGACCCACGGCAAAAAGGTGAAAAGAAATGAATTCTTTTCACGACTTGATGTTTTATTTAAGAATAGATGACAAAATAAGAGTGCTAAAAGTGAACCTGTGATGCCTCCTACAAATAGAGAGAGCAAGAGACTACCAATGATAAAATAGACTTTACTCTTCCACGTTTTGAGCAGGTCCGACATGTCATGGCTAACAATTAAAATAGCCAATAGACGTAGAACTGTAAATAGGACAATCATCTCTATGCTCCCCCCTTTCCTTTCAAAAATCAACCTACTTTATTGTAACATAAATATATAATTTAGCGTTACTCCTATTAGAAAAAACTAAAAATATAAAACGCATTTCCCAAGTTAAGAGCTTTCAAAAGTTTCTCTACCTCTTAGAACCTTTCCCCTACTATACAGCCCAAGCACACATTAAAAAGAGCTTAGAAAAACTAAAGCTCTTTAACCGACTTTTTGATTTTTTATGGATACATACCAATAACATAGTAAAAATACCAATTAAATCTTCTCATAACGTCCTCTCCCTTCTTGTTTTCTTATTTATCTATTATAAAACTAATTTTCGTTTTTGAAAATGATAAATAGATTATTATATATCATCATTACATTAAAGTGCCATCTCTTCCAAAAAGCTCTAATACCAACTAGATATATAATCTAGTAAGTGGCTTCTCAAATGGCTCGGTTTATCTACATTATAAAACCCAACAGATGTTGGGTCAGAATGAAGACAAACATCGTTTTTGATGTTTGTCTTTTTTTTATATTCACACTTAATTCTCCCATAATCCAATAATATTGAGGTATTTGGATAAAATAACAGGTCTTCCCTACCATCATTTTTACCAATTTTTTGATATTTAGACATGCCAAAGTAAGCCCAACCTTATCTTCCATTTTGGACTTTCCTTTTTCTCTGGTATAACGCAAGTTATGATATTCTTTAGCTGTTCCGAATAAACGTTCTATCGTTTCTTTCCGGTGTTGGTACCGTTCCTTCATCCCACTTTGATGACGGATATCTTCACAGATTTCTAAGGCATCTTTCCAAATATGACGCACTACAACTTTTTGGTGCTGGCGACTTTCAGTACAAATCGCTAACAAGGGACAGGTCTTACAAATTTCGGGATTACTTTTATATTCTCTATAACCTTCACGTGTCGTTGTACGGTAAGTTAATACCTGGTTCTCTGGACAAAGATAGCAGTCAAAATGCTTGTCATAGACAAAGTCTTTAGGACGTAGAAAGCCTCTCTTACCTCTTGGCCTAGTGTAAGGAAATACTGGCGTAATCTCTTTTTCTAAAAGAAACTTGGCAATACTAGGTGTTTTGTAGCCTGAATCCGCAATAATGAATTCAGGGGAGAAGGGTTCTAACTTGGCGAAAAGAGCAGAAAAGGCCTGACTATCATGGATGTTACCTGCTTCAACTGTATAAGCCAAGGCCCAACCATGTTTATCACAAGCTACCTGAGCATTATAAGCGAAGACTTCCTTGTGTTCTCCCTTGTGAAACCAACCACTATCTGGATCAGTCGTTGATTGTTTCTTAGATTTAGCCTCGCCTTTTTTGGCGGGCTTTAAGAACTTTTTTGCATGCTTCTTCCTGTCTAAATTAATCTCAACATCCAGTTGTTCACTCATGAATTTAGCTTTTTGATCAACAACAACATTTTGGTACTTATGATTATTAGCCAGCTGCCTTGATATGTGTCCCATCGATGAAGATTTCTGAGGGATCAATGAGCCCCGCCTCCAAAACGTGATGAAGCACATGACTAAAAATGTGTGCTAACAATTCTTTATTTTGAAAGCGTCGGCTATAGTTCTTACCGTAAGTTGTAAAA
>NZ_GL698451.1:7128-171369 GCF_000187445.1 Streptococcus sp. C150 | reverse complement strand
CCTGACTATCATGGATGTTACCTGCTTCAACTGTATAAGCCAAGGCCCAACCATGTTTATCACAAGCTACCTGAGCATTATAAGCGAAGACTTCCTTGTGTTCTCCCTTTGTGAAACCAACCACTATCTGGATCAGTCGTTGATTGTTTCTTTAGATTTAGTCCTTCGCCTTTTTTGGTCGGGCTTTAAGAACTTTTTTGCATGCTTCTTCCTGTCTAAATTAATCTCAACATCCAGTTGTTCACTCATGAATTTAGCTTTTTGATCAACAACAACATTTTGGTACTTATGATTATTAGCAGCTGCCTTGATATGTGTCCCATCGATGAAGATTTCTGAGGGATCAATGAGCCCCGCCTCCAAAACGTGATGAAGCACATGACTAAAAATGTGTGCTAACAATTCTTTATTTTGAAAGCGTCGGCTATAGTTCTTACCGTAAGTTGTAAAATGTGGTACCTTATCATCCAGAGATAAGCCAAGAAACCAACGATAAGCCGTATTCACCTCGATATCCTTGATGGTTTGGCGCATAGAACGAATGCCATAAAAACATTGAATCAAAGGAATCTTAACTAACAAAACAGGGTCTAGACTAGGGCGACCATTATCTGAAGAATAACTATCCTCAACAACATCATAAATAAAAGAAAAATCAATCGTTTCTTCAACTTTTCTTAGAAAATGGTCTTTAGGCACAAGTTCATCAAGTGTATAGAAACCTATTTGACGACGATTATATTCAGGATTATCTTTGTGAAACATAGGAGTACCTCATCAAATACCTTTTCTTTTATTATACTCCTTCGAAGCAAGAAAAGTCCCCAGAAGTATAACTTCTGAGGGCTTTGTCTTCAATCTGACCCAACAGATGTTGGGTTCGTTTTTATAGCGTCTCAAGAACTTGATTAATATGTTTAATTGATTTTTCACGACCAAGCAAGAAAATAGTATCTGGCAATTCTGGACCGTGCATTTCTCCTGAAACAGCGATACGGATTGGCATGAAGAGGTTTTTCCCTTTAATTCCTGTTTCTTTTTGAACAGCCTTAATTTGTGGGAAAATATTCTCAGTGACAAATTCATCATCTGACATTGCTTCAAGTTTCGCTTTAAAGGCTTTAAGCACTGTTGGTACTGTTTCACCAGCCATAAATTCTTTTTCAGCTTCTGTCAATTCTGGGAAATCTTCAAAGAAGAGATCCGTAAGAGGAACAATTTCTTCTGCAGCTGTCATTTGTGGCTTGTAGAGTTCCACTAATTTTTCAGCCTTGTCTGTCAAGCGGCCAGCTTTTTCCAAGAAAGGCTTACAAAGAGCAAAGACCTTGTCGAAATCTGCATTCTTAATGTAGTCATTACTCATCCAATCTAATTTCTTTTGATCGAAGGCTGCTGGAGATTTACTGAGACGATTTTCATCAAAGAGTTTAATCAGCTCTTCACGAGAGAAGATTTCGTCTTCTCCACCAGGATTCCAACCAAGAAGAGCAATGAAGTTAAAGACTGCTTCTGGAAGGTAACCTTTTTTACGATAATCCTCTATAAATTGAAGGGTGTTCGTATCACGTTTAGACAACTTCTTACCTGTTTCAGAATTGATGATAAGGGTCATGTGTCCAAACTCAGGAGCTTCCCAACCAAGAGCTTCATAAACCATAAGTTGTTTTGGTGTATTAGCAATGTGGTCATCTCCACGGATAACGTGTGAAATTTGCATATCGTGGTCATCAATAACTACCGCAAAGTTGTAAGTTGGGTAACCATCTTTCTTCTGGATAACCCAATCACCACCGATATTACCACCTTCAAATTCGATATCTCCTTTAACGATATCATGCCATTTGTAAATTCCTGACTCATTAACAGCTAAACGAACTGTTGGAACGATACCTGCCGCTTCACGTTCGGCGATGTAGGCAGCTTTTTCTTCTTCAGTCATGCCAAGAAATTCATTGATATAACGAGGTGTTTCACCAGCAGCTTCTTGACGTTCACGCTCTGCTGCCAATTCTTCTTCAGTCACATATGACTTGTAAGCCTTACCTTCTGCCAAGAGCTGATCAATATATTTTTGATAAAGTGGCAAACGCTCTGATTGACGGTAATTTTCATGTGTCTCTGGACTTTCATCCCAGTCAATTCCCAACCAACGCAAGTTATCAAGTTGAGAACGTTCACCATCTTCAACGTGACGTTTACGGTCAGTATCTTCAATACGGATAATGAAAGTACCGCCATGATGACGAGCATAGAGGTAATTAAACAATGCTGTACGGGCATTACCAATGTGTAAAAGTCCTGTTGGACTTGGTGCGTAACGAACACGAATATCTTTAGCCAAGATAAGTCTCCTTTTTATGTTTCATTCTTCAGTCTTTGGATACTTCATTAGATTAGAATCTATCTCAAGAGGCGACTCTAAAATTTCAAGTATCAGCAGGCAACTCAACTTTTTTTACCTTCACAATAAAGGTTTGTAAGCGAGTACCAATCCTTCTTATTATATCACAATCTAGAGATGGTTCGAGAAATTTTATCAAAAAAACGACCACCTATAGGAAGTCGTTTTGTATAGATTACTTAATGTGTTTTTCAAAATCTTTCTGAGCCTTGTCATTAGATTTCGCTTTTTCTTTCAACCAATCTTTGTAGGCCGAATCATACTGTTTCTTAGTAACAATATTATCTTGAGATTGGAGATACTTGAAGTAGTAAGTCGAACCTTTATCACCTGCTTGAGCATAAGCTCCAGAGAATGGCTTGATACGTGAAATCACAGCTGCAGCCCCATTATAAGTAGTTGTTGGGATATACAGCGAACTATCTGTCAACCATGCTTGAGCTTTGGCATATTTTTCATAACGAGCTGTTAAATTGGTTGTTTCTTTAGAAGCATCGTCAACGAGCTGATCGTATTCTTTAAGACCTACTTTTTCAGCTGCTGGGCTATTAGGATTATCATATCCCATAAAGGACTTCGTATTCTCGCTATTAGTAGTCTTCAAGACATCAAGGTAAGTAGATGGATCTAGATAGTCTGGTTCCCAGGCAACACCAACTGATAAATCCCAATCTTCTGCTGCTGCATTTGCCGCAGAATAAGTGATATTGTAGAAATCATCAGATGACATTTGGTGGAGATCAAGTACAACATTATCTTTTCCTAGAGCAGATTCAACAGATTCTTTAAGTGATTGTACTTGATTCACATAAATCTTATTTGTCTGATTAACAGGAACATCCAAATGAATAGGGAACTGTACTCCTTCTGCTTGAAGAGCTGCTTTAGCTTTAGCAAACTCAGCTTTAGCCTTTTCTGGGTTGTAAAGTCCGTCTTGACTATCGGCAAGATTCACGCCTGCCCACTCATCACCAAAGGCTGGAAGTTGTTCCATCACCATAGCTCCAAAGTTTTTGCCATCTGCCTGTACAAAATCAGGTTTGACAAAGATATTACGGACAGCTGTTTTTCCTGCCTCTTTACCATTCAATTGAGCTGCATAATTCGTACGATTAATGGCAAAACTCAACGATTGACGGAAATCTTTGTTAAGAAGAGCTGCTTTCGTTGATGACTTTTGTTGATCATTTTCTTTAGAAGTATGACCATAAGTTTGACGATCAATGTTAATACCAACACCTTCTACAGCGGCACCAGGTTGTGTGTAGTAGATGTCATCTTTATACTGTTTGGCAACTTTAGAATAATTCGAACTTGTTGGGAATAGACGTGCTAGGTTGTAGACACCATCCGTAAAATTACGTTCCAAAGATTCTTGGTCTGTCCCATCATCGTAAGTTAACTTAACATTGTCAAAGTGGACATTGTCCTTATCCCAATAATTTTCGTTCTTAACAAACTCAATTGAGGATTTAGTTGTCAGTGATTTAAGAAGGAATGGTCCATTATAAAGAATAGAAGTTGGATCTGTTGATTTACCAAAGTCTTTCCCTTTCGATTTCAAAAAATCTGCGTTAACAGGCCAAGTCACTGAATAAGTCAACTTGGAATTCCAATAAGGCTCTGGTTCACTAAGAGTATATTGCAAGGTATGATCATCAATAGCCTTAATCCCTACATCTGCAAAGTTTTTATTATCTCCTGAAACATAGTCATTCAAGCCTTTAACAGAGTTTTGCAACAAGTAAATAGCCTCAGATTTTGTATCAGCAGCATGTTTAAGCCCAGTCACAAAGTCCTTGGCTGTCACATCAGCGTATTCTTCACCATCTGAAGTGTACCATTTAACACCCTTACGAATCTTATAGGTATAGGTCAAACCATCTTGGGAAACAGACCAACTTTCAGCTACAGATGGTTTAAGGTTACCATATTGGTCATTCTCAAACAAACCATCAACACCATTACTAACAGCTGTAGTCATATTTTTCTTATTTGTAGAAACATAATCTAGGGTTGCAGGATCACCACCATAAACATAATTATAAGTCTTCCCAGATGTCTTACTTGATGACGAACAAGCTGCTAAAACACCCACAGATAGCAGACCTACGGCCGCCAGCAAAAATACCTTACTCTTTTTCATGCATCGTCTCCTTAAATTTGCAATGTCATAAGTTTAAACATTCAATAATGATGTGTATACGCTTAAATTATACCATAAGTTCGGAAAATTAAAACTACTTTCTGAATATTTTTATTTTCTGTTCATACATCTCACTTCAGGCAACAAAAAAACCTATCCGAAGATAGGTTCCTTACTACTCTTACAATGAGTTTGGATCAACTTTGATACCAGCACCTTGTGTAGTAGTGATTGAAAGGTTTGTAATGTAAGCACCTTTCGCTGTAGCTGGTTTAGCTTTTTGGATAGCATCGTTAAATGCTTTAAAGTTTTCAACCAATTTTTCAGCTTCAAATGAAACTTTACCGATGATAGCTTGTACGTTACCTGCTTTGTCAGCACGGTAAGTGATTTTACCACCTTTAGACTCTTCAACTGCTTTAGCAACGTCCATAGTTACTGTACCAGTTTTAGGGTTTGGCATCAAGTTACGTGGTCCAAGGACACGTCCAAGACGACCAACGATAGCCATCATATCTGGTGTTGCAACAACAACGTCAAAGTCAAGCCATCCACCGTTGATTTTAGCAACGAGTTCATCTTCACCAACGAAGTCAGCACCTGCTGCTTTAGCTTCCTCAGCTTTAGCACCACGAGCAAATACAAGAACACGTTGAGTTTTACCAGTACCGTTTGGCAATACCATCGCGCCACGGATTTGTTGGTCAGCTTTCTTAACGTCGATGTTAAGGTTGTATGATACTTCAACAGTAGCATCGAATTTTGCGAAGTTAGTTTCTTGTGCAAGAGCTACAGCTTCTTCTACGCTGTAAGCTTTTGTGCTGTCGATTTTCTCAAGAGCAGCACGCATTTGTTTGCTTTTTTTAGCCATTTAATTATTTCTCCTTGTGTAATGTGGTCATAACGACTTTCATCTTCCACGTCACTCAGCGAAGTGAGACGACGTCTGTGGTTTTCTTGTTAACTGAATTAGTCAGTAACAGTGAATCCCATTGAACGTGCAGTACCTTCGATCATACGCATAGCTGATTCGATGTTTGCGGCGTTCAAGTCAGGCATTTTAGTTTCAGCAATTTCTTGTACTTGTGCACGAGTTACTGAAGCAACTTTAACTGAGTTTGGAGTACCTGAACCTTTTTCAACACCTGCTGCTTTTTTCAAAAGAACAGCAGCTGGTGGTGTTTTAGTGATGAAATCAAATGATTTATCTTCATACACAGAGATAACAACTGGGATGATCATACCAGCTTGGTCAGCTGTACGAGCGTTAAACTCTTTAGTGAATCCCATGATGTTGATTCCGGCTTGACCAAGGGCTGGTCCAACTGGTGGAGCTGGAGTCGCTTTACCAGCAGGAATCTGAAGTTTTACGATGTTTTCGACTTTTTTAGCCATTTTGTAATTTCCTCCTATTGTGGTTTTGGCGGTAAGTAAGTTTTGTTACCTCCCACAAGTATGTTTTTACATACCTTATCTATTATACAGAAATTCCTTTTAGATGCAAGAAATTCTTATTAAGTTTAGGAAAAAATTTACATAAAGCCCTTTTCGAGGTAAAATAGATTTATGATTCTATATAAATTCTTTGCCATAGCATTTTTGATTTTAACACCTATCTTTGCTTTTATTATCCATCGCTTCTTCAGTTTAAAATACCTTGGGCTTAATTTTGCTGATTTAACCTTTCCGCTATACTTTATTGAAGTAGTTGCCGTATCAGCACGTTCCTTTACTCATAGTTTTTTGCCATACATCACAATCTTGCTATCCTTGGCAGCTATCATTATCACAATTCAGATGTTAAGGAAGACACAATCCTTTAAGTTTAAACGGTTCTTTAAATTATTCTGGCGCATCAGTTTCTTCATCACCAGTCTCTTCTATTTAGGGACTGTCATTCTTATTTTTATCGTCACTTAGACAATGAGACAGACTCAGTACATTATTTCAGTGTGCTGAGTTTTTTTGCGTTGAATCATAAAAAGCAGGCATTCGTGCCTGCTTAACTATTCAGTATTAAGGATTTACTTGGGTCATTCGTCCAGTATCAACATCATAAACTGCACCGGAAATAACGACATCTTCAGGAATAAGCGGTGACTGACGTAAAATAGCCATATCTTCACGAACACTCTCTTCAACATCAGTGAATGGAAGAAAGTCTTTATCAGACACATCAACACCTAGTTCTTTATTGAGGTAAGCTGTAAATTCATCGTTCTTAAAGGTCTGAGCACCACAATCTGTATGGTGGAGAACCACTATTTCACGTGTTCCCATCTGTTGTTCAGAAATGACTAAAGAACGAATCATGTCTTCTGTCACACGCCCACCTGCATTACGTAGAATATGGGCATCACCAAGAGCTAAGCCCAAGGCTTGAGCAACGTGAAGGCGAGAATCCATACAGGTCACAATAGCAACCTTTGTCTTTGGTTTCAAGGGAAGATGGCCTGTCCCATGCAAATCGACATAGGCATTATTAGCATTGAGAAAGTTTTTAAAATAAGACATAGTAACTCACTTTCTAGTGGACAAATTAGGATAAACATTAAATTATCTAGGTTATATCTTACCACCTTTTAAAAACCTTGTCAGTTAAATGAATTGCTGAAAAAGAAAAACAAGAGTATCACAAAGGTTAGGATACTCTCGTCATTACTATTATGATCGTTTTGGTAAGTAGCGATTAAGAAGGCCTGCAAAGGTCTGAAGATTGAGACTCTGAACATAAATCTCGCCTGTCCCTCTAAAGGTATTAACAACCCCTTCTCCTGTTCCGATAGACTGCCAGAAACCATTTTCCAAATGAATATTGTAATCCAGAGACTGACTCCAAGCAACAACATGGGCATTGTCAATAGTCACTTCTTGATTGTTCAGCTCAATTTTTTTGATGGAACCGTAAGCATTGGCCAAAAGGGTCCCTTGACCTTGTGTCGTCATCACAAAGAAGCCACCTTGGCCACCAAAAAGAGCCTTACCAACAGACTGGTATTCCATTGTATAGTAGGCCGTGCCATCAAGTGCTAGAAAGGCACCATCATTAAGTCGGTACTGCTTTTCACCCAGATACAAAGGAATCACCTGACCTGGGGAATCAGGTGCCAAAGCCAAATAACCATTATTGGACTGAGCAACAACCTGAGTAATAAAGCTACTTTCACCCGAAACCATTGAACGCCCAACCGCTTTCACAAGGCGACCCAACCCTGAGCCACTAGCATTTAATCTAGTACTCAGGGTTACATTAGGTGTGTGGTATACCATACTGCCACGTTGGATAAAAACCGTTTCACCTTGATTAAGAGTTAACTCTACCAGTGGGAATTGCATATTGCTGTCTGTGAAAAATTGCATCATAAATACCTCCCTATTCTTAAGAAAAGTATAGCATTGAACAGATATTTTTGCAAGCGCTTACAATATATCGCTTTGGGCAAGATTTTTTTAAGAGAAGACTTTTTTGAGCACTTCTCCTACCGTTGTGACCCCAACAACCTGAATACCTTCTGGAATTGCCATGCCATGAAGGGAATTTTTAGGGGCATAAATCCTAGTAAAGCCTAGTTTAGCGGCTTCATTGATGCGCTGCTCAATCCGAGTCACACGGCGAATCTCTCCAGTCAAGCCAATTTCTCCTATAAAGGCTTCCTGGGGATTGGTTGGAAGCTCCTTGTAACTGGAAGCAATAGCAACGGCAACAGCAAGGTCAATAGCCGGCTCGTCTAATTTGACACCACCAGCTGATTTGAGATAGGCGTCTTGATTTTGAAGAAGAAGTCCGCAGCGTTTCTCTAAAACAGCCATGATAAGGCTAACACGGTTAAAATCCAGTCCTGTTGTTGTCCGCTTGGCATTACCAAAGACGGTTGGTGTCACCAAGGCTTGAACTTCAGCTAGGATAGGTCTGCTACCTTCCATTGTGACAACAATGGCAGAACCTGTGGCACCGTCTAGGCGTTCTTCTAAGAAAACTTGGCTAGGGTTTAGAACCTCTACCAAACCACCAGACTGCATCTCAAAAATCCCAATCTCATTGGTTGAACCAAAACGGTTTTTGACTGCTCGTAAAATACGGAAGGTATGGTGACGTTCCCCCTCAAAATAGAGCACAGTATCCACCATGTGTTCCAACATACGTGGCCCAGCCAGCTGTCCCTCCTTGGTCACATGCCCAACGATAAAGGTGGCAATGTTATTGGTTTTGGCAATCTGCATGAGTTCAGCAGTAACTTCACGAACCTGAGAAACCGAACCTTGAACGCCAGAAATCTCTGGACTCATGATGGTCTGAATAGAGTCGATAATGAGGAAATCAGGTTTTATAGCCTCCACTTGACTGCGAACGGCTTGCATATTGGTCTCAGCATAAAGATAAAATTCGTTATCAATATCACCTAAACGTTCACTCCGCAATTTGATTTGCTCGGCAGATTCTTCCCCAGATACATAGAGGACAGTTCCCTTGTTAGCCAGCTGTGTTGACACTTGTAAGAGAAGGGTCGATTTTCCTATCCCTGGGTCCCCTCCAATAAGAACCAGGCTACCTGGAACCACACCGCCACCTAAGACACGGTTAAACTCATCCATGTCGGTCTTTATGCGAGCATAATTAATCGAAGAGACTTCTTTTAATTTAGTTGGTTTAGACTTTTCACCCGTCAAACTGACACGGGCATTTTTAACCTCCTGCACCTCAACTTCTTCCTCAAAAGAGGACCAAGAAGAACAGTTGGGACAGCGCCCTAGATATTTGGGTGAATTGTAGCCACATTCTCGACAAACAAAAGTTGATTTTTTCTTAGCTATAATAATTCTCCTTCTACTGCAACTCCTATAGAGCGCCACTTATACAATGTATTTTGAAATTTCTTCTGGTTGACAACTCCGACAGCAGACAAATCGACAGAAACCTGATAATTCTCCTTGACAGCCGTTAAAACGGAAGCCTTGACACAGCCATTGCCATCTACCCCTATAAACTCTATGCTCTTAGCACCATTTTCCTCTAAAAAATCTTTTAAATCTGGATTAGTAAAGCAAGAAGCCCGAGATTTCTCAAAGATACGAGAAAATACAAGCAGCAAGCCGGTCGCAAATTTCTTCTTTCTATCTTTTCTCTCCCAGAAAAAACGATTGAGAATATAGATAACCCGGTCGCTGGGATAGCTAGCAATTTTGTCATTTACAGCTGCAATCAGTTCTTCATGATATGCTTTTCCTACAGCAACATAATCTGACTGCATATCGATTACTAACAAATAATCTGCCACTTTGCTCCCTCTACTGTCCAGTTGACCCAAATCCGCCAGTTCGCACACCATCTGCCTCATCTCCATCAACAATCAAGAAAGGCATAAAGACACCTTGAACAATGCGTTCGCCAACTTCAAGAGTCACGGGTTGATCAGTAATATTTTTCATCTGAGCGAAGATATGACCCTCATTTCCAGGATTACCATAATAATCGCCATCAATAACACCTACAGAATTGATTAAAACCAGCCCCTTTTTACGAGGGTTCGATGAACGGTCAAAGAGATAGAGGACCTCACCAGGTTGCATGTAAGCCTTAACACCTGTTGGAACGAGAACAATTTCTCCAGGAGCAATTACAGTGTTCTCTGCTACCTTTAAATCATAGCCTGCAGCATGAGCTGTCTCACGTTTTGGAAGCAAGTCCTGATTGTTATAGGTTGATACGAGTTCAAATCCACGAATTTTTGTCATTATTTTTTCCTTTCGATACATCTATTGACTTTGTCTTGTAAAATTAGCAACACTAGCTTTAACAAAAAGAGTAGCTTTTTTGATATCCATCCTATTATAATCTATTCGAAATAAGATGACAAAGGTAGCAGTCTAATGGCATTCTCATTAAACTAAGATTGACTTTTAGGTAGGAAAACGCTAACATAGTATAAGATATAATACTTTTAAGGAGAATTGTCATGAAATTCATCGGACTTGTTGGTACGAATTCAAAGCGTTCAACTAATAGACAATTATTGCAATATATTCAGAAACATTTTGCAGATAAGGCAGACATCGAACTCGTAGAAATTAAAGACTTCCCTGTCTTTAACAAGCCAGCCAATAAACAACTTCCAGAAAATGTCCTAGAGGTTGTTAAGAAAATTGAAGAAGCCGATGGGGTCATCATTGGAACACCTGAATATGACCATTCTATTCCTGCTGTTCTTATGAACGCTCTAGCTTGGGTGTCATACGGTGTGTTCCCTCTTTTGAATAAACCCGTTATGATTACAGGGGCATCTTACGGAACTCTTGGTGCTTCTCGCGCACAGCTACAACTCCGTCAAATCTTGAACGCTCCAGAAATCAAAGCTAATGTGCTTCCAGACGAATTCTTGCTATCACATTCTCTCCAAGCTTTTGATGGCAATGGTGATTTGGTTGACCTTGATGTTATTCAAAAATTAGACGCCATTTTTGATGACTTCCGTCTGTTTGTTAAAATCACTGGTAAACTCTCACACGCTACAGAATTGCTACATAAAGAAGCTGAAAACTTTGACTGGGAAAGCTTATAATACAGGAGACTAGAAACTATGAAATTTGTTGGACTTGTTGGAGCAAATTATGATCAATCATACAACCGTAAATTGCTCGAATTTATCAGAAGACATTTTAAAATTAAATTTGAACTTGAAGTCTTGGAAATTGACGAAGTGCCTATGTTTAACCAAGACGAAAAATGGGACGAAAGCTTCCAACTTCGCTTGCTTAACAACAAGATTACACGCGCTGATGGGGTCATCATTGCAACTCCCGAACACAACCACACCATTTCTGCAGCGCTTAAATCTGTTTTAGAGTGGCTCTCATTCGAAGTGCACCCATTTGAAAACAAACCTGTCATGATTGTTGGGGCATCTTACTACGACCAAGGAACTTCACGCGCCCAAGTACATTTGCGTAAAATCCTTGAAGCACCTGGTGTCAACGCCTATACACTTCCAGGTAATGAATTCTTGCTTGGTAAGGCCAAAGAAGCTTTCGACCTTGATGGTAACATCACAAATGAAGGTACTGTTAACTTCCTTGAACAATGCTTAGACAATTTTGTCCAATATGTAGGAGTGGTTTCTAAATTGAAAAAACCAAAACCAATTGAACCAGAAGACTTAGATTGTAACAACCCAATCGCTACAACTGTTACCGAGGTTGATCCTGACGATCCAGAATGGGTAGAAAAAGTAGCTGAAATCACTGGTGCAGTGTCTGGTGATACATATGTTAAACTAGATCACGGTATTTTGACAGTTAACCAAATTGACATGTTCCTCAAGGCTATGCCATTTGAATTAACTTATGCCGATGATAATAACCAATTCCTCTACTACAATAATGCCCATCAAGATCCTGATACCATGTTTGCCAAACGTGTGCCACCTCAATCAGGTAGCCGTATGTCAACAGTTCACGGTTCACTTCCACCAGCTCGTATGAAAAATGTGGAATGGGTTATCGGTACCCTTCGTAACGGCAACCAAGAATATGTGCGTACGATTGTCCCAGGCTCACCTGAAGGGGTTATCAACACACACAATTATCAGGCTATGTACTATGATGATGGTTCTTATGCAGGAATCAATGAAATCGTCTTTAACTTTAAACCATGGCTTGACTGGTATCTCGAAACAACTGGTCAACGCCTTGTCGGAGGAAGTGGTCCTTTTGCACCGGCTGCAGCTAGTCATGGCGGTAGCGACGCAACATCTGGAGCATCAGATGCCGGCAGTCACGGTGGCGATGCAGCTCCAGACGCAGATGCAACATCTGGAGCATCCTCACATTAAGACTTGGAAAAGTTGGGACAACTGTCCTGGCTTTTTTCATGGTCATCTTAGATTAACCTTCATCCAAGCATGTGTAGCTACTCATGCTCCATGTCACACTACTTAGAGGTAAATTTATGTCTCAATTCCAAGAAAAAGTTTTTGCTGCTTGCGCTAAAAAAGAAGCGCTCTTCAACGAAAGCCTTGGTCGCTATGCCTTGCGTTCGATGCTTGCAGGCGCTTATCTTACCATGTCAACTGCGGTAGGGATTATTGGTGCTGATATTATTGCTACAGGTATACCAGCCCTTTCTCGCTTTGTATTTGCCTTTATCTTTGCTATCGGATTGGTCTTCGTTCTCATTTTCAACGGAGAGTTAGCCACTTCAAACATGATGTTCCTTACTAGTGGTGCCTATTATGGCAAAATCAAATGGAGTAAGGTTTGTACCATCCTTCTCTATTGTACTTTCTTTAATTTTGTCGGAGCTCTTATCTTAGCTTGGTTTTTCAATCAATCCTTCTCTTTCCACCATTTGACAGACAAGAGCTTCCTAGTCACTGCTGTTTCCACTAAACTTGGAAAAACAGATTGGATGAACTTTACTGAAGGTATTACTGCTAATATGTTCGTCAACCTTGCTATCTTGGGCTATATGCTCCTCAAAGAAGAGTCTGCCAAGATTTTCATTGCCCTATCAGCCATCTTTATGTTTGTCTTCTTGGTGAATGAACACTTGATTGCTAACTTTGCTTCCTTTATGTTGCTAGGCTTCAATGGTGTCCGTGATGCTGTGGACAATTTCACATTGGCAAATATTCTACGTCAGTGGGTAGTCGTTTTCTTCGGTAACTGGATTGGCGGCGGTATTTTCATTGGTTTGGCATACTCTTGGCTCAATAAAACTAAGACACCTCACATTGATTAGGAGGCCACATGCGTCAAAAAAGACTTATCAAAGAGACTATCCTGGCTATGCTGCTTTATTTTATTTGCTTAGCTATAGCTGTCGCCATTGATTTAATATTTTTTAAAGTCAAAAACATGTATCACACACCTGCTATGGTGGCTATCTTTGCAGGATGGGTTTATTTGGGGCTTATCCGAAAGACCAAGCAATTTGGAGCTATTACCTGTCTAGGCATATTTATGTCCGTCTTCTTCTTTGCTTCTGGTCACTTTGTCCTTACCTTCCTTCCCAACCTTTTAGCTGGTCTAATCGCTGATTTTATTGCCAAGCAAGGTAATTATGAGAATGATAAATTTAATCTACTTTCCTACATGATATTCTCTCTGGGAAACTTGGCTCCCATTGTTACCATGTGGTTAGCTCCTAAAGCCTATATTGCACAACTCCTTGCCAAGGGGAAAACACAGGATTATGTAGACCAAGTTATGGTTCCATTTACAACTAGCCATGTCTTAATTCTAATAGGTGGAACTCTCATGGCTGCTCTCATTGGAGGTTACATTGCTAAAAACTGGCTTAAAAAATAATAACCACCTACGTTCCTAACAGAGAGTACAAGACAAACACGCTTTTCTTATGTTATAATGAGAAGGAATATAGTCTTTTTCTGCTTTGTTAGAAAGGACCTAAAGGGAGACCTAATGATGAAAAAACAAAAAATCGCTGTCTTGGGCCCAGGTTCTTGGGGAACTGCCCTTGCTCAGGTACTCAATGACAACGGACACGAGGTTCGTATTTGGGGAAATATCCCTGAACAAATTGATGAAATTAACGAGAAACATACCAACACCCGTTATTTCAAAGATGTGGTTTTGGATGAAAACATTAAAGCCTACAAAGAACTTTCCCAAGCTTTAGATGGAGTTAATGCTATTCTCTTCGTTGTTCCAACCAAGGTTACTCGTTTGGTAGCCAAACAAGTTGCCGAACTTTTGGACCATGAAGTTGTTATCATGCATGCTTCAAAAGGATTGGAGCCAGGAACACACGAACGCCTCTCAACTATCCTTGAGGAAGAGATTCCTGCAGAACTTCGCAGTGACATTGTTGTCGTATCCGGTCCAAGCCATGCTGAAGAAACTATCGTTCGCGATATCACCTTAATTACAGCGGCCTCAAAAGATCTTGAGACTGCACGCTATGTTCAAGGTATGTTCAGTAATAACTACTTCCGCCTTTACACCAATTCAGATGTTATTGGTGTTGAAACAGCTGGGGCACTTAAAAACATTATTGCCGTCGGTGCCGGCGCCCTTCATGGTATGGGCTATGGAGATAATGCTAAGGCAGCCGTTATTACTCGCGGTCTCGCAGAAATCACTCGTTTGGGTGTAAAACTTGGTGCTGACCCTTTGACTTACAGCGGTCTTTCTGGGGTTGGTGATCTTATTGTTACAGGGACTTCTATTCATTCACGTAACTGGCGTGCTGGTGATGCACTCGGTCGTGGCGAAAAACTGGAAGACATTGAACGTAACATGGGTATGGTAATTGAGGGAATTTCAACTACTAAGGTTGCCTACGAAATCGCTCAAGAACTCAATGTCTATATGCCAATTACAACAGCAATCTACAAATCCATCTATGAGGGTGCTGACATCAAGGAATCTATTCTCAATATGATGTCCAATGAATTGCGCTCTGAAAATGAATGGGATAAAAAATAAATAATCTAAGGAGTTCTCATGAAGAATCAAAAAGTCAAAAAAGCTGTCATCCCTGCTGCAGGACTTGGTACACGCTTTTTGCCAGCTACAAAGGCCTTGGCCAAAGAAATGTTACCAATCGTTGATAAACCAACTATCCAATTTATCGTTGAAGAAGCTCTCAAATCAGGCATCGAAGATATCTTGGTCGTGACTGGTAAGTCAAAACGATCTATCGAAGACCATTTTGACTCAAACTTTGAGTTGGAATACAACTTAGAACAAAAAGGTAAGACAGACCTGCTAAAATTGGTTAATGATACTACTGCTATCAACCTCCATTTTATCCGTCAAAGTCACCCACGTGGTCTCGGAGATGCTGTACTTCAAGCCAAAGCTTTTGTCGGTAACGAACCATTTGTTGTTATGCTTGGTGACGATCTAATGGATATTACTGATGACAATGCTGTTCCATTAACCAAACAACTTATTGATGATTATGAGGAAACACACGCTTCTACTATTGCGGTTATGCCTGTACCACACGAAGATGTTTCAGCTTACGGTGTTATCGCCCCTCATGGTGAAGGTCACAATGGCCGTTATAGCGTGGAAACTTTCGTTGAAAAGCCAAACCCAGAAGATGCTCCAAGTGACCTTGCTATCATCGGACGTTACCTTCTGACACCTGAGATTTTTGGAATTTTGGAAACACAAGAACCAGGTGCAGGTAATGAGATCCAATTGACTGATGCTATTGATAAACTCAATAAAACGCAACGTGTCTTTGCTCGCGAATTTACAGGTAAACGTTACGATGTAGGAGATAAATTTGGTTTCATGAAAACCTCTATTGACTACGCCCTCCAACACCCTCAAGTTAAGGAAGACCTTAAAAAATATCTTATTGACTTGGGACACAAACTCGAAGGCAAACCTGAGCAAAAAGACTAATATAAAATCCATCGAAAAATTTTCGATGGATTTTTCATATTATCTAAAGATAGGTAAAACCTACAATAGTCACTAAAAGAATAATATAAGTTAAAAATGCTGTCAGGCGCCAACCTCTACTAAAAAGTCGACTTTCAACCTTATTAGCCAAAAAAATAGCTGCTAGAGCACCTCCAACCAAGCCTCCTAGGTGACCAGTAATCCCAACACTAGGTGTGAAGAGATTGAAAATCAGATTGACGACAATTAAAGATAGATAACTACGTCCCAACTGATTAAGTAAGGGACTATGACTATAATAACCAAGTATTACCACAGCTGCAAAAAGGCCAAACAAGGAGGTAGAGGCACCAGCTGCAATAACATTAGGCGTAAAAATCAAGGTGAAGGCATTCCCCATAACACCAGCTAACAGATAGAGCCCTAGGAAACGCAGAGTCCCAAAAATTTGCTCAGCCATTTTGCCAATAAAATAAAGGGTAAGCATATTAAATAAGAAATGCTCCAGACCGATATGTACAAAAATTGGTGTCACTAAACGCCAAAGGTCTAAGGGACTATATTGAACAAAAACACCATACATAGCCCCCATTTTAAAAAGACTAAGGGGTGCTGTCGCTTGAAAATCATTTAAAAGATATTGACACCCAAAAGTCAATGTCGTTAGCCCTAATAAAAGATAGGTAGCAGGGTATCTCTTCCATTCATTTACTTGCATGTGATAACCTCCCTAACGGCGATGTCATGGCTATCTGGGGTAAAATCCTTTTCCTGACAGGGATAAACCATGCTAACTGTCATCCCTTCAAAGTCAGACAAATAGCGGTCATAATAACCTGCTCCGTAACCAATGCGATAGCCTTCAGCATTGAAAACTACCCCTGGCACATGAATCAAATCAATCTCTGATTTTTCCACAGCCAAATCAGACGCAGGTTCCATCAAGCCAAAAGAGGTTGCAACAAGATTATCTGGATCGTAATCGACAAAAATCATTCGACCTTGTTTATAGGTTTTGGGAACCACAAGACGCTTCCCGTCCTTTAAAGCCTGATTGATTAAAAGACTGGTGTCGTATTCATGTGGGAAAGCCAAATAGGTAGCAATCACCTGAGCCTCTTTATAAGCAGGTAAGGCAATCAATTGCTCTAAAAGATATTGGTCTAACTTAGCCTTGGTCTCAGGTTCCTGTGAAGTCAACTGAGCCAAAACAGTTTTTCTAAGTTCATTTTTCATAGGTTTATCATATCAAAAAAGCTACCAAAAGTCAGACCTGGTAGTTTTTCAGCTTTGTAAAATGTCACTAGGCTTCTGCCTTGTATTTAAGGAACTTACCGATTTCAGCTACCCCAAAAGCAAGGGCGTCCTCATTTGGACTCATCTTAGGATGGTGAAGGGCATATGGCGTATCAATCCCCAACCAGAACATGACACCTGGAACCTTACTAAGCAAATAACCGAAATCTTCTCCAGTCATAGCTGGTAAACAATCAATCAAGTTAACAGCTGGACTGGCTTCAAAGAAGGTCATCAATTCTTTGGCCAAGGCTGGGTTGTTTTCCACAGGGAGATAACCACCCTGTTTCAATACAACATCCACTTCCATACCAAAGCTAGCTGCCACACCCTCTGCGATTTGGCTGACACGCTTTTGAATAAGACGACCCATTTCTAGCGTAAGCGTACGAATAGTTCCATAGACCTCTGCTGTTTCAGCGATGACATTGTTGGTCGTTCCTGCATGGAAAGAACCAAAGGTAACTACCCCACCCTGGATAGGGTCAACATTACGACTGACAATAGTTTGAACTTGGGTAATAAAGTAAGAAGCTGCTACAAGGGCATCATTAGCCTCATGTGGAAAGGCAGCGTGTCCTCCTTTGCCTTTGAAAGTAACAAGTACCTCACAAGTTCCTGCAAAAAGGGTATTCGTATTAGTCGCAATGTCGCCTACTTTGAAATCTGGACGGACATGAAGGCCATAAAACTCATCTGGTAGCCAATCACCGAAGGCCCCGTCTTCATACATAAGCATACCACCAGCTTCATTTTCCTCAGCTGGCTGGAATAAGAAGAGCATATTATTTTTAGGTTGAACCTCAACCATTTGGTCAAGAAGTCCAAGCGCTGTCGTCATATGAATATCGTGACCACAGGCATGCATACGACCCTCATGAGTAGATTTGAAGGGAAGACCTGTTTCCTCTTCAACCGGAAGAGCGTCAATGTCTGTACGCCAACCAATGGTTTTTTCAGGAGCATATCCATGGAGATAAACCAGAATACCTGTACGCCAAGTACGTTGCTCCACAAAGTCCTTACCCTCAGTCATTTCAGCAATACGCTCTAAGAGATAAGCCTGGGTTTTAAACTCTTCCAAACCAATTTCTGGAATTTGATGAAGGTCTCGTCTGATTTTGATTAAATCAAGTGTCATTTTTATTTTCCTTTTTATCTTATTTAATAGAGAATCTAGAAATAGAGGCCTTACGGCCTCTACTATCAATATGTTACAAGTTACGCAAGGCGTCTTCAAGTGCTGTTTTTTGTTGTGTTTTTTCATCAATTTCCTTGATGATGCGAGCTGGAACACCAGCTACAACGACATTTTCAGGAACATCTTGAGTAACGATAGCTCCAGCGGCAACGACTGAACCATTACCAACTTGAACCCCTTCGATAACAACAGCATTGGCACCGACAAGAACGTTATCACCGATACGAACTGGATCTGCTGAAGCCGGTTCAATCACACCAGCAAGGACCGCACCCGCACCGATGTGGCTGTTTTTACCAACAGTAGCACGACCACCAAGGATAGCCCCCATATCAATCATAGTACCAGCACCGATTTCAGCACCGATGTTGATAACAGCCCCCATCATAACGACAGCATTATCTTCGATAGTTACTTGGTCACGGATAATAGCACCTGGTTCGATACGTGCATTAAGGTGACGTTTATCAAGCAATGGAACAGCTGAGTTACGGCCATCTTGTTCCACAACGTAGTCCTTGTTTTCAGTCAAGTTGGCAAGAAGTGGTTCGATATCTTTCCAGTCTCCGAAAAGAACATTACCAAGCTTAGTGACAGAAGCTGGAACAGCAGTTGCCAATTCCCCTTCAAAGGTTACTTTAACATTCGTTTTCTTTTCTGCATTACCGATAAAAGCGATAATTTCTTGAGCAGACATTTTTTGTGCAGTCATGAGATTCTCCATTCACATAAAGTTAGGGATTATTATACCAAAAATTCTGATAATTGTCTTTGCTTTTGCCAAATAGAGTGTATTTTTATGTAAAACCTATCTTTAAAGCTTCTATATCCGTAATCACTCGGTTTGGCTTAATTGGGGAGTTCTCCAGTTCTCGGCGTGAGTAAGGAAAGGTATTGAGCAAAATACCATCGATCCCAACTCCTTCAGCCACAGCAATATCAGTCGTCAAATCATTTCCAACCATGACAGTCTCAGATGGCTTCAACTTATGATCAATCAAAACTTGCTTTAAAAACTCTGGTTGAGGCTTACAGATACCCGCATCCGAAGACAAGTAAATGGCATCAAAATAAGCTCTTAACTCCATTAGGTCAATCTCAGCGTTAGTAAAGGCTGCTTGAGCATTGGACAAGAGATAGAGACGACAGCCCTGCTCTTTTAGAAAGGCTAAAACTTCCTTAGTATGAGGATAAGCCATCAAGTATTTGCGAGATAAGACCCGAAAGACCATAGCTATCAGCTGCCCCCAGCCTTCTGGCTGATGAAGTCTACTAGACTGTAGACTAGCATCTACATAAAGCTGGTTAAAAATGTGAGCTAGGTCAATTTCTGGATAAGCAACTCCTTTTAGAGCCACTAGGTCCTTGCGAGCCTGACCCACGCGCTTGGCATAAGCTTTTTTAAGAGCTTTCCCCTTATAATACGCTCCATAAGCTTGGTACAGTTGGCCTAGTTTATCCCATAACATAGGGTCTTTCTCATCGGTTAATATATCAACCAAGGTTCCATAAAAATCAAAAATATAGTTCTTATAAACGTTATTATTCATCGCCTTTTTACTCGTTACTAAACTTTTCTTCTTGATAATCCTCATCATACACCATTTAAGAAAACCAAACAAGCTTACCAAGATATTCTCCATCAAAAAAATCCCAACGGCGTTAGGATTACTTATCATTTTTGATACGACCAATCAGCAATTCTCCTGCAACCGTTAGCTTCCTTACTGAAGTCAAATCTAAAGTTTTTTTATCAACATGGAAGAAAAGAGGGGTCATCTCAGCAAATGCTTGAACATGCTCTGCTGGCATAGACCAAGTCTTAGAAATCGTCACACGCTCCAAAAGCTCACAGGAGTCCTGAAAATGCTCCAGAACATCCTGGTTGGAATAAGCCTGCGCCTCTGGTAGTAATTGGCGAAACTCTTTAAGATGATCCTCATGAGGAATAACCTTGAAAATCAAGCCCTGATCAGTCAAAAGTCGTCCAAATTCTTGATAATTAGCTGGCGAAAAAATATCTAAGATCACATCGATACTGTGCTCACGTAAGGGCAGTTTAGCCAAATCACCAACGAACCAGGCCACGTTTTTCTGAGGATTTTGACGGGCTGCAAGAAGGATGGAGTCCTTAGATAAATCAAAGGCCATGAAATCCTTGTCAAACTCTAAAGCCAACTGACGGCTATAATAGCCCTCACCACAGGCAACATCTAGAACATGCGAATGTCTAGGAAGGTCACGCAAGCGCTCTGAAATCACCTCAAGAATAGGATCATAGTAGCCCGCTGCCAGAATATGACTTCTATTTTCAAAAGAAGCCATATCATAGTGCTTATCTCCCTTATTCTGTCTCAAAAAATTAACAAAACCCTGCTTTGCGATATTAAAGGTATGCCTGGTCTGACAAACCAGACTAGACTGGTCCAAACGCATTGGTGCCTGACAAAGGGGACACGCAAAAAGACTCTCTTGATCTTTAAAAACACTAAATTTGGCCATAAATCCTCCTCGACACCAAAAAAGAGCACACACCTGAAATCGCTTAGGGCTGCTGGATTCCTCCCCTGACCCGCTTCACGCACAGATGTTGCTCCGAATGATATTATACCATAAATCGAAGTGATTGCAAGTAGCGAACCCCCGATACTGTCAATGAAACTTATCCTCCAAACCTCCCTACAAATAACTTCGGTCACTACCAACTTCTAACACCACAACTAAGGCCATAGTGACATCTATGTCACTACTTTTTTATTTCTCCACTATTTATAATAAAACCATAGCTTGAGGAAAAGACCAAAAGCTAGTGACAATGCTAACTCAATGGAAAGAAGAAAATTATTTTAGAATATCTCTTACTTCATGGTGAAGAGGCTAAGAGATTAAAGAACTCACCAAAAATAAAAAAGGAGAATGACAAAGATGACTAAAGAAATGAATGTTGCAGACCTAGCTGCAGTCACAGGAGGCGGATGGAAGACCAACATCGCTATTGGAGGACTCTGCCTAGCTTCAGGACCTATCGGAACTCTTGTATGTGTTGGCGCTTATAATGGCTACAAGGATTCTGCACGATAAGATGAAAAGAGACAACAACAATGATTAATAAACTCAAAACACATCAAAACATGACTCTTAAAGAGCTTGAAAGTGTATCAGGTGGGGCGGTTCCTTGGGCTGCTATCTCCGTCGGGATTGCTGCTGCAAAGCTGACTTACGACCTAAGCTATGCCGTTGGTAAAACTTATTACAACCTCACACACTAACAATAAGAGCTTACACCATGATGACATCTCAAAGATTTTGAGGACGATAACCTATGAAAGATACAAGAAATCAAACAAACGATACTACTAATAAGCAATCGTCTAAACGCAATAATTATCTGCTCGTAAAAGGGGCCTTGATTTGTATTATCTCTACCCTACTTCTGATACTTCTAATCAACCTTATCTTTTATGTACGATTGGGTACACCAATTATTGATACTAATTTGAAATCTGCTTGTAATACTCTTATCTTCTTCCTCCCCATTTTTCTTTTGACAAGAGAGAAAGAAAAACCTAAAGCTAAGACAGAGTAACTCATACAGTCTTCAAGAAAACAAAAACTCTCATTTCCCATTGAAAAATGCAAGCCCAAAAGGGCTTGCATTTTGCGCTTACATCTCTTGTATTGCTTCTAATTTTGCCAGACGTTTAGCTTCTTTCTTTCGTTCACGACTTTGACGGAAAAAGTTTTGCATGATTTCAGCACATTCTTTCTCCATAACACCAGTCTCAAGATCAACACGATGATTGAGACGCTCATCTCTTAGAATATCGTAAAGGCTCCCCGCTCCACCAAATTTTTGATTACTCGCTCCATAGATAACTTTAGGAATACGAGCCAGACCAATGGCACCACTGCACATTACGCAAGGTTCAATAGTGACGAAAAGAGTGCAATCAAGCAAACGCCAATTACCAATGGTCCTATTTGCCTCCTGAATAGCCATGACCTCAGCATGCATGATTGCTTGGTTAAGTTCCTCACGCGCATTGTGTCCACGGCCAACAATTTCTCCATCCTTAACAATAACACAGCCAATTGGGATTTCTGCCTTATCTAAAGATTTTTGAGCCTCCTTAAGAGCCTCAGACATGAAAAAGTCTTTCTCCTCTTGAGTAAAGTCAATCATAAATGTTACTCCTGTTCCAAGATTTTTCATATATCACCACAGAGTCAAAATGTCAGTGTGATGGTCTTCCATGATTTTAAAAAAGGTGGCTTCTAGACAACCGACCCTTTTTAAGGTTTTGGCGTACCCCCCTCGCTTAACTCTTTTTATTATAACATAAGAAAAGCTTGAGCAAGGGTAGCCTTACCAAAGTAGACAAAAAAAGCTAAGACGAATCCGCTTAGCTTCAAACACATTAGTTTGGTGAATCTTAGGAGTCACACCAATGTGTTTCTCCAAGTCTAACGAAAAGTCAATGACCGCTTAACATCCTAGTTAATATGTCAGTCGGAATGTCAACCAATTGTCTGTGAAATCATTATATCAACCTATAGACACATAACAAAAACGCAACTGTATCAAACAATTGCAAGGACAGTGTTCTAGTTAAGGTGTTCCACACTTTCCTTCCAAACAAATAATGTCTACTACAAAAGTAAAAGGTAACTTTCATAGCTTTTTCCTTACCCACCTATAGTTTATCATGAAACCTCTATCATTTAATTTAAAAATTGGTAATAAAACAATGATACAAATGAGGAGTAACTGTTAATTGTACACTTCGTTTTGAATAATTTTATAAATGCTGGAACCCTTGTTATCATTGCACTTGTCAACGATTTTAATTATTTTTTCCACTCTAACAAGGTCATTAATCACCTATAATTCTAAGTCTTATCTAATTTTACTGTTAATTAAGTCTTACAAGTGTTTAATATTTAATCCAATAATACTCTAACTTTGGCAAGAAAGAATATTTATTTTTTAGAAGCGACCAAGTAAACTGACAAACTAGAAGGGAAGTTCTTCTTCCAAAACAAGGTCAGCCAAGTCATTTTCAGGCTGATTTTCTCTGACAGCACGTTGGGCACGACTCTCAAGAAGTTGGAAAGAGGAGCAAAGCACTTCCGTAACATAATGAGTTTGACCATCCTTATCGTACTTACGGGTACGAAGCTCACCATCAAGAGAAATTAAACTCCCCTTGCTAGCATAAGAGGCTAAGGTCTCAGCCAAACGCCCCCAGACAACCACTGTAATAAAGTCAGCCTCACGCTCTCCATTTTGCGCCTTATAGCGCCGATTAACCGCAACTGTGACACGTGTAAAAGACCTATCACTAGCAGTCTTAACCATCTCAGGTGTCGCTGTCAAACGTCCAATCAAAATAACTTTGTTATACATTTTTTTACCTCCACCTATCTATTCGTAAGAGGAAGTAAAAAAATAGGTTATTTTTAAATAGTTTTACAGATTCTCTCGATAAGATCCTTTCTAATACTCGAATCTCTCTACTACTCGAAGGTTATTATTTTTCTAGAAATAGTACTCCATCAGATATTTTCATTACAACAATGAATCTTTAAATCTTCTCGACTCGCTTAGCTAACTCAACGTTTTTGAACCACAATTTCCCAAGAAGCAGGACCGACTTGGTCAAAGCGAGTTACAGGATAATCATTATCTGCAGCCCAGTTTGGAATACTTTCCGTTGCTTGCGTACAATCGAAAGCAATCAACAACTCATCTCCAACAGCCAATTCAGCCATTTTCTTCTTCGCATCAATCAATGGGAATGGGCATACCAATCCACCAGTTTCAAGTTTTACCAAAGTCATATTATATTCTCCTCTTAATTTTTGTTTGGTTTTACAAAGATAATGTAGGAAGCCGTCCAAACACCTAAAATAGTCACTGGCAAAGCAATCCATCCCTTACTAGAAAAAATTGCTGTAGCTGTTAAACCGTTACCAATTGTACAGCCACCAGCCCATGAGGCACCAATTCCCATAAAAATCCCCCCTAGTGTGCTCTTACCAATGGTTGACAAGTCTGGCAAACGCCAGCGAAACTCTTGAGATCCCTTTGCAGCAAGAAAGGAACCAATAAAAATACCCAATACAAGAAAAACACCCCAACCAAGTTGCTTACTATCGCCTGTAATAATATAACTAATTAGATGTGCCGATGGTGTTGTAATCCCTAACCCTCCAACACGACCAGTCAGCTGACTAGCTGGCCAAGCAATTAAAGCAACAAGACCTATTAGAAGTCCTGCAAAATATTTATGGTAAGTTTTCTCAAAAAGGTAGTGTCTCACTCCCTTATATCTTGGTGGAAGAGAAGCAATCTGACGTCTGGGCTTACGTAACTCTCTAATTACAAAGAAACTTGTTATAACTACTAAGAAAATAAGAAGATACCAAACTGGAATTCCTAATTGACCAGCTAAATCATCATTAATTACCCAGTGCTTAGCTATTAATTGATTCAAAGGAACAAGAAATCCTGATTTCATAGCTGCCGCACTCGTCATATAAAAGAATAGTGCAACCCAACTACCCAGGAGCCCTTCTCCAGCACGATACCACGTTCCCGTGGCACATCCCCCTGCGAGAACAATTCCAATACCAAATAGATAGGAGCCCACAATCGCTCCTAACACGGAAAAGTCTTCATAAGGGTTTCCAATAATACCCAATTTAATCAAGAAAAGTACTCCTATACTTTCCACTGTGATTGCAATAAGGAAAGCGTAAAATAAGGTATTATTACGTGCAATATACATGTCTCGAAAACCACCCGTCAAACAAAAACGAGTTCGTTGTAAAATAAATCCAAATATCAGACCAATGAGCCCACCAGAAAGAACAGTCGTAAGCATAGGTACCTCCTAAAGTAAATGTTGATTACATTTTAAGAAAAATATTATAGCTTGCATAATCTTTCTTTTTTATGATTAGCTATAAACTTTCTTTATGACAAACAAAAAAAGCGGATTATTACCGCTTCTTCTCTTACTTACCCTTTCCAGTGTTTGGCTGGATCAAAAGCCTCACCGACTACTGCTGAATCATCAAGTTCAATAATACCACGTTTTTGTGGAGCATTTGGAAGTGCCAACTCACGTGGGGCACACATCATACCATAACTATCTTCACCACGAAGTTTTCCTGGGAAGATAAGGGCACCACTAGGCATCATAGCACCAGGAAGGGCTACGATAGTTTTAAGACCAAGCGCTGCGTTTGGTGCTCCTGCAACGATTTGGACCTTCTTATCGCCGATATTCACTTGGCAGATGTTAAGGTGGTCACTATCTGGATGTGCAACCATTTCATCAATTTGCCCAACCACAAAGACTGGACCTTGTGTGTTTTCCAAGCGTTCTTCAAAACCTTCTTTAGCCAATTCCTCGTTCAAGACAGCTACATCTTGGTCTGACAAGAAAACTTGACCATTTCCATTGATATCAATGAGGCTTGATGCTTCAAAAATGTTCCAAGCAAGGGTCTTGCCTGTTTCATCAGCTGTGACACGCGCCACTTTACCTTTACGTTCTACGCTACGTTTAATGTCCTTAGTATCTTCCAAGATAACCAACAAAACGTCGCCAACTTGTTCTTTATTGTATGCAAAAATCATGGGTTCTCCTTATACTGTTGCCAAAAAGGCATTGATTTCTTCTTTGGTTTTACGAGCTTTATTGACCAAGCGCCCCAATTCTTGACCTTTCTGAGTCACAACAAAACTTGGGATACCAAAAATATTCCAAGTTTGCGCCAAAGCCATATAATCATCACGGTTAACACGCACAAAGGTCATATCTGGATGGGCAGCCTCAATATCAGACATAACGGGATAGATAAACTGGCAGTCTGGACACCAATCAGCAGTGAAAAAGAAGACCACTTTTTGGTCACTGTCAACATAACCTGCAAGTTCTTCGAGATTCTTCGGAATAATCATGCCTGCTCCTCCTCATAAGTCAAGACATCATCAGCATAGACAAAACGATAAGTCCGCCCATCTTCTAATACGATACCTCCCGTAAGCCCTGGATTTTCCTTATCAGTAGGATTCGTATAGAGAACGGCAACAGTCCCTAAATGTGATAGTTCTTGTCTAATATTTTGAATTAATACGGTATTCTTTGCTTCTACATGTGAGCGTCTCTGCTTTTCTGCCATTGCCAAGAGACTTAAAGCTCCTAGCCCGCCAGCAAACAAAGCTAATGTTTTACGTTTCATATGAAACATTTTACCATATTTTTAGAGGAATGGGGAGAGGCTACCTATCTCTTGAAAATCGTGCTAAAATAGTAGCATGTACTACTCAAGGAGGATTTTATGACTACTCTATTTGACAAAATTAAGGAAGTCACCGAGCTTGGTGCTACTTCAGGATTTGAGGCTCCTGTACGCAACTACCTTCGCAAAACTATCACGCCACTCGTAGATGAGGTGCAAACAGATGGCCTCGGCGGTATTTTCGGTATTAAGTACAGTCAGGCAGAAAATACCCCTAAGGTGCTTGTGGCTGCCCACATGGACGAAGTCGGCTTTATGATTAAGGAAATCAAGGCAGACGGGACTTTCCGTGTCGTCGAACTTGGTGGCTGGAACCCACTGGTTGTCAGCTCTCAACGCTTTACCCTACACACACGTGACGGTCATGTCTATCCTGTCATCTCAGGTTCAGTACCACCTCATTTCTTACGTGCTAGCGGTGGCGCTGCAAGTCTTCCTAGTGTCTCTGATATCGTCTTTGATGCTGGTTTTGCCAACCAAGAAGAAGCTAATGCCTATGGTGTTTTCCCGGGTGATGTCATCATTCCTCAATCAGAAACTATTCTCACAGCCAATCAAAAAAACGTGATTTCTAAAGCCTGGGATAACCGTTATGGTGTCCTCATGATTCGTGAACTCTTGGAAAATGTCAAAAACCAAGAACTCAACAATACTCTAATCGCTGGGGCTAACGTTCAAGAAGAAGTCGGTTTACGTGGTGCCCATGTTTCAACCACAAAATTTAATCCTGAGCTCTTCTTTGCGGTAGACTGCTCTCCTGCAGGTGATATCTATGGTAATCAAGGTAAGGTAGGCGACGGTACCCTTATTCGTTTCTTCGACCCAGGACATATCATGCTGCCAAATATGAAGGATTTCCTTTTGACTACTGCTGAAGAAGCTGGTGTCAAATACCAATACTACTGTGCTGCAGGCGGTACTGATGCTGGTGCCGCTCACTTGCAGAATGCTGGTGTTCCATCAACAACCATCGGCGTTTGTGCCCGTTACATCCACTCACACCAAACCCTTTATGCTTTGGATGACTTCCTAGAAGCACAAGCCTTTTTACAAGCCATTGTTAAGAAGTTGGATCGTTCAACAGTGGATTTGATTAAGAACTACTAAGACAAGGAGTAACCCATGATTATTGGTTTTATCGGCGTTGGAAAGATGGCAACAGCCATTATCAACGGCCTAAACACAAGCTCACATCGTATTATTATTTCAGGGTCTTCCTTGGCTCGTTCACGCCAAATTGCAGAGGAATTAGAGGTTGAAGCAGCTGCTTCCCATCAGGAATTGTTGGATAAGGCTGATTTGGTCATCCTAGGTATCAAACCCCAAATGTTTGATAAGGTACTAGCTGGCCTCAACTTCCGTCAACCTATCATGAGCATGGCTGCTGGAGTGACCTTGAAACGCCTCGCTTCACTCACCAGTCCAGACCTTCCTCTTATTCGTATCATGCCTAACCTTAATGCTCAGATTCTTAAGAGCACTACTGGTCTTTGTACCAACGATAAGGTATCCGAGGACCTTTTGGCAGTTGCCAAGGAAATCACAGACAGTTTTGGAACCACTGTCGAATTGGCTGAAAAGGACTTTGATACCTTTACTGCCCTAGCTGGTTCAAGCCCGGCCTACATTGCCCTTTTTATCGAGGCACTAGCCAAGGCTGGCGTCAAAAATGGCCTAAGTAAGCAGGTCGCTCTGACCATTGCCACACAGACAGTTCTAGCTACTGCTGAAAACCTTAGTCTTGGTAGCGACAGCCCACATGATCTTATTGACAAGGTTTGTAGCCCTGGTGGGACCACTATCGCCGGCCTCATGGACCTTGAGCGTACAGGCCTCACCCATAGTGTGGTTTCAAGTATTGATACAACCATTGCTAAAGCTAAAAAACTATAAGAAAAAAGCTCGGAAAATTACGAGCTTTATTTGATATATGGCGCTAACAATTGTAGGAGTAACATCATTGAAACCGCAATACTATTGTTAATCATATGAGCCATGATACTATATTCTAGCTTCTTAGATACACGATAAACAGTTGCAAGGACAAGGCCCATACCTCCATATATAATCCAGACACCCATACTATTAGGCGTATGAACAAGGCCAAAGAGTAAACCACTTAGAATCAAACCAACAATAGAATCTGGATTAAAGACCCGTCCCATAAGAAGCCCTCTAAAAACCAACTCTTCCACAATCGGTGCCATAATCACTGTAATTGTTATAAGAACAAAGGGATTCATATGGGCATTTTCTATGGCTGCCTGGTTAGTGCTGCTACTAACACCTTCCCACATCATGACCATTGCACCAAGCCCAGTGACAATGTAAATACCTAGGTAGGTCAGGCCAATCATTCCCCATGCCTTCATGGAAGACAGCGCCCTAAAGCCCTCAAGAAGACCCATACGTTTGCCCAAGAAAAGAGCTCCTGCACTAATGAGTAGCATAACCAAAATTAGGAGACTAACTGCCCTCACATCTTTAACACGAACAAATATGGTTGGAGTCTGTTCAATACACAAAATTAGGAAAGCCAGTAAGAAATAAAGAAAGCGTTTTAAAATGGACTCTTTGTTCATAAGAAGCTACCTCTTTTTATTGTTATTTTGTACCTTTATTATAATACAATTAAACTAATTTGACAAGACACCGTAAAAATAAGAGATTCAATCTTGAAAAGATGAAGGACTCTTATCCTATTTTAGATAGAATGAGACGAATAAGGGCAAATCCCAATACTAAGCCATAGAGCAAGATAGATAAGACTGTAACATAGGGCAACTGAATATTGACAAAGGCATATAAGGCGATTAAAGCAAAGATAAGCAAAAACTCCAGAACCAGTGTTGCAACTGCTGTCACCTGCAAAATCTGTTTATTTCTCTCATCGTAGGTAGCAATGTACATCTGGTGAAGACGTTTCGAATGCCTAAGCGCTACAAAATAATAAATCGACAGGGCATAACTCGCAATGGTAACCCCCACTACTAATCCTAGTGCAAAATCACTAAGACTGTTAGAGCGAACAATAAATAATCCCAAAATACCCAAAGAAAAGAAAGAACATGCTACTCGGGCTATGTATCTTTTATACTCTGATTCTGTTTTTCTCTTTCCTAACGTTTTTAATAACATATCTTAACATTCCTTTCATTATCCTTTAAAAGAGCAATATAAAATTTTTCAATGATAACTTTAAACATTCACCTTACATAAAAAGGCTGAGTAGTACACTTATGCTATTGTTTAAAATATGAACACCCATGCTGTACTCGATACGCTTAGTCTTATAATATGTTATCGCAAGACCAGCTGACATAATACCATAGATGATAATTGTCTGAAGCGTAAATGCTGAGTGACCAGCCATAAAGAGAAGACTCGAAATAACAAGACCCGTCTTAAAGTATTTTCCAAAGAGCACCTTGGCTAAGAGTCCCCTAAAAATGATTTCTTCCATAATTGGAATAATAAAACCGGCGACTACTAGGTAAAGATAGAATGGTACGTGGGCAAAGATATCATTTAAAGCATCTTGATTTTCCATAGTCGCATTGTGTGTTAACTGACCAACAAAATACCCTAGAAGATCACCTAGGAAAAAGATGACGAGATTAAGAGAAGCAATCGCAACGAGACGTCTCCAATTAATCTCTTTAAGCGATAAGAGTTTAAATCTATAAGCAATCACGATAAAAATAGCCAAACTCCCTAATGCCCAAACACCGTAACCTATTTGCTCCACAAGTGAAAACTTACCATCCTGAGTAAGTAGCGGGAAAGCACCTAATAGTGTTAAATCTAAGATTAGTAGAGTGAGCGCTAAAAAAATAACACCAATTTTCTTCATTACTTGTTTAAACATATTTTTTCTCCTTAATCTTCCTCAAAAAGAAAGACTTCTTCAATAGTCTTTCCAAAATACCTAGCAATTTTAAAAGCTAGTTCCAAGGACGCATTATAGCGACCTTTTTCGAGTGAAATGATGGTCTGCCTCGTGACTCCCATCTCATCTGCTAACTCTGCCTGACTAATCTTATTAGCCTTGCGAAGTTCCTGAATCTTTGTTTCCATATGATGCCTCAACCTTATAGTTTATTCTCAAATAGTTAAACTCCCATCTCTTTGTTAAGTTAACTTCACATCTATAGTATAGTTCACTTAACATATTTTGTAAAGTCTATTTTACATTTTTTGTAAAGTTTTCTTTACTTATCGAATGACATATCCGGATATAGGCGAATAATTCTTTCCGAGTACTCAAAAAAGCTGGCCAATCACTCAGCCAACTTTTCTGGTCTTATCAATTTTTTGATAACTTATTTAGATTTAAGGCGCTCAACATCACGCGCAATCACCAATTCTTCATCTGTTGGGATGACAAAAACTTTAACAGGTGACTCTGCTGTTGTAATATCGCCAACATGTCCAAAGACATTCTTTTCAGGATCCACTTCAATACCAAACCAAGTCAAACCATCTAAAATTGAAGAACGAACTTCTGCAGAATTTTCACCGATACCTGCCGTAAAGACAATGGCATCTGCTCCGTTCAATACACCAAAGTATTGAGCAATGTATTTACGCAAACGATCTACATAAAGATTGTAGGCTAAAATACATTTTTCATCTCCTTCATTTTTACCAGCAATGATATCACGCATATCACTTGATCTTTCAGAGATACCAAGGAGTCCTGATTCTTTATTAAAGACATGACGAATACGTTCAGCATCGGCCATATCAGGCTCACGGTCAATGATGAATGGAATAATCGCAGGGTCAAGATCCCCAGTACGTGTTCCCATCATAACCCCACCAAGTGGTGTCAATCCCATTGACGTGTCTACTGATTTACCACCGTCCACGGCAGTAATTGAAACACCATTTCCGACATGGGCTGTGATAATCTTAGTTTCTTCAATAGGTTTTCCTAGTAGCTTAGCTGCTTCTTGAGAAACATATTGGTGGCTTGTTCCGTGTGCTCCGTATTTACGAACTTGATAGTCTGTATAATAACGATTAGGCACTGGATAACGGTAAGCCACTTCTGGCATAGATGTATGGAAGGCTGTGTCAAAAACAGCAACACTGGTAATATCTGGGAGGAGCTCCTTAAAGGCACGAATCCCTGAGGCTGCGCCAGGATTATGAAGTGGAGCCAAAGCAGACAATTCTTCGATTTTCGCTAATGCTTCATCATCTACCAAACTTGATTCTTTGAAATACTCACCACCAGCAACCACTCGATGACCTACACCTGTGATTTCATCATAATTCTTGATGATATTAAAACGAATCAAATCATCAAGTACGATTTTTACAGCCTGAACATGATCGGTAATATCTAAAATCTGCGTTTCAGAATCATTATCAAACTTAACTGTTGAAATAGAGTCTTTTAATCCGATACGCTCAATCAACCCTTTGGCAAGTACAACTTCAGATGGCATTTCATACAATTGCCATTTCAAACTTGAACTTCCTGCATTGATTGCGATTGTTTTTGTCATAAGTCACCTCTTTGTAAAACGCTTTCAGTAATATAGTCTTATTTTATCATGTTTTTTTATAAAATGGAATTGTCTGATTTCCATTTTTGGAAATTCTCAGTAAAATCTTTGAGAATCTCTGGATTTTGTAAATCACTAAGTGGATAAACAAAGGTCTCTGGAGCATTTTCTGTTTGCTTTTTAAGCACAAAGATAGACTTCATATTGTGTTTATTGCCAAAAGCTGCTTCAGGAAGAGTGATTACAGCAATAATATCAGCATATCCTGATAGCCACTTCTTAAGCAAATCACTTTGTGGACTCGTTAAAAGATTAGTTGGTGCCAAAAGAATAGCAATACCGTCTTTCTTCAAGTACTTAAGCGATTGCTCCATAAGAAGATGATGGGCATAAGTGTGTTCACCAGTTGCTGCCACCTTGAAACGACTCGCAATTTCATCATTAGGGTAGTAACCTACTGGAAGGTCACTGATAATAACATCGCTTTCTTTGAGGATATGGGGGCGAACTGCGTCTTCTTGAATGTAAACCGCTTTTGAGTTCACTACATCCGCAATACTGGCTGACAAATCAATAAGCAAATCGTCAACTTCCATCCCCATATAATTAAGGTTTTTGTGACTATTATTTAAAAGAGTCTCTGCCAAGTTACCTGTACCTGAACCAATCTCCAAGACATCTAATTGATTGTCCTTAGTCAAACCCTCAAGTAGGTAAAGAATGATAAATCCAATAGCATCTGGTGTAAATTGGTGATTGGCTTGTAAGGCTTCCAACTGCCCTAGTTTGATAAACAAAAACTGAAAGGCTCGACGCCACTCCTCTTTACTTAGATTAAGGGCACGTAATTTCTCGTTATTTTTGATGATAAGTTCGTTATCAACGTCAGCCCCCAAATAATAGGAATTTTGCTCGATAAGGGCATCGTAAGCATGGGTCCCAAGATCATTTTCAATGGTTTGGACATTTTCTAACAACAGCGCAAAAGCTGTCTCAATTGCTTCAAAATTCATGATTTCCTCCGTCCCTCTATCATATCAAAAAGGGGGGAGAATTGCTATTTCTGGTCCTCTTTCTTCACATAGTGATAGGTCTTGGTGTGTCCTTCATTCTCAACTCTAATAATCATCTTCTTGTCTTTTACCTCATAAGTCGTATTTCCCTGAGCAAAACTAAAAGAACCCGACTCCTTATCAGCCAAATCCACCGTCATTTCTGCCATAAGTCGACTCTGACTAGCTACTGTTTGTGCTTGATTTTGTCTAGAGCTAGCAACTACCCTATCCAAATAAACCTGAAGAAGAAGTGTAAAAATGCCAGCCATAAAAAGGGAATAGAGGAGAACACCTCCCCTAACTTGTTTTTTCAAAAGCATAAACGAAACTCCTTTGCAGACCATTTTTAAGAATAACTTCAATGGTGACTATCTGATTTTTTTGACTGATTGTACTAGATTTTAAACCGAAAAGCATGGGTTGATAGCCTCGACCATCGGCGTTAGTTTTTCGAAAATCAGAAGCATTTGAGATACCAAATGCCAAGTCTTGATTATCCTGCTTGACATAAAGCTTGTTGCCTTCTACTTTAACCAACTGACAACCTTCTAACTCTGCCTCCATTTGTTGGACAAACAGAAGCCAATCTTGATTTTCTTGTTGTCTTACCTGTTTAACATTGCTCACCAGAACGGTGGTTAAGCCTTGATATACTTGGACAGAACCAGCTATAACCAGTAAGGCTACCAGACATTCCAAAAGGGTAAAGGCGCGAACCTTACTATTTAGAGACATGAGTAATTTCCTTTCCTGATTCATAAACTGTGATGCCTTGCTTGCTACGTTTCACTGTTACCGTGATGCCATTTAAGGTCAACTGATCCTGTTTGGTCTGGACGGCCATAGTTGCCACACTCAAGACCTCTTGTTGATGAAGATTCTTAGCCATTAACCTACGATTAGTGTTAATTTGCTCTAAGATGAGGCTACTGACAAGCACTAAAACGGCCATGGCTACCAAACTTTCGATGAGAATATAGCCTCTAAGAGACCGTCTTTTTATATTTTCCACTGCCCATGTTAAGCTGATAAGTCACCACCTCCTTGTTACTTGAGAAACGAATCTTACTAAGACTAGAATTGCCTCCTTTAGCATCAAATACTAGGGTCTGCCCCTTATCCAGATGAATGTTTTCAGGAATAGAGAGACTGGTTCTTCCATTACTAATCTTATCCTTAGTCAGCTGCAATTCAATGTTAGTCCCTTCCGCTGCTGCCAAGCGCTGACTATCCCGGTACAGATACTCAAAGCGTAGATAAAAAAGATTAGTCTCGACTTGCTGAAAAATACCCGTCACTGACCCTGACAAACTCAGAGTAAGAAAAGCAACGACTGCTAATGTCACCAAGCTTTCCAACAAGGTGAAGGCCCTAATTGGCAACTGAGCGGCTTTCACCACCATGTTTCGCATAATAATCATTGTATGAATCTGCCTGTTTTTGTGTAATTTGACCTGATGAAACAAGAGCTGCTAAACTAGCTGTCTTGTTATTTTTCATTTCATAGAGTTCTGCTTGAGAATCCACAACTTTGACGACAGCTGCATTTCCAGTTTCTTTTACAGAATCCTTTTGCTTACTCAAGTTAGGAACAAAGAGCAAAAGAAGAATACTGATAATGAGCAACACGACCAGCATTTCAATCAGAGTAAAAGCACGTAACTTAACGGCATTCAATTTTTTCAACATCAATTTCATGACATCATTCCTTCCATATTTTGATACATCGGTAATAACATGGCTGCATAGATCATTACAATCACGACAGCAACAATAATAAAAATGAGGGGTTGTACAAAGGTTGTCGCCTTATTAAGACGGTTAAAGAAGGTCTGCCAAACCTCTTCAGCATAGACTTCAAGCTCATATCCCAACCTCGCATTAGCCTCCCCATAAGCAATAATTAGGGAGAGCTCCTCAGTGAAAAACGGATGACTGGCAATACGTTCAGGGAAACTCTGCCCCAGCATCAAGGCTTCTTCCAAATCGGTCCCCAGCTCACGAAAGAGCTTGGATTTTTGCTCTTGCATAAGAGCCACTAAATCTAGCAAGTCAACGCCTTGACCTAATAGATTTCCCCACTCCCTAGCATAATAGGCTGTCGTGTAAAGCCTTACTGTCTGACCAATAAATGGGATTTTGGCTATTCGCCTATAAAAAACAAGAGCTGACTGGCGTTTCACCCAGACATAGAGGAGAATCCCTAACACAAGGAATCCAAACAAACTCACAAAGAACAACTGAGGAAACATTTGAACCAGTTGTACTGCCCAGTTATCCTTACCATCACCTTCTAAAAGTTGTGGTAAAAGATAATTTTTGAGTCCCAACATAATCAAAATCAGGAACCCCAAAAGCAAGATAGGATAAGTCGCCACTTCCATGAGTTTCTTACGAACCTTGGTCATGCGAAGCATATAGGTTTCAATCTTAGTCAAGCTCCCTAAAAGATCTCCATGCTTGTCAGCAAGTGCAATCTGAGTGACAATATTATCCGAAAAGCCCACTGATGCAAACATCTGGTCCAATCTCTCACCTCGCATTAAACTCTCTTTCATAAGAGATAATGAGGATTCTTTCAACAAATGACTGCGCTCCAAGAAAGCCACAATTTCAGTTAGGGTGAATCCTGCCTTCAAGAGTTGTTTGAAAAGCTGAATAACCTTGACTTGTTGGTTAATCTTTAATTTTCTCCCCTTGGATATCCCTTTCAGTGAGATGTCCCTGTTTAACCAAGTCTTCCAGTTGCTGGTTCCAGCTGGTTGACGAATGGTTTTGGAAACTTTCTTTGGCAAAATCAATCACCCCTCCTCCCTTTATCAAACGCATATAGGCAATACCTTGAAGCGCATTATCCAATTCAGACTTGTCTACACCAAGGTCCAGGAGGCGTTCATAAACACCGGCCACACTCTTGGCGTGAATGGTTGAAAGAACAGTCACTCCTGTCAGACTAGCCCTAATAACGGCTCGGGCAGTCTCTCTATCCCGAATTTCTCCAATAATCAGAACATCCGGACGATGACGAAGAGATAGCTTAATCAAATTATCATAGGTCATGTCAATCGCCTGATTAACCTGGAGCTGCAAGACATTATCCTGTTTAATCTCTACAGGATCCTCAATTGAAATCACCTGTTGCCCCTTAAAACGCTCCTGTACCAAGGCATGCATAAGCGTCGTCTTCCCAGAACCCACAGGACCTGCAAAAAGGTACAAACCTCGATAATCCAATGCATCCACAATTGGCTGAATTCCTTGATTCCAGTACGTTAACTCTCTTCGTTCGGAATGAAGAACACGAATAACCAGGCTTTCCAAGCCTCGATAGTCTCCAACAGTTGATAAACGCAGAGAAACCAAGTGACCATCACCACAATCATAGTCACAAGAGCCCAATTGACTCCTACGTTTCTCACCTACCATCATTCCTGCCACAAATTTAAAGTGACCAATAAGACTAGCCATGAAATCAGGCCGATATACATCAATCAATCTCCTCTCTTGCCCAATTCGCATATAGAGCTCGTAATTATCCTGACGTGGAATAATATAGATGTCTTGAGCCCCACAACTATCAGCATTTTTGATCATTTCCTTAGCAAATTCTGTTACCATAAGGACCTCCTCATAGTCCTATTCGCAAAAGATTGTAAAAAGGACTAAAAAAAAAGAGGATTAACTCTAAAATCAGTGCAAATTCCTCTTTTCATGTCATGAAGCTATTAATTAGTCAATACATCCAAATTCCAAACAATTTGGGAATTTAGGTATCTTACGTCAAATTATAATCTCTAATAACATATATATTTAATTACTTTAATATCAATATAAATCAACCTATACCTTTTGGAAAGCTCCAAACCAAAAGCCTTCATCTCGAATAAAAATTTCATTTCCAACTTCCATAAATCACTCCATCATTATTTGTATTTCCAATTTACCAAAACTAGAGCAGATACTACCATGACACCACCTATCAACAAATTTAAAGAAAATTTTTCATGCAACCCTATAATTGAAAAGATAGTTGAAAATACAGGAACTAAAAACAAAAAACTACTAGCCACCGTTGCTCCTTTTTGTCCTAAACTAAAAAACCATAATCCAAACGAACCAACAGAGGCAGGTATAATTAACCATACAAACCAAATCCAACCCCATAAGCCCAAGTTCAAGAAATCATAACCTTCATGTAAAGGCAATGAAAACAAATAAAGAAATACCCCACCAAGCAACAGTTGCCATCCTGTAAAAACCCACGGACCATTATCAAATGGAACTTTTTTGGTAATAATCGTATTAATAGACCAACAAAATGAACCTAGTAAAGCAAATAGAGAACCAAAATTAAATGCTGTACTATCCAATCCAATACAAGTTGAAACTCCTGCAATTCCTAATAGTAAAGCACTAACTTTCTTAAATGTGAGTTTATCTTTAAGAAAAAAGTGAGCTAAAAGTGCTAACCAAAGGGGATTCGTAAATAAAATAATTGAAGACATTGAGGACGAAACACCATAAGCTAAAGCAAGATTAAGAAAACCCATAGTTCCCGCAGTTTGCAACAACCCAATAGTTGCTACAAGAGCAAGTCCTCTTAATTTACTTTCTCCACTTTTAGGAATAATAGAAAAGCAGTTTCTATTTATAATTGTTAAGCCAAGCATTATTACTCCCGCAATAATAAATCTTACACCTCCAATCAATAATGGTGGAGTATTTTCAACCGCTATTAGATACTTTCCTGTTGGAAAAGAGGAGCCCATAAAAATAGTTGTAAGTAGAATAGAAATAACAAAAATAATGTCAGAATTTTTCTTCATTTATAGCACATCCTTATTAAAAGATATTTATGGTATTTTTTGTCTTTTATTATAGTCAATAAAATTGAATTGTCAAGATATTTATCAAAAATCCTAAAATGATATTTTACTTTATTGCGTATTGAGAAAAATAAAAAAAAAGTCTATACTGTTACTTTGAATGAAACTTATCTTTTATACGGAGGTGCTAAGATGCGTTTATCATCAGGATGGGAGCAATCTATCTATGTTTTACTCATGCTAGATCAACTACCAGAAGGAAAATATATCAATTCTGTTTTCTTGAGTGAACGACTGGGAGTTTCAGATTCTTATTTAAAAAAAATTATTAAGCTATTAGATAACGAGGGGTTAGTGAAATCAGTTCGAGGAAAAAATGGAGGAATAGCCCTCTCCAAACCTCTGAGTAAAATCAGTTTTTATGATGTCTTTGTTGCAATCGAGGGGAAAAATAGAATCTTTGAAAGTCAAAACCTCCTAAAAAAATTTTTAGGAGACGAGGAAGGTTCAAGAGCTAAAAAATGTGTTGTCACTAATTCACTTGATGTCATTGAAAACACACTAGTTTCCACATTAATTTCTATCACTCTCAGTCAAGTTGCATTTCAAGCTGAAATGAACTACGATTTAACTGATATTCGAAATTGGATTAACAAACATCAAAAAAGTTGAAGAATAAATCTTCAACTTTTTATAAATTCTTGACAAAAATCTCCATTTGTTTTATATTTTATTTGAAGATATAATATATCTTCTTTATCGTAATATATATTGTACACTTCATCTAGATGAAAACAGCAAATTCTTATGAAACTTTTCTAACTATAGTTTGAGAAATATTTCTACTAAAAATTTAGTGCTAGATACTGATTATAAAGTGATAGTTTCTATAATAGACTAGAGAGTTTTAATAAGGTTATAGCGAGTTTTACAGCTGATTTTTAATAAAATCCAAGTTGTATAAATACTATAAAGGAGGACCACTAAAATGGTAGTTAAAGTCGGAATTAATGGATTTGGTCGAATTGGTCGCTTGGCATTACGTCGTATTCAAACACTCGATAACATAGAAGTTACCCACGTTAATGATTTAACTGATTCAAAAATGTTAGCTCATCTTTTAAAATATGATAGCACTCAAGGAAAATTTAAGGGAACAATTGATGTTAAAGAAGATGGTTTTGTTATTAATGACAAGTTTATCAAAGTAACTAGTGAGCCTGATCCTGAAAAAATTGATTGGGCTTCATCTGGTGTAGATATTGTGCTAGAAGCAACAGGCTTCTTTGCAACGAAAGAAAAAGCAGAAAAACATCTCCATAAAAATGGTGGGGCAAAGAAGGTAATCATCACAGCACCAGGTGGAAATGATGTAAAAACTGTTGTATTTAATGTCAATCATAAAACCTTGACTGGTGAAGAAACAGTAATTTCACCAGGTTCATGTACAACAAATTGCCTAGCTCCTATGGCTGACACTTTAAATAAAAAATTCGGAATTCTAGTTGGTACTATGACAACAATTCATAGCTATACTGGAGATCAAATGACTCTTGATGCTCCTCATCGCAAAGGAGATTTACGACGTGCGAGAGCAGCCGCAGTAAATACGGTTCCAACTTCATCTGGTGCTGCCAAAGCTATTGGGCTAGTTATTCCAGAATTAGATGGTTTGCTAAAAGGCCATGCACAACGTGTGGCAACTCCTACTGGCTCTCTGACAGAACTAGTTAGTCTCGTAAAAACACCCGTCACTGTCGAAGAGGTAAATGCTGCAATGAAAGCCGCACAAAATGAAAGTTTTGCCTATAATGAGGATTTCATTGTCTCTAGTGATATTATCGGTGACACCCATGGTTCAATCTTCGATGCAACTCAAACAGAAGTTACTACAGATGGAAAAAACTATCTTGTTAAGACTGTAGCTTGGTACGATAATGAAATGAGTTTCACAGCTCAATTAATCCGCACCCTAGAATATTTTTCTAATATTTCCAAATAATTGAATAGTAAGAATCAATAAAAAGCAGCGAAGATGTTTTTAGAAAATATCTTCGCTACTTTTTATTTAACACAATATTCTACTTTTCTCTTACATCACAGAGGAATTCCTTATTCTAACTTGTTTTTACCCATAAAAACCAAATAATCCAAAACTCTACAATATTGACAATTTTATAGATTTAATCAAATAATCAGAAAAAACGAAAATCTTCGAGCTTCAATTCAATAATCCTGATTATCGTTTTATTTTACAATGAGCATGAGTTGGAAGATCATTACGCTTTTCATAGCCTGGACGATATTTTTCCTCAGGAATTTCCTTCCAATCATCCAAGAGGGCGATAGATTGGTAAACCTGCAGATATTCGTTACACTCCTCACACCAATGCTTATCCTTTTGATCCCAAAAGGCAGTCATGACACTACTACGACTAATATAGCTTGGCAAGATTTCTTCCATGGCAAACCAAAGTTTTTTGTAGTACTTTAGAGCATCGTAAAAATCTTCAAATTCCTTTATGCTGATAATATCCTCTTGCCAGCCTTCTAAGAACCACCACGGCTCCAAGTCACCTTTCATCTCAACTACTTGGTACATCTTTCTTTCTCACTTCATCTTTTGTTTTCCTATTATACAAAATTTTCTGGGAAAGATAAAAAAAATGGTTTTATTTTTCATATTTATCAAGAAAAGAGGCATTCTGGTCATATAAATACAAAAAGGACTCACAGCTGTGAGCCCTTTTACTGTAATATTAGTCTTCAGATGTTTCCACAATTGCTTCATCAACAGCAATGTTTTCAATAACTTCAACTTCGTTAACTGAAAGTGGTTCAATGTTACGGTAGCGAGCCATACCTGTACCAGCAGGGATAGTCTTACCAATGATAACATTTTCTTTAAGACCAAGAAGATGGTCTTTCTTACCACGGATAGCAGCATCTGTGAGGACACGTGTTGTTTCTTGGAAGGAAGCCGCAGACAAGAATGAATTTGTTTCAAGTGAGGCTTTAGTGATACCAAGAAGAACTGGACGTGATGTTGCAGGAAGACCACCAGAAATAACAATATCCTTGTTAGCATCTGTGAAATCTGCAATGTCCATAAGTGTTCCTGGAAGAAGATTTGTGTCACCTGGATCCATGACACGTACTTTACGAAGCATTTGACGAACCATTACTTCGACGTGCTTGTCTCCGATTTCTACCCCTTGGCTACGGTAAACTTTTTGTACTTCTGCAAGAAGGTAAGTTTCAACTGACAAGGTATCACGAACTTCGAGAAGGTGTTTTGGTTGGATTGAACCTTCTGTAAGAGCGGCACCACGGTGAACTTCATCTCCCACTTCAACTTTCATACGAGCTGTAAATGGTACAACATATTCACCCATGCCAGTTTTACCTTGAACGAAGACCTTCTTAGTACGTGTTGCAGCATCTTCTTCGATTTCGATAACATTACCCTTAACTTCAGTAATGACCGCTTCCCCTTTAGGGTTACGAGCTTCGAAGATTTCCTGGATACGTGGAAGACCTTGTGTGATATCGGTGTTTGAGGCTACCCCACCGGTGTGGAAGGTACGCATAGTAAGCTGTGTACCAGGTTCCCCGATAGATTGGGCAGCGATAGTACCAACAGCTTCACCAACTTCAACCGCATCACCAGTTGCCAAGTTAATACCATAACAGTGACGGCAGACACCGTGGCGTGTGTTACATGTAAATACTGAACGGATAGTGACTTCTTCAACACCAGCATTGACAATAGCAGCAGCCATTTCTTCAGTAATCAAGGTATCTGGACCTACGATGACTTCACCTGTTGTAGGATTCTTAACTGATTTCTTAGTGTAACGACCTTGAAGACGTTCTTCAAGTGTTTCTGTAACCTCTTTACCATCAGTAATCGCACGGATAAGAAGACCACGGTCTGTTCCACAGTCATCTTCACGGATGATAACATCTTGGGCAACGTCTACCAAACGACGAGTCAAGTAACCTGAGTCGGCTGTCTTAAGGGCCGTATCGGTCATACCTTTACGAGCACCGTGAGTTGAGAAGAACATTTCCAAAACGCTCAAACCTTCACGGAAGTTTGAAAGGATAGGCAATTCCATGATACGTCCGTTAGGAGCGGCCATCAAACCACGCATACCGGCAAGTTGGGAGAAGTTAGAGATGTTACCACGAGCTCCTGAGTCCATCATCATAACGATTGGGTTCTTAGAATCTTGTGTCTCAATAAGACGTTTTTCAAGTGCTTCTTTAGCTTCACGCCATGTTGTTGTAACAGCAACATAACGGTCATCATCTGTCATCAAACCACGACGGAAGGCTTTGTTAATTTCTTCAACACGGTGGTGAGCAGCATCAATAATTTCTTGTTTGTTATCAATAACTGGGATATCGGCGATACCAACGGTCAAACCAGCAAGTGTTGAGTGATAGTAACCAAGGTCTTTCAAACGGTCAAGGAAAGCTGACGTTTCAGTCGTGCGAAGACGTTTGAAGGTTTCAGCGATGATGTTACCAAGATTTTTCTTCTTAAATGGTGCATTGATTTCCAAACTATCAATAACGGTTTGGATATCTTGACCTGGTTCAAGGAAGTATTTATCTGGCGTACTATCGGTCAAGTTTTCATTTGTGATTTCTTGGAGGTATGGAATTTCTGCTGGAATAATCTCGTTAAAGAAGATTTTACCAACGGTTGTTACCATAATCTTGTGAAGTTGGTTTTCTTTCCAAGGTTTATCAGGCATGCTGTCTACAGCAATACCGACACGGCTATGCAAGTGAACATAACCATTACGATAAGCCATCACTGCCTCATCAATATCCTTGAAGACCATACTTTCACCTTCACGGCCTTTTTCTTCCATTGTCAAGTAGTAGTTACCAAGAACCATATCCTGAGATGGTGTTACGACTGGTTTACCATCTTTAGGGTTAAGGATGTGTTCTGCTGCAAGGAGGAGCAAGCGTGCTTCAGCTTGAGCTTCTTCAGACAATGGAACGTGAATGGCCATTTGGTCACCGTCAAAGTCGGCATTGTAGGCTTCACAGGCAAGTGGGTGGAGGCGAAGGGCCTTACCATCAATCAAGACTGGTTCAAAGGCCTGAATCCCCAAACGGTGGAGGGTAGGTGCGCGGTTAAGAAGTACTGGGTGTTCCTTAATGACATCTTCAAGAATATCCCAAATACGTTCATCACCACGTTCAACCATACGTTTAGCGGCTTTCACGTTGCCTGCGTATTCACGCGCAACGATTTCACGCATAACAAATGGTTTGAAAAGTTCGATGGCCATCAAACGTGGCACACCACATTGATACATTTTAAGTGTTGGACCAACAGCGATAACAGAACGTCCAGAGAAGTCAACACGTTTACCAAGCAAGTTCTGACGGAAACGTCCTTGTTTACCTTTAAGCATGTGGCTCAAAGATTTAAGTGGACGACTACCTGGTCCAGTGATTGGACGACCACGACGTCCATTATCAATAAGGGCATCTACCGCTTCTTGCAACATACGTTTTTCATTTTGCACGATGATACCTGGGGCATTCAATTCAAGCAAACGAGCCAAACGGTTGTTACGGTTGATAACACGACGATAAAGATCGTTCAAGTCAGATGCTGCAAAACGGCCACCATCCAATTGAACCATCGGACGAAGATCTGGTGGCAATACTGGCAAGATGTTAAGTACCATCCATTCTGGTTTGTTACCAGACTTGTAGAAGGCATCAAGAACGTCCAAACGACGAACAGCCTTAACACGTTTTTGACCAGTTGCTGTCTTCAATTCTTCCTTGAGTTCAGCAATTTCAGCCTCCAAATCCACTTGTTTCAAGAGATCTTGGATGGCTTCTGCACCCATTTTAGCGACGAATGAACCATGTCCATACTCTTGCAATTTTTCGCGGTATTCACGTTCAGTCAAGAGAGATTTTGGTTCAAGTGGTGTTTCTTTTGGATCGATAACCACGTAAGCTGCGAAATAAATAACTTCTTCAAGCGCACGAGGGCTCATATCCAAAGTCAATCCCATACGAGAAGGGATTCCCTTGAAGTACCAGATATGTGATACTGGTGCTTTCAACTCGATGTGACCCATACGTTCACGACGAACCTTAGCACGTGTTACTTCAACACCACAGCGGTCACAAACGATACCTTTATAACGGATACGTTTGTATTTCCCACACGCACATTCCCAGTCCTTAGTTGGACCAAAGATCACTTCATCAAAGAGACCTTCACGTTCTGGTTTGAGCGTACGGTAGTTGATTGTTTCAGGTTTCTTAACTTCACCATAAGACCATGAACGGACTTTAGTTGGTGAAGCTAGTGTGATTTGCATACTTTTAAATCGATTTACGTCAACCACTAGTATTACCTTTCTTTTTTTCTATTGACAATAGTAGCTCTATTGTCACCTTTATCAGCTACCTTAGAGGGGGAAGAATCTTCCACTTCTAAAGCTTATGTTTATTCTTCTTTATTTGAAGCTTCTTCTTTAGCTTTTTCTAATTCAGCAGCTTCTTTGGCCTGTTGCACACGTGCTTTTTCAAGATCGTCAACGTGCATAACGTCGTCATCTTCACCTTCATCAAGATCACGCAATTCAACTTCATGATCGTCTTCGTCAAGGACACGCATGTCAAGACCGAGTGATTGCAATTCTTTAACAAGTACTCGGAATGATTCTGGAACGCCTGGTTTTGGAATTGGTTTACCTTTAGTAATCGCTTCATAGGCTTTCAAACGTCCGTTAACATCATCAGACTTGTAAGTCAAGATTTCTTGAAGAATGTTTGAAGCACCGTAAGCTTCAAGGGCCCAAACCTCCATCTCACCGAAACGTTGTCCACCAAATTGTGCTTTACCACCAAGAGGTTGTTGAGTAACAAGTGAGTAAGGACCAACTGAACGAGCGTGAAGTTTATCATCAACCATGTGGTGAAGTTTGATCATATACATGACACCAACTGACACACGGTTATCAAACGGCTCACCTGTACGTCCATCGTAAAGGATTGTCTTAGCATCGCTATCCATACCAGCTTCACGAACAGTATCCCAGAGGTCTTCTGAACTTGCTCCATCAAAGACTGGTGTTGCGATGTGAATACCCAAGTTACGAGCAGCCATACCAAGGTGAAGTTCCATAACTTGTCCGATATTCATACGTGATGGCACCCCAAGTGGGTTCAACATGATATCAACTGGTGTACCGTCTGGAAGGTAAGGCATGTCTTCAACCGGAACAATACGAGAAACAACCCCTTTGTTACCGTGACGACCGGCCATCTTATCTCCGACCTTGATCTTACGTTTTTGAGCAATGTAAACACGAACAAGCATGTTAACACCTGATTGCAATTCATCACCGTTGGCACGTGTAAAGATTTTAACATCACGAACGACACCATCACCACCGTGAGGAACACGAAGTGACGTATCACGTACTTCACGAGATTTGTCACCAAAGATAGCGTGGAGAAGACGTTCTTCAGCAGAAAGGTCTTTTTCACCCTTAGGTGTTACCTTACCAACAAGAATGTCACCTTCTTTAACCTCAGCACCGATACGGATAATACCCATTTCGTCAAGGTCTTTAAGGGCTTCTTCACCAACATTTGGCAATTCACGTGTGATTTCTTCAGGCCCAAGCTTTGTATCACGTGTTTCTGATTCGAATTCTTCCAAGTGAACAGATGTATAAACATCATCTTTCACAAGACGTTCACTCATGATTACGGCATCCTCGAAGTTGTAACCTTCCCATGTCATGTATGCGACGATAGGGTTTTGACCGAGGGCCATTTCGCCACCTTCCATAGATGGACCGTCAGCGATGAAGTCACCTTTTTCGACAATATCGCCAACCTTAACCAAAGTACGTTGGTTGTAAGCAGTACCTGAGTTTGAACGGCGGAATTTTTGAACAGTATAAACATCAAGCGAACCATCTTCACGACGAACTTCAACCTTATCGGCATCAGAGTAAACAACTTTACCATCATGTTGAGCGATGACAGCAGCCCCTGAATCGTGGGCAGCTTGATATTCCATACCAGTACCAACAAATGGTGCTCTTGGATCAATCAATGGCACAGCTTGACGTTGCATGTTGGCACCCATGAGGGCACGGTTAGAGTCATCGTTTTCCAAGAATGGAATACATGCTGTCGCAACGGCAACTACCTGTTTAGGAGAAACATCTACGAAATCTACAAGGTGTGATGGGTACTCTTGGTTATTACCTTGGTGACGACCCATGACGATTTCTTCTGCAAATGTTCCATCTTCATTCAATTTAGAGTTGGCCTGAGCAACTGTGTACTCATCTTCTTCATCAGCAGTCAACCAAACCACTTCGTTGGTTACTTTACCAGTTGCACGGTCAACCTTACGGTATGGTGTTTGAATGAAACCATACTTGTTAAGGTGTCCATATGAAGACAAGTTATTAATCAAACCGATGTTAGGTCCTTCAGGTGTCTCGATTGGACACATACGACCATAGTGTGTATAGTGCACGTCACGAACTTCGTATCCGGCACGGTCACGTGTCAAACCACCAGGTCCCAAGGCTGACAAACGACGTTTGTGTGACAACTCTGACAATGGGTTGTGTTGGTCCATGAACTGTGACAATTGAGAAGAACCAAAGAATTCTTTAACCGCTGCAGTTACAGGACGAATATTGATAATTTGTTGCGGTGTCAGGACTTCGTTATCTTGAACTGACATACGTTCACGCACGTTACGTTCCATACGAGCCAAACCAATACGGAATTGGTTAGCAAGCAATTCACCAACGGCACGGATACGACGGTTACCAAGGTGGTCGATATCGTCTACTTTACCGATACCTTCAGCAAGGTTAAGGAAGTAGCTCATTTCAGCCAAGATATCCGCTGTCGTCAAAGCACGAACCTTATCGTCTGGATTGGCATTACCAACAATTGTAACCACACGATCTGGATCATTTGGTGCAACAACCTTGAATTTTTGAAGAACAACAGGTTCTGTAACCACCGCATAATCGTTTGGTGTGTATACAAATTTGTTCAAATCACCATCCAAGTGTTCTGCGATTGAATCAATCACATCACGTGTCATTTCAGTACCAGCTTCAACAAGGATTTCACCTGTTTCAGGATCTACCAAGTTTTCAGCAATTGTTTGTCCCAAAAGACGTGTCTTGATGTTAAGTTTTTTGTTAACCTTGTAACGACCAACAGCAGCCAAGTCATAACGACGTGGATCAAAGAAACGAGCTACAAGCAAGCTACGTGAACTGTCGGCAGTTTTAGGTTCACCTGGACGAAGACGTTCATAAATTTCTTTAAGCGCTTCATCAGTACGTGAATCTGCTGGGTTTTTGTGGATATCTTTTTCAACAGTGTTGCGAACCAACTCGCTATCACCAAAGATATCAACAATTTCGTCATCACCTGAGAATCCAAGCGCACGCACAAGCGTTGTGAATGGAATCTTACGTGTACGGTCGATACGAGTATAGGCGATGTCTTTTGAATCTGTTTCAAGTTCAAGCCATGCCCCACGGTTAGGGATAACTGTTGAGCCATAACCCACTTTACCGTTTTTATCAACCTTATCGTTAAAGTAAACACCCGGTGAGCGCACCAACTGAGAAACGATAATACGTTCACCACCATTGATGATGAAAGTACCCATCTCAGTCATAATAGGGAAATCTCCAAAGAAGACTTCCTGAGTTTTGATTTCACCAGTTTCTTTGTTAATAAGACGGAAAGTCACAAAGATTGGTGCTGAGTATGATGCATCGTGGATACGAGCTTCTTCAAGTGTATACTTAGGCTCTTTCAATTCGTAACCAACGAATTCCAATTCCATAGTGTCTGTGAAGTTTGAGATAGGAAGTACATCCTCAAAAACCTCTTTAAGACCAGTATCCAAGAAATCTTTAAATGAATCCGTTTGGATTTCAATCAAGTTTGGTAAATCAAGAACTTCTTTGATTCTTGAAAAACTACGACGGGTACGATGTTTCCCGTATTGAACGTCATGTCCTGCCAAGTCTTCTACTCCTTTTCTACATTCGAGACCTGCTTTGCAAGTCGTGCACTTTAAATATTTGCCATTTTTTTAGTGCTTTATCCAATCAAATGCTAAATCTGACCACTCTAATAACAGATAATCAGAGATAGGGCAAGATGTGAATTTTTAGAACCTTTAAATATGCATTACAATGCTTGAAAATCCTAAAAATAAGCACAAAAATAGCAGCTAAATCTGACCGAAAAAACGTTGATTTAACTGCTGTATCTCTTGATTGGACAATATTTCAACCAAGTAAGACGACAAATAGTTGCCTATATTATACCTAATTTTTAGCTTTTTTGCAAGTTTTTGGGAGATTTTAATGACCTCCAAGAATACTAGACCAAGCCTTTTGATAGTCACTATCCGTTCCTCCGATAGCAAACTTGTAAGTGGTGTCGCCAGGCCCATTTTTGGCCCAGTAACTATCAACCATTTCACCACTTACGGAAACATTACGGCCATTGACCGACACTGTTGCCGGCTTAAGACCTGTTGATTTGAGCACACTGGCTTTTATGGCACTTGAATCCATGTTAAACTTATCACCCGTCTTAAAAATACCTGGATTAGCATTGTAGATAGCTGACGTTAAACGAGCCATATATTGGGCATTGTAGGTGTAACCTGTTTTAGAATCGGTCGGCGTATTATTGTCATAACCAGCCCAACCACCAAGGGTAATCCCAGGAGTTGACACAATCAGCCAAGCATCCGCAAAGTTATCTGTCGTTCCTGTTTTACCCATCCAATCGGCTGAAGCTGCTGAACCATTGACATTTTTCAATTCAGAATGGAACTGGGTCGTTGCCCCCTTAACGACAACTTCTTTGAGGAGATTATCCATGATACTTGCCGTAGCCCTCGAGAAAACTTGAACCCCTTCGGATTTATGCTGATAAATAACCTCGCCTGTACGATCAGTAATACTATCAACCATATAACCTTTTTCGTAGACACCACCATTTGAAAGCATCTGATAAGCATTGACCTGTTGGGCGACTGTCGTTTCAATCCCACCACCAAGAGGTAGACTCTCAATATTATAGTTAGCAATATTGTAACCCATCTTGGTCATATATCCCTCAACATCAACATCATTACGCTGAAGCATTTGGTAGGTCCAAAAAGCAGGAATATTCCATGAGGTATTAAGAGCCTCCTGCAGATTCATCATAGCCGTACCCTTATTACCATCGTGAAGAATCGGTGTCCCACCCGTAAAATTGGCTGGATAATTGGAAAGAATACTGGAGCTTCCCATCAAACCTTGATCAATAGCAATACCATAAGCGATAATGGGCTTAATAGAAGAACCAGGGGAACGTGCCGTATCAAAGGCATGGTTATTTTGGTTATTTTCATAACTACGACCACCAACAAATCCTAGAATTGCTCCAGTCGCATTGTCCATCAGTACATTTCCGACTTCAACGCCACTATTGCCACCTTGATCGAGTAGGCCACCATATTGACTAGCAGCATTTTGCATCGCATTATAGACGGCATTGTCAATTGTTGTCTTGACATGATAACCACCTGTTTGTAGCTCTCGAAGAGCCATCTCACGGTAGGTTTCCTTTGTCTTATCATTTTTTAACTCTTGACTTGATACCTTGTCACGCTTCACCAAATAATCATACATGACATCCTGAGCTTCAGACATGACTGAATAGTACAAATAGTCATGACTGACAGCATCTGGATTTTCTCCAGCCTTGAAATCTTTAGTAATATCATAATTCTTGTAACTATCGTATTGTGACTTATCTAGGTAGCCGCCTCGATAGAGATTGTAAAGGACATCTTTTTGACGCGCTAAGCCATAAGACAGGTCATTTGCGTTCTTGAGTTGACCATCTGCGGTATAAGGCGAATAGACAATGGGACTCTGTGGTAAGCCTGCAAGATAAGCCGCTTGAGGAACGGTTAAATCCGCTGCAGAAACCCCGAAAATTCCTTGAGCAGCTTCCTCAATACCAGCGATATTTTTTCCCCTATAGTTACGTCCAAAAGGAGAAACATTCAGGTAGTCGGTTAAAATTTCATTTTTTGAAGCACGACGCTCCAGTTGTAGGGCATAGATAATCTCTGCTGCCTTGCGCTTAAAGGTCGGGGCATCTCCCGTGACCTGTTGCTTGATTAACTGCTGAGTCAGCGTTGAACCCCCACTTGAGGAACCTACACCTAAAACTGATGACACCAAGGCCCTAAAAACCGCCTTTGGTACAACACCCTTATGCTTCTTGAAATTTTCATCCTCAGTTGCGATGATGGCATTTTTGACGTTATTAGAAATCGCATCACTTTCAATGGGAGTTCTCAATAAGTCCGTGTCAATATCCGCAATCTTCTTAGAGTCAGAATAACTCATCGAAGATACCAGACTAACCTCACTAATCTGATTCAACAAGGTTTTATCCTTAATAGACGGAACAGACTCAATTTGACTCCCCAAATAGCCCAAACCAATACCGGCACCAAACAAGGTAAGGACGATAATAACCACATAAAAGAAATCAGACAAGAGTTTTAATGTTTTTAAGAAAACATCGCCCATATCTAGGAAAGTCATCCGGTCCTCAGACGACTTCTTCGCTTGCTTGTGATTTTTCTTAGACTCAGTCACAAGCTTCCCCTCTCCTAAAGATTTCTCTCCTTTTTTAGACCTGAAACCGGCAAACTTTTTACGAATAGCTTGACCTGGCCGTCTAAAAAAATTTATTATTTTTTCAAAATTCATAGAAATACCTCAAAGCCTATTATAACAAACTTTGACAAAGCTTGCATAGGGTTGCTTTCTTTTGGTATAATGGTGCAGAATATACTTTACTGGAGAATATCATGACAATTTTTGAAGAACTAAAAGCACGTGGCTTGATTTTTCAAACCACAGACGAAGAAGCCCTTGTAAAAGCCTTTGAAGAGGGACCTGTGTCATACTACACTGGTTATGACCCAACAGCAGACAGTCTCCATCTTGGGCATCTTGTAGCCATCCTTACAAGCCGTCGCCTGCAATTGGCTGGACACAAACCTTACGCCCTCGTTGGTGGCGCAACAGGTTTGATTGGTGACCCATCATTTAAAGATGCTGAACGTAGCCTCCAAACCAAAGAAACGGTTGAAGGTTGGGTAGAAAAAATTCAAGGCCAACTCTCTCGCTTCCTTGACTTTGAAAATGGTGACAACAAAGCCGTTATGGTCAACAACTATGACTGGTTTGGTTCAGTCAGCTTCATCGATTTCTTGCGTGATGTGGGTAAATACTTCACGGTTAACTACATGATGAGTAAGGAATCTGTTAAGAAGCGTATCGAAACAGGTATCTCTTACACTGAGTTTGCCTACCAAATTATGCAGGGTTACGATTTCTATGAACTCAACGATAAATACGGTGTAACTCTCCAAATCGGGGGATCTGACCAATGGGGTAACATGACAGCAGGTACTGAGCTCTTGCGTCGTAAAGCAGACAAATCTGGACATGTTATCACTGTGCCACTTATCACAGATTCAACGGGTAAAAAATTCGGTAAATCTGAAGGTAACGCTGTCTGGCTTGATGCGACTAAGACTACACCTTACGAAATGTACCAATTCTGGCTCAACGTTATGGATGATGATGCTGTTCGCTTCTTGAAGATTTTCACTTTCTTATCACTTGAAGAAATCGAAGAAATCGGTAAAGAATTTGATCAAGCTCGTCACCAACGCTTGGCACAAAAGATTTTGGCTCGTGAAGTTGTGACCTTGGTACACGGTAAAGAAGCCTACGAACAAGCTGTTCACATCACTGAACAACTCTTCGCTGGTAATCTTAAAGCCCTCTCAGCACGTGACCTCAAAGTTGCTCTCCACGGTGTGCCAACCTATGAAATTTCAGCAGACGAAAATCTTAACATCGTTGAACTTCTCGTCAATGCCAAGATTTCTCCATCTAAACGTCAAGCACGTGAAGATGTACAAAACGGTGCTATTTATATCAACGGCGAACGTATCCAAGACCTTGATTACACGCTTTCAGATAGCGATAAAATTGACAACGAAATCACCGTTATCCGTCGTGGTAAGAAGAAAAACTTTGTCTTGACTTACTAATAAATACCAATTCTCACTCCTTAATGGAGTGATGTTTTTACCTTGGACATACAACTACAGGTGCACAATAAAAATAGTGGCAGCCTGCTCATCAACTTTCAATACTTACTACTTTCTTCAAGACACAAAAAAACCAGCACTAGGCTGGTTTTTTTGAGACTATCACATTAGTTATAAATCTTGAAAGCGTCGTCGTCGTTTTGACCAACGAATGGCATTGCTTTACGCAATTCAACACCAATCTTTTCAATTTCAAGTTCTTCAGCTTCTTTACGGTAAGCTTTCAAACGTGGGAAGCCAGCATCGTGGTCTTCAACGAATTCACGAGCAAATTTACCTGATTGGATATCAGCAAGTGCAGCTTTCATGTTTTCTTTGACTTCTGGACCGATGACACGTGGACCAGTTACAAAGTCACCAAATTCTGCAGTATTTGAACATGATTGACGCATTTTCTTGAATCCACCTTCATAAATAAGGTCAACGATAAGTTTCATTTCATGAAGAACTTCAAAGTAAGCCAATTGTGGTGCATAACCAGCTTCAGTCAACACTTCGAAACCTGCTTCAATAAGGTGTGTCAAACCACCCATAAGAACTGCTTGTTCACCAAACAAATCTTCTTCAGTTTCTTCTTTAAATGTTGTTACAAGCAAGCCAACACGTGCAGCACCGATACCTTTAGCCCAGTCCATTGCAATGTTTTGAGCATTTCCTGTTGGATTTTGGTAAACAGCGTAAAGAGCTGGTACACCAAAACCTTCTGTATATGTACGACGTACCAAGTGACCTGGTCCTTTAGGAGCAACCATGAAGACATCAACATCTTCTGGAGCTTTAATGTAGCCAAAATGAATATTAAATCCATGGGCAAAACCAAGAGCTTTACCTGCACTCAAGTTTGGCGCAATTTCATCTTTATAGATGTCTTTTTGAATTTCATCTGGTGCCAAAACCATAATGATATCAGCCAATTTAGTTGCTTCTGCTACTGTGTAAGTATCAAAACCATCTTCTTTAGCTTTATCAAATGATTTACCAGGACGTACACCGATGATGACATCATGTCCTGAATCACGCAAGTTTTGTGCATGCGCATGACCTTGTGAACCGTAACCAATAACAGCAATTTTTTTGCCGTCAAGTGCTGGTACTTTTACGTCTTTTTCATATTCCATTTGAACTGCCATAGTAATATGTCTCTTTTCTAAAAAAATATTTTATTGCCTTTTTAAGGCTGGGTTAACAAATTTAAATTGGATTTTTAATCACGGGTAAATCCAGTTGCACCCGTACGAGCGATATTCTTAATACCATAAGGTCGAATAACTCGTAGAAGCGCCTCGCTCTTTTCAGCATTCCCAGTCATCTGGATAGTGATAGAGCTAGGTGCCACATCAACCACCGAAGCACGGAAAGGTTGAATAATTGCCAAGATTTCAGCACGTTTAGAGGTTGGTGCTGATACCTTAACTAAGATAACTTCACGTTCCAAATGTGGCTGATCTGTAATATCGCGAATGCGAATCACATCAATCTGACGATTGAGTTGTTTGATGATTTGTTCCACCTCATTGTGAGAATTTACATCAATAATAATCGTAATACGTGAAACATTAGGATCCTCTGAAGTACCAACCGAAATACTTTCAATGTTGACTTGACGTCTTGAAAGGACACCTGTGAAGCGGTTAAGGACACCGGAACGGTTTTGAAGTTTAGCAGTTAACATTCTACGCATTGAACTTCACCCCCAACATTTCGTTATTACTCTTACCAGCCGGAACGATTGGCAAAACATGTTCCTTACGAGAGATGTCTACCTCTATGAACATTGGCACATCTTCCTTGATAACTTCCAAATCCTGATCAATTGTTTCTGGATTATCAAACTTATAAGACTTGATACCATAAGCTTGAGCCATCAATTGGAAATCTGGAAGAGTTTCAAAGACAGATTCTGATGTACGTCCCTCATAGAAAGACTCTTGCCATTGGCGAACCATACCAAGTGAATGGTTGTTGAGCATGACAACCTTGATTGGCACCTTATAAATGTTCAAGATAGCCAACTCTTGGTTAGTCATTTGGAAACCACCATCACCAACAAAGAGGACAACTTCTTTATCAGGATTGGCAATTTTAGCACCAATGGCTGCTGGAACACCAAATCCCATTGTCCCTAGACCACCTGAGGTAACCAGTTGGCGTTCATTTTGGTATGGATAATACTGAGCAGTCCACATTTGATGTTGACCAACGTCAGTAACCACAACAGCATCTCCCTTAGTCAATTCACCGATACGTTCGATAACTGCCTGAGGTTGTACCATACGTTCTTTCTTGTCGTAAGAACGCACACGCTCTTTATCTTTCGTGACTTTTTCAATCCATTTTTCAGTGTTGTTTTTAACAACAGGTTCTGCTAAAAGCATCTCAAGAGCTTGCTTAGCATCCCCAACAACAGGAATATCTACAGAAATAATTTTACCAATTTCAGCCGGATCCACATCAATGTGAACGACCTTAGCATTCTTAGCAAATGTTTTAGGATTACCTGTTAAACGGTCATCAAAACGACAACCAATAGAAATCATAAAGTCAGCGTCAGTCATAGCAATATTAGCCGCATAGGAACCATGCATACCTCCCATGCCCAAGAAAAGGGGATGGCTAGTAGCAATTGTTCCTTGACCTAATAGACTTGTAACAACCGGAATTTGGTAGCGTTCTGCAAAAGCGACTAACTCCTTAGCAGACTCAGAATAAGATACCCCACCTCCAGCTACGATAACTGGTTTTTTAGCCTTGCCCAACTGTTTCAAGATTTTCTTAATCTGCATTTCGTTTGGTCTTAGCGTTGGTTGGTAACTTGGAAGATAAATTTCAGGATCGTTAATATAATCCGTTTCCTTAGCTACAATATCTTTTGGAAGGTCAATAACAACTGGACCAGGACGCCCAGTCGTTGCGATATGGACTGCTTCCTTAATAATACGAGGAATATCAGCTGTATCACGAACTTGATAGTTGTATTTGGTAATCGGCATGGTGATTCCGACAATATCAGCCTCTTGGAAGGCATCCTTACCAATACCTGCTGTTCCTACCTGACCTGTAAATACAAGGAGAGGTACACTATCACTCATAGCATCTGCAATCCCTGTGATAGCATTAGTCGCACCAGGACCACTCGTTACCAGAGCAACACCAAGTTTACCAGTTGATTTTGCATAACCCTCAGCTTCATGCAAACTTCCTTGCTCATGACGAGATAAAATATGATTAATCTCGTCATTTTTATAAATAGCATCATACAAAGGAAGAACCGCTCCGCCAGGATATCCAAAGATGGTTGAAATCCCAAGTTCAAGAAGTATATCAAGAATCAAATCAGCACCAGAGCGTGCTTCTTCAAGTTCAATTTTCTTCACATGGACCTCCTTTAGTAGTTGGTTTTTTTCGAATTGTCTAAAAATTCAAAACCTTGTATACTATGATAACATTTTTAACCAGATTTGCAAGGGGTTAGGAGAAAAATATCACAAACTCTCTGGAAAGAATGGTTTTAGTCCTTCTCCTGTGCTTGACGTTCTGCCTTACGCTCTTCAAACTCTTCATCACTCATCAATGTTCCGCCGACATTAGCAGATTTGGCAAAAGCTGTGTAACGACGCAACCAACCACTTGAAATTTTTGATTTGAACGGTTTCAAGTGTTTACGACGTTCTTCAAGTGTTGCATCATCGACAAGCAAATCGATGGTACGATTTGGTAGATCAATCACGATTTCGTCACCATCTTCAATCAAGGCGATATTACCACCTTCAGCAGCTTCTGGCGATACGTGACCAATAGCAATACCGCGAGTCGCTCCTGAGAAGCGGCCATCCGTAATAAGAGCTACATCTTTACCAAGCCCACGCCCGACAATCTTAGATGTTGGCGCCAGCATCTCTGGCATACCAGGACCACCTTGAGGACCTTCGTAACGAATGACGACGACATGTCCCTTCTTGACAGTTCCATTGTCAATCAACTCAAGGGCTTGATCTTGTGAATCACAACAAATGGCTTTACCACGGAAAGTTTTAACAGATGGGTCTACACCACCAACCTTGATAACAGCGCCATCCTGAGCAATATTTCCGTAAAGGATAGACAAACCACCAACTGGTGAAATTGGATGTTCGATTGGATGAATGATTTCTTCATTTTTAATTTCAGCACCAGCCACATTTTCTTTCAAAGTCTTACCAGTGACTGTGATGCGGTCACCCTTAATGGCACCTTTCTTAATCAACTGATTAATAATGGCTGGAACACCACCAGCTTCGTGCACATCATGCATGGTGTAAACACTTGAAGGGGCGATTTTAGAAAGATAAGGTGTCTTCTTAGCAATCTCGTTAATGTCCTTGAGGTTATAATCAATTCCAGCTTCACGCGCAATAGCAAGCGTATGAAGAACGGTATTGGTTGAACCACCCATGGCCATATCAAGCGCAAAGGCATCATCAATTGCTTCTTTAGTCACAATATCACGTGGGCGAACATTATTTTTGATGTTATCCATCAATTTTGTAGCTGCTTGACGAACCAATTCACGACGTTCATCTGAAACAGCTAGGATAGTACCATTACCTGGAAGTGCAAGACCCAAAACTTCCATCAAACAGTTCATTGAGTTGGCAGTAAACATTCCTGAACATGAACCACAAGTTGGACAGGCATTTTTTTCCAAATAATCGAGCTCTTTCTTGCTCATATCTCCAGCCTGATAAGTACCTACAGCTTCAAACAAACTTGATAGCGTAGCCTGATGACCAGTCATGTCAACGCCACCCTTCATAGGGCCACCTGAGCAAAATACCGCTGGCACATTCGTACGCATAGCCGCCAAAATCATCCCTGGTGTAATCTTATCACAGTTAGGAATATAGAAAACCCCATCAAACCAGTGGGCGTTAATAACAGTTTCTGCAGAGTCAGCAATTAATTCACGAGAAGGAAGGCTGTAACGCATCCCAATATGCCCCATGGCAATCCCATCATCTACACCAATTGTATTAAACTCAAAGGGAACACCACCAGCTTCACGGATAGCTTCTTTAGCAATATCTGCCAATTCACGTAAGTGAACATGCCCTGGAACAATATCAATATAGGAGTTACAAATAGCAATAAAAGGCTTTTTCATATCCTTGGAAGATTTAACCTGTCCAGTCGCATACAAAAGTCCACGTGCTGGCGCCTTATCAACACCAACTTTAATCATATCACTTCTCATGATCTTACCTTCAATCTATAAAATTTCTCACATCATATGTTACCACTTTGCAAAGTAATGTCAAGGAATTTTCAGAATATTTCCGTAATTCCGAAAAAACGTTCCTGCTGTATCGAAACCGACAAAACAAAAAGGAAGCCCTAAGACTTCCTAAATGATTATTTCAAAATTACTCAACGCTAAAGATATATGGGTATACTGGCTGATCACCTTGGAAGATTTCAACTTCAATATCTTCGTGTGCTGCTTCCAATTTATCAGCGATTGTTTGAGCTTGTTCTTTATTTCCTTCTTCGCCGACGTAAATCATAACAATTTCGCTATCTTCGTCAATCATCTTGTCAAAGGTGTCAAGAAGGGCTTGATCCATATCTGGTGTAGACACAAGAATCTTACCATCAACCATACCAAGGATGTCATTTTCATGAATCTCAAGGCCATCAATAGTTGTGTCACGTACCGCTAAGGTCACGCTACCACTTGTGACGTCTGAAAGACTAGCTGTCATCGCTTCAACGTTAGCTTCGATACTTTGGCTAGGGTCGAAAGCAAGCAAGCTTGTAAAGCCTTGTGGAACTGTACGTGTTTCAACAACTGCCGCATTGACATCTACTACTTCAGCAGCTGATTGTGCCGCCATAAAGATGTTTTTATTATTTGGCAAGATGATAACATTCTTAGCATTAACCTGCTCAATAGCCTTAACGATATCCTCTGTTGATGGATTCATTGTTTGACCACCTGAAATCACATAGTCAACACCTTGAGATTTGAAAATATCTGCAAGTCCATCACCAGCAACAACCGTGATAAGGGCAAAATCTTTAGGAGCTGACTGCTCTGTTTGCACAGCTTCTTCTTTTTGCACTTGTGCATCGTGTTGGTTACGCATGTTGTCAACCTTAACTTTGACAAGGGCACCATACTTAAGACCTTCTTGCATGACAAGACCCGGATCTTCCGTATGAACATGGACCTTAACAATCTCATCATCGTTAACGACAAGGAGAGAGTCGCCAAGATTACTCAAGTAATTACGGAATTCTTCATAATCAAAATCTTTGACATATGTAGGTCCTTGTTTAAGAGCAACCATAATTTCAGTACAGTAACCAAATTTGATATCTTCGGTCGCTACATGACCTGCAACAGATTTATGGTGCTCAGCATTAATCATTTCAGTCATGGTAGCAGGCGTTGCTTGGAAATCCTCTGAAGCAATATACTCACCAGTAAGTGCTGACAAGAACCCTTCATAGATAAAGACCAATCCTTGACCACCTGAATCGACAACACCGACCTCTTTTAAAACTGGTAGCATTTCTGGAGTCTTAGCCAAGGCTGCCTTAGCCCCTTCAAGAGCTGCACGCATAACTTCAACAGCATCATCCGTAGACTCTGCTTTTTTAATAGCTGCTGTGGCTGCACCACGAGAAACAGTCAAGATTGTCCCTTCAACAGGCTTCATAACAGCTTTATAGGCAACTTCAACACCTGATTGGAAAGCGCTGGCTAAATCCTTACCATCAAGTTCGATTTTGCCTTTGATACTTTGTCCAAAGCCACGGAACAATTGAGAAGTGATGACCCCTGAATTTCCACGAGCACCCATCAAAAGTCCCTTAGACAAGATTTGTCCAACTTCACCAACTGTTGATGCCGTCTGATCAGAGACAGCCTTAGCTCCGTTATCCATGGTCATACCCATATTAGTTCCTGTATCTCCATCAGGAACTGGGAAGACATTAAGCGAGTTCACATATTCTGCCTGCTTACCAAGACGAGTCGCCGCAGCCTCTACCATTTCTTGAAGCAAGCTTGTTGTAATTTTAGACACTAGTTTTCTCCTACGACTTTGATGCTTTGAACGTAAACATTAACAGTTTCAGCCTTGATACCCAATTGATTCTCAAGATTGAATTTTACACGTTCTTGAATATTTTTAGAAACCTCACTGATCTTGACACCGTAACTCATGACAGTGTATACATCCACAGTGATACCTGCATCAGTAGATTTCACGACAACTCCTTTTGCGTAGTTTTCCTTTCCAAGAAGTGCTTGAAAATTATCTCGGATAGCACTCTTACTTGCCATACCGACAACGCCAAAAATTTCTGTTGCTGAACCGCCAACTACTGTTGCAATGACATCATCTGACAATTCGATTTGACCATCTTTTGTATTGATTTTTACAGTCATAATTACTACCTCAAAAAGTTTTTATCAGCTTATTTTACCATATTCAAGCCCACTTGTAAAAAATAAGAAGGAGATACCCCCTGTATAGAGCATCTCCTCATCAATTTATCATTAAAACTGTCTCTTTATGAGATAACGACGGTACATCACATAAAGGAACACAGCCCGCCATACATTATCAACAACTGTTGCAATCCAGACACCTGCAAGACCCATTCCCAGACTCACTCCAAGGAAGTATCCTGAGAAAATTCGGATGAGCCACATCCCAATAGTCGTTGCATAAAAAGGCATCTTAGCCTTACCCAGACCTTGCCAAACTGCTGTGTAGACTAAAGTTCCCGAAGTCACAGGATTCCCCAGAAAAGAATAAAGAATAACTACCTGACTAGCCGCAATAGCTGCTTTATTATCTGTGAAAAGGCCTGACAAACCATGACCAAAACCTAAAATAATTCCCGATACCAGAACCATGAGGACAGTCGAAATCCAGTAAGATTCTCGAATAATACGCTTCATCTGCGCCTTATCCCCTCGACCCAAACTATTGGCAACTAGAATTACCGTCGCTGTCGCTACTCCCATACCAGGCATGTAGTTAAACTGGGTAAGGTTTTCACCAATGGCATTACCACCGACAACAGCTGTACCAAAGGTCACAATAATAGCCACGATTACCACATCACCAGCACGCATCATCAGTCGTTCACCTGCAGCTGGTAGGGCAATCCCCAACAACTCCTTGTTAAAAGGTTTGGTAATTTCAAACTGCTTCACATCCAATTTCATGGCTGTCCATAGAATCACTGTCCCAACCAGACGAGAAAAAACCGTTGCTGTCGCAACCCCAATAATCCCCCAATGGCCAACAAATATGGCTAAAGAGGATAAAATAGCATTAAGCACATTGGTCAAAAGACTGACAACCATGGAAATACGAGGGCGTCCCTTGGCTCGTAGAATATTACCAAAAGTGGTCATCAATCCTAGAAAGACGACTCCCCCACCGACAAGGGCTAGATAGAGACTACCAGCCTGAGTCACCGATTGCTCAGTACCTAGAAGATCCAAAATGGTCCTGCCACCAAAAATCGAAAGAAGACCAAGAACCAAACTAAGGGCAAGAGTAATAATGATAGCATCCCAGGTATCTCGGTTGGTCGCTTTGACATCACCTTTTCCTAGACTTCTAGCAATGACACTAGCACTTGAGGCCCCCAAGGCAATAAAGATAGCCTGATAAATGGTAATGATATTATTGGCCACGGAAACCCCTGATATGGCGACAATTCCAACCTGAGCTACCAAGTAAGAATCGACAACCCCCATCAACATTTGTAAGAGGTTCTCAGCCATAGCCGGCAAGGCTATATTTAGAATTTTCTTTGTTTCTGTCATAATATTCTCTTTTACATTGATAAAAATAGGGCTGATTTCTCAGCTCCTATTTTTTTATTCTTATAAGCCAAGATAGCTTTCAACTGCTTTTTGCATATCAGCTGCCGCAACAACTGTTTTATGGCGAACTTCTGCACGTTCAAGTCCATCTACAGCAGCTGGGATAGCTACACCTGAAAGTTGGTGCAAATCTGCTACCGCTTTGAAGTCATCTCCACTGTCTTTACCAGTGACAGCTGAGACAGCTACACGTGGGAACTTGTAAGGGCTAGCTGTTGAAGCGATGACTGTTGGTGTGTGATCATCTGTCTTTTGAACATAGGCTTCGTAAACCGCTGAGGCAACTGCTGTATGAGGATCTTCAATATATTTGTCTTCCTCGTAAACACGTTTGATTTCAGCAGCTGTTTCATCCTCGGTCGCAAAACCAGCTGCAAACAAGTCTAAAATATCTTGATTTGCATCAGCCAAAGTATACTCACCCTTAGTCACAAGCGCATCCATAAGTTCTTTAGTCTTAGTTGCATCATTGCCAAGAAGGTGGAAAATCAAGCGTTCCAGGTTAGAAGATACCAAGATATCCATTGAAGGACTTGTTGTCACCTTGAAGTCACGTTTCTTGTCGTAAGTACCTGTTGCAAAGAAGTCTGTAAGAACATTATTTTCGTTAGAGGCGCAGATTAACTTGCCAACTGGGACACCAATTTGACGTGCATAATAGGCTGCCAAGATGTTACCAAAGTTACCTGTTGGTACTGTAACGTTAATCTTATCACCGTTTTGAATATGACCCGCCTTAACCAATTGTGCATAGGCATAAACATAGTAAACCACTTGTGGTACCAAACGGCCAACATTCATTGAGTTAGCTGATGAAAATTGCGTTTGATGAGCCAACAACTTCTCACGTAAATCAACATCGTTAAACATGCGTTTGACATCTGTTTGGGCATCATCAAAGTTACCATCAATAGCAATAACATGAGTGTTCGCACCTGTTTGAGTAGTCATTTGTAGTTCTTGGATTTTTGAAACACCATCTTTTGGATAGAAAACAATGATTTCAGTTCCAGGAACATCCGCAAAACCAGCCATGGCTGCCTTACCAGTGTCCCCTGATGTCGCTGTCAAGATAACAATCTTATTATCAACACCTTGTTTTTTAGCTGATGTTGTTAGTAAGTATGGCAAAATTGACAGTGCCATATCTTTGAAGGCGATAGTAGAACCATGGAAAAGTTCAAGATTATAATGATCCTTAAGTTTCACAACAGGAGCAATAGTAGCCGTGTCAAACTTGTCATCATAAGCATTTGTGATACAGTAATCCAATTCTTCTTCAGTGAAATCATCCAAGAAAGCTGACAAAACCAATTTAGCAACTTCTTGATAAGAAGCGTCTTTCAATTGGTCAAAGTCCAAAGCAACCTCAGGGATTGACAATGGCGTAAACAAACCACCATCTGTTGCCAAACCTTGAAGAATAGCCTGGCTAGCTGTCACTTTATTATTTTCATCACGTGTTGATTGGTATACAAGTGTCATGGTAAATCCTCTTTTTTAGATAGTCTTTGGCTCTATTGTATCATAATTGTCAGAATATTTCTACATATATTGTGACTTTTGCAAAAAACATTCGGCTTTCACTTGATGTACAGGATTCAAAGACAAGGAAAAATCCGGAATTTTTCTATTCCGGATTTTGGTTTAAAATTTATCTTTAGTGTCATTCTCAGTTGAGAAGGTCATATCTTTTGACTTACCATCACCACTAAGGATGACTTTTTTATCCTTCTTGGTAACTTTTAGCTCTTGGCCTTTTTTCACATTTAGACCATCGATATCAACATCTTTGTTGACAGAAGTAATAGTCATCTTATGCCCTAAACGACTAACCTTCCCTTTAAAGAGGGTCGTTGTAGTTTCACCTGTCTTAGAATCATACTTTTGACCACTATCTTTAGCAGCCTTTTCAAGAGCTTCATCAAGTTCTTTCTCTATGGTTTCCTCACTGTAATAATTTTCGAAGGATTCTCCATAAAGGTCTTTAAATAAATCGCCAAAGGTTGAAAAGGTCTTTTGAACTCTCTCACGGTAGTCTTTGATATAGGTTTCCTTGTCAAACGTAAAGCTTGCAGTCACCTTCGCATTGCTACCCTTTGCCTTCATGGTTACAGCAGTTTTTGTAATATATTTTTCAAGTTCTTTACTATCCACATCGGTCAAACCTTCGGTCATACTTGAACTATATTCTCTACCTAGAGAACTGCTGTACCACTTACCGTCAATATTGCCTGTCACATAACGGTAGCCTGTAAAGCCACCAACACTTAATAGGATAAGAGCTACGGCTGAAAGAACAGAAATTATGATAAATTTTTTCTTTTTAGCATCTAAGCCTTTTTTAGGAGCCATATTGGTCACAGCTACTTGCCCTTCTGGAAAAGCAACTGTCGCTGGTGTAGCTGTTACTGGTGTTCCTTCAATTGATGCAGGATTAGCATTTGTCTCAACGATTTCTGCCTCAACCTTAATGGGTTCAGCCGTAGCTGTTTCTTCTGATTTAACTGGCTCCTCGTTAACAAACTCTCCAGCCTTCAAAGCATCCGCCATCTCCTGCACACTCGGCTTACGTCCATTCACCGTTTCAAAATAGTCCAACCATTCCGCTCTTGTCATCTATATTCCCCTTTAATTACATTTTTAATTTATTTTCTGGTAAAGTTAATGTCACCAAATTCACTGTGTGCTTTGATGACAAAGCCACCATTGTTAGGTGTATAGTCTAATACGTCACCTTTTTTAAAGACATCTGAATCTCCAGCACTAGCTATTGTGATTGTTTGATCCCAACGGTTTATGTCACCCATGAAAGCAGTTGTTGTTACTTGACCTGTTTTAGAATCGTAAGTATAACTCTTGGGAAGTTCTTTTTTTATCGTCGAATCAAACTGTTTGTAGTAATCTTTTTCTGACAATGAATAACTATCAAACACCTCTGAGAACTCCTCCCCGTACTGACCTTTCAGTTCATTGACCCTACTCTTGTAAGCCTCATAAAGACCTTTTCGATTATAGATAAAACTCACCTCTAATCGGGCTTTATTATCAGTAATGCTCATCGCTGTATTGATATCAGTGATAAGGTTTTGCCCCTGTGGTAAGGCATTACTGATCTTTTGCTTAGCATTGGCAGTATCTTTTAGAGTAGCCAACATTTTCTCGCTAAAAGTCGGGCTTATCCAATCACCCTCAATACTAGCTGCTTGATACCGGTAGCCCATTACCGCAAAAACAATCAAAAGTATGGTGAGTATTGCTGCAATTACACCTGATACCATTCCCAAAATATTCTTTGAAGTTACTGGCGCTTTTGATTCGTTCATCTTTTGACTGGGATTGAATTGAACACTCACTACCCTATCAGCATCAAACTCTCTAAACTTATTAGTCGCTCTATTCCCTTCTATGGAGGCCCTTGGAGGCCTCGTTTCACGAGGCGCTGTATCACCCAAACTAAGCCCTTCTTCTTTTGTCATAGGAATCTCCTTATTTTGCTGTAAGGCTATTATAACAATTCTTAAAGCGATTTGCTATCTTATTCAGGGAAGTTCTTAATTTTTAATTTAGGTAAACACTCTAATCTAATAGCTTTTTAGCCAAAAAAAGTAGCCCTTATAGAGCTACTTTAGTTCATCGTCTACCCTTTATAATCAAAAGCAGTTTCGATAATTTCTTTCAATTCTGAAATAAGTGGTTCTTTTGGATTAGCTGTTGTACATTGGTCTTCATAAGCATGTTCAGCCAAAGTATAAGCAGTGTCCTGAAGAAGTTTCTTAGTGACGCCTTGTCCTTTCCAGTTCATGTCAATTCCAACAGCAAGTCCTAATTCATAGACTTTTTTAGCCAATACTTCAACCAACTCAGCATCTGATTGCTTGTCAGTTCCCCATCCCATGTAACGAGCAATATCTGCGTAATCCTTGTCTGCACGGAAGTAATCATATTTAGGGAACATCGCATGTTTTTGAGGATCACGTCCATTGTAGCGGATAACGTGTGGCAAGAGAATAGCATTCGTACGTCCGTGTGGAATATTGTACATTGGACCAACCTTATGCGCTAATGAGTGACTAATACCAAGGAAGGCATTTGCAAAAGCCATACCTGCAATGGTTGATGCATTATGCATCTTTTCACGTGATTCTTCATCAGCAAAACGATAAGAATGTTCTAGATTTTCAAAGACGAGTTTGATAGCTTGAAGAGACAATCCACGTGTATAATCACTTGCCATTACTGACACATAAGATTCAATAGCGTGAGTCAAAACGTCCATCCCTGTATCAGCAGTAACGCTAGCAGGTACACTCATAACCAAGGCTGGGTCAACAATGGCAATGTCTGGAGTCAAAGCATAGTCAGCCAATGGATACTTGATATGTGTTTCACTGTCAGTGATAACTGCAAATGATGTTACTTCTGAACCTGTTCCTGAAGTAGTTGGAATACAAATAAATGTTGTTTTTTCTGCATAAGGAATCTTGTAGGTACGTTTACGGATATCCAAGAATTTTTGCTTAGCTCCAAAGAAGCTTACATCTGGGTGTTCGAAGAACATCCACATTGCCTTAGCGGCATCCATTGCAGAACCACCACCAAGGGCGATGATAACATCTGGTTGGAAGTCTACAAAGCGTTCCAAACCTTTATAAACTGTATTTGTAGATGGGTTTGGTTCAACATCTGAGAAAACTTCAATCAATGGGTCATTGTGGTTAAGTTCCAATTGTCGTTTAACCAAATTTGCATAACCAAACTGAACCATACCTGGGTCGCAGACCAACATAACACGTTCAGCCTTGATGTGACGCAAATAAGTTATTGAGTCTTTTTCAAAGAAAATTTTTGGTGGGACACGAAACCACTGCATGTTATTACGGCGCTTTGACAGTGTTTTAATATTAAGAAGGTCAAATGAGCTAACATTATGAGAAATTGAGTTGTGACCGTGTGAACCACATCCAAGAGTCAATGATGGAATCATATTGTTGTAGATATTACCGATACCACCTTCAGATGATGGGCTATTTACCAATACACGGCAGGCTTTCATGCGAATACCAAATTGGAGTTGAAGGTCTTCATTTTCAGTATGGATAACAGCTGTATGTCCGAGACCACCTAAGTTAAGCATCCCTTCTGCTTTGGCAAATCCATCTTCAACACCATCAGATTTGATAAGAGCGAGTACTGGAGACAATTTTTCCAAGGCAAGTGGGTGTTCCATAGTTGCATCTGGAATTTCTGCCAAAAGCATTTTTGTACCTGCAGGAACTTTGATACCAGCTTTTTCTGCAATTTCAACAGCTGAGTGACCAACAATCGCTCCGTTTACAGCTGTACGTGCTTCGTTAAGAACGGCTTTTTCCAATTTAGCAATATCAGCTTTTTTAGAGATAATCACACATTGATGGGCTTCGAATTCAGCCTTAACTTCATCATAAACAGCAGCATCAACGATTGCTCCTTGTTCAGAAGCACAAATCATACCATTATCGAACGTTTTTGAAACAATGATATCATTAACAGCACGTTTAATTTTAGCATCAGCTGCAATGTAGGCAGGAACGTTACCAGCACCTACACCAAGGGCAGGTTTACCAGTTGAATACGCAGCCTTAACCATACCAGGTCCACCAGTCGCAAGAACGGTAGCAATCTTTGGATGGTTCATCAAAAGACCAGTTGCTTCAATAGATGGCTCTTCAATCCACTGGATACAGTTCTTAGGTGCACCTGCTTCAATCGCCGCATCACGAACGATACGAGCAGCTTCTGCAGATGATTTTTGAGCTGAAGGGTGGAAGGCAAAGACGATAGAGTTACGTGTCTTAAGAGCAATGAGGGCTTTGAAAATGGTTGTTGAAGTTGGGTTAGTTGTTGGTGTAACCCCACAGATAACCCCAACAGGCTCAGCGATAGAAACCAAACCTTGTTCTTTATCTTCAGCAATAACGCCTACAGTTTTATCATATTTAATACTATTCCAAATGTATTCAGAAGCATACATGTTCTTGATGGCTTTATCTTCATAGATACCACGTCCTGTTTCATCAACAGCCAATTTTGCCAAGTACATGTGTTTATCTAGGGCAGCAATCGCAGCATGGTGAACGATATGGTCCACTTGCTCCTGCGTAAAGTTAGCCATAGCATCGAGGGCTTCAACCCCCTTTGTTGCTAATTCATCAATTACTGTTTGAACATCTTTAGTTTGTTTAGTCATATGAAACTCCTTTGAATACTTGTTAAAAACTTCACAAGCTTTAACACAAATCTATTATAGCGTTTTCTACACATTATGTAAACCCTTACATTGATAAAAATAAAGAAATCCGTCCATTTTTAGACAGATTTCATCACTTTTTACCAAATAATCACACGTTCTTCTGGGGCACGCCACATGCCGTCGCCCTCTTTGACGTCAAATTCCTTATGAAATTCGTCGAAGTTGCTCACGATAACATTGGTACGCCATTTAGCAGGAGCGTGGACATCCACGCTAGCTAACATTTGCATGTATTCTTCACGCGCCTTCATACGCCAAATCGTCGCAAAGTTAACAAAGAATTCATGAACTGAAAAATCCTTATCTCGTTTAGCTGCTTCTAAGGCACAGGCTACACCACCGAGGTCAGCCACATTCTCAGAAACAGTCAGTTTGCCGTTGACCTTGGCACCATAAGAATCCAAGCCCTCAAACTGATCCACAATCTTGTCAGTACGTTCCTTAAAGGCTGCATAGTCTTCTTCAGTCCACCAATTCTTAAGACTACCATTCTCATCAAAGGAAGCACCGTTTGTATCAAAGGCATGGGAAATCTCATGAGCAATGACAGCACCAATACCACCGTAGTTGGCTGATGACGATTGGTGAAGGTCATAGAAAGGTGCTTGCAAGATAGCTGCTGGGAAAACAATTTGGTTCTGCTGTGGATCATAGTAAGCATTAACCATGTGGGCAGGCATATGCCACTCACTACGATCAACAGGTTTATTCCACTTGCTCCAGCTATGAGCAATTGAAATTTCGACTAACTTCTGTGCATTCTCAACAAGTGACAAGTTCTCATCAATAATCTTCTTATCATATGTCTCAGGTAGTTTTTCTGGATAACCAATGTGAGGCGTAATAACATTAAGTTTCGTAATAGCCTTTTCACGTGTTTCTGGTGCCAACCAATCCGCAGTTTGAAGGCGTGATTTATAAACATCAATCATAGTTGCCACTTTGGCTTCAACGTCTGCCTTAGCTTCTGGAGAGAATTTTTCACCAGCATACCAAAGTCCTAGAGCCTGATTGTAAGGTCCTTGTGCCAAATAGTAGGCTGCTTTTTTCTTGTCCCAGGCTTGTGGTGTTCCTGAAAGCGCACGACCATATTTTCCAGCCAAGATACGAAGCTCGTCTGTCAAATAGGCATTCCAAGATGTAGCAGCATCAATAAGTAAGTCCGCCTTAAGTAACTCCCAATTTGCTTCTGAGTAATATTCCGCTGCAAATTCTGTCCAGAAGCGTTCTTCAGGAACGATAACTTTATTAGGAACTTGTCCCAAGATTTCTGTGAAGATGTTATCAAGTGGAAGTTCCGGTGCTAGCTTGGTAAAGTCTTCCCAATCATATGGGTGGTAGAGTTCCACATACTCGGAAGATTCTTCACTCGAAAGGACATACTTGGCTAACTTAGCATCAAGAGCGATAACCTTGTCCAAGATATCTTTGATTTGTTCAGATGTAAAGCCATATTTCTCTAGGAGTTCTTCTTGAGTCTCACGCCAGATTCCCAAAAGCTCCTTGCCCTTTTCATTATCCTCAGTGTAATAGGTTGTATCAGGTAAAATAATACGTGGTGCTTCAGCCCAAAGAACATTTAATTGGGCATTCATAAAATCGGGAGACACACCAAACGGGAACGCATTAGGCTTTCCAGACATCTCATAGTCAGCAATTTTCGAAGCAAATTCTGAGAATGAGGAAAGCTTCTTGTATTCTTCAATCAAAGGTTTAACAGGCTCGATACCAACTGCCTCACGTTTGTCAAAGTCCGCAGCCATACGGTGAAACTTAATGAAGTTTTGTAGAATAGCATTGTCAGGAACATTCTCTCCTGCCAACCACTGATCAGTTGTTTCAAGCATGAGGTCTTCTATTTCATCTGCTAAATCTGAGAAACCACCTGTACGTGGTTTGTCATCCGGAATCACTGCTGTTTTTTCCCACTCACCATTAATCGCATGGTAAAAATCATCTTGTAAGCGTGTCATTACACTTCCTCCATCAACATTAAAAGTGCTTTCATTATAACAAAATTCCCCAGCAAAAGCATTTACCGAGGAAAAATTGGCTTATTTAACTAGGATTACCAAGGTTTGATAAGGTTTAAGAATTACCTTTTCAGCAAGCTCCGCATCGTCATAGTTGGACAAGAGCACTTGTCTTGCTTGGTATTCTGCTGGAATCGCCACTTCGAATTCACTTCCGTAGAAATGATTGAGTACCAAGAGTTTTTGACCGTCTAAGTGGCGTTCAAAAGCATAGACCTGCTTGCTATCTTCAAGTGCTGGCAGGTAGCTACCTTCTGAAATGATCGGCATTTCCTTCCGCAAGCGAATTAATTCTTTATAGAAATTAAAGATTGGTCCGTTTTGAATCTCCTTTTCTTTTTTGACAATATCTGATTGACTTGATAAACCAATTGTAAACGATTGCAAATTTGTCTGCAAGTGTTCCGGGATTTTTTACCCATATTTTTTGAAAAAACAATAGTTGTATGCTTTTTTGCCAACAAATAAGGAGAGCAATGAAAAAATACCAGGTTATTTATAAAGATTTAGAAAAATCTATTCATAGCAAAGAATATCAAGTTGGAGACTTTCTACCCACCGAGCAAGAATTAGTAGAAACTTTCCAAGTTAGTCTAGACACCATACGAAAGGCATTGGCTTTACTCGTTGAAGAGGGTCTGGTTAAAAAGATTCATGGATCAGGCTCTCAAGTTATTAGTCAAGAACAAGTGAACTTCCCTGTATCTTACTTAACCAGTTACCAAGAGCTCATAAAACAACAAGGCATTAAATCACAAACCAACGTTATCTCTCTAGATAAAATCATCGTTGACACCAATCTCTCAAAAAAAACTGGATTTTCAAAAAGCCAACAGGTTTGGCGTCTTATTCGTCAAAGAGTAGTTGATGGTTGTGCCTCTGTCGTTGATATTGATTACCTAGATGCGAGACTTATGCCTCAACTCAACCGCAGCATCGCTGAGAACTCCATCTATGATTATCTTGAGAATCAGCTCCACCTTAGCATTTCTCATGCCTTTAAAGAAATCACCATTGATAACATTACCGAGCAAGACAAAATCCTCATCGATATCGGCAAAGATCATCACGTCGTCTGCATACGCTCAAAAGTTTATCTGGATAATGGAAATCAGTTTCAGTTCACTGAAAGCCGACACAAACTTGAAAAGTTCAAATTTGTCGATTATGCCAAGCGTCATCACTGAAGATATAGAACCAACCAACATAAAAAGTATCGGACACATAAGCATCCGATACTTTTTAGTTTTTACGAATAGGATCTGATAAATACTCAGCACGAGCACCACCAATCAACTTAGGACGACTCGCTAAGGCAGTCACATGAGCTCCACCCAGTTCTGAAGTAATGGGGCGAAGAGGAACTTGAACCCTCTTCACATGCATACCAATAGAGGTATCCCCAATATCAATACCAGCCTGAGCCACTATCTCTTCCACCTCAACAGGATCCTTCATGTAATCAAAAGCAGCCAACTGACCACTTCCACCGGCATGCAAAGTTGGAAGCACATTGACAATTTCCAAATCTTTAGCCAAAGCAAGCTCACGCTCAACAACCAAAGCACGATTCAAATGTTCACAACCTTGCACAGCCAAGTAAATCCCTTTCGGTTCCAAAACCTCAAGAATAGTCTTCACAATTCGTTGACCAATTTCACGGCTAGAGGCTTTGCCGATAGTTCCACCAGCAACCTCACTGGACGATAAACCCAAAACAAAGATAGCTCCCCGCTTAATTGCAGAGCGTTCAACAATATCTTCCACTAATACCCGTGTCTTCTCTTCTAAATCTAACAACATCACAAGCCTCCCTTAAACAACGGCCGTATTTAGGATTCGCACAATAAGATAATATAGAATCACAAAAAAGATAAGGAAAAATGCCCCTAACAGTAGCAACTGCATCCGGCGCTTCCTACTTAAGTCCCAAGAAAAACCAAATCCCGTCAAAAAAGGACCAAAACTATAGCTAAGCATAAACCATAGGTCTACACGCGCCATATGCCAAAAAGATGAAATAAAGGCCACCAAACCTATTAAGGATAAAATCCAAGAATAGTCCCAACGATCTGATTTAGCAAAAGCCAGACCAATTAAGAAACAACCCAAGGCAGGCATAATAATAAATGATAGGGTCATAAAATAAAACATGCCATTATTATAGCATGTTTTAAAGATTCATGTTAGTGGCGGTTAATAACACCATAAGCAATTGTGAACGCAATAGCAGCAATGCCCACAACGATTGCCATGATACTCCAAAAAATGGTCATAGCACGACGTCCTTTGCGATTGTTGAAAGGAAGGCCCCAACCAATCATGATAACGCCTAGTAAACCGAGCCATACTTTATAAGTGACAACAATAGCCCCATCAAAGTAGGCAAAAGCAACCAAGCCTAAACCCAACAAGGAAATCAAATAAGACCACTTCCCCTTCAAAAATGAAGGCAAGGCCCAACCAAATAACAATAAACCAAGTAGAGCAAGAGCTCCACCACCAAAAAATACAGGTACAATATAATTATCAAACATATTCATATTATAGCATATCTTAAAAAGTTAGGAAATAGAATCTATCAACCAAAGCCATATCCACTCTTTAAAATTTGTTTCCTCTCAATCATAGATTGATTCGCAGATACTAACTATTTATTGGGTACAAAAAAACAATCCGGGAAGAATCGTGTTGGACACACAAGGGGGAGTCGAGTAACACAAATTTATTTACACGTTACACAGAAAACTAAGAACACAATCACTCCAATGATTGATCAATTGACAAAATAAGCAAAATTTTGCTACATCTATGATCAAAACGGACTGAAATTTATAAATCGGGGGCAAAATGGGGGCAAAACATAAGAAAAAGGCTTGTCCATATTGGACAAACCCTTTATTTTCAAGCTTATATAACCTAATTAAGCTTTGTTTGCTGAACCAAATACGTCGATACGTTCTTCAACAGCTGCTGTAATTGCTTCGAAACCAGGTTTCAAGAATTTACGTGGGTCAAAGAGTTTCTTCTTGTCGTATTCTGCTTCATTTGCTTCATATTCAGCAACAAATTTACGTGTTGCTTTAGCAAATGCGATTTGACATTCAGTGTTAACGTTAACTTTAGCAACACCAAGTTTGATAGCTGCTTGGATTTGATCATCAGGAATACCTGATCCACCGTGCAATACGATTGGGAAGTTAGGTACAGCTTCTGTCAATTTTTGCAAGTGATCAAGGTGAAGACCATTCCAGTTTTCTGGGTAAGGACCGTGGATGTTACCGATACCTGCTGCAAGGAAGTCGATACCAGTTGCAACCATAGCTTTAGCATCTTCGATTGGTGCCAATTCACCGTCACCGATGATACCATCTTCTTCACCACCGATTGTACCAACTTCAGCTTCAACTGATACACCGTTAGCATGTGCAAATTCAACAACTTTAGCTGCTTTTTCAAGGTTTTCTTCAACTGGAAGATGAGATCCATCGAACATAACTGAAGTGTATCCTTCACGAATACATTCCAAAGCATCGTTGTAATGACCGTGGTCAAGGTGAATAGCAACTGGTACAGTGATACCCATTGATTCTACCAAATCTTCGATAAGAGCTTTACACAATTTGTAACCACCCATGTACTTAGCAGCACCCATTGAAGTTTGGATAAGCACTGGAGCTTGTTTAGCTTCTGCTGCACGCAAGATAGCTTGAGTCCACTCAAGGTTGTTTGTGTTAAATCCACCGACTGCGTAACCATTGTCACGAGCTGCTTGGACAAATTTTTCTGCTGAAACGATTGCCATTATAAAGGCCTCCTATATTTTTTTGGGTTTGAACCCGTTTACATGTTTATTCTATCACAATTAGATTCAAAAAACTAGCTTTTCTACAATTTGTAAGCGTTTTGATTTTTTAATACAAAAAAACCAGTCAACCGACTGGTTACTCTGCGGAAAGAGGGACTTGAACCCTCACGACCTAAAGCGGTCACAGGATCCTTAGTCCTGCGCGTCTGCCAATTCCGCCATTTCCGCTAACAACATTAACTATTATATCAAGTCTGACAAATTGTGTCAACACTTTTTGAAAAGTTTTTAACTAAACTTTCCATTGCCTCATTCGAAACAACTATTACATAATACCATTTGTTGTCGAGTATCGTCAATACTTTTTCAACGATTTTTTAATATTTCACTCCAAAATTTATAGAAACCTTCAAGCTCAATCAAAAACTAATCGAATTGTACTTTCAATGCTTTCAGCTTCTCTTTAAGAGGAGCTAAGTAAATTTCTTCTCCAAAACCACGTGATTTTAAACCATCCTCTGCACAAACCAATAACGCTTCTGTTAAAGGGAAAATCAATTTAAGGTCTGTATCAGAAATATCCTTTTTCGAAAATAAACGACGAATTCTTGGATAATCAAAGTCAAAAGCTTCAAAAAATGGGGACTCTTTTAAAATATTTTCTAAACGTTCTAAATTGACTAACAGCCCCAGATGAAAGGCTGCTGGTGCGAAAGTCGCTGAAAAAGGTTGCGTACAAACACTTCGAAACTCAATAGTTCCTCTAGTCGTTAAATCTTGAAATTGATAAGATCGATGCGTTTTAAAGTCGTCCTCACTCGGCTTAATCGAAACTTCTTTACCATGAATAGACCAGGCTTGAATAGCTGATTTATTCAAATAGTCTTTAGCTCGTATCGGTTCAAAATAGTAGGTTTCCTCAGCCCGTTTTGCAGTAAAAATAGCTGTCTCAGATAAATAAGAAAAATAATCATCTTCATTCTTGAACACTCTTGGGAAAATCCCGGCATTTTCTTCAAAGACACCATGCATGGAATTCTCCCAAAAAACATCCCTCGAAATTGCTAAATCCCAATCAGAACCCCAAAATTCCGAATTAGCAAATAATACTGCTTTAGGACCCTCGATCTGATTAAAAGCGTTGAGAACTCTTAAATAGGAAATCTTGGAGACATCCAACTGCACTTGACTCCCACAGATAAAAGACCCATATTCCGGGTAATTATGAAAGAAGGGATTATTTTTGGCTTTAGAAAGCTCAAGAAAATCCATAAGCATCTCATAACGAGGTGATTTTACCGGACTATTATCATTTTTAGCCCAATTAGGATTAACACCCCAACCTTGCAACTCATGGTTATGATTACGCAGGTATGGTTGAATCATACTAAGGTAAGTATCCAGACGTTCTTCAACCTCAGCAATCCGACTAGCCTTAGCAAATGCAAATTCAATCGTATTATATGAGACTTCGAAAAGAATCATATCTCCAGAAGCTTGCTCAATAAGCTGAATAGGATTATTATCAGAATCAAATTTATCCGCTTTAAAACCAAAATTATCAATAAGATAGATTAAAAGTTGTTTTGTAAGAGAGACATCCGTAGCGTTCCCGCTCAAATTAACAACAGGGTATTCCAACTCGATTCCTACAAATAGTCCGGGTTGTTCCTTGATTGGCAAATAATACCTTTGTTTAAGAAGTTCCTTGGCTGTTGTCAAAATAATATTCCCCTTTTAAAAAATAAGTTTATCCCATTATATCAAAATATTCAGACGATTTATAGACTAAAAAACGCCTGCTTACGAAAAACAACCGTATTATCTTTCGTAAACAAGCGTTACATGCTTATTTATTCCCATTTTATGATGAGTGTTCCCGCTAGGCGAATGCCCAGCGGTAGACCAGAGCTAGACTAAGAAAAGCAAAGCTATTCCATCATCATAACACTCAACAAAATTGATAAAAATTAAACAAGTTCGATGATTGCCATTGGGGCAGCATCGCCACGACGTGGTTCTGTTTTAAGGATACGAGTGTATCCACCGTTACGTTCAGCATAACGAGGTGCAATTTCTGAGAAAAGTTTTTGAAGAGCAGTTACTGAAGTATATTTGTCAGTTGCTTCATCATAGCTTTCAGATGCAATTTCGTTACGGACAAATGCAGCTGCTTGACGACGTGCGTGCAAATCACCACGTTTACCAAGAGTAATCATTTTTTCAACTGTTTTACGGATTTCTTTAGCACGTGCTTCAGTTGTAACGATTGCTTCGTTAATGATAAGATCTGTAGTCAAATCACGAAGAACCGCTTTACGCTGTGAGCTTGTGCGTCCAAGTTTACGGTAAGCCATGTTATCCTCCTATATTATTATTTATCGTTTTTAAGTCCAAGTCCAAGATCAGCTAATTTTACTTTAACTTCTTCAAGAGATTTACGACCAAGGTTACGGACTTTCATCATTTCAGGCTCAGTTTTTTCTGTCAAATCATGAACGGTATTAATACCGGCACGTTTCAAACAGTTATATGAGCGGACAGACAAATCAAGTTCTTCGATGGTACGGTCAAGCACTTTTTCATCGTTCACTTTCTCAGTTTCCTTCATTACATCTGTAGCTTTAGCCACATCAGTAAGGTCAGTAAACAAGTTTAAGTGTTCAATCAAAACGCGAGCTGAAAGACCGAGGGCATCTTCAGGAATGATTGTTCCGTTTGTCATGATTTCGATTGTCAATTTATCAAAACCATCGTTACTACCTACACGAGCAGGTTCAACTTGATAATTGACTTTCTTCACTGGTGTGTAGATTGAATCTACAGCCAATGTTCCCACTGGAGCATCATCTTTCTTGTTTTCATCTGCTGGAACATAACCACGGTTTGTAGCTACTGTCATGGTTGCTTTCAATGAAGCCCCATCAGCGATAGTAAAAAGATAATGATCAGGGTTAACAATTTCAATATCACTATCAGTCAAGATATCCCCAGCAGTTACTTCAGCTGGACCTTGAACATCTAGTTCAATTGTTTTTTCGTCTTCGACGTAAGATTTTACAGCAAGACCCTTAACATTAAGGATGATTTGCATCACGTCTTCACGGACGCCTGGTACGGTATCAAATTCGTGAAGTACTCCATCAATCTTAATTGATGTTACGGCAGCACCTGGAAGTGATGACAAAAGTACACGACGAAGAGAGTTACCCAAAGTTGTACCATAACCACGTTCTAGTGGTTCGATGACAAATTTGCCGTAATCTTTATTTTCATCAATTTTTGTTATTATTGGTTTTTCAAACTCAATCATTTATTATACTCCCTCGAAACGAACCTTGTGTACTATTGTTATTAAAGATTACACACGACGACGTTTTGGAGGACGAGCACCATTATGTGGTACAGGAGTTACATCACGGATTGCAGTTACTTCAAGACCAGCAGCAGCAAGAGCACGGATAGCAGACTCACGACCTGAACCAGGACCTTTAACAGTTACTTCGACTGTCTTAAGACCATGTTCTTGTGCAGATTTAGCAGCAGCTTCTGAAGCCATTTGGGCAGCAAATGGTGTAGATTTACGAGAACCTTTGAAACCAAGAGCACCAGCTGATGACCAAGCTACAGCATTACCATGCACATCTGTAATCATAACAATAGTGTTATTGAAAGTAGCGTGAATGTGAGCAATACCAGATTCGATATTCTTTTTCACACGACGTTTACGTGTTGGTTTAGCCAATGTTTTTACCTCCTATTTTATTTTAAATTATTTTTTCTTACCTGCAATCGCAACAGCTTTACCTTTACGAGTGCGGGCATTGTTTTTAGTGTTTTGTCCACGGACAGGAAGTCCACGACGGTGACGGATACCACGGTATGAACCGATTTCCATCAAACGCTTGATGTTAAGGTTTACTTCACGACGAAGGTCACCTTCAACTTTAATTGCATCCACTTCACGACGGATAGCGTCTTCTTGATCATTTGTCAAATCTTTAACGCGGATGTCTTCAGAAACACCTGCAGCAGCCAAGATTTTCTTAGATGTTGTAAGTCCGATACCGTATACGTAAGTAAGTGAAATTACTACACGTTTATCATTTGGAATGTCAACTCCAGCAATACGAGCCATGATTTCTCCTTTCTATATTATCCTTGACGTTGTTTGTGTTTTGGATTTGTTGGACAAATTACCATAACACGACCGTTACGACGAATAACTTTACAGTATTCGCAAATTGGTTTAACCGATGGTCTTACCTTCATGTTTTAATCCCTCCAATTATTTCGATTATTTAAAGCGGTATGTGATGCGTCCACGTGTCAAATCATAAGGACTCATTTCAACAGTCACACGGTCACCGACCAAAATACGAATGTAGTTTTTACGGATTTTACCAGAAACTGTCGCCAAAATTTGGTGTCCATTTTCCAATTCAACAGTAAACATAGCATTAGGCATAGTTTCTACAACTTTACCTTCAATTTCAATCACGTCTTCTTTTGCCACGCAAAAGTACCCCCTAAAATTTCGATTTGATTTCCTCTGAGCACAGAGGTAACAATTATAAGTCAGACTAAAGTATTATATCATGCTTGAGTCTGATACGCAAGTAAGATTAAATAATTATTTAATTGCTGCAATCGCTTTTTTAACATCAGCGAATACATCTTCAATATCTTGATTACCTTGAATATCTGATACAAGGCCAAGCTCACGATAGTGTGCAATGATTGGCTCACCTTGAGCAATGTTAACATCAAGACGACGTTTTACCGTTTCAGGTTTGTCATCTTCACGTTGGTAATAGTCTTCTTCCTTGTAGTCAGCTGGTGGGTTGAATACTTTATGGTAAGTTTCACCTGTTTTACGGTGAATAATACGACCACTCAAGCGTTCAAGAAGGCAAGATGGATCCACTTCGATATTGATTACTCCATCAAGCTCCAAACCAAGATCAACCAAGATTTGATCCAAGGCATGAGCTTGTTCGATCGTGCGAGGAAAACCATCCAAAAGGAATCCTTTTTCCTTAATGTCGTCTTGAGCCAAACGTTCTTTTACAATCCCGTTTGTCACTTCATCTGGAACCAATTCACCTTTATCGATGAATGATTTTGCCAAAGTTCCCATTTCTGTTTGGTTAGCCATAGCAGCACGGAACATATCACCAGTTGAGATATGAGCCACACCAAATTCTTCAACGATTTTTGCAGCTTGTGTCCCTTTACCAGCGCCTGGTAGACCCATAATTAAAAGATTCATCTTACGAACTCCTTATTTTTGTTTTCAAATAACTCTATCAAGATTTAATAGACTTGGTAGAGTTATCAAAAAACAAAAGAGAAGGGGCAGAAAGCAATCTTTCTTTCCCTCTCGATTGTTCATGAGAAGACTTAGTCTTCGAGATTCATAAATCCAACATATTGACGTTTCAAAAGGTAACCTTCAAGTTGTTTCATACCTTCAATACCAGTTGAAATCAAGATCAAGAGTGATGTACCACCAAGTGCAATTGAACTTGTGAGGTGCATAAACTGTTGAGCCGCAATTGGAGCCAATGAAATAAATGCGAGAAATACAGCCCCGATTGTTGCCAATCTCTTAAGTAATGAAGACATGTACTTTTCAGTCTCACGACCTGGACGAACGCTAGGAATGTAAGACCCATTCTTTTGAAGATTTTCAGCAGTTTTTTCAGGATTAACTTGGACAAATGTGTAGAAGAATGAGAACAAGATAATCAATATCGCATAGGTAATCATTCCACTAGGTGTATTATACGAGAGTAGTCCTTGTAAATGTGATAACCACGTAACCTTAGAGAAGAATGGAAGAAACGTACTAGGAATTGTCGTAATCGAGCTAGCAAAGATAACGGGAATAACACCAGCTGGATTGACTTTCAAAGGTAAGTATGAACTCGTTGGAGCCCCTTGAACCAATTTCGTATATTGAATTGGAATTTGATATTCTGCTTGTTGTACAAATGTCGTAAAGAAGACAATCGCCAAACCTACCACAATCAACAATGCGACGATGATATATGAACGTGTCAATTCTCCTGAACGAACATTGACAAAGAAATCCTCATAAATTGTTGAGAACATCTTTGGAATGGAAGCAATGATACCAGAAAAGATAATCATCGACACACCATTACCAAAGCCCTTATCAGTAATTTGTTCACCAAGCCATGTCACAATTATGCTACCAGCAGTTAAAATTGTCCCAATCAATAAATAGGTTGAAACATTAGGTGTCTTAACCAATGAAATTGATGAGAGTGTATTGAAACTAGCTGTAATACCAATCGATTGAACAAATGCTAAAACAAGAGTAATATAACGAGTCGCCTGATTTAATTTACGACGACCAACTTCACCCTGTTTGCCCCACTCCACAAATTTTGGATAGATATCCATCTGCAAAAGTTGGACAATGATTGATGCTGTAATGTACGGACTAACCCCCATCGAAAAGATAGAGAAGCTATTCATAGCATTACCAGACACCAAGTTAAGCATATTCAAGAAAGGTAAATCACTTAATTGTTTCAAACCTTCAGCGTTGATACCAGGAACCGTTACATGAGTCCCGACACGAAAAACGAAAATAATGAAGATTGTAAATAAAATCTTATTACGAACGTTTTTGACTTTCAACGCATCTTTTAATAGTTTAAAGAACATAATGAGTTACCCCTCATTAGATGACTTCGATTGAACCACCTTTAGCAGTGATAGCTGCTTCAGCAGATTTTGAGAATTTAGCTGCTTTAACAGTCAATTTCTTAGTCAATTCGCCGTTACCAAGAACTTTAACGCCTGATTTTTCAGCACGAACGATTCCAGCTTCTTTAAGAACTGCTGGAGTTACTTCTGTACCATCTTCAAAAACGTTCAATTGATCAAGGTTTACAAGTGCGTATTCTTTAGCGTTGATGTTAGTGAATCCACGTTTTGGAAGACGACGGAACAATGGAGTTTGTCCACCTTCAAATCCTGGACGTACGCCACCACCGTTACGAGCTTTTTGACCTTTTTGACCACGGCCTGAAGTTTTACCGTTACCAGATGAAGTACCACGACCTACACGGTTACGGACTTTACGAGAACCTTCAGCAGGTTTCAATTCATGAAGTTTCATTATTATTTTCTCCTCTTTTTGTAAAATGCTAGCGCCTCTAACCAAGTAAGGTAGCTTGATTAAAAACTCGCCTATACATGAAATTCAGTTTAAGTCGCAAGGCAACCCTTACGACTTAAATCATTTTTTATTTAACGTCTTCAACAGTTACCAAGTGAGAAACTGCGTTGACCATACCACGGATAGCAGCGTTGTCTTCTTTAACAACTGAGCTATTCAATTTACCAAGTCCAAGAGCAACAACTGTTTTACGTTGTTCTGGTTTGCGTCCGATTGGAGACTTAGTCAAAGTAATTTTAATTTGAGCCATTATAATCTCCTTTCTTATGCCAAGTCAGATACTGAGATGCCACGGAGAGCAGCAACGTCTTCAGCACGTTTAAGTTGTTTCAATCCTTCAACAGTCGCACGAACGATGTTGATTGGAGTGTTTGAACCAAGAGATTTAGATGTTACATCAGCAACACCAGCCAATTCGATGACGGCACGAACTGCACCACCAGCGGCAACCCCAGCCCCTTCAACAGCTGGTTTCAACAATACTTTCGCTCCACCAAATTCTGAACGAACTTCGTGAGGAATAGTTGTACCAACCATAGGAACTTCGATAAGGTTTTTCTTAGCTGCTTCAACTGCTTTACGGATAGCTTCTGGAACCTCTTGAGATTTACCAGTACCAAATCCTACGCGACCATTACGGTCACCAACAACAACAAGAGCAGCAAAACGCATGTTGCGTCCACCTTTTACAACTTTAGTAACACGGTTGATAGCAACTACGCGCTCTTCAAGTTCTACTGCATTATCTTTAAATGCCATTATTAAGTGTCCTCCCTATTAGAATTTCAATCCGTTTTCACGAGCTGAGTCAGCCAAAGCTTTAACACGTCCGTGATAGAGATATCCACCGCGGTCAAACACCACTTCAGAAATACCTTTAGCTACTGCGCGTTCAGCAACAAGTTTACCGACAACAACGGCTTGTTCTGTTTTAGTTCCTTTAGAAACTTCTTTATCAAGAGTTGATGCACTTGCGAGCGTTACACCCGCTACGTCATCAATAACTTGAGCGTAGATGCCTGTATTAGAACGGAAAATGTTCAAACGTGGGCGATCAGCAGTTCCAGAGAGTTTTCCGCGAACGCGACGATGGCGTTTTTGGCGGAGTTTGTTTTTATCTGGTTTCGAAATCACAATTTTCACCTCTTATTTATAATGCTTGCTCATGAGAGCTTTTGGTAAATAGACAATCCTGAAAGAACTGCCACAAGGATAATATCCTATTATTTACCAGTTTTACCTTCTTTACGACGTACGTATTCACCAACGTAACGGATACCTTTACCTTTGTAAGGTTCTGGTGAACGAAGGCCACGGATGTAAGCTGCTGTTTGACCAACAACTTCTTTGTTAATACCGTTAACGACGATTGAAGTTGCAGATGGTACTTCAAAAGTAATACCTTCTGGAGCTTCAACTTCGTCTTGGTGAGATTTACCAACTGAAAGAACAAGTTTTGAACCTTGGAGTTGGGCACGGTATCCGACACCGCGCATTTCAAGTTCTTTTTTGAAACCTTCAGAAACACCAACAACCATGTTGTTCAAGTTGGCACGTGAAGTACCGTGGATTGTTTTGTTTTCTTTTGAGTCGTTTGGACGGTGAAGTGTAACTTCGTTGCCTTCAACTTTGATTTCAATGTTTTTATTAAACTCACGAGTGAGTTCGCCTTTAGGTCCTTTAACAGTAACAACATTATTGTTGTTTGTTACTTCAACACCAGCAGGCAAAGTAATAACTTTATTACCAATACGTGACATAGTATTTAATTCTCCTGTTAGATTATCAAGCCACAAAGTGACTAGTTTTCACGGGGATGAGTTTCATCGAATTTAATCAACGAAACTCGCACAAATCATTTGATATAAGTGCTTAGTATCAGCTTCTTACCAAACGTAAGCGATAACTTCTCCACCAACGTTCTTTTGACGAGCTTCTTTATCAGTCAAAAGACCTTCTGATGTAGAGATAATCGCAATTCCAAGTCCGTTAAGAACTTTAGGAACATCTTCACGTTTAGAGTAAACACGAAGACCTGGTTTAGAAATACGTTTCAAGTTAGTGATAACACGTTCACCGTTTTGTCCATATTTCAAGAACACACGGATGATACCTTGTTTATCATCTTCAATAACTTCAACGTTTTTTACAAAACCTTCACGTTTAAGGATATCAGCAATACCTTTTTTGATGTTTGATGCAGGTACTTCAAGTACTTCGTGTTTAGCTTGGTTAGCGTTACGAATACGTGTCAAGAAATCTGCAATTGGGTCAGTCATAACCATTTTATATTTTCTCCTCTTACTAGTAGTTTGAATTGTTCACTTGCTAGTTAATGATTGAGCTGGGCTCAAATAATATTTTTAATACATTCAAAGAAGATAATCTAATTCGAATGCATCATCATTTTACCAAGAAGCTTTGGTAACACCTGGAATTTGACCTTTGTAAGCCAATTCACGGAAGCAAACACGGCAAAGTTTAAATTTGCGATAAACTGAGTGTGGACGTCCACAACGTTCGCAACGAGTGTAAGCTTGCGTAGAGAACTTCGCAGGGCGTTTGTTCTTAGCAATCATTGATTTTTTAGCCAATTTATTTACCTCCTAGATTATTTTGCAAAAGGCATTCCAAGGCCTTTAAGCAATTCACGACCTTCTTCGTCAGTGTTAGCAGTAGTTACGATAACGATATCCATACCACGCACTTTATCAACATCGTCGAAGTTGATTTCTGGGAAGATAAGTTGTTCTTTAACACCAAGTGTGTAGTTACCACGTCCATCAAATGATTTAGTTGGAACACCATGGAAGTCACGAACACGTGGAAGTGAAACTGATACCAATTTATCCAAGAATTCGTACATGCGTTCACCACGAAGGGTAACTTTAGCACCGATCGCTACACCTTCACGAAGACGGAAGCCAGCGATTGATTTCTTAGCTTTAGTAATCAATGGTTTTTGACCTGAAATAAGTGCCAACTCAGCAGCAGCTTTTTCAAGAGTTTTAGCGTTGTTTACAGCTTCACCAACACCCATGTTGATAACGATTTTATCAACTTTTGGCACAGCCATAACTGAAGAATAGTTAAATTTTTCAGTCAAAGCAGGAATTACTTCGTTAGTGTATTTTTCTTTAAGACGGTTAGCCATTTAATACTTTCTCCTTTCCTTCGTGATTAGTCAAGCACTTCGCCTGATTTTTTGTTGTAACGAACTTTTTTGCCGTCAACAACTTTGTAACCTACACGTCCAGCAACACCGTTCTTGTCAAGAACTTGAACGTTTGAAGCGTGGATTGGTGCTTCTTTTTCCACGATAGCACCTTGAGGGTTTTCAGCTGATGGTTTTTGGTGTTTTTTGATGATTGCAACACCTTCAACAACAACTTTATTTACTTTTGGAAGAGCCTTAAGAACTACTGCTTCAGTTCCTTTGTCTTTACCAGCAATAACGCGAACTTTATCGCCTTTTTTTACAAACATTGAGTATTTCTCCTATTATTTCTTACGCCCTATGGGCACCCTAGCTGAGCCAGGGGACTAAGTTTGTGTTTCGTTAGATTAAAGTACTTCTGGCGCCAAAGATACGATACGCATGTATCCACCTTCACGCAATTCACGTGCAACAGGGCCAAAGATACGAGTTCCACGAGGAGTTTTGTCATCGCGGATGATTACTGCAGCATTGTCATCAAACTTGATGTATGAACCGTCTGGACGACGAGCACCAGTTTTAGTACGAACGATTACAGCTTTAACAACATCACCTTTTTTAACAGCTCCACCTGGTGTAGCTTGTTTTACAGTTGCAACGATTACGTCGCCGATGTTAGCGAATTTACGTCCTGAACCACCAAGAACTTTGATAGTCAAGATTTCACGAGCACCGCTATTATCAGCAACTTTCAAGCGACTTTCTTGTTGAATCATTTCAATTGTCTCCTTTTAGTTTTATTAGATAATAACAGCTTCTTCCACAACTTCTACAAGACGGAAGCGTTTTGTAGCTGAAAGTGGGCGAGTTTCCATGATACGAACGATATCGCCTTCTTTAGCAACGTTGTTTTCATCATGTGCTTTGTATTTTTTAGAATAGTTGATACGTTTACCATAGACTGGGTGGTTACGTTTCGTTTCAACTACAACTGTGATTGTTTTATCCATCTTGTCAGATACTACGCGTCCAACAAGGGTTTTACGTTGATTACGTTCCATTATTAGAATTGCTCCTTTCCCAATCTATTATTTGATTTCAGATTGCACTGTTTTAACACGTGCAATTTGTTTCTTCACTTCGTTCAAACGAGCAGTTTGATCAAGTTGACCTGCTGCAGCTTGGAAACGAAGGTCGAAAAGTTCTTTCTTAAGTTCGTTTTCTTTTTTAGCAAGCTCTTCTTGAGACAAGCCACGAAGCTCAGCAACAAACTTTTTGATTTCTTCAAGTTTCATGTCTTCTCCTTATTCTGCTTCACGTTTCACGAATTTACTTTTAACTGGCAATTTGTGGCTAGCAAGACGAAGTGCTTCACGTGCAACCTCTTCAGGTACACCTGCGATTTCGAACATTACTTTACCACGTTTAACTGGTGCTACCCAACCTTCAGGTGCCCCTTTACCAGAACCCATACGTACACCGATAGCTTTAGCAGTGTATGATTTGTGTGGGAAGATCTTAATCCAAACCTTACCACCACGCTTCATGTAACGAGTCATGGCAATACGAGCAGCCTCGATTTGACGGTTTGTAATCCAGTGGCTAGTTGTAGCTTGAAGTCCGTATTCACCGAATGCTACTTCTTTACCACCTTTAGCCTCACCGCGCATTTTTCCACGGAATTCACGACGGTGTTTAACACGTTTAGGTACTAACATTTGTTATTTGCCTCCTTTAGTGTTTTTACGAGCTGGAAGAACTTCTCCACGGTAGATCCAAACTTTAACACCAAGTTTACCGTAAGTTGTGTCAGCTTCTTCCCAAGCATAATCGATATCAGCGCGAAGTGTATGAAGTGGAACTGTACCTTCAGAGTATCCTTCTGCACGGGCAATATCGGCACCATTCAAACGACCAGATACTTGAGTTTTAATTCCTTTAGCTCCAGCACGCATTGTACGTTGGATAGCTTGTTTTTGTGCACGACGGAAAGCAACACGTTGCTCAAGTTGACGAGCAATAGTTTCACCAACAAGATGAGCGTCCAAATCAGGTTTCTTGATTTCAACAATGTTGATGTGTACTTGTTTTCCAGTCAATTTGTTAAGTTGAACGCGAAGAGCGTCAACATTTGATCCACCTTTACCGATAACCATACCTGGTTTTGCAGTGTGAAGTGAAACAATAACTTTGTTTACAGCACGTTCGATTTCAATAGTTGAAACTGAAGCGTCTGCAAGTTCTTTTTGAATAAATTTGCGGATTGCCAAATCTTCGTGAAGGTAATCTGCGTATTCTTTTTCAGCATACCATTTCGCATCCCAGTCACGGATGATCCCGACACGCATACCAATTGGATGTACTTTTTGACCCACGAGTTTACCTCCTTATTTTTCTGACACAACTACTGTTACGTGAGTTGTGCGTTTGTTGATTGGTGAAGCTGAACCTTTCGCACGTGGACGGAAACGTTTCATTGTTGGTCCTTCGTTTGCGAATGTTTCAGATACTACCAAGTTAGCTTTTTCCAAACCAAAGTTATTTTCTGCATTAGCGATAGCAGAGTTAAGAGTTTTCTCAACGATACGAGCTGCTTTGTTTGGAGTGAATTTCAAGATTGCGATTGCATCAGCAACGTTCTTACCACGGATAAGATCAAGAACAAGACGTGTTTTACGAGGTGAAACACGCACTGTACGAGCCATTGCTTTAGCTGAAGTAATTTCTGCCATTGTGTCCTCCTCCTATTAACGACGTGTTTTCTTATCGTCAGCTGCGTGACCTTTGTAAGTACGTGTTGGTGCAAATTCACCAAGTTTGTGACCTACCATGTCTTCTTGGATGTAAACAGGAACATGTTTACGTCCATCATAAACTGCGATAGTGTATCCGATGAAACTTGGGAAAATCGTTGAACGACGTGACCAAGTTTTGATTACTTTTTTCTTTTCGTCATTTGCTTGAGCTTCAACTTTTTTCATCAAATGCTCATCGACGAAAGGTCCTTTTTTAAGACTACGTCCCATTTTGTAGTTTTCTCCTTTAAATTAAATGTACCACAGCGGCTTGCGCTGAGCGCTACCGAGTTGGCGGATAATATGTGCTAAGCGACTAAATTATTTTTCGTTACGACGACGAACGATAAGTTTGTCAGATTTAGCTTTCTTGTTACGAGTTTTAAGACCAAGCGCAGGTTTACCCCATGGAGTAGATGGCGCTTTACGTCCAACTGGTGCTTTACCTTCACCACCACCGTGTGGGTGATCGTTAGGGTTCATTACAGAACCACGAACTGTTGGGCGAACACCTTTCCAGCGATTACGACCAGCTTTACCAAGGTTGATAAGTGATTGTTGTTCGTTACCGACAGTACCGATTGTTGCACGACATGTACCAAGAATCATACGAACTTCGCCTGATTGAAGACGAACAAGCACGTATTTACCTTCTTGACCCAAAACTTGAGCAGAAGCACCAGCGGCACGGATAAGTTCAGCACCTTTACCTGGTTGAAGCTCAATGTTGTGGATAACTGTACCAACTGGGATGTTTGCAAGTGGAAGAGCGTTACCAATCTTGATATCCGCATCTGGACCTGAAACGATACGTTGACCTACTTCAAGACCTTTAGGTGCGATGATGTAAGCTTTAACCCCGTCAGTGTAGTGTACAAGAGCGATATTTGCAGTACGGTTTGGATCATATTCAACAGTTTTAACAACTGCTTCAACGCCATCTTTATTACGTTTGAAGTCAATCAAACGGTAGTGACGTTTGTGTCCGCCACCTTGGTGACGTACAGTAATACGACCGTTGTTGTTACGACCAGCTTTGTTCTTAAGAGAAACAAGCAATGATTTTTCAGGAGTGCTTGTAGTGATTTCTGCGAAATCCAAAGAAGTCATGTTACGACGGCCATTTGTCGTTGGTTTATAAACTTTAATACCCACGTTAATTTCTCCTTTGATTATTCAGCTTCAGCTGCAAACAACTCGATTGCTTTTGAATCAGCTGTAAGAGTGATGATAGCTTTTTTAGTTTTTGAAGTGAAACCAGTGTAACGTCCAACACGTTTTTGTTTTGGCTTAACAGTTACAGTGTTCACGCTAGCAACTTTAACACCTTCAAATGCAGCTTCAACTGCTTGTTTGATCAAGAGTTTGTGTGCACGTGTATCAACTTCGAAAGTGTATTTTCCTGCTTCAAGAGCAACCATAGATTTCTCAGTGATAACAGGTTTTTTGATTACGTCATACAAATTCATTATGCAAGAACCTCCTCGATTGATGAGATAGCTTCTTTAGTAACAAGAAGTTTATCTGCGTTTACGATGTCAAGTACACTTGCAGTTGCAGGAGTTGCAACAGTTACGTTTGCAAGGTTACGAGCTGAAAGTTCAGCGAATTTGTTTCCTTCTTCAACGATAACAAGTACTTTTGAATCGATGCTAAGAGCTGAAAGAACTTTTGCGAATTCAGCAGTTTTTGGAGCTGCAAATGAAAGAGCTTCAACTGCTACAAATTTATCTTCTGCAACTTTAGCTGAGTAAACAGATTTCAATGCAAGGCGACGAACTTTTTGTGGAAGTTTGTATCCGTATGAACGTGGAGTTGGTCCGAAGACAACACCACCGCCACGCCATTGTGGTGAGCGGATAGAACCTTGACGAGCACGTCCAGTTCCTTTTTGACGCCATGGTTTACGTCCACCACCTGATACTGCTGAACGGTTTTTTACCGCATGAGTACCTTGGCGAAGGCTAGCGCGTTGGCTGATTACGACATCAAATACTACTGATTCGTTTGGTTCGATACCGAAGATAGCGTCATTAAGTTCAACTGAGCTAACTTCTTTACCAGTTTGGTCAAATAGTTTTACGTTTGCCATTTTTAACTGATTTCTCCTTTCTTATTATTTAGCAGCTTTAACTGCTGATTTGATAGTGATAAGAGATTTCTTAGCACCTGGTACGTTACCTTTGATGAGGATAACGTTTTTCTCTGGGATAACTTGTACAACTTCAAGGTTTTGAATTGTCACACGGTTGCCACCCATACGTCCTGCCAAGTGTTTGTTTTTGAAAACACGGTTAGGCGCAACAGGTCCCATTGAACCTGGACGACGGTGGTAACGAGAACCGTGAGCCATAGGTCCGCGTGATTGACCGTGGCGTTTGATAACACCTTGGAAACCTTTACCTTTTGAAGTACCAGTTACGTCAACAACATCTCCAGCTTCGAATGTGTCAACAGTGATTTCTGATCCAACTTCCAAGCCTTCAATGTTTTTGAATTCACGAATGAAGCGCTTAGGAGCTGTGTTAGCTTTCGCTACGTGGCCTTTGGCAGGTTTGTTGCTCAATACTTCGCGTTTGTCGTCAAAACCAACTTGAACTGCTTCGTAACCGTCTGTTTCAACAGTTTTAACTTGAAGCACAACGTTTGGAGTAGCTTCGATGACAGTAACAGGGATAAATTCACCTGCTTCAGTGAAGATTTGAGTCATTCCCACTTTTTTCCCTAAGATTCCTTTTGTCATGAGAAAATATTTCCTTTACTTTATTGTATTTCAAAAAGTTTTTTATGAGCGTTTTTTATGCTCAAAAAAGTTTTTAACGAGCGTTTTTTATGCTCAATCAAATCAAGCCTTAAATTAAAGTTTGATTTCTACGTTCACACCACTTGGAAGATCAAGTTTCATCAAAGCGTCAACTGTTTTTTGAGTTGGGTTGATGATGTCAATAAGACGTTTGTGTGTACGCATTTCAAATTGTTCGCGAGAATCTTTATATTTGTGAGTCGCACGAATAATTGTGTAGAGACTACGTTCAGTTGGAAGTGGAACTGGTCCAGCAACTGTCGCACCTGTGCGAGTTGCAGTTTCTACGATTTTTTCTGCCGCTGTATCAAGCGTACGGTGTTCGTAAGCTTTCAAACGGATACGAATTTTTTTGTTTGCCATTTTTTCTCCTCTTTCGTCTATTTAAGATAATAGGCTAGCTCCTCAAGAAAACCAACACGGATTGCGTGGCAGTGCAACCAGGCGTGTCGCAACCTCTTGTATCATAGCTAAGCGCTGTATTTACAGCACCATAATATAATAACAAAAGAACCCACTCATTGCAAGGTTTTTTTTAAATTTTTCCTTTTTCTTCCTTATTTTTTACAAAATCAAAAATCCATCCTTTAGATTGGATGGATTGTCGCATTCTTAACTGTTCTGTTCCTTATAATCATATCCCATGTGCTCATAGGCTTTAGCCGTTGCGACACGTCCTGTTCGTGTACGCATAATAAAACCTTTCTGGATAAGGTAGGGCTCATACATATCTTCTACCGTCTCTCGCTCTTCAGCAATATTCACTGACAAAGTACCTAGGCCAACGGGTCCTCCCCCATACATTTCAATCATAGTTCGGAGAATTTTTTGGTCAACATAGTCTAGTCCTTCGCGATCCACATCCAACATCGTCAATGCCTTATCCGCAATCTTATCATCAATGATACCATTACCCATAATTTGTGCGTAATCCCGCACGCGCTTAAGTAGACGGTTGGCAATACGTGGCGTCCCTCTACTACGACGAGCTAATTCCAAAGCGGCTTCTGGTGTTATGGTCATTTCAAAAATTTCCGATGTTCGTTCTACAATTTCTGTCAAATCAGGTAACTCGTAATATTCCATATGACCATTAATCCCAAATCGAGCCCTCAAAGGATTTGACAACATACCTGCTCGTGTAGTTGCACCGACCAAGGTGAAAGGAGGTAACTCAAGATGGACACTACGACTTGTCTCACCAGCACCAATCATGATATCAATATAGTAATCTTCCATGGCACTATAAAGAACTTCTTCAACTGCCATTGGCATCCGATGAATCTCATCAATAAATAAGATATCTCCTGGCTCTAGGTCATTGAGTATAGCAACCAAATCACCAGCTTTTTCAATAGCAGGTCCAGATGTTTGCTTCAAATTAACACCCATCTCATTAGCAATGACAAATGCCATAGTTGTCTTACCTAAACCTGGAGGTCCAAACAAAAGAGTGTGATCCAAGGCCTCATCACGAAGTTTTGCTGCTTCTATAAATATTTTTAATTGGTCTTTAACCTTGTCTTGACCAATGTATTCCTTAAAATATTGAGGACGAAGAGTACGCTCAACATACTCTTCATCTCCTAATAAATCATTATCTAATATTCTTGCCATAGGCTTATTTTAGCACAAAACAAAAAACGCAGTCAAAATTTGTCATCAAAAAAAAAGAAGACAGATGCTGCCTTCTCTTTATATCATTTTTTACCACCTTTAACTGGCGACTTATCAGCTTGGGCAATGGCCTCTTTGATCGTATTGGTATATAATTTAGCACCACGGTTAATAGAGTCACTATCGGAGCCAAAATGCACACCATCTGTGCCATTCCAAATAGAAATATTGTCCTTAGCCACTTGGTACCAATCAGCAACCGTTACAAAGTCGTATTTCTTAGCCATCTCCAATTCATACTTACGCAACTGAACCAAAGATGCAGCTTCACTTCCAGACTTACTACCATTATATGGTGTCACAAAGATGATATGGTGGCCTTTAGGTAGATTTTTAATCATTTTATTAATAACCCCTTTATAGTCATCAATCTCATTAACACCACCAGCAATAACAACATCCTTGGCAAGTGCATTACTATCTGCATAATTCTTAAGCAAATCATTGATTGTTGATAAGTTACGGCTGACAACTGCATCCATATAGACGTTATCAATTTTCGATTCAATCTGATCCTTCGACCTAAGCGCAACAGAATCCCCTAGAATTGTCACTCCCTTATTAACACCAAAAGAAGTAGCCTGACTATGTTCCGCATTAGCACGCGTTAATTTCATCTTAGTCTGAGCTTGCGATAAACCATTGGCTTGTAAATCTTTTTCAAAGTTCCCAACAGCTGGTGCAAAGAGCGAAATCAGTACCGTAATCAACGTGAGCCCACTAAAGACATAAAACACAATATTGCGATAAGGAGACAAATCCAAATCTATACCAAAAAGATTCGCTTTTCTTCCTGCAATAAATGGCTCTACTATATAGTAGGAAAGTGTTGCAAAGACAATTGATAAAATAGTGGTCACTATTACAGCAACAAGATTATTTGTTAATTGACTAAAGATAATATAAAGTGGCCAGTGGAAAAGATAAACACTATAACTAATCTCTGCCAAATAACTAATGACAGCAGGCTCTGATTTCCCAGGTAACTTTTCATGAAGAATACGCGCCGAATAAATCATGACAGATGTAAACAAACTAGCTAAAGCAAAGCCAAATAAATAGGTAAGGCGCTCTTCAAAATGAAGTACTAATCCTAACAATAATAATAGGGCAAAGCTTCCAACCATATATAGGACTGTCTTTTTCAGATCCCAAAGGCGAATATTTTTCTTGAACCTAGCAGTCGTCTCATGCACACCTGAAAGCGTCGCAAAAAGCGAACCTAAAAAGAAAGGATAAGCATGGGTAATCGATGAGAAGTAGAGACGAGAAAAGCTATCAACAAAGAAAGCACTAATAAACATTGATAAGAAGCTTACCGCAAAACAAGTAAGCGAAACTATGAAAACTAGCCCTCTAAATTGATTTTGGTGCTTGACACGCTTAGCTAAGAACCAGAGCAAAGCTCCCCAGAGAATGTAGTAGTGAACCTCGATAGCCAGACTCCACGTATGGAGATAAATATGCTGGTTAAACTGATTCTCATAATTTCCTCCGGTCCAAATTTCATAATAGTTAGTCACAAAACCAAGAACAGAGGTGATTTGACGTCCAATACCTGCTATGAAATCATTTCGAACTAGGAGTGCCAAGGGGGTGCAGATAAGAACCATCAATACAAGCGGTGGTACTATCCGGTAAAAACGACGTCGCATAAAACCAAGATAATCAATACGATGCGTTCTAGACACTTCATCAATAAGAAGAGCTGTAATCAGATACCCCGAGAAAGTAAAGAAGACATCAACACCAATGAACCCCCCAGGAAGAACACTTGGGAAGAAATGATAAACAAGAACTAAGAGAAGTCCTGTCACACGAATATAAGAAAACCAGTTAATTCTCATCCTTTAAAAATCCCCTGTTTAAATTTTCCTTTGTAGGTAACTTTATTTTCAGTAGTCAATTTACCTTGACCATCAGCTTGACCAGATTTGAATTCCCCCACATAGGTCCAACCCTCGTGAGATTTGAATGTTCCTTGACCATTAAAGGAACCATTCTTAAATTCACCTGTATAGGTGTCGCCATTATCATAAGTCAGAGTTCCTTGACCATTTAAACGGTGGTTTTGCATTTGACCTTTATAGGTAATTTTAGTCCCATCAACCTTGATAGAGTGCTGTGTTTTTATAGTCACTAAAAACAAGGACAATGCGCAAAGAATAATAACTCCTACTGCGATACGTTCAAATTGATTACGATCAATCTCAATATTTTTAAGATCAATATTTTTAAAATCAAAATCTTTTAATTGTTTAAAATTCATTGTCTATCCTTAATCCATTGTAACCAATCTTGGCAACCTTCCATTACCAATTTGTATGTTTCTTCAAAGTCCCCTGTATACCACGGGTCCGGAACTCCACCAGACCGAAAAAGCTTGATCTTATCATCATAACGTCCCGCAGATAATTGTAAAAGATCATCAACATTTGACTCATCCATTCCTAAAATTAAATCAAAAGATTCAAAATCTAACTGATTAATCTGCTGTGATCTCTTAGAAGGATCAAAAGAAATCGCATATTTTCTTAAAATTTTTTGCGTTCCCTGGTGAACTGGGTTTCCATGTTCCCATGAAGATGTTGCACGACTCTCAATCTGCAAAGCTTCCTCTTGATTAAGTGCTTTCATCACAAATTCTGCCATAGGGCTACGACAAATGTTGCCTAAACAAACAAATACAATCTTCTTCATTATCCACCTCTTGTCAAAGATATTAAGAGATATAGTTACTTATTTTACCACATTGAGAGTCCGCATTTGAAATAATAAAGTAAATGCTCACTCATTTTCATCTAATCAACCCATATTATACCGAAAAACTAATCAAATAGAAAGACTTCTTCCTTATTACTGTCGAAAATTTAGCAAGCACTTTCCCTAACAATTACTGGCCTCTGTCAGCCTTTACTAGGTTTAAGATTCAGAAAAAAAGAACCTATTTTCTAGATTCTTCCTTAATGTGTTATTAAATATTTGACCAGACACTTTCAAGAATATTAGTTTGCTCACGATCTGGTCCTACTGAAAAGGTAGAAATACGTACACCTACCAATTCACCAACACGACGAACATAATTACGGGCATTTTCAGGAAGCTCATCTAAGCTACGGCAACCTGTGATGTCTTCTTCCCAACCTGGTAACTCTTCATAGATTGGTTTACAACGTTTCAATTGTTCAAGACTAGCTGGATAGTAATCGATGCGCTTACCATCAAGATCATAAGCTACACAAATTTTCACCGTATCAAGACCTGACAAAACATCAATACAGTTCAAGCTAAGGTTTGTGATTCCTGATACACGACGGCTATGACGCATCACGACTGAGTCAAACCATCCCACACGACGTGGGCGTCCAGTTGTTGTTCCATACTCATGACCAACTTCACGGATGCGTTCACCCACTCCATCAGACAATTCAGTTGGGAATGGTCCGTCACCAACACGACTCGTATAGGCCTTACATACACCAACAACTTTATTGATTTTAGATGGACCAACTCCAGAACCAATTGTAACACCCCCCGCAACTGGGTTTGATGACGTTACAAATGGATACGTTCCCTGGTCAATATCAAGCATAACTCCTTGAGCTCCTTCAAAGAGAACACGTTTGCCAGCGTCAAGAGCATCATTCAAGATAACAGATGTATCCGTGACATATTGTTTAATTTGTTGGCCGTAAGCATAATATTCTTCAAAAATATCATCGAATGACAGTCCTTCAGACCCATACATCTTAGTAAAGAGACGATTTTTTTCAGCCAAGTTTGTCTTCAAACGTTCAGCAAAGACTTCCTTGTCCAAAAGGTCTGCAATACGAATACCGACACGCGCAGCCTTATCCATATAAGCTGGACCGATGCCTTTATTAGTTGTACCAATCTTATTGTCACCCTTAGCAGCTTCTTGCAGTTGATCAAGTTTAATATGGTATGGCAAGATAACATGCGCACGATCAGAAACACGAAGACTGTCTGTTGACACACCTTCCGCATGAAGATATTCCAACTCTTTGACAAGTGATTTAGGATTGACCACTACACCATTCCCAATAACAGAGATTTTTTCTGGGAAGAAAATACCTGACGGAATCAAGTGCAATTTGAATTTCTTACCATCGATAACAATCGTGTGACCTGCATTGTCTCCACCTTGATAGCGTGCGATCACTTCGGCATCTTGACTTAGGAAATCTGTTATTTTCCCTTTACCTTCATCACCCCACTGGGTACCTACAACAACTACTGATGTCATATTATTTTGATAACGGACAGCTCTACCTTTACGAGACTGTCCCCACCTTTCTTGAAAAACTTCACGGTGGGAATTTCACCCACAAGTTTTGCGTTACAGTTTATTATAGCAGAAAAAAGTCCTTTTGTTCAATGTTGAAAGCGTTTCTTACAAAATATTCTGACAGTTACAGCTAAGATTGCAACTAGTGATTTACTATATCTTTTTAATCTTTCATCTTATATAGACTTACCAGCTATTTATATGAGGAAATCGTTATAATAATTAATTAATCTGCTTCATATAATGATTCAACTGCTTTTGATTCTTTATAACAATTGTTTTGTCAGGATATTTTTTAATAACTGCTTTATATTGCTTTACATATTTATTTGAACGACCATCTAATAAAATCCATTTCATAAACTCAAAGTCAAATTTTTCATTACAGTCCTCTGCCATACTGGGACGTGCATGTCCCCTATATTTTAGATATCGCCTGAAAACCCGAGAGAGACAATTAAATCTGTTAAAGCTGAAATATATAATACAGTCCGCCTCTCTCATGCGTTCTTCATAAAGACAGGTCAAGTAATTCCCTTCAATAATCCAATCACTTTGTAGCATGAATCTTGATATATCGTTAGCCATTTCATCAATTGTCCGCTCTTGCCAATTTGATGTGAAATGAATTTTATCTAAATGGAGTACATCACAATTGTAATGTTGACCTAAAAAACTAGCCAAAGTCGACTTTCCAGAACCACTATAGCCGATGATTGCTATTTTCAACACCTGTCTCCTTTTCAATTTCATTCCTTAACTAATATCATAGCATAAAGTGTACACCTTGCAGAGACATTACCGAAAAGTAATCGCTTCAGACAAACAAAAAAGCCTTAATCTCAAGGCTTTTTCTTATTGTTTAGCTGCCCCCTACAGGGCTCGAACCTGTGACCCATGGATTAAGAGTCCACTGCTCTACCAACTGAGCTAAGGAGGCTGGATGCTGTATTGGTACCGATGATCCACGGTTTGTATTGAACCCGCGACGTAAAAAAGCAGGTGGGCGACTCGCTACTAACTTAAGTTGCTTCTGGGTGAGCCAGCCTGCACACTGTTAATAGACCTCTGTCTCCCGATAATACAAAAATTAGTCGGTCAACACTTATATGTGGATTCGTATACCACAGCAATTTCTATGCTCCTATGATACCACTTTTGAAAATTATTGCAAGAGGAAAAGTCAATTTTTTTGCAATCGTTTTCGTTAGCACCTATCTCGCTTGTTATTTTGACAGCTTATCGATTCGCTCTTTGTTAGCTCCAAGAGCTCTCTCATATTTCCCAGTCTCATTCGGTTGGAAATAATTGACGTCTCTTAGTTTATCTGGAAGGTATTGTTGCTTAACCCACTTTTCGGGATAAGCATGTGGATATTTGTAATCTTGCGCATTTCCTAGTTCCTTACTTCCTGCATAATGTCCATCTCTCAAATGACGAGGAATCGGTAAATTTCCAGACTTTCTAAGATCTGCCAGCGCAGCGTCCATTGCCACATAGGCCGAATTTGACTTAGGTGATAAAGCTAAGTCAATAACCACATTTGCAATCAAAATACGTGCCTCCGGAAAGCCTACTTTCTGCGCAGCTTCCAAGGCTGTGACAGTATGAACCTGTGCATCTGGATTAGCTAAACCAATATCCTCGTAAGCAATCACAGTTAACCGACGTGCTAGGCTTGGAAGGTCTCCTGCTTCAACCAAACGTGCTGCATAATGAAGACTGGCATTGACGTCAGAGCCTCGAATCGATTTTTGCAAGGCAGAAAGCACATCATAGTGCCCATCACCATCTTTATCCATGGTGATATAACTACGTTGCAAACTATTCTCAACGGTATCTAAAGTAACATGGCGCTCCCCACCTTCTGAAGGTTGAGTTGACATAACCGCCAAGTCCAAGGAATTGTAGGCCGAACGTAAATCGCCATTGGTAGCTGTAGCTATGAAATCTAGAGCATCATCATCTAACTGGACATCAAAATCAAACCCACGTTCTCGATCTTCCAAAACACCCTGAATAGCTACCTTAATATCCGTATTGGAAAGGGGTTCCAATTCAAATATTTGTACCCGACTACGAATGGCTGGAGTCACAGAAAAAAATGGATTCTCAGTTGTAGCCCCAATCATGATAATTTTACCGTTTTCTAACAACGGCAATAAAAAATCTTGCTTAGCTTTATCCAAACGATGGATTTCATCTAGGAGCAGAACCAAACCACCTGAAAACTTAGCTTCTTCTGCAATTTCCTGCAGCCGTTTCTTGCTATCAACAGTTGCATTAAAGGTTCTAAAAGCAAATTTTGTTGTTCCTGCAATGGCACTGGCTATTGAGGTTTTTCCAATTCCCGGTGGCCCATAAAGAATCATTGAGGACAGCATGTTTGCCTCTACCATACGGCGAATGATTTTTCCTTTACCAACTAAATGCTTTTGACCTATCACTTCCGAAATTGTGCGTGGGCGCATACGTAGTGCAAGATTATCTGGCATTTTTTCTCCTCTTTAGGGTTGTCTTTTCATTATAATAAGCATATACTATTTTTTCCTAAAAAGAAATTATAAATTGTTCTTGTCAAACCTAGTTTCTTATGATAGAATGTCTTGGTATGTGGTGCTAGCACATCCGTAATAAATTCTACCTAGGAGGAAAACACGAAATGGCTAAAGTATGTTACTTTACAGGACGTAAAACTGTTTCTGCAAACAACCGTTCACACGCTATGAACAAAACTAAACGTGCCGTTAAACCTAACCTTCAAAAAGTTACTATCCTTGTTGATGGTAAACCTAAAAAAGTTTGGGCTTCAGCTCGTGCACTTAAATCTGGTAAAGTTGAACGCGTTTAATCTTATTAGATATTAAGAGGGATGACTCCAGTCATCTCTTTTTTGTTCATTGTCTTTCCCTTTTGAGTAGACTTATGTTATAATAAAGAACTAACAGATAATTCTTATAGAAAGAAGGTGTCAGTATGGGATTTACAGATGAAACTGTTCGTTTCAACCTCGACGACGGTAGCAAAGATGAAATCAGTAATACTTTGACAAATGTCTACCGTTCGTTGGCAGAGAAAGGTTATAATCCTATCAACCAAATCGTCGGTTATGTTCTGAGCGGTGACCCTGCTTATGTTCCGCGTTATAATGACGCCCGTAACCAGATTCGTAAATACGAACGTGATGAAATCGTTGAAGAACTCGTTCGCTATTATCTTAAAGGAAATGGAATTGACCTCTAATGCGAGTAATGGGACTTGATGTTGGCTCAAAAACAGTGGGGGTTGCTATTAGTGATCCTCTCGGTTTTACAGCCCAAGGCGTCGAAATTATCAAAATTGACGAAGAAGCTGAAGAGTTTGGTTTCGACCGCCTCGGTGAACTCGTTAAAGAGTATAAAGTAGACAAGTTTGTCGTTGGTCTTCCAAAAAATATGAATAATACTGAAGGCCCTCGTGTCGAGGCAAGCAAAGCTTATGGTAACAAAATTAAGGAAATCTTTGGAATTCCTGTAGATTACCAAGATGAGCGCTTAACAACTGTTCAAGCAGAACGTATGCTGGTTGAGCAAGCAGATGTCAGCCGTGGTAAACGCAAAAAAGTTATTGATAAATTAGCCGCCCAACTTATCCTGCAAAACTACCTCGATCGAATGTTTTAAGAAACTACAATAGAGTCCGATAGTCCAATGCCAGTCTAGTAAACTCATTGTCGAGTATATTAGCTTTACCTAACTATTTGGCTCTTGCTTCAATAAGGAGAACAATATGTCACACAATCACGATCATAACCATGACCATGAAGTTATTACCTTAGTAGACGAACAAGGAAATGAAACTCTTTTTGAAATCTTGTTAACTATTGATGGACGTGAAGAATTCGGAAAAAACTATGTTCTTTTGGTACCAGCCGGTGCAGAAGAAGATGCTAACGGAGAGATTGAAATTCAAGCTTATTCTTTCACTGAAAATGAAGATGGTACCGAAGGTGACCTTCAACCAATCCCTGAAGACTCAGATGCTGAATGGGATATGATTGAAGAAGTCTTCAATAGCTTCATTGATGAGAATTAAAAAGTATTGACGAACATACTGAATTATTTTACCAATTTTGTTCATTGTCTAACTTCTATCAAGTTGACTGAGGGTTTGACAACTATAACTATGCAGGTGAAATCACATCAGTTACTAGGAGAGAAAGGATTGAGATTTTGTTCTCAATCCTTTTTTAGTAATTATTAATTTAATTTAAGAAATTAGAGAGAAATTGACTAAATAGTATTATCTGATATACTGGAAATAAGACAATCAGGGGATTATTTCCTTTTATTCATAACTTTCCAAATAACAATAAAGGAGTCTAATTGTGAGTCAATATAGCGAAGACAATACTTTACAATCGGGTAGCTATCAGGGCTACCATCGAAGCCACCATCAATCTCATGCAAATGATGAGAAACAAGATGAGAAAATTGAAGTAGCAATTCAAGGGCATACAAATGAATCGAGTTCTTCTCTGAAAGATAAAGCCCCTATAACTGCGATTCCATGGAAGCATAAGAGTCACATTCTCATTCTTAGTCTGATCTTGAGCATTTTTAGCATCTCAGTGCCTTGCTTTACAGACTTTGCAAATAGTATGCAGTCCCAAAACCTTTACATTGCAAAGATGTTTGCCAATGGCAGCCTACCTTACTCTGACTTTTTTACAACGGGTGGCTTCTTCTATTATTTCTTAGTTTCCTTAGCTTTTCGCTTGGGATCAACACTTTGGCTAATTCCCATACAGTTTCTTACCTACTATCTTTCTGGTAGTTTTCTTTACAAGACTGTCATGCACATGACAAGTAAGAAGGAAATTGCTACTTTCATTAGCTTTATTTTCTTCGTAATTAATGGAACGCTTGGTTTTGGCGGCCTCTACCCTATCCAATTCGCAATGCCATTTGTCCTTGGAGCCATTTTCTTCTTGACCCGTTACTTTGCTGGTCACAGTCGTGATGAAGCTTTTATTCTTTACGGATTGGCTGGCACTGCTGGAGCCTTCTTTGAAGCGCGAACACTCATTTTTTGGATATTGTCACTAGTGACAATTTTCGTTTACAACCTTGTCAACAAGCACTTTTTCCGTGGTTTTTACCAAGTCCTCTGTATAATTTTTGGTAATATTCTGGTACTGTATCTATGCCTTTACTTTATTTTAAATTTACAGATTACATCAGACTATATCAACCAAGTGTTGATCTACAGCTTTACACATCTTGCTGTAGAAAATAACGACTATCTGTTAACCCTAGTTTATCAAATCTTTGCCGTTCTAGGATCTGGACTACTTATTGGTGCCGTAACTACAGGTAATCATCTTCTTGGTGAAGCTAAAGATAAAAGTATCAAATGGGTACTGCTCATTAGTTTTGTCTTTACAGTAGTTTACAGCTTATTTTCTCGAAGCTTTGGTCTTTACAGTATTCTCAACATAGTACCTTATGGCCTTGTTCTGACTGCGCTTTCGTTAGATGATGCTACTAAAAAAAGAGCTGAACGCACCTCTCACAGACGTCGTAATGTTAGCCAGATTCATGCACTTAAAGTTTTTGGTATTTTCCTCAGTCGAAACTATTTCTTACCACTACTAGTCTTTGCATTTGCTTTTGCTATGCCAATCATCATGTTCCTATTTAATTTAGAAAATAATGCTGAACGCAGTACTGTCGCAAATTATATCGTTAAAAAAACTAAGAAAGACGAAACCATCTACGTCTATGATTCTACAGCAAAAATTTATTTGGATAGTGGTCGTAAATCAGCTTCACAATTTGTTCTTCCAGAACTCAATACAGCAAAATCTAGCCATAAAAAAGCTATCTCAGATACACTTATCCAAGATTCTGCACAATATATCGTTGTCCAAGAAAACACTCGCTTACCTTCCGATGTTAAATCAACGCTTTCTAAGAACTATAAAAAAGTTTCTATGAAGGGGATTGAACGATATACTCTTTATGTTCTAAAATAACTCAAAAAATCAATATATAGTGGTTGGAATAAAAATATACCACAATATATTGATTTTTTTCTGCCTAGTGCTATAATTAGTAGCGAGGTGAATTTTAGATGATAACATTAGAAAAAGAAAAGGTTACTGTCAACCCCGATATCAAAGTCATCAAACGTGATGGACGTATGGTTGCCTTTGATTCAAGTAAGATATATGAAGCTATTCTCAAAGCTAGTGATGCTATTACACCTGTTACACCTCTAATTGAGGTTAAATTGGAGAGTATTGCCAATCGTATTGTGGCTGAAATCAATGATCGCTTTTCTCAAAATGTCAAGATATATGAAATTCAGAGCATTGTAGAGCACGAGTTGCTCTCAGCCAACGAATATGCTATCGCTCAAGAATATATTAACTATCGTACCAAACGTGATTTTGAGCGTTCTCAGGCCACTGACATCAATTTCACCATTAACAAACTCGTCAATAAAGACCAAGCTGTTGTCCACGAAAATGCCAATAAAGACAGCGACTTATACAATACACAACGTGATTTAACCGCAGGAATTGTTGGAAAATCTGTAGGCCTTAAGATGCTTCCTTCACATGTAGCAAATGCCCATCAAAAAGGAGACATCCACTTCCACGATTTAGACTATAGTCCTTACACACCTATGACCAACTGTTGTTTGATTGACTTCAAAGGCATGTTGGCAAATGGGTTTAAAATTGGTAATGCGGAAGTTGAAAGTCCCAAGTCCATTCAAACTGCAACTGCACAAATTTCACAAATCATCGCAAATGTCGCCTCTAGTCAGTATGGTGGCTGTACAGCGGACCGTATTGATGAGTTTTTAGCTCCATATGCTCAATTAAATTATAAGAAGCACTTGGCCGATGCTGAGGTTTGGGTTGCTGAAGATAAACGAGAAGATTATGCACGTGCTAAAACGCGTAAAGATATCTATGATGCCATGCAATCTCTTGAATATGAGATTAATACCCTTTTCACATCGAATGGACAAACTCCCTTTACCTCTCTCGGTTTTGGTTTGGGAACCAACTGGTTTGAGCGTGAAATTCAAAAAGCTATTCTACAAGTTCGTATTTTAGGACTTGGGTCAGAACATCGTACAGCGATTTTCCCTAAGCTTATTTTCACCCTGAAACGTGGACTTAACTTGGAACCTGAGTCACCTAACTATGATATCAAACAGTTAGCTCTTGAATGTGCGACCAAGCGAATGTATCCAGATGTGCTTTCATACGATAAAATTATTGAATTGACAGGTTCCTTCAAGGCTCCTATGGGATGTCGTTCTTTCCTACAAGGGTGGAAGGATGAAAATGGTGTTGAAGTTAACTCTGGACGAATGAACCTTGGTGTTGTAACCCTTAATCTTCCTAGAATCGCTTTAGAGTCTAAGGGTGAGAAGAAAAAGTTCTGGGAAATCTTTGAGGAACGAATGGGAATTGCCAAAGATGCTCTCGTCTATCGAGTTGAACGTGCCAAAGAAGCTACACCTGCCAATGCACCTATCCTTTATCAGTATGGTGCTTTTGGTCAGCGTCTAGGTAAATGCGACAGTGTCGACCAACTTTTCAAACATCGCCGTGCAACCGTATCACTTGGTTACATTGGACTTTATGAAGTAGCATCTGTTTTTTATGGTAGCGATTGGGAAACTAATTCAGAAGCCAAGGCATTTACTTTAGCTATCGTTAAAGCTATGAAAAATGCTTGTGAAAATTGGTCGGACGAATATGATTATCATTTCTCTGTTTATTCAACACCATCAGAAAGTTTGACTGATCGTTTCTGTCGCCTGGATACTGAAAAATTTGGTATTGTCAGTGATATTACAGATAAAGAATATTACACCAACTCCTTCCACTACGATGTTCGTAAAAATCCAACACCATTTGAAAAGTTGGAATTTGAGAAAGATTACCCAGAAGCTGGGGCAACTGGTGGATTCATCCATTATTGTGAATATCCAGTCCTCCAACAAAACCCTAAAGCACTTGAAGCTGTCTGGGATTTTGCCTACGACCGTGTCGGCTATCTTGGTACTAATACTCCAATTGATAAATGCTACAAGTGTGACTTTGAAGGGGATTTCACTCCAACAGAACGTGGATTCATGTGCCCTAACTGTGGCAATACAGATCCTAAAACAGTTGATGTCGTAAAACGCACATGTGGTTATTTAGGAAATCCACAGGCACGCCCAATGGTTAAAGGACGCCACAAAGAAATCTCAGCCCGAGTCAAACATATGAATGGCTCAACTATAAAATATGAAGGAAAACATATCTAACATATCATAGGAGATGTTATCACAAACTAGAAGCAGCTGGACGATACCCTCCAACTGCTTTGCTTATTTCATTTTTAGAAAGGAATAGCATGGGAAAATATCAATTAGATTATAAAGGTATGCAGCAAGTGGAACGTTACCACGAAAAAAATGCAACCGTCAAAAATAATAAAAAAGCACGTGTCCAGGCTCTTTTGAAAAAAGCTGGAAAGAAGAAATAAGATGATTTTACGCCGACCAAGTCAAGCAGATAAAGAAGCTATCTTAGAAATGATGGATGAATTTGAAAGAGAGCATTCTGCCCATGACGGTGGATTTTGGAATGCAGACAACTTTATTTATGAAGAGTGGCTAGAAGAAAATTTTCAGGCAGAAGCAGGACTCAATATTCCTGAAAATTGGGTTCCTGCTATCCAGCTGGTTAGCTTCAACGAAGTAGGTCATGCTCTTGGCTTTCTCAACCTCCGTCTCCGATTAAATGACTACTTACTAGAAAAAGGTGGTCATATTGGCTACTCTATCCGTCCGTCTGAAAGAGGTAAGGGATATGCTAAAGAATCTCTCCGCCAAGGCTTGCAAATGGCCAAGAAAAAGAATATTACTAGAGCTCTAATAACCTGTAATATCGAAAATTTTGCTAGTCGTGCTGTTATCTTAGCCAATGGTGGTCAGTTGGAGAATATTCACAATGAAACTGAGCGCTATTGGATAGATTTGGAGTAGAATTATGACATGGAATACACCAAAACCTCAAGAATGGAAGTCTGAAGAACTTAGTCAAGGACGCATTATTGACTACAAAGCTTTTAACTTCGTCGATGGCGAAGGGGTGCGTAACTCACTTTATGTCTCTGGCTGTATGTTTCATTGCGAGGGATGTTATAATGCTGCCACCTGGTCCTTTAAGGCAGGGATGCCCTATACTAAAGAACTTGAGGAACAAATCATGCAGGACCTAGCTCAACCTTACGTACAAGGTCTCACGCTACTGGGTGGTGAACCCTTCCTAAACACAGGAATTCTCATTCCCCTAGTCAAACGAATTCGTGAGGAACTCCCGGAAAAAGATATTTGGTCTTGGACTGGTTATACTTGGGAGGAGTTGATGCTTGAAACTCCTGATAAGATCGAGCTTCTTCATCTCATTGACATTCTCGTAGATGGACGCTTTGACATTACTAAAAAGAACCTTATGCTTCAGTTTCGAGGATCGTCTAATCAACGTATTATTGATGTCAAAAAATCTTTTAATCAAGGAGAAGTCGTTATTTGGGACAAGTTAAATGATGGTCAAACTAACTATGAGCAAGTCGATCGTAAAGATATGATATAAAGAAAAGTCTGAGTTCAAAAAACTCAGGCTTTTTTCTAAACTATTTTAACAAAGAACAGCTCATGCTCAGAGGATAAATCTTCACGATAGTGAAACTCATCAAAGGATAATTTTCGTAAGTCATCAATGGTTTGACAATTTTCTTTCATTACAGCCGTCAAAAAAGCCCCTCTAGCTTTTTTAGAAATCGTTGAATGTGTCTTAAGAAGACCATTACGGTCTTCCATAAAACTAACTGTGAATAACTGCTTACGAAGAGCTGGACTAAAGACATCTTCAAATTCACTTGAAAGTAAAGAAACAACTGGAACTTGACTCTCTTCTAGGAATTGATCATATTCAGCACGCCAGTAGTTTTTTAAGGACCGACCATTAACCTTAACCTTCGTATGAAAGTCATGACGATGTTCTTGAATTGAATAAAAAGCTGGAATAATTCCATAAAAAGAAGATGTAATAAATACCTGTTGGCTTAAAAAATCTTTTTCACATGTGGATAAGTCACTACGTTTAATATGGCGATACATCAAGCCATTAAAAAGCTCTATTGCAGGATAGCTCCTTGCTTCCCCAGCCAACATTCTATCCCAGCGCTGCTTCTCTTTCTCAGCCTGCTCAGGCTTTATTTTATAAGCTGTGGATAATTCTTCTGTGGATAACTTTGCCATTTCTTTGAGAATAACCACACTCTTTTCAGAAATCTTCTGATACGGAACTTCATTGAGGGTCTTCATTTCTTTTGCAGTTGGAATCAAAAATCTAATCATACTGTTATTGTAAGGTCATGTAAACATTTCGTCAAGAATTCTCTCTAGTAAAAAAGAAGTCAACAGACGTCAACTTCCTTTTTACTTAGTCATCTAAATCAACAAAACGACCTAGAATATGTACATTTTCAGCAATAGAAACAAATGCTTTAGGGTCTGCTTTTCTCATGTAATACTTAAAATCAGTGTACTCTTCACGGGTAATAATAGTCAGCAAAACTGCTTTTTTTTCATGATTATAAGTACCTTCCGCATCATTGATCATTGTTACTCCACGGTGGAGTTTCTTCTGAATCATTCGTACAACTGGATCAGGATTACTTGTAACAATCATAGCCTGCATTTTCTTTTGCTTAGTAAAAATCGCATCCGTTACTCGGCTTGAGACAAAAATTGTCACCATTGAATACAGGGCATATTTCCAACCAAAAAGTATACCGGCAAAAATCATGATAATCCCATTGACAATCAGAGAGATATTTCCCACATCACGACCAGTTTTCTTACGAATGGTAAGGCTGACAATATCCGTACCTCCACTTGAAATACGAGATTTCAAACCAAATCCAATACCTGTACCCATAACCAAGCCACCGAAGATAGCATTAATCAAAGGATCCTCAGTCAAGGTAACATGAGGCATTACCTGAATGAACAGGGAGCTCATTGTTACTGTAATGAAGGTGAAGATAGTAAACTTATGGCCAATTTTATTCCATGCAAGAATCAAGAGCGGAATATTAATAGCATAAAAAGTCAATGATACAGGAATCTCAAAACCAAGAGTTCTAACACTCAATGCTGATAAAACCTGTGCCAACCCTGTTGCCCCACTTGAATAGACGTGACCTGGTTGAAAAAAGAAATTCACAGCGATTGATGATAAGAGTCCGTATAGTAACGATGCTGAGACCTTCTCAGTATATTTTTCACGAGAAATACTACGAATAGCCTGCCAAACACCTATCTTCTTCGCAGATTTTTTCGCTACAAATTTAACATGTTTGTGAAGACGTGTTTTATTCATTTTCTAATTCTACATGAAGAGCAAGTTCTTCCAACTGTTTATCAGCCACAAGACTTGGAGCCTGAGTCATAGGATCTGATGCCTTATTATTTTTAGGGAAGGCAATCACCTCACGAATATTATCTTTACCTGCAAGAAGCATAACAAAACGGTCAAGACCGATAGCCAAACCACCGTGTGGTGGGAAACCATAGTCCATAGCTTCAAGAAGGAATCCAAATTGCTCGTAGGCTGATTCTTCAGAGAAGCCAAGGGCTTTCAACATACGTTCCTGTAGGTCTTTATGATTGATACGTAGGCTACCCCCACCAAGCTCATAACCATTCAAGACAATATCATAAGCCACAGCACGTACCTTAGAAAGATCCCCTTCAAGATTTGATGCAGACTCTTCTGTTGGCAAGGTGAATGGGTGGTGAGCAGACATATAACGTCCTTCTTCTTCAGACCACTCAAACATTGGCCAATCAACAACCCAAAGGAAGTTGAACTTAGTGGTATCAATCATGTCAAGTTCTTTAGCAATTTGATTACGTAAAGCGCCAAGTGTATTATTAGCAACTTCAAGAGTATCTGCTACAAAAAGGACTAAATCATTCTCTTCAAGTTGTAAAGCATCTGTCAACTTACCTTCAATACTTGTCAAGAATTTAGCAACTGGACCTGCTAGAGCACCATCAGTCATTTTAACCCAAGCAAGACCTTTAGCACCAAATTGTTTAGCAAACTCTGTCAACTTGTCAATGCTTTTACGTGAGTACTTATCTGCATTTCCTTTGACAACAATTGCCTTAACAGCTGGTGCCTCAGCAAACACTTTGAAGTCTACACCCTTTACAATATCTGTCAAGTCTTGTAAAAGCATATCAAAGCGTGTATCTGGCTTATCGGATCCATAGTTATTCATGGCATCATCATAAGACATACGTGGGAATTGCAGTGTGACATTAATTCCTTTAGTTTCTTTCATAACCTTGGCAATCAATCCTTCTGTAATATCTTGGATTTCTTGCTCATTAAGGAATGATGTTTCTAAGTCAACTTGTGTAAACTCAGGTTGACGGTCTCCACGCAAATCTTCATCACGGAAACACTTAACAATTTGATAATAACGGTCAAAACCAGCATTCATCAACAATTGTTTAGTGATTTGAGGACTTTGCGGAAGAGCGTAAAAATGACCTTGGCTAACACGACTTGGCACCAAATAATCACGTGCACCTTCTGGTGTTGATTTTGTCAACATTGGTGTTTCGACATCGATAAATTCCAAGTCATCAAGATAATTACGAATAGCGTGAGTTACCTTAGCACGAAGCTTAAAGTTTTCCAACATTTCTGGACGACGAAGATCCAAGTAACGGTAACGCATACGTGTATCATCACTAGCCTCAACACCATCTTTGATTTCAAACGGTGTTGTTTTGGCAGTATTAAGGATTTTGAGGTCTTCAACTTTTAGTTCAACAGCACCTGTAGGCAAGTTGTCATTAGCTTGTTCACGTGCTTCAACTGTTCCTGTTACTTCAATAACAAATTCGCTACGTAGGCTCTCGGCTGTTTCAACAACAGCTGCATCTGCATTTTCAGGGTTAACAACCAATTGCATCAAACCTTCACGGTCACGAAGGTCAATGAAAATCAAACCTCCGAGGTTACGACGACGAGATACCCAACCTTTCAAAGTAATAGTAGTTCCGATATGTTCGCTTCGAACACGTCCGGCATACATAGAACGTTTCATAATTACACTTCTTTCGTTAATTTTTTAGTCTTAACTATTATAGCAAAAAGCCCATCAAAACCCCACCCATTTCGGGTTAGAATTTTAATAGACTTTCTTTTTTATCAAACTATTTACCAAATTGTTTCAACAAATCACTAGTATCTACGTAATCTTCAGCAAACTCGTCAAAATCTTCAAAATGATAATCAGCAGTCTCTAAATCAAGTAAGCTATTCCATCGGAAACCATAAACATCTTCAATAATAACACTAAGTTCATCAGTTTCTTCATCTACCTGCCACCCTAAATAACGTTCCTGAGTTTCAAAACTTAAGACCACATCTTGGCAATCTTGACGCCAAACTTGGCCAAGTAACTGTTGACACATTGCATGATCACTTGCAGGCTCGTCATTAAACCAGGTAATTTCATGTTTATCCAGAAGAGCAATCAACTGCCAAAACTGTTGTTGAAAGTGAATAGGCATACTACGATTAAAAGCCAAACTAAAGTTTTCACTTCTTTTAAGCATATCAACTATACTAACCATAAGCCTCCTACTTTTCTAATTGGTCCAGAACTGCTGCAAAATTCTCTGTTAGCTCCTCAAAACTTACAGTTACTTCCTCTCGAGTGGTATTATTTTTAACACTAACCTGACCTGACTCTAATTCACTCTCACCTAAGGTGATGACAGTTTTAGCCTTAAAGGCATCTGCTGACTTAAATTGTGCTTTAATCTTGCGTCCAAGGTAATCACGTTCGGCCTTAAATCCTTGATGACGGATAGCTTGAGCTAACTCGAGTGCTTTACCATTGGCTTCTGAACCTAGAACTGCAATGTAGACATCCAAACCTTCTTCTACAGGAAGAGTAATACCTTGTTTATCAAGAACCAAGAGCAAACGTTCCAAACCAAGTCCAAAACCAAAACCAGCTGTTTCTGGACCACCAAAGTACTCCACCAAACTATCGTAACGACCGCCCGCACAGATTGTCAATTCAGACTTATCAATAGTAGTGATAAATTCAAAAATCGTGTGATTATAGTAATCTAGACCACGTACCATGTTGGTATCAATCACGTAAGGAATGTTAAGACTCTCAAGCATGGTACGCACTTCGTCAAAATGAGCTTGACTTTCTTCATCTAGATAATCAAGGATAGATGGAGCATTTTCAACTGCAAGCTTATCTTCTTTTTCTTTTGAATCGAGTACTCGCAAGGGATTTTCATCCAAACGACGTTGACTATCTTTTGATAAACTCTCACGCATTGGTGTCAAATAGTCAATCAAGGCCTGACGATAAGCCTGACGACTTTCAGTATTTCCAAGACTATTCAAATGAAGGGTAACATCCTTAATTCCAAGCGTATTAAAGAGTTGATAGGCCATAGCAATGGTTTCAACATCTGTTGCTGGATTTTTTGATCCAAAGCACTCTACCCCCAATTGGTGGAACTCACGCAAACGACCTGCCTGAGGACGTTCATAACGGAACATTGAACCAATATAATATACTTTAACAGGTTTTTGAACCTCTGGCGCAAAAAGTTTATTTTCTACATAAGAACGTACAACGGGCGCTGTTCCTTCCGGACGCAGAGTGATGTGACGATCTCCCTTATCATGAAAATCGTACATTTCCTTAGTCACAATATCAGTTGTATCACCTACTGAACGTGAAATAACCTCATAATGTTCAAACATAGGTGTACGAATCTCACCATAATTGTATTTTTTAAATGTTTCACGTGCAACATTTTCCACGTACTGCCATTTGGCACTATCAGCAGGCAAAATATCTTGCGTGCCCTTAGGTTTTTGAAGTTTCATAATAATGATACAGACCTCAAATGGGCCTGCCCTCCTTTTCCGTTATTACAGATATAATCACTCTATTCTAACATAAATTGCATGGCATTTGGGAAATGGTAGAGTATTTTTGAAAGAAGAAACAAAACTCCCGGTATGTATAATGGTTAATCTTACTCATCAACAAACAAGTAGTGAAATTATGAGGGGCTCTCCTTTTTCCAAAAACCTATAGAATTCTTTGTTTTGTCTCTTTGTCTTCCATGATACCTTTCTTGCTATTAAAAATAGGACAGGCTAACCCCATCCTATACACTTGTTCTATTATGACCAAACTTTATCAGTAATTGATTTAATCAGTTGCAACTTATTCCACTCATCTTGCTCTGTCAAAATATTACCTTCTTCAGTCGATGCAAAGCCACATTGAGTTGAAATACCGAGGTTCTTAAGTGGTACAAGATTTGCTGCTTCATGGATACGAGCGATAACAGCATCTACATCTTCCAAAGCAGGATCCTTAGAAGTAATCACACCAAGGACCAATTCAACATGATCACGATTATTCCAAATTGTTGGAAGTGGAGCGAAGCTACCTGAACGCGCATCGTCGTATTCCAAAAAGAAGATATCATAGTTTAATTGACCAAGATATTTAGCCACTGAATCATAGCCGCCTTCAAAAAGGTATGTAGATTTAAAGTTTCCACGGCAAATATGTGTAGCCAAAGTCAAATCTTCTGGAAGACCTTCTAAGGCTTTGTTGATAGTATACACATCGTCTTCAGCAATTTTTGCCAACTCAGCTGTTTTTTCAGGATTATTTTTTTCATTCTCAAACTGTTGAATCAAATAACCCCAAGTCGTATCATCCAACTGTACATAACGTGCACCCAAATCGTAAAAATGTTGGATGGTATCATGGTAAGCTTTAGCCAAATCATCAAGGAAATCTGTCCATGAATCATAGTAATCAGCATAAAGATCACTACGGTGGTCACGATTAATGATGAGTGATGGACTTGGAATAGTTACTTTTGGAGTAATTCCTTCAGGAGTCACTGATTTAAGATATTCAAAGTCGCGATAGAAAGGATGATTAGGGTTTTCAGCAATCTTACCATTGATACGAACGTTGGTTGTACGTGTCTTAGCTCCATGGAATTTATATGAATCTTCTTGTTGATAGGCTTCAAAACCAGTCAAATTCCAAAGGAAGTCAAGATGCCACCAAGAACGACCAAATTCACCATCAGAGACCACTTGAAGACCATTTTCCACCTCATGGTGTACCAAATCTTTAACCAACTCATCTTGTACTTTCAACAATTCATCTTGAGAAATGTCCCCATCTGCAAATTTTTCACGTGCTTCTTTTAAAGCTTGCGGACGAAGGTAAGACCCAACATGGTCAAAATGATAATGTACTTTACTCATATCTATTTACTCCTTTTGATTCTCTTACTATAATAATCCTATTCTAGCACTTACAGTTATAGCTGTGAAATATATAAATATTATCCATTGATATAGCTATTAACTATGAGACTTCCTAAAAAGTTTTTTGTCAAGTAACTTTACTTTACAAAAAAGATATGTTATTCTGTTATAGTTGATTTAAAATCAAGAACATAAATATTAATTCGGAGGAAATAAAGAAATGGCAGTACCTGCACGTCACACTTCAAAAGCGAAGAAAAACAAACGTCGTACACACTACAAATTGACTGCTCCATCAGTACAATTTGACGAAACAACTGGAGATTACTCACGTTCACACCGTGTATCACTTAAAGGATACTACAAAGGACGTAAAATCGCTAAAGCTAACGCAGCTAAATAATAGAAGGGAGATACCATGCGCGTAAATATTACACTTGAACACAAAGAATCTGGTGAACGCTTGTACCTTACTTCAAAAAACAAACGTAACACTCCAGACCGTCTTCAATTGAAAAAATACTCACCAAAATTGCGTAAACACGTAATCTTTACAGAGGTGAAGTAAGCATTCAATACGAATCAATACATAAGAAAAACGCTGATTTCAAGCGTTTTTTCTTTTTGCCAAATGCGATATATTGCACTGTATTTCAATTCAAACTCTACCTTTTTCTCTACCTTTTTAGGTTTGAAAAATTTAATAGGATAACCAAATAAAAGACGCTCTAGTTTTATGACTAACTAGAGCGTCTTTTAACATTTTGAAAATCAACTTGCTTTATGAGCTTTTTTAGTTCTGGTTTTAACAACTTCTGTTTGACTGAAAATCAAAAGCCTTTAATATCAAGCATCTATACACTTTTCTGAAAGCGTTATTCCAATCAATCTCAACTTATTTCATCTGAATGGTGTGAATCTTACCCTAAAATCATTGAATCGAGCTAATCTATACCAAAAATTCACACAACTATTTAGATGATTTTTTATTTTTCCTGTTCCTACCTATGGTTTTACCCTAGACAAAAATTATAGAGCCAAAAAATCTAGTCACACATTTGAACTAGTGTTTTACGTTGCCTTGATTAACAAGGTTACCAAATCTTTCAGAATTACATTTTCTATTTATAGAAAAATATTAGTAATAAATTATGTAAATTCAATCTAATTACTATAAGTTTGCTCCCATTTTTTCATTTCTTCAACGATGCTTCTTAGAGCAATACCTTTTTTTGTCATTTTATATTCAACCTGTGGAGGCGATGTCGGTAAAACTTTTCTTGATAAAATGCCTTCTTGCTCGAAATCATGTAACCGTTGCGCTAATATTCTAGGATTAATACCTTCTACACTACGCAGAAGACTACCATAATGTATATTACCATCAATAATTTCAGATAAAATCTCAAGAGTAAATTTACCCTTTAGTAAATTCAAGACCCTTCTTGCTGGACAAATTGATTTTTTCAAAGGTTGCATCTTGCAAGTCTCCATTCATTTTCTCCTTTTTTGATAGTTACTATACTTTTTTTCCCTTCTTGTTTCATAAATAATTACATGATAAGTTAATTGTATCACTTGAAGGGAGAAATTACTATGGATATTACAACTATGTTTGACCGTATCGAAGATATTCTCGGTTGCGCTGATGGAAGATACTTTAGTACTGGACATACTCAAGTAAAATATTTTCAGAAAGTTAAACATATTGCTTTTGATTGATAAATAAAAATTAGTTTGATGAAATAACGGAGGAAGCTTGATGAAAAAAACAAATACAAAAGCACCAGCTTATCTACTTTTTATTCTTTCGCTAGGATACATTATGGCAGTCCTAGATACAACCGGAGTTGTTCTTGCAGTGCCTCATATTGAAACAGCTATAAGCGTCTCATTAGAGCAATCCATTTGGATTATTAATGCCTATACACTAGCTTTAGGGTCTTTGCTCCTACTTTCAGGAAATTTAACAACAAAATATGGTGCTAAACGAATTTTATTAATTGGAATGACAATTTTTACACTTGCCTCGTTAGGGTGCTCTTTTTCACCAAATATTGAAACATTAATTATACTTAGATTCATTCAAGGTTTCGGTGCTTCGTTGTTCATGCCAAGTTCATTAGCACTTTTATTCATTTCATACCCCGATTCTACTAAAAGAGCACGTATGTTAGGAATCTGGACAGCAATTATTTCTGTTGCAACCGGTACTGGTTCTTTTATTGGTGGACTAATTATTAACTACTTCGGATGGAGGGGTATTTTCTTGGTCAATATTCCATTTGGAATTTTGACAGTAATTTCAATATTACTTCTCGTGAAAAATAATATTGCCAATCTAAAGACCAGAATTGACATCTTTAGTAATATATTTCTGGTTACAACTATCGGAAGTCTAGTTATTTACCTTGTTGAAGGGAATCAATATGGTTATAGTAACTCAAATCTTTTATTGTTTCTTCTCCTATTTATATTATTTGCTATTGGTTTAGTAGTCCACGATAAAAAAAGTAAAGCACCTATTGTTCCCCACCAACTATTAAAAAATGCTAAGTTTATTGTCTCTAATCTATTAGGTTTAGTAGTTAACATTTCACTATATGGCATTGTTTTGGTGCTAGGACTCTATTTTCAAACTTATTTAAACCTTTCCTCAATGGTTTCTGGACTCCTCATTCTACCAGGAATGATTGTCTTAATTATTGGTAATTTATTTTACGCACGTGCCGTAAAACGATTTTCCGTGGGAAGCCTCGCTACTGTCTCAATTATTTTTGCCATTGTAGGAGCAGCAGGAATTTTTGGAATTGGAGTTCTTTTTCATGAAATTCAACTATACATCCTAATTCCTTTATTTTCTTTAATGAGTCTAGGTATCGGAGTGTTAACTCCAGCAACTACAACCATTCTTATGGAAGCTGCTGGTCAAGAATTATCTGGAATTGCTGGTGCAACTCTAAACGCTAACAAACAGATTGGTGGACTTTTTGGTACAACAATTATGGGGATTGTAACTACTAATTTATCCCATGATTGGAATATAGTCATCGTTGTCGCATTTTTGGTTAACGTGATAATGTATATTGCTACTTGGTTAATTGCTAGTCGTTACCTTTATGAAAAAAAATAAAACTAAACAGAACGCAATCAATTTAAAAGTTGATTGCTTTTTATATTATTTATCAATAATCTAAACTCCTATATCAGAAATGAATTTCACTTCTTTTCCCCTATTAAACAATCTAACTAATAACAAAAAGATCAACGATAATATGTTGATCTTTTATTTTTAATCTAAATCTTTCAAAATATCTGTAAATCTATGTGTAAACATAGCTGTCATCCCCCATATATTTTCTGTCAAGTTTCTGTAAAAAGGAATATGACGTTCACTGTACCCAAAATTATATCTATCTCTGTTTTTTACCAGGAAAAACGGGAAGTCTTTCGCATCACTCAAGGTAGAAGTCACTGTATAATAAACTGGATTTTCTGTCAACAAGGTGTCAATATCTACTGTAAATAGACGAGCCACTTCTTCATTAGGTGAAATATCTTCCCAATTATCTATATTCAGTTTTCCTACAAAGCAATGAACGGTTCTCCCCTGATGAACAAGATAGTCTATCTCTCCCCAAATATCAATTTGATTAGGAACTATATTTAATTCCTCACAAGTTTCTCGTATGGCGGCTTCTTGAAAAGTCTCGCCATCTTCGACATGTCCACCTGGAAAAGAAACTTCTCCCGGCTGAGAAATATGTTCACTTCGTACTTGATAAAGAACCTGATACTTCTCATTTTTTTCATTGTATAGCAAAGGTAAGAGTACTGCATAGCGACCAGATTCTCCCAAGGGCTTAGGCTCATAGTGAGCCAATTTATCTTTAATAATCATAAGAACTCCTTAACTTCATCTTATCATAAAAAACAAGATAGCCCTATTATATAAAATTTTTATATATAAAATATTGACATATATTTCTAAAAGAGGTACACTCAATATGTAAAATAATTATATATAATTTTTATACATATCCTAAAAGCGAAGGAGTAGACTATGTATTTTCCAACATCATCAATCCTGATAGAGTTCTTAATACTGGCTATTATCGATAGAGAAGACTCCTATGGTTATGAGATCAGTCAAACCATAAAACTTGCATCTAATATCAAGGAATCAACACTTTATCCTATTCTTAAAAAACTTGAAAAGGCCGGCTATATGACGACCTATAGTCAAGAATATCAAGGTAGAAAACGTAAATACTACAGTATTACCTCGGAGGGAAAAGAACAGTTAGAATTTCTTAATAAGGAATGGTTAACCTATAAAGAAACTCTGGACGGTATTGTGGAAGGGAGATTAAGACATGACAAAGACTGAATATCTAGCCAAATTAACAAAATATCTACGAAAATTACCACAAAAGGACTACGAAGAGGCTCTAGAATATTTTATGGAGTACTTTGAGGAGGCTGGACCTGAAAATGAAGCTCAAGTTATTGCAGAATTGGGTACACCTAAGGAAGCCGCTCATGAAGTCATCACTCGTCTGCTTGATGAAAAGATTATTGAGGATAAGAGCAGCTTACGCAATAAAACGACTATCCTTTGGATTGCTATCCTAGCTGTTTTAGCCAGTCCAGTCGCCTTACCAATTTTACTATTCTTCTTAGCTATGCTAATGACACTTCTTATGATTATTTTCGCAGTCATAGTGACTGCCTTAGCTCTTACCTTTGCCTTACTCATTAGTGGTGTTTACACTTTCTTTACAAGCTTCTCTCTCTTAAGTGTTTCACTGGCTTCAACACTGTTTGGAGTAGGTCTAGGACTATTGATGTTTGGGGGAGCGCTCTTACTACTTTTTGCTTCATTTGAAATCTGTAAACTTTTTGTAAAGCTAACTACTCTATTGATTAAATGGCTCATCAAGAAAGGAAGAAAATCATGAAAACTTGGAAAAAAGTCGTCCTTGGAATATCTCTCATTTCTGTATTCTTAGGTGGGGGATTAGCAATTTGGGGCTACAGCCATGGAGCCTTAACTGATTTACAAAATCAGCCCAAAAATGATCTGGATTTTGTAAAGAAAGAAGTTAACGACTTCAATCGAATGGATATAAAAAGTAACAGCTACAATATCCTTATTAAAACTGGAAACGTTAGTAAAGCAACTATCACTTATTATCAAAAAAAGAAAAATCCAATTGACATTACTGTAAAGGAACGTCAATTAAGCATCAACGAGAATTATTCTGATAAATCTCTAACTTCCCATAATCATTTCAACTTATTCGGATTAAAAGATTTAATAAATCTATCTACTCTCAACGAAAGCGATACCATAATCATTACACTCCCTAAAAAACAAACGATTGATTTTCTAAAGGCAGATTTGGCATCTGGAAATTTAGATTTAAATAATAGCACAATTAAACAGTCAAATATTGACCTTAAAGTAGGTGACCTAACATTTACCGAGATGACTGTTAATAACCTAGAGGCCCATCTTGCTGTCGGTAGTGTTGAAAGTAATGATACGCTTTTCGCTAACTCTGATTTATCTATTGCATTAGGGGATTATACCGGTAACAACTTGGTATTTAATGGGCATAACAAGCTTGATGTTACTTCAGGTGACGTTGAAATAAGTCTTAAAAATCATACTATTAATGTTCAAGCTGACAGTCATTCGGGAGAAACAGAGATTACGAATAACCTTAAGAACTCAAAAGACAACACACTTACCATTACCTCTGATCTAGGTGATATCTACATCGAATAACGTAAAAAAGTCAGCTCTAATTAGAGCTGACTTTTAGTTTATACATTCTCAGACTTTGGTCTATAAATAACAATACCTACAACTACAAAAATAAGTAAGAAAATGAATAGCATGCGTACCTGATTTGAGATTTGTCCTGTCATAGAAATCGTTTGACGAAGACCTGACACGGAGTAAGACATTGGTAGGAATGGTTGAACGACCTTAAAGAACTTAGGACTTAGTTCAATCGGATAAGTTCCTGCACTAGAACCTAGCTGCAAAAGTAGCATAATCATGGAAGCAAATGCACCATATCTATCATCCCAACCTACAAGGGCTGTAACCAGAGCCATCAAAGTCCATGCTGCAAGGAGAATCATACCAAATGTAGCTAATGGATGATTTGGTACAACCCCCACAAATCGAATAGCAATATAAAGGGCAATAGCAGCCATTGTCGTAATAATACCATTGATAAATAACTTATTCTTAGCCCAGTCAAAACGGCTAGTAAAGTTTCTTCCTGTCAGACTCTTAGCAAAGATGACATTGGTTGAAAGAGCTACAACCATAAGAGAAACAGAAATCATATATGGAGCCATTCCCACACCATTTGTGTCAACCTTATCCTTATCTGTTTTCTTCTCATTGAGCGGAGCACTAACCATTTTTGCATTGTCTGATTTTACCGAAACAAGAGATAGTTGCTGATTAGCCTTATTTAACGAGTCAGACAATGTAGAGAGGTTGGTTGACAGACTTGTCAATCCACTTGTCAAAGTATTTCCTCCGGTTGCTAATTGTTGGGTACCTGTATTGAGAGCATTTGTACCATTTTGAAGACTGGCAAATCCAGACAACAAGCTACTACTATTAGCATCTAGAGTTTGAGCGCCACTGGCAATTGTTGACACAGCACCTGTGTAGGTTGACAAACCTGTTGAGAGATTGCTTGCACCTGTAGCTAAAGTACTTTGAGCTGTTGACACACCTGAGGCAACCTGACTTGCTCCAGGTGACAATTGATTGACAAGTACTGAATTGAGACTAGCAATATTAGATTGCATTGATGATACAGTCGATGAGGCTGCTGGAAGAAGGGCATTGGCTGAACTAGCAATACCTGAAATCGACGTTTGTAAAGTAGCTAAATTACTTGAATCTCCACTACCTGTAGTTGTCGTACCTGTCAAGCTAGATAAAGCTGTTGACATACTTGACACATCTGATGCAATAGTTGAAGCATAACTACTAGCTGTCGATCCTGCATTACTAATTGCTGATGTAATCTCTGCTTGTTGATCTGCTGTCAAGCTCTGATATGCAGCTGTTCCTTGTACCGCAGCTAAATCGTTCGCTTTGTCAGTGGCACTAGCTGTGGCTATAGAGCTAGCTGCAGAAGAGATATTTGAAAGATAAGTCGCTATTGAACTTGTATCTACTGATGTTGTTGATGTTCCACTAGGTAATGATGTATTACTTACTGCTGTATTAAGATTTTGAATTGCTGTATTCAAATCAGTTAAATTAGTTGACAAGGTTGACAACTGTGCTTGCTGTTCTTCAGATAAACTTGTTGCTGTAGCCATTTGACTAAGTGCTGTAGACAAAGAATCTGCACCAGTTACCAGAGCGTTCATAGCTTCTGCACCTGAAGCAAATTGACCTGCAGCAGAATTGACAGCCTCAGAGTTACTATTTAACTGTGACAAAGCACCTGACAAAGTTGACACACCTGAAGTATAAGCAGATGCGCCTGAACTCAAGGTATCTACACCTGTCGCCAATGTTTGTGTCGAACCAGCAAGAGTTCCTAGGCCATTTGATAAGGTTTGACTTCCAGATTGAAGTGCACCTGCACCTGCATATAATTGACTGGCCCCATTCGCTGCAGTTCCCATACCACCCTGAAGTTGAGACATGCTCTTAAAGACAGCTCCAACATAAGTTGATGTAATATTTTTAGAAACGGTATCCTTTAACTTAGATATGGCAGAATCGCTCATTTTTGAAGAAACGAAGCTATGTCCTGCTGTTGTTTGATAAGAAATTTCCAGTTTCTTAGGATCATTAGTCAAAAGGCTTGCTGCATTACTTGAGAGGTTTTCTGGGAAAGTAATCACCATATAGTAATTACCATCATCTATTCCTTTTTGTGCCTCCTTTTCAGTCACAAAATGATAGTCCAGATTTTTATTTTTAGACATATTGTCTACCATATCATGACCAATATTTAGAGTTTTATTCTGAAAACTAGCACTCTTATCTTTATTTACTACCGCCACTGGCAAATGTTTGACATTGCCATAAGGATTCCACATAGAAGATAAAAAGATTAGATTATACAAAGCGGGTATCAATGAGACCCCAATAATAGTTATCCATAGCTTTGGACTTTTAATAAGAGCCTTTAATTCTGCTAACATATTTCTCCTTTTTAGACAGTGTGTTTATTTTTATGATATAATCAATTATAAACTCATTTATATGAAAATCAATATTAAAGAATTATTTTTTGGACACAACGTCTAAAAGTGTATAAAAGGAGAAACATATGACACAAGATCAACGGCGCGAGCAAACTAAAAAAGCACTTTTAGATGCTTTAGTAATATGTCTTAAGGACCAAGATTTCAATGAGATTACAACTATTCGTCTAGTTCAAACAGCTGGGATTAGCCGTTCTAGTTTCTATACTCACTACAAAGATAAGTATGAGATGATTGATAGTTATCAAAAAGAGCTTTTTCATAAACTAGAATACATCTTTGATAAATATGAAGGAAAGAAAGAGGGAGCCTTTCTCGAAATCTTTGATTTTCTCACTCGTGAAAAGCTCCTGTCAGCTCTATTGTCTACAAATGGATCAAAAGAAATTCAAGATTTTCTGATACATAAACTTCAGCGTATGATAGCTGAGGACTTCATTGTCCCTACTGCTGAAGAAAGGGCTCTCAAAGGATTCGAGAAAGACTATGCCAGTATTTATTTTGCGCATGCTATTTTTGGCGCTTGTCAAGCCTGGATAAATAAAGGAAAAAAAGAATCTCCTCAAGAAATGACAGACTTTCTTCTACGATTTATTCCTCAATAAAGCAATATATAGAAGTACACAAAAAGCTGCTTTAACCATCTCAATGGTTAAAGCAGCTTTTTTCTTCTACAATTAAGTCCCTAAAATAAAGGGATAATAAGTGAAAACAAGGTCAAAATTGCAGGTCCACCTTGAGTTAAAATAATTTTCTTATTAGCAGTTACAGCACCATAAACAGCAGCAAAGAAAACATTAAGGATAAAAATCGTTACAAGTAGTTGACTATTTGTAAAAATACCATACAAGAGGAACACAGCAATCAAACCATTGTAAATTCCTTGATTTTTAAATAAGTTTGTAACAGAATCACGTTGAAGTTCTTCTTTGCTCATATTGAAAACACGACTAGCCGTGTACGAATGCGTCGCAAAAGTTTCCAAATACATGATATAGAGATGTTCCAAAGCAACAATCCCAGCTAAGATTAGTGTAATAATAGACATGATATCTCCCTTCTTGAGTAACTTTGACAGTATATTAAAAGTAAAACTCTAAAACAACCTAAATACTTTATTCGATTTAAAATATGGTAAAATAAAGTGTGAAAGAGAGGTTTTTATGACAAAGACAGAAGTAATTGAGCGTCTCCAAAAAGATTTGAAAATCCCTAGATTTCAGGCTTATATAGAGGATAGAGATTACTCCGAAGAGGAGTACGACCAACTAAAAAATGATTTTGAAACCTACTTCACTAACTACGTTGAGAATGTTTCAGCAGATTTTGAAGGGGGATTGGATAATAAATAATCAATACCTCAAAGTCATCTATCATAATATTTCAAACCCCTAGTCACTTGTATTAGATAGACTAGGGGATTTTTAATATTAGAAAACAGAAAAGCCGTCTCATTCTATGAAATGGCTCTAAAATCTATATAAAAGTAAGCAAAAAGGTAAGCAAATTGTCGAAATAGTCTTTGAAAACAAAGAAAAAGCCCATAAAAATGGGCTTTAATACAATAATCTTAAAATTAAAGCATTTTGTTGTAGAATTCAACGACAAGTGCTTCGTTGATTTCTGGGTTGATTTCATCGCGCTCTGGAAGACGTGTCAATGAACCTTCAAGTTTTTCAGCATCAAATGATACGAATGCTGGACGTCCGATAGTAGCTTCTACTGCTTCAAGGATAGCAGGAACTTTAGCTGATTTTTCACGAACTGAAATTACTTGACCAACTTCAACGCGGTATGATGGGATATCAACACGTTTACCATCAACAAGGATATGACCGTGGTTTACGAATTGACGTGCTTGACGACGAGTAGTTGCAAGACCAAGACGGTAAACAACGTTGTCAAGACGACGTTCCAAAAGAACCATAAAGTTGAAACCAAGTGTTCCACCTTTAACTTTAGTAGCTTGTACGAACAAGTTACGGAATTGTTTTTCACCCAAACCGTATGAGAAACGAAGTTTTTGTTTTTCAGCCAATTGCAAACCGTATTCTGAAAGTTTTGAACGGTTGTTTGGACCGTGTTGACCTGGTACGTAGTTACGACGTGCCAATTCTTTACCTGTTCCTGTAAGTGAGAAACCAAGGCGACGTGATTGTTTCCATGATGGACCTGTATAACGTGACATTAATAATGTCCTCCTATAAAAAATATTTTTTAGGAAATAACGTTTTAGATAAACCTGATTCGTTCAGAAAGACTTCGCCCAAACAGCAAAGGTTACTTTTTTAGCTGACTTCCTGTTGACGAGCTTCATTTTATCCTGCTATTATTTCACATACTTTAATAGTTTACCACGAAAAAAAGCCCAAGTAAAGGCTTTTTATTATTTATTCTCAATTTCAGCCTGTTCCTCAGGACTCAAATAGCGAATAAGGGTCTTTTCAGTCAAGATGTCTGAATAAGTATAAGACTCAACATAACTATTGTTAATAGCTCCTGCTTGAGAACTGAAGTCTTGATATTCAACAATAAACAACGATGGATAGACTTCCGTCAAACGGCCAATCTTGTTCTTTTCACGTTTACGACCATTCTCTAGGGTCAATTCCACCAACTGACCTTCATGGGCCTTAATAGCTTCCTTGATGTTTTTCATCTTGGCAACATCTGCAAATGCATCACTCATATATATCTCCTTAAATCTGAAAGTTATGATTCCTCAAACTGAGCAATCGATGAAAATTTATTATACTCTTTTTGAAATAGCAATTTAACCGTTCCACGCGCTCCAGCACGATTTTTCTCCAGAATAACTTCAATTGTATTATCTTCAATCTCGTTCTCTGGTTCTTTGCCTTCTTTTCGATAGTAATCCTCACGATATAAAAAGGCAACAATATCGGCATCCTGCTCGATAGATCCTGACTCACGGATATCAGACAACACAGGACGTTTATCCTGACGTTGTTCCACGCCACGAGATAACTGACTCAAGGCAATTACAGGAACTTTGAGCTCCTTGGCCAAAATTTTTAACTGTCTAGAAATATCTGATACCTCTTGTTGGCGATTTTCTGGCCGTGTCCCTGTAATCAACTGTAAATAGTCAATGACAATAAGACCTAGACCACCCTCTACTTCCTGTGACAATTTACGAGACCGTGCCCGAATCTCAGTAATCTTAATACCAGGAGTATCATCAATGTAAATAGGTGCCTCGGCCAGAGCTCCCTGAGCAATCATAACATTATTCCAATCTTGCTCTGTCAATTGACCTGTACGTAAAGCATGGGAATCAATCATACCTTCTGAAGCCAACATACGATCTACTAAACTTTCCGCCCCCATCTCTAGTGAGAAAACTGCAACAGCTTTATTTTGCTTGGTGCCAACGTTCTGAGCAATGTTTAGAACGAAAGCTGTTTTACCAACAGCAGGACGAGCTGCTAAAATAATTAATTGATCAGGGTGTAAACCTGTTGTAATTTTGTCAAGATCACGGAAACCAGTTGGCAATCCGGTAACATCCGACGTTTGTTGTGAACGCATCTCCAAAGTATTAAAGTTGACATCAAGAACATCAGATATTTTACGAAAACCACTACGATTACTATGCTCCGAAACATCCACCAAGGCTTTTTCGGCATTTGCAATGATTTCATCAGATTCAGTTGAACCCTCATAGGCTTGGTTGACAGTCTCTGTCAATCTACTTATAATACGACGAAGCATGGCTTTCTCAGCCACAATTTTAGCATAGTATTCAGCATTGGCAGATGTGGGTACACTATTGACCAAATCTACAAGATAAGAAATACCCCCTATATTTTGGAGGTCATCTTGGTCATCTAGAATGGTACGTACTGTCGTGGCATCAATGGCTTCATTTCGATCCGACAGAGTCACCATTGCTTTAAAAATGACACGATGGGAATACTTGTAAAAGTCATCTGCTTCGATATATTCTCGAACTGCAATCAACTTGTCAGGATTAATAAAAATAGCACCCAGAACAGACTGCTCAGCCACTAAGTCCTGAGGTTGTACCCGTAATTCTTGAGGTTCTGACACAATTACTCCCTCCTTTACAAGATTTACTTATAGTGTCAAGGTTTACTCAGCACTATTTTTGATATTAAGCTTAATTTTTGCACTTACTTCTTTATGAAGCTTTACAGGAACCTCAATCAAACCAATCGCACGAATAGGATGTTCAAGTTCAATATGACGTTTATCAACCTTGATTCCAAATTGTTTCTGAAGCCCTTCTGCAATCTTTTTGGCTGTAATTGAACCAAAAGTACGACCGTCTGGTCCAACCTTCTCAGTAAATTGAAGACGATTTTCTTCCTTCTCAAGTTGCTCTTTAACGTATTTTGCTTCAGCTAACAACTCTGCAGCATGTTTTTCTTCAGATTTTTGTTTACCTTTCAACTCACCGATGGCTTGGTTTGTTGCTTCTTTAGCAAGGTTCTTTTTAATCAAGAAGTTTTGAGCGTAACCTGACGGTACTTCTTTGATTTCACCTTTTTTTCCTTTTCCTTTAACGTCTTGTAAGAAAATAACTTTCATTTTAGTCCTCCTTAGGAGCCAACTCTCCCATAATAGTTTCAATTAATTTATTTTTTACCTGCGCAACACCACAATCTCTTATTTGACAGGCAGCTAAGTTGAAATGCCCTCCGCCACCTAACTTTTCCATAATACGTTGCACATTAATTGTTTTATGACTTCGAGCAGATATATTTACCGTAGAATCGCTTGTACGAGCGATAACAAAAGTGGCTTCGATTCCAGCCATAGCAAGCATCGTATCTGCTGCTTTTGAAATGACAACATTATTGTAGCATTTATGATCTTCACCCATAGCAACGATAATATCGTTGGTAATTCGATCACCTGCTAAAATCAACTCATTAATACGTCGATACTCCTCAAAGTCCGTAGCCGAAATCGTTTGAATCTCTCCACTATCACTTCCTAAACTACGAAGGTATGAGGCAACATCAAACGTTCGACTTGTTACACGAGTAGAGAAGTTTTTCGTATCTAGCATTATGCCTGCCATGAGGATAGAAGCTTGAATTTTACTTAACCGCTCTGGAGCCCCTTGAAATTGCAACAATTCCGTAACCAACTCACAAGCAGAGCTTGCTCCACTTTCAATGAAAGTCAAAACGGCATTTTCAGGGAAATCATCATCACGACGATGGTGGTCTACGACAATAACTTCGTTAAATCGAGTATAGAAACTCTTAGATAAAGTCAGATTTACTTTAGAATGGTCGACCATAATCAGCAATGAATTCTGATTAACTAGTTCCTCAGCCTCTGAAAGTGTAATCAGTGGTGACTGTCCATCCTCCTTCAAACGATTAACTGCACGCGCAATATCAGCATTCATAGATTCATCATCGTAAACAGCAAAGCTCTTTCGAACAATCTGACTAGCAAAGTGAGCCATTCCGACAGTAGCACCTAGGGCATCCATATCCAAATTCTGGTGTCCAACAACAAATACTCTTTCGACTGTTTTCAACTTATCCGAAATCGCTGTCATCATAGCTCTTGTTCTTGTGCGAGAACGCTTGACCGTTGAGACAGAACCTCCGCCAAAGTATAGTAATTCTTTGTGATCGTCATTTTCCTTGACTACAGCCTGATCCCCACCACGAACAAGGGCAATGTTAAGATTCTGCAAAGCCACTTGTCCGATTTGATCATGCTTAATTGTTCCAAATGAGATCCCCATACTCAGTGTCAGTGGTAAACCACGTTCTTGAGCCTGTTGACGAAAATCATCTAAAACAGAAAACTTTTGATTCATGAACTCCATCAAAACCCTGTAATTAGTGAAAAAGTAAAAACGGTCACCTTCAATACGTCGATAATGGATGTGTTTAGCTTTGGCAAACTCTGAAATAAAACCTGCCACGAATGTATTGATCTTTGAAACATCTGCATCTGGCAAACTTCCTGTCACATCGTCGTAGTTATCGACTGAAATAATACCGATAACAGGACGTGTCATATTTGGGTCTGTATTCGTATCATGATTATAAACATTATCAATAAAGTAAATCAACTTATTATCAAAGTCAACAAAAGCAGCATATTTGTTTTCGCCAACTGTAATCACATTGGATGGTGATCCTTTACGCTTCTGAGCAATAAAATTAGCAACCAATTGCTTATTGAAGTTTCCGTTTTCATCCGAAAGTACTAGCTTCGCATAAGGATTAAACCATTCAATATAATCATTCTCATCAAAAGTAATTACCCCAACAGGCATTTTTCCAAGAAGGGTCTTCAAAGAATCTTCAACATCCTGATTTAGTTCATCTAATTGTTCTATTTCCAAGGATTCGTATGTTGTCTTTTGGTAATGTAATAAGGCAACAACCACTACCATAATGATAAAAAGCGCAAAAATGAGTGCAGACTCAGATTTTAAAACGCGAACAAAGATGGTAGCAATTCCAAAAAGAATTAACCCTATCATTACAAGATGAATCGTTGCAAAGTGAAATCTTTTCATATAAAACCTCTTAATCTAGTAATTATAACATAAAAAAGCCCTAATTAAAAGGCTTTTAAACGCATTACTACCGTTAGTCCACTTTACGACGGGCCTTATTATTGCCTTCAAGGTAAACCATCAGAATAGAGATATCTGCTGGATTGACCCCTGAAATACGACTCGCTTGACCAATGGTCTCAGGATTAATTTTCTTAAATTTTTGACGAGCTTCAGTAGCGATAGAATCAATAGCATCCCAATCAATATTTTTCGGAATTCTCTTTTCTTCCATACGCTTCATCTTGGCTACTTGATCCAAAGCTTTATTGATATACCCTTCGTACTTGATTTCAGTCTCAAGCAACTCTATAATCTTAGCATCCAAATCTTCTGAAGCTGGACCTACAAACTGAGTAGCTGTGGCATAATCAATCTCTGGTCTACGCATAAACTCTTTAGCAGTCATGGCATCTGTCAAGGGCTTAAAGCCTAGGGCTTGAATTTTTTCATTCGTTTCTTTGACAGGTTTCAATTTTTCTTTTGACAGACGTGTCAACTCACTGTCAAACTGATTTTTCTTGATTTCAAAGATATTCCAACGTTCATCGTCAACCAAACCAACTTCTCGACCAATAGGTGTCAAGCGCATGTCAGCATTATCATGACGTAATATGAGACGATACTCTGCGCGTGATGTCAATAAACGATATGGCTCCAAGGTTCCTTTCGTGACAAGATCGTCAATCATTACACCAATATAGGCATCACTACGTTTGAGGATAAGCTCAGGTTTACCTTGAACTTTAAGAGCCGCATTAATACCAGCAACTAGACCTTGGCCAGCTGCCTCCTCGTATCCAGACGTTCCATTTGTCTGTCCTGCTGTGAAGAGACCCGAAATCAACTTCGTTTCAAGTGTTGCACGCAATTGATGAGGGAGAACGATATCATATTCAATCGCATAACCAGTTCGCATCATCTCCGCTTTTTCAAGACCTTTGATTGAGTGAAGTAATTCTTTTTGAACATCTTCAGGCAAACTTGTTGAAAGCCCTTGTACATACACTTCCTCAGTTTCTCGTCCCTCTGGTTCAAGGAAAAGCTGATGACGATTCTTATCGGCAAATCGGACAATTTTATCTTCGATTGATGGACAATAACGAGGTCCTACACCCTTGACAATACCTGAAAACATTGGGGCACGGTGTAAATTGTTATTGATAATATCGTGGCTTTCTTGATTCGTATACGTTAGCCAACACGGAATTTGATCCTGAAGATAGTCTTCATCCTTCGACAAGAATGAAAAATGATTCGGCTTTTCGTCACCTGGTTGAATTTCAGTTTCTTCGTAATTAATTGATGATGCCTTAACACGAGGAGGGGTACCCGTTTTAAATCGACCTATTTCAAGACCAAGCTTTTTCAAATTATCAGCCAAAGTAACGGATGCAAGGCTATTATTTGGCCCTGATGAATATTTGAGTTCTCCTAGGATAATTTCACCACGCAAAGCCGTTCCTGTTGTTACAACAACTGCCTTAGCTCCATATTTTTGATTTGTTGCCGTTCTTACACCAACTACCTTACCATCTTCAACAAGTATGTCATCAATCATTGATTGACGGAGGGTCAAGTTTTCCTGGCGTTCAACTGTATGTTTCATTGTCATAGCATACAAAGCTTTATCTGCTTGTGCACGCAAGGCTCGAACAGCAGGCCCCTTACCGGTATTAAGCATTTTCATTTGAATATAAGTTTTGTCGATGTTTTTACCCATCTCTCCACCAAGGGCATCAATTTCACGAACAACAATTCCCTTAGCTGACCCACCGATAGAAGGGTTACATGGCATAAAAGCCAGCATCTCGAGGTTGATAGTGGCTAGTAAAACCTTACAACCCATGCGAGCTGCAGCTAGGGAGGCTTCTACTCCCGCATGACCAGCTCCGATTACAATAATATCGTACTCTTCTATAAAATTATAAGTCATTTTTTCTCCTACTCTTTAAGATGAATGTGTCGTAATTGTCCGTCCCATTCTGGTAAGGTGGCTTTTAGAAATGCCGGTTTCAGATTAACAGTATGTAGGTCATCTAAAGCAAGCCACCGGCAAGGTAATGGCTTCGCATCTTCTTGCATGGTTAAAGGGGCATCTTCTAGCAAGTCCACTAAATAATGGAACTCGATATTATGATAATGGACCCCAGTTTGTTCAAAGCTATTTTCAACAATGAAAGCTAACTGAACAGCTCTAGATGCGACACCAAGTTCTTCTCTTACTTCTCGAACCACAGCATCTTCAGTAGCTTCATCCACTTGAATAGCACCCCCGATTGTATAAAAACTGTCCTCATCTTCTACGACTAACAAGCGATTGTCTTTTACAATCAAAGCAGTCGCTCTCACACCAAAAACAGTGGAATCAATTTTCGTCCGAAAATCCTGATATTGCATTTTTTCCTCCCTTAAAACGACACAAAAATAGCCAAAACTCCAGAAAACTGTACGCAAAAAAACGCACAACTCCCATGAGCTTTGACCATCATGACTATTGTTAAAGTTATTGTATCAAATCAAATCATTTTGTCAATGCAAATCACTGTTTGAGCAAGGTCTGCACACTGACGATAATCATCTGTATTCCTATCGAGAATAGTAAAAGTCCCATCATTTTCGTTATAATTTTCATCAAATTTTTTCCCAAGAAGCCTGCAATTTGTTTTGCACTTCTTAGTAGGAGATAAGTGATTACACATAGTAGAGCAAAAGCAACTACGGTTATTAGTTGATTCCGCAAACCTCCATTAGCCAAGCTTAAGGCAGTTGTAATTGTTCCTGGTCCTGCAAAAAGCGGCATTGCAAGAGGAGAAATAGCAATAGACATTGGATCTGAATTTACTGCTTGCTGCTCCATTCCTTTATAGCTAGGTGAATGATTACCATTAATCATATGATAACCGATAACGGCCACTAATATTCCACCAGCAATTCTGAAAGAAACAATTGTAATTCCAAAAACTTTGAAAATCAAATCTCCAGAAAAGACAAAGACTGTAACAATTATAAAGGCAATTAAAAGACTCTTAAATGCAATTTTTCGTGAAATCTTTTGACTATCATCTGCTACTAAAGCCATATAAGCAGGAAGGTTTGAAATGGGATTCATTATGGCAAAGAAGGACATAAACGCATAAAAAAATTGAGAACTCATACTTTTTACTTCATTCATCTAGATATATTGACAAACTTTTCCGTCTTTATAGGCTTGGTCAATAATACCGCCACCCAAACATTCCTGACCATCATAGAAAACAACAGCTTGACCAGGTGTAATCGCACGCTGAGGTTCAGCAAAAATAACCTCTGCTTTATCACCCTTAACCTTTACAGTAACTTTACTATCAGGTTGACGATAACGGAATTTTGCTGTACACTCCATGTCAAATTCTTCAAGCATATCTCGAGTAAAATGAATCATTGAAGCGTCAAGAGAAGTTGACATCAATGACTCATGGTGGAAACCTTGACCCACGTAAAGAATATTCTTCGAAAGATCTTTCCCAACTACAAACCAAGGAGCATTATCGCCACCTTTTTGGCCACCAATGCCCATACCACCACGTTGACCAATGGTGTAATACATGAGTCCGTTATGTTCACCCATGTCACGACCATCTACAGTCATCATACGACCTTTTTGAGCTGGCAAGTATTGGCTAAGAAATTCTTTAAAGTTTTTCTCACCAATAAAACAAATTCCTGTCGAATCCTTTTTCTTGGCTGTTGCAAGGCCTGCATGTTCAGCAATCTCACGAACTTCTGGCTTTTGTAGATGTCCTAATGGAAACATCGTTTTCTGCAACTGCTCTTGTGAAAGCTGACTAAGGAAGTAGGTTTGATCTTTATTGTTATCTGCACCACGCAACATATGGACAATGCCATCTTCATCACGAACAACTTGAGCATAATGTCCTGTAGCCACGTAGTCTGCTCCCAATGTCATAGCGTAGTCTAGGAAAGCCTTGAACTTGATTTCCTTATTACACATAACGTCTGGATTAGGAGTACGACCTGCGCGGTATTCTGCAAGGAAATACTCAAATACACGATCCCAGTACTCTTTCTCAAAGTTGACAGAGTAATACGGGATACCAATCTGATCAGCTACTGCTGCCACATCTTTATAATCTTCGGTTGCTGTACATACACCAAATTCATCTGTGTCATCCCAGTTTTTCATGAAAACACCAATTACATCATAGCCTTGCTCTTTTAAAAGTAAGGCTGTCACTGATGAATCAACGCCACCACTCATACCGACAACAACACGTGTTTTTGAATTATCAGTCATTGATAACTCCTCCCATCAAATAAAAATTAACATAGACTTGAAGGGTCTAGTTATTCAAATATCGATTTGAAGGTCGATTTTGAAGCGTAAAAGCACGCAAGCTTAATTATATCATGATTAAAGAATAATGCAAAAAGGTTACCACTAGGCAACCTTTTTTATACTTATTTTTGTGTAAAGCCACTGTAAACCTATTGTTCCTAGAACTATAAGTGGGGCACTTATTGCTACAAATAACCATTCTGGTTCTTGATACCGTAACTCAAGTTTATTTTTTCCTTCTTGAGATGAAACGGTCGGCGTACCAATCGTTGACAAGTTATAGTCATCCTTGTCTAGTTCTTTACCATTTAGTGTCAAGATGGAATCTTTATATACAACTATCGGTAGATTCAATTCCTCCCCTTCATCAGCTTGCCAAGTTAATACGAGGTAGTTATCTTTGATTAACTTTTCGGTTCTTTGATTCGTAACAATGTTTTCATAATAAAGATCGTAAGTGTTTTGCTTACCTATTGTCCCATAGATAGGTACATAATCTGGTGTGGGTTTGACAACTAAATTTAAAAACTGTGACAGGTCACTGTCATTCATGGTAAGACTTATCGTCTGGTAATCTCCTTCAACGTAAGTATGTTTAACAATGGAAATAAGTTCACCATCTTGAGCTGCACTCTTTACACGATCTGTAGTATCCATCATATTTTGAATTAGACCAACCCCTGCAAAGGCAAATAATAAAACAGCAATACTTTTTCGCCAATTTACAAAACGTGTGACAGTCAACCCTGTAATCGCCAACAGCAATATAGTAGCTGGAACAAAAAAGCGAAATGGGAATTGTATCAACTCAGCAAAAGTATTTCCATTTTCTACCAGATACTGCCACGGAAAAAGACCTGTTGATAAAAAGAAGAAAACGAAATAAATAAAATGTAGTATTCGCTTCCACCTTGCTAGTTTTTTCCAATTTACAATAGCGTAAATAAACTGTAAAATGAGTAAAACCATTAAGGATATTGGAGTGTATAGCCAATATCTTGCTGTCCCATCAATTCCATTCTTACCTATCTCCCTATTGATAAATGGATCTAAAAGATGATTCGCACCTCTTAGATAGAGAAGCACCCCCCATACATTTACAGTCAATAAAAGAAAAAGAATAACTGCTATTAAGACTTTTAAAATAGTTTCCTTTTTTTTAGAAGTAGTCGCCTTTACAAAAGTGTAAAGATAAAAAGGAAGATACATCATAGCTAGCATTAAAGCACTAAGCACATGAATCTGAAAAATTAAAGCCATTGATAGGGCTAGTCTAACTTGATCTACTCGTTGATAAAATACATAATGAATAGCAGGAATGAAACAATAGGGTAATAGAGCAGCTCCCCAACTAGAAAAGCCTTGACGCATCGTCCAATATTGAATAGAGAATGTCGTTGCATATAGTAAACCTAGTGACAAAGCAATGCTTGTCTTAACTTTACACTGCTTAAGTAACGCATACATTGAAGATTCAGCCAATATATGTAACAATACCCTGGAAACAATCTGATAACGGAACCAAGTACCACTTATTAAAATAAGCCCTCCTTGTAAATAGGCAAAAAAAGGGCCATATAGGGCATTAACAATACGTCCAGACTGTTGAAAACCATACAAGGATAGAAAGTAAGAAAAATTACCATTCTTTAATTGCATAGCAGCTTCATAAAACCTGTTATAGTGAAATATAGAATCTGATCCTAAAATGACTTTTCTAGTAAATAGCTGTGGCGTAACCAGTAATATAGCAAAACCAATAATAAAAAGACTAACCCACAATCTCTCTCTTGATTTAAATATTTGTTTCATTGTCAAACCTTTCATTTTCTATTATAACAGAAAGGCCTATTCCTACCTAATAATAGTTACAATCTAATCTAAAACCCTATAAAACGACTCTTACTTACATCTAGAATAAAAAGCTGGGAGTCTCCTCCCAACTTCTTTAATTTCTTAGTAATTCCAAGCTGACAATCCTTGCGCATTATAGGCGTTCAAAGCCGATTGAATTTGGTCCTCAACAGTTGCTGTTGAGCCCCATCCTGGCATTGTTTGGAAAAGACCCGATGCTCCTGAACCATTTGCTGCGGTATGATCACCGTTTGACTCACGCGCAATAATTGACTCCCAAGTTGACTGAGGGACGCCAGTGGCAGCTGCCATTTGTGCTGCGGCGTAAGAGCCGATTTCTCCTGCAGTATTGCCATTCGAAAGGATAACTGAGCCATTGCCACTCGCAGCAACTGCAGGTGTTGTCCCTTTATCTGGAGTTTGTGTAGTTTCAGTACTTGTTGTAGTAGTCTCTGGCTGAGACTGTTGAGGTGTTTCTACTGTTTCACTTGTTGTCTCAGATTGAGGCTTACTTTCTTCAACGTTTTCTTTGTTAGCTTTTTTCTCTTTGTTGGAGCTAATAGTTGATGATTTGACTAAATCTGCTGTTGATTCTGTCGCTGTTGACGTTGGTGAAGGAGTCGGTGTAACAGAATCTGAAAATGCATTAACCAATCCCTTATTGATTAGTGTAGAAAGAGATACTGCCAAAACGACAATAAAACTTGTTACAATTGCTACTGGCACTGTCAATGATTTTTTTGCTGCTAATTTGACACGACGTCCTTTATAACTTCTTTTAAACATAAATCCCTCCTAGTTTATTCTAGCCACATTCATCATAACTTAGTAATATTACTGTGCATTATTTGTAATGTGTCTAATGTTACAATGATTTATCATTTAAATAAAAAAATGCCAAAAATCTGGCATTTTCTTCATATTTGTATGAGGTTTTAGCTAGTTTCCCACAATTCATTAAAATAAAGTCATTTAGCTTAATACCAACCGTTAGCATTCCAGAAAGCTAGAGCTGCAGTCCATGAACCATAACGGCTTGCTACATAATTATCTGCTACTTTCTCTTGATTTTCAGGAGATAGGTCCCCATTTAAATATGAGGCAGCCAATTGATAACGTCCATAATATTGGCCATTTTGAGCTGTATAGCTACCGCTTGACTCACGTTGAGCAATTTCTTCCTTGGCAGCTGCCTCTGAGGAAGAAAGACTTGTATTTGTTGTTTGAGTACTTTCACTTTGTGTAGACTCTGCCGATTGTGCTGATTCAGCAACTGCTTCAGTTGTAGTTGGCGTAGCTGAGGCTTCTGTAGTCTCTTCTGTAGTTTCATTAATTGTTAAGTTTTGACCTACGGAAATCTTATTGGCATCTTGAATGCCATTTTTTGAAACAATTTCATCGACAGTAGTACCATTCTTCTTGGCAATAGCTGAAAGGGTATCACCTTTTTGAACTGTGTAAGTTTCTGCATTAGCTAAAGCTGTTGCCCCAAGCGTTGCCACTGTAACAAGTCCAAAAAGACCCAATTTTTTAGTGTTAGATGTATTCTTTGTTTGCATGATGATGCTCCTTTATCTATCTATAGTTCAGTCCATATTAGCCAATGATATTTTATTATTTTATTTGGTGATGACTAATAAGCAAATAAAATGGCTTAGTCTATATGGGAATTTTTCATTCCAGATTAAGCTGAAGAACTATAACCATGTAACTATCATACCGTGCAAATATAACATCCACTTGTTAGGGATATTAAAAATATTACAGGCAGTTTGGGATTAGACGAAAAAGAACGCCAACTTGGGCGTTCTTTCAATGGTTCTAGGTCTTAAGACCTAGTTTATATATATATTAACCACTTAACTCTTAAGATAAAAAAGTATTACCCCCAAAGCTAAAATAGCAACAATGGATAAAGTATCTCGGCCATTCCATGAAAGTCGACGATATTTTGTTCGGCCGTCGCCACCTTGATAGCCTCGTGCTTCCATAGCAATCGCCAGAGCATCTGCCCGTTTGAAGCTAGATGCAAACAAAGGAATTAATATTGGTATAATTGAGCGTACCTTTTGAATAATATTTCCTTCACCAAAGTCAACTCCACGCGCCTTTTGAGCATTCATAATTCGCATCGTATCATCCATCAAAGTTGGTACAAAACGTAAACTTAAAGATAACATTAACCCAATTTCGTGTGCTGGTACTTTAAAAACAGTCATAGGTTTTAAAAGAGATTCAACGGCGTCAGATAAGCTTAAAGGTGTTGTCGTTAGAGTAAGCAAAGTAGAAAAACTAATAATAAGAATAAATCTAAGAAAAATCATCCATCCTTGATTTAACCCAACCTCAGTAATCTTTAAAAAGCCGATAGACCAAAGCACATTCCCTTTTGTATTGAAAAACACTTGAAACAGCGTAGAGAATAAAATAATCCAAATCATCGGTTTAATACCACCTAGAAAAAAACCAAGCTTAATTTTAGATAAGATAACCAAGAAAAGTGTAAACAGGGTTATAATGACATAAGTCAAAGGATTATTGGCCAAAAAGATAATAACAATGTAAACCAACATGGCTAATAATTTACTTCTAGGATCTAATCTATGTATGAAAGAGTTTCCGACAATATAACGTCCAATAATTAACTTATCCATTAGCTAATACCTCTACGAATTCCTCCATTGTAATGGGAAGACTTTCAAAGTGATAACCTTTTTTCTGTAGCTGCAACGCAAACTCTGTAATTTTTGGAACGCCTAATTGCTTCTCTCTAAGTAAGGTGACCTGTTGGAAAACTTCTTTAGGAGCTCCTGACAATACTAAATGTCCTTTTTCCATAACGTTTACAGCTGTTGCGTAATCAGCAACATCATCCATCAGGTGGGTCACTAAGACAATTGTCATTCCAGAAAGGTGTAATTGTTTAAATAGTGTCATTAATTCCTTTCGTCCCTGAGGATCAAGACCAGCAGTAGGTTCATCCAACACTAGAATATCTGGTTGCATAGCCAGAATACCCGCTATAGCAGCACGTCGCATTTGTCCTCCTGATAAATCAAAAGGATTCTGTTTATAAAACTCCTCTGGAAGACCAACTAATTTTAGACTCTCAATAGCACGCTGCTCTGCCTCCTCTTTAGAAATACCGAAGTTCTGAGGTCCAAAAGAAACATCTTCTAAAACAGTTTCTGCAAATAACTGACTTTCTGGAAATTGAAAAACTAACCCGACCTTTTTACGGATTGGCTTTATTTCCTTATTCTTGGATTGACTAGTTATAATAGTATCATCAACTTGGACGTGACCGCTAGTTGGTAAATAAAGTCCGTTCAACAACTGCATGATGGTTGACTTACCACTTCCTGTATGTCCAATAAAGGCTGTATATGAACCATCTTTTATTGTGGTTGTCATATCAAAAAGGGCACGCCCCTCAAAAGGAGTACCCGCTTGATAAGTATAACTTACATTTTCGAGAGAGATTCCCATAATTGTTCTACCAATTCCTTTTCTGTCAGATAGTCTTCACAATCTATCAGACCTTTATTTCTTAGCTTTTGAGTTAATAATGCACTGAAAGGGATATCCAAACCTAAATCTACCAATTCTGAGCCCCTACTAAATAGTTCACGAGGACTTGAAATAGACTCCACTTTACCTTTCTTCAAAACCAAAACACGGTCACTCATTGTCACCTCATCAAGATCATGAGTAATTGATAAAACAGTCATGCCGTATTCTTTACGAATAGCTTTAATAGATTGAATCAATTCCTGACGTCCTTCTGGATCAAGCATGCTAGTTGCCTCATCCAAAATCAAAATAGACGGCCTCATAGCAATAATCCCTGCAATGGCCACACGTTGTTTTTGACCGCCAGATAATCTAGCTGGTTCTCTATCCTTAAACTCCAACATACCTACAAAAGATAAAGCTTCTTGAACTCTAGAAACCATCTCTTCATAAGCAATTCCTTTATTTTCAAGACCAAAAGCAACATCATCTTCAACGGTTGCCCCAACAAATTGATTGTCTGGATTTTGAAAGACCATACCAATCTTATTACGAATCTCCCAAACATTATCCTCTGTCAACTCTTGTCCATCCACAATAATATGACCTGATTCAGCCACCAGTAGTCCATCAATAAGACGGGCTGTCGTGGATTTTCCGGAACCATTATGACCAACAATGGATAGCCACTCTCCAGGTTTCACGTGAAACGACACATCATCAAGAATATAAGATGTCTGGTCTTGATTATATTTAAACTTTAAATTTTTTATTTCAATCATTGTTTTATCGTACTACTTAAAAGTGTCTCTAAATAAGAATCCTGCACCTTTGAAATAATCATAGCCTGAGTAAATCGTAAAGAATAAAGCTACATAAAGCATAATCATTCCTATAAGATTTACATGACACAATAATAAAATAATAGATAGCATCTGTGTCACTGTTTTTATCTTACCAGGCATAGCCGCAGCAAGAACTGTCCCCCCATTTTCAACTAATAGAAGACGGAGACCTGTAACAGCTAGCTCTCGACAAATAATAACTGAAACAACCCATGCAGGTGCTTGATTAATACCAACAAGCATAATAAAAGCTGACATCACTAACATCTTATCTGCCAATGGATCTGCAAATTTTCCAAAATTAGTAACAACATGCCACTTTCTTGCCAAATACCCATCTAAATAATCTGTAAAACTTGCAATTGCGAAAACAATCGCTGCAGCAATATGCATTACGTTATTTCTAGCAAGTGATGTCATCACTAAAAAGACAGGGATTAAAATGATTCTAGCGAGGGTTAGCAGATTAGGTAAATTTTCTTTTTTGAACATTTCTTCTCGATTCTATTGAATTTTTAAAGTTAGGTAACTAGGTTTGTTTTTATCTAATTGAGACAAATCAAGCGACTCACCATTTATCTTTATGGTTACTTTTGAAGACTGTGCAATGGTAATTTGAGTCGTTCTTGTTTTATCTGAAAGATCTAAGGAGTATTTTGATTTTTTTGTTTTTGAAAGAAGATAACTCTCTGAAACATCTGAGTTATCTACAGAAAACCATGTATCTTCGTTATTTCCAGACAACTCTACACCTAAAACCACAGAAGAAGCAACATTAGAAAGGTCAACCATTAATTGATTACCTTGCGTAGTTGTTTTCACATTTGCTCCAGAAACCGTAACTTCAGAAATATTTCTAGACGATTTAGCTTTTCCTGCTACTGATAGGTGATTGGCTGTTGAAATAGTATTAAGCTTAATCACCTGAGGTTGATTAGAAAGATGTCTAATAATGATATAACCAACCGAACAGATAATAAGCAACGAAACTGCACTGAGAATTAGTAAGGGGAGGTATGTGGATTTTCTTTTTTCTTCACGTTTATGCTTAGAAAAGCGTGACATGGGAGTTTTTGCATCTAAGCTGTCTTCCTTACGATTAGATTGATTCTTCTTTTCTGCTAATCGTCGCTCCTTATGTCTCTGCTCTTCATACAATCGTTTACCATCCAAACCTACGAAGGTGGCATACTTTTCAAGCGCCTCTTGCTGAATGTCCTCTGGTAAAGCTTTAAGTTGATCCATTTCCATAGCTAAAAGAAACTGTGCTTCAACTCCAGTAAGTTTCTCCACATCATATAAACTTAATTTTTTCTTTGTTCGTGCCGCACGTAACTGCTCACCAAGAGAATATAACTTCATTTTTCCCCTTTCTAATATTTTTCTTTTTTAGTGCTTCTATTATAACAAATAATTACCTATTTGGGGAATACAACAAAGTCGGTAATTACCATATTTGACAAGTAATGATTCAAAAAATCCTTTAGTTCCTTAGAAGTAATACTCATCAATTCCTGTCCTAAATCAAAATAAGTTTTGTCATTATCTAAGAATGCTAAATATTGATTTCCTAACCCCTGGATATTGTCTAAACTACGTAAGAATTCACCATACAAAGCTTTTTTTTGTAAATCTAACGCTTCTTCTGTCAACAATCTTTTTTTGTCCGCTGACGTCATTACTTGACGAATTAGACTTGACATTTTTATAGGTTCTACGGTGTCCATAGTTATAATGACAAACGAATATCGATTAGAGACCTCGTATTCAATTGATACAGATTCATCAATTTTTCCTTCAGAGTACCAATTTTGATAGTAGGGAGACGTCCACCCAAACAATAAATTAAATAATAATTGTACTAGTAAATTTTCTTTCATACGACTGTCAGAAAAAGTAGCACTTTTAAAACCCACGGCTAATTTGGCGATAGACACCTCCATTTGAAGATTGTCCCTTTTTTTGATCTCGGCCTCAATGAGTTTTTTTTCTTTTTCTACTATCGTTTTCAACTCTGTCAACCTTCGTTGTCTTTCATTTACAAATGTGTAAATATCATCAACATCAAAATCACCTACTAAGACAAGATGACAGTTTTCTGGCCTATAAAAACAATCAAAGTTATTCTTCAAATCCTCTACAGTAATTTTTTCAATACTTTCATTATTTCCAGCAATGTCTTGACCTAATATGGTATTTGGATACAAGTTTTGCAAACAACCTAAATAAGCTCTATAATCAGGGTCATCTTGATACATATTTATCTCTTGTTCGATAATTTTTTTCTCGTGATTGACAGATTTTTCAGAGCTTGTAAAACCTGACGTAAATTTAAGTAAGAGGCCTAATGCCTCCTCAAAGTTGTCAAGTGTAGAAAAATAGTAAGTTGTCCTGTCCAAGGTTGTAAAAGCATTAACATCAGCTCCAAGTTTGACAAAATCCAATGTTACATCTTTTCCTTGCTCATCCTCAAATAATTTATGTTCAAGAAAATGTGCAATACCAGCAGGATAGGTTTGTAACTCTCCATCAAGATAATAGCAATTATCTATTGATCCAAAATTTATTGATAGAAAAGCAGCTTTTTCTAAGAATCCTTTTTTCTTGATAATAGATAAAGATAAGCCATTATCTAAGGTTGCTGAATAAATCTCTTCATCAATCTTTTGATAATAACGTTTTTTTAAAGCAGACATTCTAAGACACTCCCTCTAAAAAGAACAAACTTTGCAGTTTGACTTGACGTGCCACACGGCAAACATCTTTTTTAGTAACCTTTTCCATATTATCTAACCACTGTTCTGATGAAAGACTTTTATCTTCAAAAATAACCTTATTGAAACATTGTTCAACTAATGTTAACGCATGGTCCTCAGAAAGAAGGGTATTCATTCGTATGATTTTCTTTGTCTGATTTAATAGAGAGCTTGAAAAACGCCCAAGTTTAATATTATTCAATTCTCTATTAATTCCTCGGATAGCTTGATTTCTATTATCTTTTTCAATCCCAGCGTAAACTTCAAGTAAACCTGTAAAAACATTAAGTTGACTACTAATTGAATATGCTAATCCTTCTTTTTCTCGAATCTCTGTAAATAAAACTGAGTGAGCAAATTCACCAAACATCGCATTGAATACAATCAAAGCAAAATAATCTTTATCACCATATTGACAAGTAAACTGATATCCCAACTGTAAAATAGATTGACTACTTTGTCTAGGTTCTATTTTTTCTTTTACGACGTTGGAAAAAGGCTGACTATAGCTGAACTGTAAATCAACTTGACGTCCCTCTAAAGGAAATCTATGTAACCCTTGTAATACTTGATACTCATCAAAATCTCCAACCATAAAGATATCAATACGATCCTTTGTCAACATGTTTTGAAACTCTTGAAAAGCTGTATATGAAGTCTCTACATCAACAAGTTCCGATTGACCATATTTAGGAACTTTCAATCCTTCGTTTACAAAATAAAGTTCCCTTCCTTTAACCTCACTATAATAGTAATTATTTTCATTGTCAACATCCAGATAAGTCATCAAGTTTTGCTTTTCTATATCAAATACTTTATTTTGGTATTGAGCTACTCTTGACAGAGGCTTGTAAAGACAATCTTTTAGAAATCCTAGGACTTCCCAAAACAATCCATTATCAGAGGGGATAAAATCCTCTTTTAAATATGTCAACTCGATGTCAACGCTATGTGTCAAGCCTTTCGTTGACACCCTAGTTGACAACTGTGTTCCATATAGAGAGGCTAATCTCTCTTTGAAAGCTTGCACTGTTGGATAGGGCTGGTTGGCTGTAGCCAACATTTGTGAAGCTAAAGCTCGTTTAGCAATCGTTTGTTTGTTCAAAGAAGCCGTCATTCGAAAAACGATACGGTTAGTTTTATATTTTTGTGTTGGAATGAAGTGTACATAGACACCATCAGCAATTTTCATTGATAACCTCTAAAAAGTTTATGCTTTCAATTATACCATTTTTATGCTATCTTATCTCAAGAGAAAGTCGAGGTACTATGGAATACAAATTATTTGATGACTACATCACACTGCAAGCACTTTTCAAAGAACTAAGCATCATTCATAGTGGCGGTGCTATTAAAAGTTTTTTAGCTAACAATACCGTTTTATTCAACGGTGAAGATGAAAAACGTCGTGGAAAAAAACTTCGTCTTGGAGATATTATCACAATCCCATCTCAAGAACTTCAAATTACTATCGTGGCTCCTACACAGGTTGAAATTGAAGAACATAGACAACAGATTGCTGAAAAGGCTCGTGTTGCAGCTATTGTTAAAAAAATGAACCAAGATAATAAAAAGAACCAAAAAAGACAGCAACCAAAAGAAAGTAATAAAACTAAACGGAAACCTGTTCGTTTCCCAGGGACCTAATTATGTGGCTTGAAAAAATTGATATCCAGCACTTTAGAAATTATTCTGAAGCCTATGTAACTTTTTCTCCCCATCTTAATATCTTTCTGGGACGTAATGCCCAAGGAAAAACCAATATTCTTGAAGCTATCTATTTTCTCGCATTAACACGTAGTCATCGTACTCGTTCTGACAAAGAGCTGATTCAATTTCAGCAAAGTACTCTGAAATTGAGCGGCACTGTCCATCGTCGTAGTGGAAAACTTCCTCTCGAAATCAGTTTATCTAATAAGGGACGCATAACTAAGGTTAATCACCTCAAACAAGCTAAATTATCCGATTATATTGGTCATATGACGGTTGTGCTATTTGCTCCTGAGGATTTACAACTTGTTAAAGGATCTCCAAGCTTACGACGTAAATTTATAGATATTGATTTAGGGCAGATTAAACCTGTATACCTCTCTGATCTGTCCAATTACAATCATGTCCTCAAACAGCGTAATGCCTATCTCAAATCTACCGACAAGGTAGACATTGATTTTTTGTCGGTTTTAGATGAACAACTCGCTGATTTCGGAGCACGAGTCATTGAACACAGACTAGACTTTATCAAGCAACTAGAAGTAGAGGCTGACAAGCACCATAGTCTTCTCTCAAATCAAATTGAGCGTCTTAACATCTCCTATGAATCGAATATATCTTTGCAAAACCACAAAAGTATTCGCCAAGCATTTTTAATTACACTTAGGCAAAATCACAAAAGAGATATCTTCAAAAAGAATACTGGCGTTGGTCCTCATAGAGATGATTTAACGTTTTACATTAATGACATGAACGCATCTTTTGGTAGTCAAGGACAACAACGTAGTTTAATTCTTTCTTTAAAGATGGCTGAAATTGCTCTTATTAGAAATGTAACTGGTGAATTTCCAATTCTTCTCCTAGATGATGTTATGAGTGAGCTTGACAATCACCGTCAACTCAAATTATTGGAGAGTATTGATAAAGAAGTTCAAACTTTCATGACAACAACTTCACTTGACCACCTGACTAATCTCCCACCTGATTTAAAGGCCTTCGTAGTTGAAGCTGGTAGTATTAGCAGAAAGCAAGTCAATATATAGACTTGCTTTCTTATTTTTTATAATTTACACATCTGACAACGTAAATATCTAAACTATGATTGTCAGATGTGTAAATTTTTTGTAAACTTTGGTGTAAAGCAAAAGTACTTATCTCCCGATAAGTACTTTTTTATTTTTAGTGAGCAGAATAGTTAGGAGCTTCATTGGTAATTTGAACATCATGAGGGTGACTTTCAATAAGTCCTGCACCTGACATTTCAACAAACTGAGCTTTGTCATGTAAAGCTTGAATATCTTCCGCACCTGTATACCCCATACCCGCACGGATACCACCAATCAATTGGAATACGATATCAGCAGCAGAACCTTTGTAAGCTACACGACCTTCAATTCCTTCTGGAACAAGTTTATTTGCTTCATTAACCGCACCTTGGAAGTAACGATCGCTTGATCCCTTCTTCATCGCTGCAATTGATCCCATACCACGATATGATTTATATTTACGACCTTGGAAGATCTCAGTTTCACCTGGTGCCTCATCGGTTCCAGCAAACATTGAACCAAGCATTACTGCATCACCACCAGCTGCAAGAGCTTTTACGATATCACCAGAGTATTTGATACCTCCATCAGCAATGATTGTTTTGCCGTATTCACGAGCAACATTAGCAGCATCGTAGATAGCTGTCACTTGAGGAACCCCTACACCAGCAACTACACGTGTTGTACAAATTGAACCTGGTCCAATACCAACCTTAACCACATCAACACCAGCATCATAAAGCGCACGTGCACCTTCAGCTGTTGCAATATTTCCTGCAATCAAAGTTCGTTCTGGGAAGTGAGCACGAATTTCAGCGATTTTACGAAGAACTCCTGCTGAATGACCATGTGCAGTATCAATAACGATAGCATCTGCACCTGCTTCAAAGAGTGCTTCGGCACGCTCAAATGTATCAGACGTTACACCTACAGCACCTGCGACTAAAAGACGACCAAATTCATCCTTGGCTGCATTTGGAAACTCAATGACTTTTTCAATATCCTTAATAGTAATAAGTCCTGACAAACGTCCTTTGTCATCAACCAATGGCAACTTTTCAATACGATGCTCATGAAGAATACTTTCAGCTGTTTCAAGGTCTGTTCCAACTGGAGCTGTAATCAATTTTTCAGAGGTCATGTGTTCTGAAATGAGTGTATCGTAATCAGAAATAAATCGCATATCACGATTGGTAATAATACCAACCAATTTACGATTATCAAGAGTCTCAACAATCGGAACACCTGAAATACGATAACGTTGCATCAATTCCTCAGCCTCAGCAACCTTATTTTCTGGCGTTAAGAAGAATGGATCAATAATGACACCATTTTCAGAGCGTTTTACTTTGCGAACTTCTTCAGCTTGTTCAGCAATAGACATATTTTTGTGAATAACACCTAAACCTCCTGCACGAGCAATTGAAATAGCCATCTTGCTATCTGTGACAGTATCCATAGCAGCAGTGATGATTGGGATATTTAATGTCAAATTTTTAGCCAATTTCGTCTGCAAGTTAACGTTGTTTGGTAGAACATGACTTTCCGCAGGAATAAGCAATACGTCATCAAAAGTGTAACCTTTTTTTAAGAATTTAGTGTTCCAATTTGACATTATAATCGTCCTCTTTTCTCAAAGCTTGGAGGTACAAAAAACCCCAGTCTATTTTTTAATTGATAATATCATATCATGCTAAAAAGATTTGTCAACAGATTATCATAAGATTCCTAAGAAATCCTTTTTTTAAAAAAAATAGGAACCTTATTGTTCAAGGTTCCTAAAATTATTTAATTAGAAATAATTAATTCCCATGGCTTCTTTAACTTCTGACAATGTTTGTCCTGCAACTTCACGCGCCACTTGACTACCTTTTTCAAGCATACGGAAAACCTCTCCCATATCCTTAGCATATTCTAAACGACGTTCACGAATTGGAGCCAACTCGCGTTCTAAGATCTCTAGAAGATAACGTTTTGTTTTCACATCTCCTAAACCACCTCGTTGATAATGTTCTTTCATCTCAGCAATTGTAGCAGCATCCTCTTTACGACCAAAGATATCAAGATAATGGAAAACCATATTACCTTCGATTTTGCCTGGATCTTCCACACGAATATGATTTGGATCGGTATACATGCTCATGACTTTTTTACGAACAGTATCTTCACCATCCGACAGAAAAATGCCATTGCCTAAGGATTTAGACATCTTAGCATTACCATCTAAACCTGGTAGACGCCCAGCAGCTTCATTTTCAGGATAAATTCCCTCTGGCTCAACCAAAATATCACAATTATAGGTATGATTAAAGCTACGAACAATTTCACGTGTCTGTTCAATCATTGGCTTTTGATCATTTCCTACAGGAACAAGATTTGCTTTAAAGGCCGTAATATCAGCCGCTTGGGAAATTGGATAAACAAGGAAGCCTGTTGGAATAGATTCTCCAAAACCTTTTTGTGAAATTTCTGTCTTAACGGTCGGATTACGCTCTAAACGTGCTAAAGAAACTAAGTTCATGTAGTACATCGTCAGCTCAGCTAATTCTGGAATTTGGCTTTGAATAAAAATAGTAGACTTTGAAGGATCCAAACCCACAGAAAGGTAGTCTAAAGCGACATTTCCAATTGATTCTTTGATAATTTCTGACTCTTTTGCATGATCCGTAAGGGCCTGTTGATCTGCCAAAAAAACAAACATATTGTATTTGTCTTCGTTTTGTAAAAGGACACGATTCTTCAGACTTCCAACATAATGTCCAAGGTGGAGTTTTCCTGTTGGACGGTCTCCTGTCAATATAATAGGTTTCGTCATATAAATACCTTTCTACTACAAAAAAATCCCCACGCAAAAATATGCGTGAGGGCGTTAATCACTTATGATACGCGGTACCACCTCAATTGACAACTTTTTTTAAAGCTATCATCTCAAATCTTCTCAACAAAGAAGTTGCACGGTAAGGGGTGCCAGTCCTAACGTTTATGTGTTCACGTTAATCGTCAAATTTTCTTCAGCCCATTCATTCTACCCTCATACTGGTTTACAGCTACCACCAGCTCTCTACAAGGAAGGATAGAACTACTCTTCTGATGACTATTATTCTACATGTTTTTATCCTTTTTTGTCAAGGTTATCTTTCTAGTTTCACGTGAAACACAACCGTACATACTTTCAAAATAGTCATTGCTTGACGTAAACTAAAAAAGGCTTGATAATAAGAATATCATATCTAGGAGATAATGTATGAAACGTAGAATAATAGATATACTTTTAGTTACAATTGGTTCATTTATAGCTGCAGTCGGTTATAATTCACTTTTAGTTAAAAATCATATTGCCTCAGGAGGTGTAGGAGGGCTAGCTATCAGCTTAAATGCCCTATTTGGTTGGAATAATGCTAACTTCGTATTAGCTACAACCATCCCCTTATTAATTCTATGTTGGTGTTTTCTAGGCCGTGAAGTTTTACTCAAAACATTCTATGGTTCTATCATTTTTCCAACTTTTATTAAATTAACTGAGGGATTACCAACACTTACCAAACAGCCAATGCTGGCAGCCATTTTTGGTGGAATTGTACTAGGATTAGGACTAGGCATAGTCTTCTATGGGAATTCTTCAACGGGAGGAACTGGAATTATCACACAAATTCTTAATAAATACACACCTCTCCCACTAGGAACAGTGTTACTTCTTGTTGATGGGGTCATTGTCGCTATCAGTGCTATCGCCTTCTCTCCTGACACTGTTATGTATTCCATTCTATCGCTTGGAGTTGTCTCTCTTACAATTGACAAAATGATGGTGGGACTCAACTCTTCAAGGAATCTTCTAATCATTTCAAAAAATAGCGAACAAATTATTAACTATATCACTAAGGTAGCAGATAGAGGTGCAACAAAAATACCAGCTCTAGGTGGACATACTGGACAGTCACAAAATATGATTATGACCACCTTATCAACCCATGAGGTTCCAAAAGTCCAAGAAGAAATTCAAAAAATAGATGAAACTGCCTTTATTGTCATTATACCTGCTTCTACAGTTATGGGGCGTGGCTTCAGCCTACAAAAAGACTACCAAAGAGTACCAAATGACTTTATAACTCCCTTATAAAATCAATTGAAATAAAGTCTAATTTCTCGTAAAATAGTACATAAGAATAAAAATAAAGGATAATGTATGCTTAATGTATCGGATGTATCGCTTCGTTTTAGCGATCGCAAACTTTTTGATGATGTTAATATTGCCTTCACACCTGGTAATACTTATGGGCTTATCGGTGCTAATGGTGCTGGTAAATCTACTTTTTTGAAAATTTTAGCAGGTGATATTGAACCCACAACAGGACACATTTCTCTTGGTCCTGATGAACGTCTTTCTGTCCTTCGCCAAAACCACTTCGACTATGAAGAAGAACGTGTTATTGACGTTGTTATCATGGGTAATGAACGACTCTACGATATCATGAAAGAAAAAGATGCCATCTACATGAAGGAAGACTTCTCGGATGAGGATGGTGTTCGTGCTGCCGAACTAGAAGGTCTCTTTGCTGAATTAGGTGGTTGGGAAGCTGAAAGTGAAGCCTCTCAACTGCTTCAGAATCTAAATATTTCAGAAGATCTCCACTATCAAAACATGAGCGAATTGGCTAATGGTGACAAGGTGAAGGTCCTCCTTGCAAAAGCACTTTTTGGTAAACCTGATGTACTTCTACTTGACGAGCCGACCAATGGTCTTGATATTCAATCAATCTCTTGGCTTGAGGATTTCTTGATTGATTTTGAAAATACCGTGATTGTCGTATCCCATGACCGTCACTTTTTAAACAAAGTATGTACGCACATGGCCGACCTTGACTTTGGAAAAATTCAACTCTACGTTGGTAATTATGATTTCTGGAAACAATCTTCAGAATTGGCTGCACGCTTGCAGGCCGACCGTAATGCAAAAGCAGAAGAAAAAATCAAAGAACTTCAAGAATTTGTTGCACGTTTCTCTGCCAATGCTTCAAAATCTAAACAAGCGACTTCTCGGAAGAAAATGCTTGATAAAATTGAGCTAGAAGAAATCGTTCCATCAAGTCGTAAATACCCATTCATCAATTTTAAAGCAGAGCGTGAAATCGGTAATGACCTTCTAACAGTTGAAAATCTCACTGTTAAGATGGATGGTGAAACCATTCTTGATAACATTAGTTTCATCCTACGTCCAGGAGATAAGACAGCTATTATCGGGCAAAACGATATTCAAACCACTGCTTTAATTCGTGCCCTAGCTGATGATATCGACTATGAAGGTACAATCAAATGGGGTGTTACAACTAGCCGTTCTTACCTTCCAAAAGATAATTCTAAAGACTTTGCATCCGGTGAATCAATCCTTGAATGGCTTCGTCAATTCGCAGAAAAAGGGGAGGATGATGATACCTTTTTGCGTGGATTCCTTGGGCGTATGCTCTTCTCAGGAGATGAAGTCAAGAAATCTGTCAATGTCCTCTCAGGGGGAGAAAAAGTACGTGTTATGCTCTCTAAACTCATGCTTTTGAAATCCAATGTCCTTCTTCTAGATGACCCTACTAATCACTTGGATTTGGAATCAATCTCAAGTCTAAATGATGGCGTCCGTGACTTCAAAGAATCTGTTATCTTTGCCAGTCATGACCACGAGTTTATCCAAACAATAGCGAACCACATCGTTGTCGTTTCTAAAAATGGCGTTATTGACCGTATTGATGAAACTTATGATGAATTCCTTGAAAATGAAGAAGTTCAAGCTAAAGTCAAAGCACTATGGACTGATTAAACTATAAAGAGATGCAGGTTGGGATATCCCAACCTGTCTTAGTATCATTATGACAAATAAAAAATACTATAAAACATTATTATTTTACCTAGCCGCTTTATTATTGCCAATACTGATCATGGTAGGGGTGCTTTATAGCCAAGATATCTATCCTGGTAGTAGTCAAACCATTTTAACGAGTGATGGTTTTCATCAGTATGTGATATTCGCAACTGGTCTTAGAAATATATTACATGGCGATGGGAGCCTATTTTACACATTTACAAGTGGATTAGGTCTCAACTTTTACGCCTTAACCAGCTATTACTTAGGTTCCTTTTTATCACCGCTTTACTATTTCTTTACTGTCAAGCAAATGGCCGATGCCTTTTACTTCATTACAATACTTAAGTTTGGTCTTATAGGGCTCTCTGGTGCCTTTAGTTTTAAGCACCTCTTTACAAAGGTGTCAAGGAGTTTTATCCTTTGTCTTTCTACAGGATTTTCTTTAATGAGTTTTGCTACCAGCCAGTTAGAAATTAGCACCTGGTTAGACGCTTTCATTTTAGCCCCCCTCATCATACTAGGTTTACACCTTCTACTACGATTCAATAAACGTGGATTATACTTTATTAGTCTTACCTGTCTCTTTATTCAAAATTACTATTTTGGATATATGATGGCCATTTTCTTAACGCTTTACACCTTAATACAGCTAGTATCTATTAAGGGTTGGAAAAATAAAATAATCCATTTCTTAGATTTTGGTGTAGTTTCTATATTGTCTGGTCTTAGTAGTGCTATAATGTTACTTCCAACACTACTTGATTTGACTATTCATGGTGAGAAGTTTACAAGTGTGTCAAATTTATTGACAGACTCCACTTACTACTTTGATTTCTTTGCTAAAAATCTTATCGGAGCTTACGATACCACAAAATTTGGATCGATCCCGATGATTTACGTAGGACTCTTACCTTTGATTCTTTTTCTACTATTTTTTGTTAGTAACGAAATCAAGCTTTCATTACGTCTAAGCTATTTATTACTTTTCAGCTTATTTATTGTTAGCTTCTATATACAGCCCCTTGATTTATTTTGGCAAGGAATGCATGCGCCTAATATGTTTCTCCACCGTTATTCTTGGCTACTCTCTCTACTCAGTGTTCTTTTAGCGGGAGAAACTCTAAATCGAGTCAAAAAGTTTTCTTTATTAAGACTCCTAATGTCTTTCTTAGTCCTAGCCACTGGATTCCTATTCACTTGGATTTTCCGCTCTCACTACAGCTTCATTGAACCATCTTCCTGGCTATTAAGCCTAGCTTTTCTCTTGGCCTACGCCATTTTATTTATTAGCTATTATAGACAACAGATTCCTAGAACTATTTTTCAGTATTTCACATTCTTGTTTTGCATTTTCGAGCTTAGTCTAAGTACATACTATGTTGTCGGTGCCTTAGGAAATGAGTGGGTATTTCCAAGTCGTGAAGGTTATCTTCGAAATATGTCCGCAATTACAAAACTAGTCTCAGATACCCGAAAAACTAATAAAACTTTTTACCGTACTGAGAGAATGGAATCTCAGACTGGTAATGACAGTATGAAATTCAACTACAACGGTATTTCTCAATTTTCATCCATTCGAAATACAGCTTCAAGTTCAACTCTTGATAGATTAGGATTTAAATCTGAAGGTACTAATTTAAATCTTCGTTATCAAAATAATACTATTATCGCTGATAGTCTTTTCGGAGTAAAATACAATTTATGGAGCTTAAATCCTAATAAGTATGGGTTTTATCAGCTAAACTCTGAAAAGTCCATGAGAATTTATCAAAATAACAATGCTGCCCAGCTTGCTATATTAACTGATGGCGTATACAAAGACACTCCCTTTACTGTCAACACACTTGACAATCAATCTAATCTCCTAAATGCTCTATCTGGTCTAAATTTAACTTATTTCAAACGAGCCCCCTCGCAACTTTTGGATAAAGATGCTAAATCTTTGAATCAACGTGTAGCCAAACGAAATAGCCACTCAAACAAAGATTCTGTGACGGTAACTTATCGGGTTACTACTCCCCCACATAGCCAACTATATGTCAGCATTCCTAATATTTCTTGGTCTGATGACAATCCCCATTCACTGTCAACTACTGTAAATGGAGTGACAAAAAGTCAAATAACTGATAATACCTTTGATTTCTTTGATCTTGGCTACTTTGAAAAAGAAGAAACAATTACAGTTGGACTAACGTTTTATGGTAATAAAGCAATATCTTTTGACAATCCTAGCTTCTATGCCTTAAATACTCAAAACTACCAGACCGCTATGGATACCATTAATCAACGGGATGTCAAAGTCACTACAGCAAAAAATAAGGTGTTTGCTGATTATAGCAGTAAAAAGGAAGCTTCACTATTTTTCACCATTCCATACGATAAGGGATGGACAGCTACTGTCAATAGTAAAAAAGTTAAGATTTACCGATCTCAAAAGGGATTCATGAAGGTTAATATACCTAGTGGTAAAGGAAAGGTAGTCCTTACCTTTGTGCCTTATGGATTTAAATTAGGTTTATTGATTAGTTGCTTGTCAAGCCTAACATTTTGTTGCTATGCTCACTTCATCAGAAAATCAAGATTAATCTAAAACTCATACATTATCCTAAAACAGGTATGGAACGGTCGTTCCATACCTGTTTATTTTTTAGGTAAATAAAAAAACTCAAGTCATTAAACTTGAGGTGTCTTATCACTCCGCCAGTAGGACTCGAACCTACGACATCATGATTAACAGTCATGCGCTACTACCAACTGAGCTATGGCGGATAAAACTGCTATGTAGCAAAATAGTCCGTACGGGATTCGAACCCGTGTTACCGCCGTGAAAAGGCGGTGTCTTAACCCCTTGACCAACGGACCAATTTTGAGTTAATCATCTCGTTAATACTCTTATTATTATATCAGAGTATTTGATTTTGTCTATACTTTTTTTCAAAAAAATATTAAATTTTGCTAATTCATTTTGATTTTAGGTTAGATTTTACAAAGTATTGACATGTTGCTATATATTTTGTAAACTAATAGAGTTGTTGGTCTCATAGCTCAGCTGGATAGAGCATTCGCCTTCTAAGCGAACGGTCGCAGGTTCGAATCCTGCTGGGATCAGATACAAAAAAACGCAATCTAGAGTTTCTAGTTGCGTTTTTCTTTTGCCTCAATATATAGAAAATAATTTAAAATAAACAAAGGCAACAACGTCGTATAGAGACTGTATTCATGTAAATAATGAGAAAACCATGTTGATGTCGCCACTCCCACCATAAAAGTAAATATGATAATAGTAGTATAAGATGCTTGTTTAAGTACTTTAGAATCATGTTCATCAATGGCTCGTGCAACAGTTAAAGAGGTATTGGTAATATTACCAGTCATCATAAAGGAGGCATAATTTACCCCTCTGACACGCTTGAAAATACCTACTTGAAGAGAGGCGAAGAAAGCTAAGCCCGCGATAGTGATAGTGGAATCTACATATGGAGTGATGATTGCGAGTACTATCATCAATAGAAATGCGAGCCTAATGGCCTGTAAATGCCATCCCCATTTATGGTTAATAAGCCACTTTTTTGCAAAAAAGACAAAAAACTGACCTAAAATAAAGAAAAATATAGGGATAGAGTAACTAAAAGCCCTTGCGATATGACCATCAACGAGATGAATAACCAAATAAAGGAGATTCCCTGTCTGTATACTAGCAAATCGCCCATCTTGAGTATTGTAAGTGTAAGCGTCAATAAAACCACCTATGTAACTGACTAAGGTAGCTACTCGTAAGCCTTCAAAAACACGATAAGACCGTTTTTTCATTTTGAACATGTCTGTTTCCTTCTTCTACTTATGATAGGGACTTCCTTGTTGAATCATGAATGCTCGATAGATTTGCTCAACTAATACAAGACGCATAAGCTGGTGAGGAAAAGTTAGGAGACCAAAACTCATTAATTGGTTAGCTCTTTTTTTGACTTCCAATGACAGTCCTAAACTTCCACCAATAATAAAAGTAATTTCTGAATGGCCTTTAAGAGTGGCCTGCTCAATTTCTTTCGCAAATTGCTCTGAAGGAAATTGCTTACCTTCTATTGCTAAAGCAATAACATAATCACGGTCACCTACTTTAGATAGGATGCGTCGCCCCTCTTTTTCGAGAATTAATTTATTTTCAGACTCACTTGCATTATCAGGTGTCTTTTCATCAGGTAATTCTATAGACTCAAATTTTGTAAAGCGTCCTAGTCGTTTAACATACTCCGAAATACCATCTTTCAAATATTTTTCTTTCAATTTTCCAACTGTAATCAATTTCACTTTCATAAATTTATTATAGCACATATCCACAATCTTTTAACACCTTATCCACAACTTTCCCTCTTCAACTCTGTCTACTAATCCCTTTAAAACAGCCTATTATCTACACTTATAAAAACTTATCCACAGGTTGTTGATAACTGTTTTTGCTATAACTTTATGATATAATTAAGCTTACTTTGATATGTTTATCAAAAAAGGAGGACTAAACGTGAAAAAATTTAACTGGAAAAAAATAGTAGCACCTATAATAATGCTACTTATTGGATTACTGGGAGGTTTGATTGGAGCCTTTATCCTGTTAACAGCAGCAGGTATATCCTTTACAAATACAACATCAACGGGTATCAAAACAGCTAAAACCGTCTATAGTAACACAACAGATACAACTAAGGCCGTTAAGAAAGTGCAAAATGCCGTTGTTTCTGTTATCAATTATCAAGAAGGATCATCATCAGATTCTCTAAACAATCTTTACGGACGTATTTTTGGTGGGGGTGATAATTCTGATTCCAGCCAAGAAAAATCAAAAGATTCTGATGGCTTGCAGGTAGCCGGTGAGGGGTCTGGAGTCATCTATAAAAAAGATGGAAAAGAGGCTTACATCGTAACTAACAACCACGTTGTTGATGGCGCTAAAAAGCTTGAAATCATGCTTGCAGATGGTTCAAAAATTACTGGTGACCTCGTTGGGAAAGATACTTATTCTGACCTAGCAGTTGTCAAAGTTTCCTCAGATAAAATATCAACGGTTGCAGAATTTGCAGATTCAAACTCACTAACAGTAGGGGAAAAGGCAATTGCTATCGGTAGTCCACTCGGTACTGAGTACGCCAACTCCGTAACTGAGGGAATCGTATCTAGCCTGAGCCGCACTGTAACCATGCAAAATGATAATGGTGAGACGGTCTCAACAAACGCTATTCAAACAGATGCTGCCATTAACCCTGGTAACTCAGGTGGCGCACTTGTCAATATTGAAGGTCAAGTTATCGGTATTAACTCAAGTAAAATTTCATCAACTTCAGCAGTGGCTGGAAGCGCCGTAGAAGGTATGGGATTTGCCATCCCATCTAATGATGTTGTCGAAATCATTAATCAGTTGGAGAAAAATGGAAAAGTAACACGACCAGCTCTAGGAATATCAATGGTTGATCTTAGTAACCTTTCTAGCAGTGCAACTTCTAAATTAGATTTACCTGATGATGTCAAATCTGGAGTTGTTGTTGGCAGTGTTCAAAAAGGTATGCCAGCTGACGGTAAACTCCAAGAAAATGATGTTATTACTGAAATTGACGGCAAAGAAATTACTTCAAAAACAGATATCCAAACAAATCTTTATAGTCATAGTATTGGTGATACCATTAAGGTAACCTTCTATCGTGGTAAAGATAAGAAGACTGAGGAACTTAAATTAACAAAATCTACAGAAGACTTATCTGATTAATCATTGACAAATCTGTCAAAAGACCTTTACAATAATGTAAAGGTCTTTTTTGGAAAGGAACGCTATGTCAGAACAACTCAAAACTTTACCTATACAGGAAATCTATCCTAATCCTTTTCAACCTCGCCTAGAGTTCTCAGATGACGAGTTAACAGAGCTTAGTCAATCAATAGCTGAAAATGGCTTAATACAACCCATCATCGTTCGAAAATCTGATATTATTGGTTATGAACTAATTGCTGGAGAAAGACGTTTACGAGCTTGTAAACGTCTAGGAATGACAGAAATCCCTGCAGTTGTAAAAGAAATAACAGACCAAGATAGCCGTAAACAAGCCATTATTGAAAATTTACAGCGGTCAAATCTAAATCCTATTGAAGAAGCAAAAGCCTATCATAATTTAATTAGTGAGTTATCATATAGCCACGAGGAGCTGGCCAAAGCCATGGGAAAATCTAGGCCATATATTAGTAATGCTCTTAGACTCCTCCAACTACCTAGAGAAATTCAACTGAGTATCGAGCATGGAAAATTGAGTCAAGGACATGCCAGAGCGCTCTTAGCTATTCAAAATCCTGAAAAGCAATTAAACATTTTTCATAAAGTCCTTACTGAAAAGTGGTCGGTTCGTACTCTAGAAAAAAGACTTCAGGAGCTACCTAGAAAGCAAAAACTAAAGAAAGATATACATATAAAAGATAAAGAAAAAGAACTTGAGAAATCACTTGGCCTCCCTGTGACTCTTAGTTATCATAAAAATCACTCAGGGACAATTAAGATACAATTTTCGTCAGAAGAAGATTTTAACAGACTTATCAACAAACTTATTTAACCTGTGAATTTATGCGATAAGAAATACACTCTTATCCACAGATTATAAACGTAAAAACCCTTTTAAAATAAAGGGTTTCTTTTTTTATTCACAGACTGTGGAAAACTCATATGCACAATGTGGATTATCTTTTTTAGGTTGTTGATAACCGTAGCTTGCTTCTCTTTTAGACCTGTGGAAAACTTTTTTATTTTATGATAGAATCAGAGGATAAGAATATAAAAGGAGAATTGATGGAATGACAGAAAAAGAGCAATTTTTTTGGAATAAGCTCTTAGAGCTGGCCAAAGAGGAGCTTACACAAGCCACTTTTGATTATTATGTTCTAGATACCAAGCTCATCAAAGTTCAAGATAACGTTGCTACAATTCTGCTTGAAGAGGTCAAAAAACTATTCTGGGAAAAAAACATGCAGTCTGTCATTTTACTGGCAGGATTTGAAGTCTATAATAGTAAAATAGAGATTGAATATGTCTTTGATGAAGCACTCTTAAATCAAGTACATCAAAACGTAACCACTAATGACTTCAGCAGTAATAAGGATTTGCAATCGCCTGCTCTTCCTACATTGAACTCAGACTTAAATAGTAAGTATACCTTTGACAATTTTATTCAAGGAGATGAAAATCGTTGGTCAGTAGCTGCATCCTTAGCTGTAGCTGATTCACCAGGAGCTACTTATAACCCTCTATTTATATACGGAGGACCTGGTCTCGGGAAAACTCACTTGCTCAATGCCATTGGTAACAAAGTCTTACATGATAATCCTCAAGCTCGCATTAAATATATTACTGCTGAAAATTTCATTAATGAATTCGTCGTACACATCCGTTTAGACAAAATGGATGAACTAAAATTAAAATATCGCCATCTAGATGTCCTCTTGATTGATGACATCCAATCACTGGCAAAAAAATCAACACAAGCTACCCAAGAGGAATTTTTCAATACCTTCAACGTCTTGCACAACAATAACAAGCAAATCGTTTTGACTAGCGACCGTAACCCAGATCAATTAAATGAGATGGAAGAACGTCTCGTCACGCGCTTCAAATGGGGATTAACCGTCAATATTACACCCCCTGACTTTGAAACTAGAGTTGCTATTTTGACCAATAAGATTATGGACTACGATTATCATTTTCCATCTGAAACTATTGAATATTTAGCTGGCCAGTTTGACTCAAATGTCCGTGACTTAGAAGGAGCCCTAAAAGATATTAGTTTAGTTGCTAACGTCCGTCAACTAGATACTATCACAGTAGAAGTAGCGGCAGAAGCCATTCGTGCACGTAAAATGGATGGACCTAAGCTAACTCTCATTCCTATTGAAGATATCCAAACTGAGGTAGGTAAGTTTTATAATGTTACTGTCAAGGAGATTAAGGCGACCAAAAGAACACAAAATATTGTCTTGGCACGCCAGGTTGCCATGTATCTTGCGCGTGAAATGACTGACAACTCTCTTCCTAAAATTGGGAAAGAATTTGGGGGAAGAGACCACTCAACAGTCTTACATGCCTATAACAAAATCAAAAATATGATTTCTCAAGATGACAGTTTACGTATCGAAATTGATACCATCAAAAATAAGATAAAATGACCCTTGTGGATAAGTCAACAAAAAAATTCAGAGTTTTCCACAAGCTGTGCACAAGTCCTATGCCTTGCTAAATCTATGAATTTTGAACTTATGCACAGTGTCCACAAGACCTACTACTACTACTAAAATAATACTAATAAAATAAAGGAGTATCATGATTCAATTTGCGATTAATAAAGCTTATTTCCTACAAGCACTTCATACAACTCGACGAGCTATTTCCTCTAAAAATGCTATCCCAATTCTATCAACCATAAAAATCGAGGTAACTAGTGAGGGAATCTATTTGACTGGTTCAAATGGTCAAATTTCAATTGAAAACAGCATTTCCGTTTCAGAAGAAAATGCAGGTTTATTGATTACCCAATCAGGTACTATCCTTTTGGAAGCAAACTTTTTTATTAATGTTGTTTCAAGCCTACCTGATGTTACCCTTACTTTTGAAGAAATCGAACAATACCAAGTATTACTAAAAAGTGGGAAATCTGAAATTACTCTAAAGGGGAAAGATGTCGAACAATATCCACGTATTCAAGAAGTTGATAGCTTAACCCCATTAATGATGAATACTAAGGTATTAAAATCCATCATTTCTGAAACTTCATTTGCAGCAAGTACGCAAGAAAGTCGTCCAATTTTAACCGGAGTTCACTTTGTCCTTTCCAACCACAATGATTTAAAGGCTGTAGCAACAGATTCTCATCGTATGAGCCAACGCCAACTTGTTTTAGAGCATTCTGCAGATAATTTTGATGTTGTAATCCCAAGTCGCTCTCTAAAAGAATTATCAGCAGTCTTTAGTGATGATATTGATAACTTGGAAGTTTTCTTCTCAGCTAATCAAATTCTTTTCCGTAGTGAAACCATCTCTTTCTATACACGCTTACTGGAAGGAAATTATCCAGATACGAATCGTCTCTTGTCAGATTCATTTGAAACTGAAGTTGTTTTTGAAACTGCAAGCCTCCGTTCTGCTATGGAGCGTTCTTATCTGATTTCAAATGCAAGTCAAAGTGGAACAGTCAAACTCGAAATCGTTAATGGTAATGTTAGCGCTCATGTTAACTCTCCGGAAGTCGGAAAAGTCAATGAAGACATTGATGTGCAGGATGTTTCGGGTAGTGATTTGATTATTAGTTTTAATCCAACATACTTGATTGACGCCTTAAAAGCACTTAAGAGTGAGACTGTACGTGTGCGTTTCATCTCACCAGTACGTCCATTTACTTTGACGCCAGCAGATGATAGTGAAAACTTTATTCAATTGATTACACCTGTAAGAACAAACTAAAATCGAAAAAGTTATCCACTGTGGATAACTTTTTTACTAGAAAGGGATTTTATGTACCAACTTGGAAGTTTCGTTGAAATGAAAAAACCTCATGCTTGTACTATCAAAGCAACAGGAAAAAAAGCCAATGAATGGGAAGTGACCCGTCTTGGAGCTGATATTAAGATTCGTTGTACCAATTGTGATCATGTGGTCATGATGAGTCGTCATGATTTTGAAAAGAAACTAAAAAAAGTTTTATAACTAGGTTTAAGGATGAGGTCTGCATCCTGAAGATTGCCTATATTGGCAGGGTGTCAAAGTTACCCCAAAAGATCTCATTTTGTTATTTCTTCCTTTTTCTAATTGTCAAAAGGAAGCTGCCAATTTTTAACATTTTTTGTGTTATAATTAACTGAATTACTTTTTTATGGAGAAAAATATTAATGGCTTTAACAGCAGGTATCGTTGGTTTGCCTAACGTTGGTAAATCAACTCTTTTCAATGCAATTACAAAAGCAGGTGCGGAAGCTGCTAACTATCCTTTCGCAACAATTGATCCAAACGTTGGTATGGTTGAAGTACCAGATGAGCGTTTGACAAAATTGACTGAACTTATTACCCCTAAAAAGACAGTTCCAACCACATTTGAGTTCACAGATATTGCAGGTATTGTAAAAGGAGCATCAAAGGGTGAAGGTCTTGGAAATAAGTTCTTGGCCAATATTCGTGAAGTGGATGCGATTGTCCATGTTGTTCGTGCCTTCGATGATGAAAATGTTATGCGTGAACAAGGGCGTGAGGATGCTTTCGTTGATCCGATGGCTGATATTGATACCATCAACCTAGAATTGATTTTGGCTGACCTTGAGTCAGTTAACAAACGCTATGCCCGTGTTGAAAAAGTTGCCCGTACTCAAAAAGATAAAGATTCTGTGGCAGAGTTTAATGTTCTTCAGAAACTTAAGCCCGTGCTGGAAGATGGCAAGTCAGCTCGTACGATTGATTTTACTGAGGAAGAGCAAAAAATTGTAAAGGGACTTTTCCTCTTGACAACAAAACCGGTGCTCTATGTGGCAAATGTTGATGAGGATCAAGTCTCAAATCCAGATGATATTGAGTATGTTAAACAAATTCGTGAGTTTGCAGCAACTGAGAATGCAGAAGTAGTCGTTATCTCAGCTCGTGTTGAAGAAGAAATTTCTGAGTTGGATGATGAGGATAAAGAGATGTTCTTGGAAGACCTCGGCTTGACAGAGTCTGGTGTTGATAAACTGACACGCGCAGCTTATCACTTGCTTGGTCTTGGAACTTATTTCACTGCTGGTGAAAAAGAAGTAAGAGCTTGGACCTTTAAGCGTGGTATCAAAGCCCCACAAGCTGCTGGAATTATCCACTCTGACTTCGAGAAAGGCTTTATCAGGGCTGTAACGATGTCTTATGACGATTTGATTAGCTATGGATCTGAGAAAGCTGTTAGGGAAGCTGGACGCCTTCGTGAAGAAGGAAAAGATTATGTTGTTCAAGATGGTGACATCATGGAGTTCCGCTTTAACGTATAGAAAATAAAAAAATAATGCACCAGGCTGAAAAGTATTTTTCAGTCCTTTTGCTGTCTATCAAAGAGGAGAAATAATGACAAAATTAGTAGTTGGTTTGGGCAATCCAGGTTCAAAATACCATGAGACACGTCACAATGTTGGTTTTATGGCAATAGACCTTATTGCTAAGGGGTTAGGGTTAACATTTTCTGAGGAAAAGACCTTTAAGGCTGAAGTGGCTTCAACTTTCTTAAACGGTGAGAAAGTTTATTTTGTTAAACCAACAACCTTTATGAATCTATCAGGTCTAGCCGTTAGAGCATTGTTGGCTTATTACAATATTCCAATCGAAAATTTTATCGTCATTTATGATGATTTAGATATGGAAGTTGGAAAAATCCGTTTTCGTCAAAAAGGTTCAGCAGGTGGTCATAATGGTATTAAATCTATCATTGCTGAAACCGGAACTCAAGAATTTGATCGTATAAAAATTGGCATTGGTCGTCCACAAAAAGGTATGACAGTCGTTAATCATGTTCTTGGAAGATTTAATGAGGATGATTATGCCACAATACAGCTGACTTTAGACAAGGTAGAGGCCGCACTGAATCATTACCTTAAAACAAATGATTTTGAAGACACCATGAGGCGTTATAATGGCTAATACAATCTTAGATCTTTTTGAGGAAAATCCTCAATTGGTTGAATGGCGAGATAAGGTGTCATTATTAAGTCGACAACTGTTAATGGGATTTTCTGGTTCGAGCAAGGCAGTTGTCATGGCATCCGCTCTTTCTGAACAGGTTCCAAAGATTTTAATAGTCACCTCAACACAAAATGAAGCTGAGCAATTGACAGGAGACTTGTCAGCTATCTTAGGAGAAGACAAGGTTTACTCCTTTTTTGCAGATGACGTATCAGCTGCTGAATTTATCTTTGCTTCACCAGAAAAGACCCATTCTCGTCTCGAAAGTCTTAATTTTTTAATGGATAAAGAGGCAAGTGGAATCTTAGTTACGAGTTTAGTTGGTACTAAGTTACATTTGCCTAATCCTAAGGTTTATAAAGACTCTCGTATTGACTTAGCACTAGGGGAGGAACATGATTTAGAAGCTCTTAGTAAGCATCTGAGTAATATTGGATATCAAAGAGTAGAACAGGTTTTCTCACCTGGTGAGTTTAGTCGCAGGGGCGATATTTTAGATATTTATGAACTGACTGCAGAGCTACCTTACCGTTTAGAATTTTTTGGAGACGAGATTGATGGCATTCGTCAGTTTGATAGTGATAGTCAGAAATCTTTAGACAATTTAGAGCATGTTATCGTATCACCGGCAGATGATATTATCTTAACAAGAGAAGATTACCAACGTGCTGAGAAGGCCCTAGAAAGTGAAGTCTCAAAGTCAGAAGGTCCTCATAAGGCTTATCTTGAAGAAGTTCTGTCAGTAACGATTGATGGTCACCGTCATAAAGATTTGCGTAAGTTTCTATCTCTCTTTTATGACAAAGCTTATACCTTATTTGACTATCTGCCCAAGGGGACTCCTGTATTCATTGATGATTTTCATAAAATAGTGGACCGCCACGGGCGTCTTGAATTGGAGGTGGCTAATCTTTTAACTGAGGATCTTCAACAAGGTAAGTCGCTAAGTCATCTAAATTACTTTGTGGATTCATTTAAGACTTTGCGTAACTATCATCCTGCTAGTTTCTTTTCAAATTTTCATAAGGGACTGGGGAATCTTAAATTTGATAAGTTGTATCAATTCACGCAATACCCTATGCAGGAGTTCTTTAACCAGTTTCCACTTCTAGTTGATGAAATACATCGCTATACCAAGAATAAGGCGACAGTTATTTTACAAGTAGGATCTGAGAAGCAGCTCAAATCTTTGAAGGAAACCTTGGAAGAATACGACCTAGATTTACCTCTTAGTAGTTTTCAAGATTTAATACCTAATAAGCCTCAGTTAGTTTTAGGAAACTTATCAAATGGTTTTTACTTTGCGGATGAAAAGCTTGTTCTAGTTACTGAACGTGAGATTTTCCATAAAAAAGTGAAACGTCGTGTGCGTGCCAGTCATGTTTCCAATGCTGAGCGTCTTAAAGATTACAATGAACTTGAAAAAGGTGATTATGTTGTACACCAGACTCATGGTATCGGACAATTTAAAGGTATTGAGACCATTGAGATTAAAGGGGTGCATCGTGATTATCTGACTATCCAATATCAGGATGCAGCTACAATTTCTCTACCTGTTGAGCAGATTGAGAGTCTCTCTAAGTATGTGTCGGCAGATGGTAAAGAGCCCAAAATTAATAAACTCAATGATGGGCGCTTCCAAAGGACCAAGCAAAAAGTAAGCAAGCAGGTAGAGGATATTGCCGATGATCTCTTAAAACTCTATGCCGAGCGTAGTCAACTTAAAGGTTTTGCATTTTCACCGGATGATGATAATCAAAGAGATTTCGAAGATGATTTTGCCTACGCTGAGACAGTGGATCAATTGCGTTCTATCAAAGAAATTAAGGCAGACATGGAGTCAGATAAACCCATGGATCGTCTCTTGGTTGGTGATGTTGGTTTTGGTAAGACAGAGGTAGCTATGCGTGCTGCCTTCAAGGCAGTCAACGATGGTAAGCAAGTTGCTATTCTAGTTCCTACAACAGTTCTCGCCCATCAGCACTATTTGAATTTTAAAGAGCGTTTTGAAAATCATGCCGTTGAAGTAGATGAACTTAGTCGTTTTAGAAGTAAAAAAGAGCAGAATGAGACTATTGAAAATCTAGCTAAAGGGCGTATTGATATTATTATTGGTACCCACCGCCTACTGTCTAAAGATGTTGAGTTTTCTGACTTAGGCTTGCTAGTAATTGATGAAGAACAACGTTTTGGCGTGAAGCATAAAGAGAAACTTAAGGAGTTGAAAGCTAAGGTTGATGTCCTTACTCTAACTGCGACACCTATTCCTCGTACGCTTCATATGTCTATGTTGGGGATTCGTGACTTGTCGATTATTGAGACAGCGCCTACCAACCGTTATCCAGTTCAAACGTATGTGATGGAAACCAATCCTGGTCTTATTAGAGAAGCTGTTCTAAGAGAGATGGACCGAGGTGGTCAAGTTTTTTATATTTATAACCGTGTTGAAACCATTGACCAAAAAGTTTCTGAACTACATGAGTTGGTCCCTGAAGCACGTATCGGGTTTGTACATGGTCAGATGAGTGAGTCGATGCTAGAGAACACCCTCCTAGACTTCTTGAATGGTGATTACGATGTTCTGGTAGCTACAACCATTATCGAGACAGGGATTGATATATCCAACGTTAATACTCTTTTTATTGAGAATGCAGACCATATGGGCTTGTCTACCCTTTATCAGCTAAGAGGTCGTGTTGGACGTAGTAATCGAATTGCTTATGCTTATCTCATGTATCGTCCTGACAAAGTACTAACAGAAGTCTCTGAGAAGCGTTTGGATGCTATTAAGGGCTTTACTGAACTGGGGTCAGGTTTTAAAATTGCCATGCGTGATTTATCGATTCGTGGTGCAGGAAATATTCTTGGTGCTTCTCAAAGTGGTTTCATTGACTCAGTCGGATTTGAAATGTACTCGCAACTCTTGGAAGAAGCTATCAATAAACGTCAAGGTAAAACTCAAGTTCGCCGTAAAGGAAATGCAGAGTTCAATCTTCAAATTGATGCTTATCTTCCAACCGACTATATTTCTGACGAGCGTCAAAAAATTGAAATTTATAAGCGGATTCGAGAAATTGAGAATCAGAAAGACTATCAAGACCTTCAAGATGATCTTATTGACCGCTTTGGAGAATATCCAGACCAGGTTGCCTATCTCATTGAGATTGGTCTGGTTAAGGCATATCTAGATGCTGCCTTTGCAGAATTAGTTGATCGTAAGAATGATAGTATTATTGTTCGTTTTGAAAAAGCTTCTCTTAAATTCTTCTTGACTCAAGACTATTTCGAAGCTATCTCTAAGACGCATTTAAAGGCAAGAATTAGTGACAACAAGGGGAAAGTTGAGATTACTTTTGATGTTCGTAATAAGAGAGACTATGAGATCCTTGAAGAGTTAAAGATTTTCGGACAGACATTTATGGAAATCAAAGAACGTAAAGAAAAAATAGAAGCTTAAGGAAAGTTTAAGTAAGTCGCTATATACTATAAACATCCTAAAACTTTTCTTTTTCATAAATCTCCTGAGAGGGGCGACTGGTGTCGTTCCTCTCATTATGTGACTTTAAGTCCGTTTCGCTCCGAAGGTGCGAAACAGATAAACCACCCGCTATGCGGGTGCGCATCGAAGGTTATACCGTCATAACAAAAAAACTCCAAACGAGTTACAATATAGGTGTTCAAGCCAATTGTAAAGCGGAAGGAGTTAAGACTATGGCGCAAAAAGCTCACAGTTTATCACATACAAAATGGATGTGTAAGTACCACATTGTATTTACACCTAAGTATAGACGAAAAATAATCTATAATCAATATAGGAGTAGTCTGGGAGAGATTTTTCATAGACTATGCCAATATAAAGGCGTTGAAATAATAGAAGGCCACTTAATGCCAGATCATGTCCATATGTTAGTAAGTATTCCACCACGAATGAGTGTAGCTAGTTTTATGGGATATTTAAAAGGTAAAAGTG
>NZ_GL698451.1:0-6779 GCF_000187445.1 Streptococcus sp. C150 | reverse complement strand
AAAATATAAATTTGGGAACAGACATTTTTGGGCAGAAGGTTATTATGTAAGTACGGTAGGACTTAATGAAGCCACAATTAAGAAATATATTCAGGAACAAGAGAAGCATGATATCGCTTTGGACAAATTAAGCGTAAAAGAATATGAAAATCCCTTTAGGGATAATGGTAAGTAATGCGAATGCCTCTTTGAGAGGCTTGTGACGAGTCAAAAGCAATAAGGCTTGAACAAAGTGAAAGCCAGCGTCTTTAGGCGCTGGCTGGTATTATGGGCTTATAGCCCTTGATCAAACCACCCGTTAGACGGGTGGTTATGATTTTTGCGTTTAAAAAGGCTTTCGTCTGCTATTTTCTAAAAAAAATGCTATCATAGAAGAGATATCCTAACGAAAAGGAAATAATAATATTGAGATTAGACAAATATTTAAAAGTATCACGAATTATCAAACGTCGTCCAGTAGCTAAAGAAGTAGCTGATAAAGGACGTATAAAAGTGAATGGGGTGCTCGCTAAGTCATCCACGGATTTGAAGATTGGGGACCAGATTGAAGTTCGTTTCGGAAATAAACTGCTGACTGTTCGTGTACTCGAAATGAAAGATAGTACTAAAAAAGAAGATGCGGCAAAAATGTATGAAATTATAAGTGAAACAAGGATTGAAGCAGATGAGCAAGAAGCCTAATATTGTACAACTTACGAACGATTACATAGATAATGCCAATCAAGAGCAACGTCTAGAGCGTGCTGAACACGAGCAGAGAAATCGCTTTATGGGATGGATTCTCTTTGTTGTTGTTTTACTCTTTATCTTGCCAACCTATAATCTGGTTGAGACCTATATGAATATTAAACAACAAGAAAAAGAAGTTTTGTCACTTCAGAAAGACTATGAGAAACTGTCCACTCAGACAAAAGAACGAAAGGATTTGGCTAAAAAACTTAAGGATGATGCTTTCGCTGAGAAATATGCGCGTGCTAAATACTATTATTCACGTGAAGGAGAGTCTATCTATCCTGTCCCAAGCTTATTACCCTAATGAAAGATTTACTTAAGACTGTAGAAACTTTTTTAACCTACTCAGAAGCTAAGTTAGAGGAACTATCAGAAAAAAATCAAGAACTCAAAACAGATATACCAAGGAAAGTAGAGGTGAAGAAGCAGGCATGAAAAAGCTCCTTATAGCTGCAACCGTTGTGCTTGTATCTTCCAGTCCTTTAATCCTACTTCCTATGGAGAAAAAGCTAACTCTGACCTCAAAACAGGTCCAAAAGTTGACTCAAAACACTACAGTTAGTTTGAGTCAGTTTAAACAGATTCCTAAAAATCCAAGAACGGTAACAAGTATCCTAACTTATAAAAACAAGGAATTAACAGATTTTAAGGCCAATATTCAAGCAGATACCAAACTATCAATTTCTGCTATTTTTTGGAATGCTAAGGGTGAACCTGTTTTCCAACTTCAGGATGGTGATTATGTAGCCGCTAGTCAGCAATCAATTATTGATGATAGTGTCTATAATCAAAAACCAGTAGACATGACCTTCTGGACTAAAGATGGTTTATCAGTTTACAAAGAACCTTACGTTTTAGGGACTGAAAAAGCAGACTCTAAACTCGCTAGTTTCAAACCGATAAAGGTTAGCCGAGCTGCCCAGACGCATGCTGGAACTTATTATTTTGCAGATGGAGAAGGTTGGATCAATGCCTCTGACTTGTCAACTACTGATAATCGCATTGAGGCTGTTCAAAAAGTACTTAACGAGAAGTATAACAATCAAGAGCGCATCTCAGTTTATGTTAAGCAACTTGATACTGGAAAAATAGCAGCTATCAATGACGAAAAAAGCATGTATGCTGCTAGCGTAGCCAAGCTAGGTGTCCTCTATTATGCACAGGAACGTCTGTCGCATAAGAAGTTATCTTTATCAGATGAGTACCAATATACCTCTGCTGTGAATGGATTCCCAGGTGCCTATGATCCAGATGGTTCTGGAAAAATCAGTAAAATGCCTGATGATAAGAATTATAGCTTGGAAAATCTGTTGAAGGCTGTAGCCCAAAACTCAGATAATGTAGCGACAAATATATTAGGTTATTATGTAGCCAATCAGTATGATAAATCCTTCCAAAAATCAGTAGATAAAGCCGCAGCGACCTCATGGAATATGGATAAAAAGGAGTTGACTGCTAGAGCCGCAGGTACCCTGATGGAGTCTGTTTATAGGCAAAATGGGGATATTATCAATTATCTTTCAAGTACAGACTATGATGGCGAACGTATTTCAAAAAACATTGATGTTCCTGTTGCACATAAAATAGGAGATGCCTACGACTTTAAACATGATGTGGCAATTGTTTATACAGATTCGCCCTTTATTCTATCGATTTTTACGGATAAAGAGGGCTATGACAAAATCACCTCAATTGCAGATGATGTTTATGGAATTTTAAGATAATGACAGAAAAATTGTTGCAAATGATGCAAGACAAAGGTTATTTTAACCAGCACAAGAAAATTTTAGTAGCAGTATCAGGTGGGGCAGACTCGATGAGTTTGCTGCACTTTTTGTATAACCATCAAAAAGACTTGGACATTCAGCTTGGGATTGCTCATATTAATCATAAACAACGACAAGAATCGGAGCATGAAGAAACGTATTTACGTCATTGGGCAAAGGAACATCAGATCTCTTTTCACTATAGTGCCTTCTCAGGAAAGTTTTCAGAAAATGACGCCCGCACCTTTCGCTATGAGTTTTTTCGGAGAGTTATGAAGGATTATGGTTACACTGCCCTTGTGACTGCGCATCATGCTGATGATCAGGCTGAGACGATTTTTATGAGACTTTTGAGAGGAAGTCGTTTAAGACATTTGACAGGAATTTCAGCTGTAAGACCTTTTGGCACTGGTCAGATTATTCGTCCCTTTTTGCACCTCACAAAAGCTCAACTTCCAGAGACTTTCCATTTTGAAGATAAGAGTAATACTTCATTAGCCTATCTCCGGAATCGTATTAGACTATCCTATCTCCCTACCTTATCTCAGGAAAATCCTAAATTCAAGGAGCATCTTTGTCTTTTATCCGAGGAGATTGGTCTTATGGAGCAAGCTCTAGAGGAGTTAACAAAGGATATTACTATCACTGATTTATCTGTTTTTCAACAACAGTCAGATGCTGTCCAACTCCTTCTTCTTCAGAATTATTTAGACTCCTTTCCTGATTTACAGCTTTCTAAAGGCCAATTTAATCAATTGTTAAGTTACTTAAGAAAAAAAGCTTCTGGAAAGGTACCCCTAAAAAATGGTTATGAATTAGTCAAAACACAAACTGATTTCTTAATAAGGCAAGAAGAGTCTCTATCTTTATCTTCCCCTCGTCACTTAAAACTTGGAGAATCTATCACGTTTGAGGAGTACACATTGACTTTTTCGAAATTCAATGACAATTCTAACGTAGATTGTGTTAATATTTGGTCAGATTCTCCAATTACGATTCGTCATAGACAAAAAGGCGATAAGATTGACTTTGGTAGTCACCATAAAAAATTAAGACGACTTTTCATAGACAATAAAATTCCAGACAAGGAAAGACAAAAAGCTATTATAGGAGAACAAGATGGTCAGATTATCTTTCTTTATGTCTCCGGGCGTCTCTATTTGAAAAAAAATCCCGAAAATGCTATACTTTATGGCACTGTGGTCATTTATAAGAATTTCTAATCAAATACCATGTTTAAATAACGATGATTGAAGTAAAAGTGGTATAATAACACAATATTGACTTCGAGAAAGGGAACCCAATGTTAGAAAAAGACATTAAAAAAGTCCTCTTTTCCCAAGAGGATATCGTAGCTAAAACTAAAGAATTAGGTCAGCAATTAACAAAAGATTATGAAGGAAAAAATCCCCTTTTAGTCGGTGTTTTAAAAGGTGCTGTTCCATTTATGGCTGAGCTTATCAAACATATCGATACACATCTTGAAATGGACTTTATGGTCGTTTCAAGTTATGGTGGTGGAACTGTCAGCAGTGGTGAGGTAAAGATACTTAAGGATGTTGATACCAATGTTGAAGGACGAGATATCATCTTTATTGAAGATATCATTGACACTGGACGTACCCTCCTTTACCTTCGAGATATGTTCAAATACCGTAAAGCAAACTCAGTAAAAATAGCAACTCTTTTTGATAAACCAGAAGGTCGCGTCGTTGACATTGAAGCTGATTATGTATGTTACGATGTTCCTAACGAATTTATTGTTGGTTTCGGACTAGACTATGACGAAAAGTACCGTAACCTTCCTTACGTTGGTGTTCTAAAAGAAGAGATTTATACAAAATAAGTAAAGGTCTAATTAGCTTATGAATAATAAAAATAATAATGGCTTCTTGCGGAATGCTTTCCTCTATATTTTAGTGATTATTGCAATCGTAACAGGAGTCCAGCATTTTGCTGGGGGAAGCCAAAGTCCAAGTCAATCACTGTCTTACACGCAGTTGGTTAATAAAATTAAAGATGGTAAGGTGAAATCAATCACCTATCAACCAAACGGTAGTATCATTGAGGTTAAAGGAAACTACAAAAAGGCCGAGAAGGTTGATACAGACCTTAGTTTACCATTTTTAGGTAGCGCTTCGTCAGAGACACGTAGCTTTACCTCAACAGTTCTTCAGAACGAAACAACAATGAAAACATTGCAATCGGCTTCAGAATCAGCTGATGTTAATGTTAAAATGATTCGTGAAAGTTCAAGTGGCACTTGGATATCGTATCTCTTTAGTTATATCCCTTTGATTGGTATTGCTATTTTCTTCATTTTTATGATGAATCAAGGTGGCAACCGAGGCGCCATGAATTTTGGTCGCAATCGTGCTAAAACACAATCAAAAGAGAATATTAAGGTTCGCTTTACAGATGTAGCGGGTGCAGAAGAAGAAAAAGAAGAACTCGTAGAAGTAGTCGATTTCCTCAAAAACCCGCGTAAATACAAGGCTTTGGGAGCACGTATTCCTAAGGGGGTTCTTCTTGAGGGCCCTCCAGGAACAGGTAAAACTCTTCTTGCTAAGGCTGTGGCTGGTGAGGCAGATGTTCCCTTCTTCAGTATTTCAGGTTCTGATTTTGTAGAAATGTTTGTTGGTGTCGGAGCAAGTCGTGTTCGTAGCCTGTTTGAAGATGCTAAAAAGGCTGAGAGAGCTATCATCTTTATTGATGAAATTGATGCTGTTGGTCGTCGTCGTGGTACCGGAATGGGTGGTGGAAATGACGAACGTGAACAGACCCTCAACCAGTTGTTGATTGAAATGGATGGGTTTGATGGCAATGAGAATATTATTGTCATTGCTGCAACCAACCGTAGCGATGTTCTTGATCCAGCTCTCTTGCGTCCAGGACGATTTGACCGTAAAGTTCTTGTTGGTCGCCCAGATGTAAAAGGTCGTGAAGCCATCTTGAAAGTCCATGCTAAGAATAAACCATTGGCTGAAGACGTTAACCTTAAGGTTGTTGCTCAGCAAACTCCAGGTTTTGTTGGAGCTGATCTAGAAAATGTTTTGAATGAGGCAGCTTTGGTTGCAGCGAGACGTAGTAAGACAAGGATTGATGCTAGCGATATTGATGAAGCGGAAGACCGTGTTATTGCTGGTCCTTCTAAGAAAGATCGTCAAGTATCTGAACACGAACGTAAAGTTGTGGCTTACCATGAAGCAGGACATACGATTGTTGGTCTAACCCTTTCTAGTGCTCGTGATGTTCATAAGGTTACTATTGTTCCTCGAGGTCGTGCAGGTGGATATATGATTTCTTTACCAAAAGAGGATCAAATGTTGTCATCTAAGGACGAGCTTAAAGAACAATTGGCAGGCCTTATGGGTGGACGTGTGGCAGAAGAAATTATCTTTAATGTTCAAACGTCAGGTGCTTCAAATGACTTTGAGCAAGCAACACAATTAGCACGTGCAATGGTTACTGAATATGGTATGAGTGAAAAACTTGGACCAGTCCAATATGAAGGTAACCATGCTATGAATCCAGGTCAATTTACACCGGATAAGTCTTATTCAGCTCATACTGCCCAACTCATTGATGAAGAAATTCGATCACTTCTGGTTGAAGCACACGATAAAGCAGCTGAAATTATCAATGCAAACCGAGAAACACATGCTCTCATTGCAGAGGCTTTGCTTAAGTATGAAACACTCGACGCTGCACAGATTAAATCAATCTATAAAACTGGTAAAATGCCAGCAGATTCTCTTGAGGATTCTGACGAAGATAATCATGCTTTATCTTTTGATGAAGTCAAAGAGAGACTTGAAACAAAGAATAATAAAGATGAAGAAGAGTAGAGTGTTTACTCTTCTTTTTTATTGAATACAAAAGTTACAAAAAAAGAAAATTAAAACTTTAAAAAAGTTATTGACAAGGCAAGCAAGAGATGATAATATGAATAGGCTACATCGGAGGATGCAGCTGAGACACGAGGAAGTTTGGAAAAAACTTTTCAAAAAGTGTTGACAAGATATTCTAGATTTGCTAGAATATAGGAGTTGTCTTAAGAGAGACAAAGACCTTTGAGAACTGAATAAGAAACCAAGTGCAGGGTTATGATAGAAGAAATTATAACCTGTCAATTTACAAGAATAAAACGTCAGAAGACGGAAATGAGTTAACGCTCGAACGATTATTAAAAGAATTTAATGAGAGTTTGATCCTGGCTCAGGACGAACGCTGGCGGCGTGCCTAATACATGCAAGTAGAACGCTGAAGAGAGGAGCTTGC
>NZ_GL698450.1:118989-217440 GCF_000187445.1 Streptococcus sp. C150 | reverse complement strand
CTTCCAAGAAGAGCAAGCTCCTCTCTTCAGCGTTCTACTTGCATGTATTAGGCACGCCGCCAGCGTTCGTCCTGAGCCAGGATCAAACTCTCATTAAAAGCTTTAATAATTGTTCGAGCGTTAACTCATTTCCGTCTTCTGACGTTTTTTTCTTGTAAATTGACAGGTTATAATTTCTTCTATCATAACCCTGCACTTGGTTTCTTATTCAGTTCTCAAAGGTCTTTGTCTCTCTTAAGACAACTCCTATATTCTAGCAAATCTAGAATATCTTGTCAACACTTTTTGAAAAGTTTTTTCCAAACTTCCTCGTGTCTCAGCTGCATCCTCCGATGTAGCCTATTCATATTATCATCTCTTGCTTACCTTGTCAATAACTTTTTTATTATTAAGTTAACTTATGTTTTACTTTTTCGATTAGTGATTTTTTGCCAAAATAAATAAGCAGGATATACATATATCCCGCCTAATTATTCTATTTGGCTTCGATCAAGCCATAATTACCATCTTCACGTTTATAAAGTACATTTGTTGTATGATCTTCGCTATCAGCATAGATAAAGAAGTCATGACTTAACAATTCCATCTGAAGAATAGCTTCCTCAACATCCATTGGTTTCAACTCAATGTTTTTTGTTCTCACAACTTCAATAGATGGTGCTTCTTCAACTTCTTCCTTGTTAAAGTCAACTGAGAATACCTCACCTGTGGATACTTTTTCACGATGTTTACGAGCAATTTTTGTTTTGTTTTTACGGATTTGTCTTTCAATCTTATCAACTACCAAGTCAATTGAACCATACATATCCTGTGAAATATCTTCTGCACGTAAAATAACAGATCCTGTTGGTATGGTAACTTCCACTTTAGCAGTTTTTCCACGATAAATCTTAAGATTTACACGTGCATTCAATTCTTGGTCTTCGTTGAAATATTTTTCAATTTTGCTAAGTTTATTTTCAACATAGTCACGAAGAGCTTCCGTTACTTCGATGTTTTCACCACGGATACTATATTTAATCATAAAAGACCTCTTTCTCGCTTGTTAGCGTTTTCTTTATTTTTATTATATCCTTTTCATGAAAATTTGCAAGGATTTTTATTATCTGGCTAGGGAAAAGGTCACAATTTCCTCAACATGTGTTTTTTGCAATAATTGAACCATTTTATAAATCGTCGAGCCTGTTGTATAGATATCATCTACTATAACAATTTTTCTTGATAACTCTACGTTTTGTTTTATAAAAAATGGGTTTTCTTGATTTAAACGTTCTTTCCTTGTTTTAGAAGATTGCTTTTCAATATCCTTTTTCCCAAAAATGTTTTGATAGGGGAGTCCCTCTAGCAATCCTTCAACCTGGTTGAAGCCCCTTTCGGCAAATCGTTCTTCCGAGATTGGCACTGGGACTAATGTGTATCCTTTCTTTAATAAGGGGTTCAGTGCATCCGCAATATCTTCTTGAAAAATTTTCCTTAGGTAATAGTCGCCCATAAATTTATAATGACTAAAGTACTCTTTCATAAACCCTTCATAGCGAAAGATTGCAATGTGATTTGGAGTGTAACCTTTTTTCTTCCAAATTTGACAATCAACACATCCATTTCCGTGCATTTCTTTGTAACAATTTGGACACCTTACTTTTGAGAGTTTCTTAAAATGACTCTTACATTCTGTGCAGCAATATTTCTTACTTTCCGTAAACGTAAGCAAATAGCGTAATCTGGGAATCACTTCGATACTTTCATTGCACATTAAACATCTCATCATCAAATCCTCCTTTTCTATTCATTGCTTTTATTTCTTGTCGACATTGCAATATCGATTTAGATAGTCCTTCATGAAAGAAATAGAGTTTTCCTGTAGGTCTCTCGGGCGAGCGCCCCACCCTACCACCAATCTGAAGAAGACTCGAACTTGTAAATAAGTGGTGATTTGCCATGCACACAAAAACATCTACTTTAGGAAAGGTCACCCCACGCTCAAGAATAGTAGTCGTCACAAGAATAGTCAGATCTTGTTCCCTAAATTTCTTTACCATTTCTGAACGCTCTTCACTTTTTGAGGAAACAAATGCTATTTTTTCTTCTGGGAAATAGTTTTGAAGAATTTTGGTAAATCTCTCACCCATTGCTATATTGGGAAAAAAGATTAATAAAGGAAACTTTGATTTTCTTTGCTTCTTGAGTTGTCTAAGGAGGGGTCTTGGAAGTTTTTGCTTAGATAAAGATTGTTGTAATTTCCCTTGCCAAAAGAATTGAGGAATCACTAAAGGGTTACCATGAAAGCGTCTGGCAAGGTGGTGTTTTTCTAGTACACCGACTTGTACTTGCTCTTCCAGAGATACTGTAGAAGTTGCTGTTAGGTAAATAAGCTGTCCGGTTTTTTTCTTTGCCTGCTTAACAGCATGATTTAACATAGGATTTCCTACAAAGGGGAAGGCATCTACTTCGTCAACGATAATTAAGTCAAAACTCTGATAAAATTTTAGCAATTGATGTGTGGTGGCTATGACAAGCGGACTCCCGTCGTATGGCTCGCTTTCAGCATGAAGTAAGGAAATACTACACGTAAAATCTCTTTGAAGACGTATATGCAATTCTCGGCAAACATCAACCCGAGGACTGGCAATAGCAACTCGGCCTTTAGTTTCAAGAACATAGGCAACGATTTTATAAATCATTTCCGTCTTACCAGCACCAGTTACAGCATGTACAAGACTGTTTTTCTGTTGTTGATAAGTTTTCAACAGTTTCTCTGAGACCTCAGCTTGATAAGAAGTTAATTTCCCCGACCACTTTAGAACAGGAAAGTTGATGTCAGCTTCTTTTGAAGCAAAGTAATAAAGTTGCTTCCCTTCTTGGTTTCTACCAAAGACTATACAAGTTCTGCAGTAATGTTTGCCATTTGGTAATTGCCATTCTTCCTCTATTGGACTAAAACATCTTTTGCACCTGAGTTGATTATCTATCTTTACCATGCTTTCTAATGTTAAAGCCTCAGAATAATAGTCTGTTGGCAATTGATCTTCTGTAAATAGTCGTCCATAATATTCTTTAGGTACCATACCTTTCTATTCGAAAATATGTTTGAATTCACGTTTTTATGATAAAATTTTTTTATGGATTACAAAACTATTACCAACGATGGAATCGTTGAAGAAGAAATCAAAAAATCTCGTTTTATTTGTCACTTGAAACGCATTAGCAGTGAAGAAGAAGGAAGAGAATATATTGCTCAGATTAAAAAAGAGCATCACAAGGCCAATCACTCTTGCTCAGCAATGATTGTCGGAGAAGATGGGCAAATTAAGCGTTCTAGTGATGATGGTGAACCTTCTGGGACGGCTGGTGTTCCCATGCTTACTGTCCTAGAAAAACAAGGACTAACTAATGTCGTGGCAGTAGTAACCCGTTATTTTGGTGGAATCAAGCTTGGAGCTGGTGGCCTTATCCGTGCTTACTCTGGTAGCGTTGCTCATGCCATTGAAGAAATTGGTCGAGTTGAAGTCAAGGAATTAACTGGGCTAACCATAGAGTTAACCTACTCTCAATACCAAGTCTTCTCCAATTTTCTTGAAAAAGAAGTGCTCCAAGAATTTGATACAACTTTCTTATCCGATGTTTCTACAACTTTGTTTGTTGAAGAGTCTGAAATTGAAAGGCTTGGGCAAGAGCTTACTAACTTCTATCAAGGAAAAGTAAGTTATCAAAAGTCTGGCAAAAAGATCGTTGAAATTCCCCTTTGATAGTTAAACGTTATCACAGTGATAAAGAAGATGTATTTTACAAGTTAGGCCTACCGTCGTATACTTAAAACCATCAACCAAAGATTAAGAGGATTTTAAATATGACAATTTACAACTCAATTACCGAACTTGTTGGAAAAACACCAGTTATTAAACTTAACTCTATTGTTCCAGAAGGTTCAGCAGATGTTTATGTTAAACTTGAAGCATTTAACCCTGGTTCTTCAGTTAAAGACCGTATTGCTCTTCGTATGATTGAAGATGCTGAAAAAGCCGGTACAATTAAACCTGGAGATACTATCGTTGAACCAACTTCAGGTAACACTGGTATTGGTCTAGCTTGGGTTGGCGCTGCCAAAGGCTACAAGGTCGTTATCGTAATGCCTGACACAATGAGTGTTGAACGTCGTAAAATCATCCAAGCTTATGGTGCTGAACTTGTTTTGACACCTGGTAGCGAAGGAATGAAGGGTGCTATCGCTAAAGCTAAGGAAGTTGCGGCTGAACGCAATGGTTGGGTGCCACTTCAATTTGCTAACCCTTCAAATCCAGCTGTTCATGCTGATACAACTGGCCAAGAGATTCTTGAAGATTTTGGTGCAGATGGTTTGGATGCCTTTGTCGCAGGTATCGGTACTGGTGGTACTATTTCAGGTGTTTCTAAAACTCTGAAAGCTGCTAACCCAAATATCAAAGTTTATGGTATTGAAGCTGATGAATCTGCTGTATTGAATGGTGACAAACCAGGGCCACACAAAATTCAAGGTATTTCAACTGGATTTATTCCTGACACATTGGATACAAAATCATATGACAGTGTTGTGCGTATTCCTTCTGATGAAGCTATCGCAACATCACGTACATTGGGTAGCGAGGAAGGTTTCCTAGCTGGTATCTCATCAGGTGCTGCTATTGCTGCTGCTCTTAAAGTTGCCGCTGAACTCGGCGAAGGTAAAAAAGTATTGACACTATTGCCTGATAATGGTGAACGTTACCTTTCTACAACACTTTATGATTTCCAAGACTAACAAAAAAGAAGCTAGAACATTAAATGTTCAGCTTCTTTTTTTACTGTCAAAAACTTATAGCCGGCAACTAGTCGTTCAAATAGAAGAACCTGTTGCTAAGCTACTAACCTATGGGAGTGAGATTCAGAGATAAATTCGTTAAGCTCTGACTCCCTTTTCTTATTAGTCTAACTCTTTTGATTCTGTTTCAGCAATTTCGGTAACTGTAAACCCTGCTTCTACAAAAACTTTTTTAAGGTGTTCTGGTTCCACATCCCCTTCAACTTGAAGTTCAACACGAAGAACAGTATCATTTTTAGGTGCAACAATTGTACGTTCAATGTTGAGATTTTCACTAGAAATGAGGTTGGCAATTTTTTCCAGGACACGTGGCGTATCTAAGACTTCAAGCCCAATACGGATTCCGGCTTGACCATAGCCAGAGATTTCCAAAAAGGCACGAAAAACATCCTTGTCTGTAATAATTCCAGAAATTTGGTCATTGTCCACAACTGGAAGAACACCAACTTTATTTTTAAGCATGATATAGATAGCATCCTCAAGACTAGCATATTTGGAAACGGTAAGGACATTCTTAATCATAATGTCTCCTACCTTTGTCTTATTAAGAAGATAGTTCATCTCATAGATTGATAAGCTAGTTGCTTTAGATGGTGAGGCATCAGCCATTGTCCCTTCTGTGATAAGACCAACCAGCTTGTCGTTCTCAATTACTGGTAAGCGGCGCAAACCTTTTTCACGCATAATGTCTGCAGCTGCTGCAACAGTTGTTTGTGGTGAAACGTAGACCACACGCTTCGCCATAAAATCTTTTACTGCCATTTTCATTTTCCTCCGAATAATTTCTTACTTGTATTATACCACACTAATTGTAAACGATTGCACTATTTTACTGAAAAATTAGCAAATTACAATCACGATAAGACTATAGAAAAACGCCCTTGGGCGCTTTTTCTTATCCTCCAAGATAGGCTTTACGAACTTCGTCTGACGCAAGAAGTTCTTTACCAGTACCTGAAAGAACGACTTTACCAGTTTCAAGAACATAACCACGATCCGCAATTGACAAAGCCTTATTGGCATTTTGTTCAATCAAAAGAACGGTAGTCCCTTGTGCCTTGATATCTTCGATAATGTCGAAAATTTCTTGAATAAAGATTGGGGCAAGTCCCATTGAAGGTTCATCCAAAAGCAAGAGTTTTGGACGGCTCATAAGGGCACGGCCCATCGCAAGCATTTGTTGCTCACCACCAGAAAGTGTGGCTGCATCTTGATTTTTACGTTCTTCTAGACGTGGAAAACGTTGGAAGACTTTCTTCAAGAGAGCTGCATTTTCCTCTTTATTTGTATGAAGGAAGGCTCCCATTTCAAGATTTTCCAAGACAGTTAATCCTGGGAAAACATGGCGCCCTTCTGGAACCTGAGCCAATCCTTCTGCGACAATCTTACGAGCTGGTGTTTTGTGAATATCTTTTCCAAGGTACGAAATGGTTCCAGCAGTTGGACGAACAAGACCAGAAATGGTACGAAGAATAGATGTCTTACCGGCACCATTAGCACCGATAAGTGTTACAACTTCACCTTCATTAACCTCAAAGCTAACATTTTTAACAGCTTCAATTGATCCGTATTTAATTGAGAGATTTTCAACTTTTAACATAGCCATTATGCTTCACCTCCCAAGTAAGCTTCAATAACACGTTTGTTATTCTTAATTTCATCAGGTGTTCCTTCTGCAATCAAGCGTCCATATTCCAAAACATAGATACGCTCAGTAACATCCATGACCAGACTCATATCGTGCTCAATCAAGATAATTGTGATACCAAAGTCTTTTTGAATTTGACGAATATGAGCCGTCAACTCAGCTGTTTCTTGTGGGTTCATACCTGCAGCTGGTTCATCAAGGAAAAGAATTTTAGGTTCCGTTGCTAATGCACGTACAATTTCCAAGTGACGTTGTTGTCCATATGCCAGGTTTTTCGCAAGTGTTTCTGCTTCATCATCCAAATTGAAGATAGCCAATAATTTCATGGCTTTTTCTTTCAACTCTTCTTCACCTGAATAGTACTTAGGCAAACGCAAGAGTGATGCAAAGAAGTTTGAAGGTTGTTTATTTGACAAACCAACAAGAACATTTTCAAGTACAGTCATATCTTTGAAAAGGCGGATATTTTGGAAGGTACGTGACAAACCAAGAGAAGCAATCTTATAAGGTGCCTTACCATTTAGAACTGTACCATCGAGGGTAACGGTTCCTTCACTTGGTTCATAAACACCTGTCAACAAGTTGAACAAGGTTGTCTTACCAGCACCGTTTGGTCCGATAAGTCCGACCAATTCACCCTCGTTGAGTTCCATTGAAACATCACCAACGGCAGTCAGACCACCAAAATTTTTAGTCAATTTTTTAACTTCAAGAAGTGCCATTTTTATTTGCCCTCCTTAGATTTATTGAAGAATTTTGAGAGATAGAGTTCTTTCGTTCCAAGAAGTCCACTTGGGCGGAAAAGCATGACAAGAATCAAAGCCAATGCGTAAATAATCATACGGAGGTTTGAAACGTTTTGAAGGAACATATTGATAATACCAAGAACAATAGCGGCAATGACAGTACCTGTAATTGATCCGAGACCACCAAGGACGGCAATGATAAGGTAATCAATTGATTTCATAATGGTGAAATCTTTTGGCACGACAGTACCGATGTAGCTAACATAAAGTGAACCGGCAATCGCTGAAATCATGGCACCGATAACAAAGATAAGTACCTTCATTTTTGTGACGTTAACACCCATTGACTCTGCAGCAATTTCATCTTCACGAAGTGTAATAGCTTGACGACCAGTCGCTGAACGCAAGAAGTTTAGCACTAAAATTGTGATGATGACTACAAAGAAATAAATGACAGGCCAGCTTGTATAAGGAAGAATTCCTGTCAAACCAGCGGCACCATTGGTCAATTCACCACCATTAACAATAATAATACGGATAATTTCCGCCATACCAAGAGTGGCAATGGCAAGGTAATCCCCCTTCAAACGAAGAGTAGGTAGACCAAAGATAAGGGCAACGACAGCTGCAATGATAACACCAACAACCATAGAGAGGTAGAAACCATCATAAGTTGGCATCATGCCAGTAATAATAGCAGATGAGTAAGCACCAATTGCCATGAAACCGGCTTGTCCAAGTGTAAATTGTCCTGAGAAACCTAGGACCAAGTTAGTACCAAGTCCCATAAGAATTGAAATACCAATTCCCATTAAGATTTGGATGTAGTAAAGGTTCATGATACCTGAAAGTTCAAGGCCTTTCAAGATAAGGAAGAGCCCAATGATAAGACCAAACCAAATAAGGTTTACTTTTAGATTTTTCTTCATGTCTTACACCTTCTCTTTCACATTTTTACCGAGGATACCCGCTGGACGAACCAAGAGGATAACAATCAAGACACCATAAACAATGGCATCACGGTAACTTGACAAACCAATTGCAGTTGATAGAGTCTCCAAAATACCGATAACAAATCCACCAAGGGCTGCGCCTGGGATAATACCGATACCACCAAGAACAGCAGCAACAAAGGCTTTAATACCTGGTGTCATACCCATAAGAGGTTCAATTGAGTTGTAGTAAAGTCCAATAAGGACACCAGCAGCACCCGCAAGTGAAGAGCCAAGAGCAAATGTAAAGCTGATAGTATTGTTAACATTAATACCCATCAATTCAGCTGCATCGCTATCTACAGATACCGCACGCATGGCTTTACCCATTTTAGTTTTCTTAACAATCAATTGCAGAGCAACCATGAGAACAAGGGCAACCACCAAAATCAGCAATTGCACATTTGTCACAGAGATTGATCCAAGATGATAGGTATGCATTTTAATTGATTGTGGGAATGAACGTGTGTCTGCTCCGACGAAGTAAACCATGATGTATTCAAGGAAGAATGACACACCAATGGCCGTAATCAAGGCAGAAATACGTGTAGAATTACGGAGTGGGCGATAAGCCAAGAACTCGATAACAACCCCCAAAATGGCACATACAATCATGGAGAACACAAGGGCAATCCAGAAATTCATCTTCAAGCTGTTAATCGCATAGTAACCAACGAAGGCACCTATCATGTAGATGTCTCCATGGGCAAAGTTAATCAATTTGATAATCCCATAAACCATAGTATAACCAAGGGCAAGTAGGGCATAGATACTACCCAAGATGATACCATTGACTAGTTGTTGGGGAAGTTGTTCAAAAAACATATATAACCAAACTTTCTAGTTCATTTTCAGTAAAGATAAGAGCTTATTTTTCAATTTCAACGGCTTCTGCTGAAACTTCTTCACCATTATCTCTTTTAACCATAAGAGCTGCTTTAATCGGGTTATGCTCCTTGTCAATTGTCATTTTACCGGTAACCCCAACATAGTTTTTCATTTTTGCAAGATTATTGGTAATATCAACTGATGTTTTCGCACCCTTAGAGGCTTCTGCAACCATATAAACAGAGTCGTAGGCTAACGCAGCAAACATATTTGGTTCAGTCTTGTAAGTTTTCTTATATGCTTCGATGAAGCCTGATGCTTTATCAGAAAGAGAAACTTTCGTTGAATATCCAGATACGTAGTAAACGTTTGAGGCATTCTTTTTACCTGCAAGCTCTGTAAATTTCGCATCACTAAATCCGTCAGGTCCTAGGATTGGTTTGTCAATACCAAGGTCACGTGCTTGTTTAGTGATAATACCTGTTTCAGTATAATAACCAGGCATTACAATAGCATCATAATCAAGATCTTTGAATTTAGTCAAAGCTGATTGATAGTCCTTATCCCCTGAAGCGAAAGTTGCTTCAGTAACGATTTGGCCTTTGTATTCACGCTTGAATTCATCCGCAATCCCCTTAGCGTAATCAGAAGCATTATCGTAGTAAAGAACGACCTTCTTAGCATGCAAGTTATTAAAAGAATAGGCTGCCAAAACTTTACCTTGGTAACTATCTTTAAAGGTTGTACGGAAAACGAATTTCTTCGTTCCTTTAGCATCTACCGTAAGGTCATCCTGTGTACCAGATGGAGTCATCAAAGGAACCCCTGTTTTTTGAGATACAAGGCTGGCAGCAGCAACTGCACCAGATGTTGCCGGACCAACGATAGCATTTACATTATTCTGGATAGCCAAGTTAGTTGAAGATGTTGAAGCTTCAGCATTTTCAGATTTATTATCTTTAGTGACGAGTTCTAGCTTTTTACCATCAACACCGCCAGCTTTATTGATTTCTTCAACAGCCAACTTAATACCATTTTGCTCGGCTTTACCATAGGCCGCAACAGGACCTGTCAACTCCATGTTGACACCGATCTTAATCGTATCCCCAATCTTGGTACCAGTGGCTTTAGCAGTCACGTCGGGTGACTTACCACAAGCAACCAAGAAAATGGATGCAAAAAAGGCTAACACAATAAGTGTGATCTTTTTAGACATAAGATTTCTCCTTAATATTTTCTTAAAAAAGTCCACCTTATAGCTTACAGAATTATCAGACAATTGTCAATAACCACACACTTAAAATCTCTTTCTAGCAATCGTTTCCATTGCTTTAGGGATAGCTCTTACCAAGAGAAAAAAACTTTTCTCCTTAAAGAGAAAAGTTCTTAAATGGTTCAGGAACAGAGGTGTCATAGCGCTCCAGACTACCTACAAAGTCCATATCAATGTCTGAATAGTAAGAAGGAAGAACTTTTTTTACCGCCTTCATTCCTTCTAGTTCTGCCAATACATCCTCAACCTTATCCTCATCTACATAAAGGTGTACATAACGCATCTTATAAGAATGGTAGACAACATCCCCAAACTTGGCAATCTTACGTAAGTCTCTATTATAGTATAAATAGACAATAATGCCCTGACGTTTAATCATTACTCATTTTCTCCTTTATGTTAGTGGCACCTTTTTTATGATGGGGCTTGTGGGGGGCAAGAGGTAGCCCTGTATCAATGAAAATTTGGTCTGATACAGCTTGCGCAATGTCCTGACTAAGTGAAGCCATAATCGCCTGCAAATCAAGCTCAGCCTGTCGATAAGCTATAACTACTTCATTTAAATCAATTTGGCGCTTCATCCTCAGGACTTGTCGCTTTAAGTCACGAACGTCTGATCTATAGGCTTCATATTTTTTGGCTTCTTCATAGCTTTCCCTTAATTCCTGAAATTCCAGAAGTTGTTGCTGGAGTGTTCTATCTCCTTCGAATTTCTGACGTTTTAAGCGATAAACTTCTACCTCTGGCAATCCTAAAAAGTGCAAAACAAGACTATCTATGGCTTGATCAATAGCAAGCAGCTCCTCATTGATTATTAACATATTTCCTATTATAACACAAAAAGTCAGATGAATCGGCCCCTATTAGACCGATTAACATCCGACTCTTATCTAAGATAAGCTAAGCTTATTTTAATTGGTTGTTAGCCATAATTTCGTCGATAAAACCATATTCGAGCGTTTCTTGAGCACTCATCCAATTATCACGTTCGGCATCAATATGAACCTTTTCAATGGATTGACCGGAATTATCAGCCAAGATTTGCTCCAAGTTATTACGCGTCTTGAGCAAGTGTTCTGCTGCGATGGCCATATCTGTTTGTTGCGTACCGCCACCAGTACCACCCATTGGTTGGTGAATCATGTATTCTGCATTTGGCAACATAAAACGTTTCCCTTTAGTACCACTTGAAGCGATAATAGTACCCATTGATGCTGCCATTCCCATAACGATGGTTTGAACATCGGACTTGATGAAATTCATGGTGTCAACAATGGCAAGACCTGCTGAAACTGATCCACCAGGCGTATTAACATAAAGATAAATATCTTTCGTATTGTCTTGAGCATCCAAGAACAAGAGTTGGGCGATAATTGAGTTTGCCATATTATCTTCAACAGGACCTGTTAACATGATGATACGATCCTTGAGCAAACGTGAGTAAATGTCATAAGAACGCTCACCACGTGATGTTTGTTCAATAACTACAGGAATCATACGAATCCTCCTTTTAATAATGTCTTGATGTTATTATATGATTTTAGTCAAATTAGGTCAAATAAAAAACATTTTTATTGGCACTCTTTTTCATAGAGTGCTAATTCAAAAGAGGTTTCCACTACTTCAAATTTTCTAAGCGATTATTTTCTGCATAATATAAGCAAAACAAAAAGGGAAAACTCCCTTTTTGAACCTATTTGGTACCAAATAAACGGTCACCTGCATCTCCAAGGCCTGGAACAATATAGCCATGTTCATTAAGTTTCTCATCTAGTGATGCTGTGTAGATATCAATATCTGGATGAGCCTCTTGCAATTTTTTAACACCTTCTGGTGCTGCAACCAAACAAACAAACTTAATATTAGCAGCGCCACGCTTTTTAAGTGAATCTACCGCTAAGATAGCTGAACCACCAGTCGCAAGCATTGGATCAACTACAAAAATCTGACGTTGATCAATATCTTCTGGTAATTTAACGAGGTACTCAACCGGCTCCAGAGTTTCTTCATCACGGTACATACCAATATGACCAACTTTAGCAGCAGGCACAAGGCTTAGGAGACCATCTACCATACCGATACCTGCACGAAGGATTGGGACAATAGCCAATTTCTTACCAGATAGTTGTTTTTGGGTTGTTTTTGTGATTGGCGTTTGAATTTCAACTTCTTCAAGAGGAAGGTCACGTGATACTTCGTAACCCATAAGCATAGCGATTTCGTTAACTAACTCACGAAAATCCTTAGTAGAGGTATCCTCACGACGTAGGATTGAGAGTTTATGTTGAATCAATGGATGTGAAATAACTTGAAATTTACCCATAATAGTTTCTTCCTTTGCTATATATTCACTCCATTATATCAAAAACACAACAAAAACGCTTGCTTTACTAGCAAACGTTTTGAAAAGGGGTTAATGCTTATTTTTTAGGCAACTGAATTTTACCCGTAACCAATCCATAACCAAAAAGAGATAGACTAGCAATCGCTGCAAAGATCGTTGCTAAAATTGTAAGTATATTGGCATTTGGTCCTTCAGAGACACTCGGTGTCTTATGTGTAATGGCAAGTTTAGCAGCAACTTTAGTCTTATTATCTTTATCTGTATCTGTCTTTTCAGACTTAACGACTTCATCTGACCTAGTTGCTACCTCAACCTTACTTGATTCGTGGGACTTAGTTACTTTAGGAGACTCCGCTTCAGTACTAATCCCTTCTTTAGCAACAGTCGCTGGAACAGCTGGTTCACTTGATGAAATAGCTTCTGGTAATGGTGTCACAATATCTGTAGCTTGTGCGACGGTGTGTCTGCTACTTGTAGTATCCCCTGTTGAGGGTTTTTCCGGAACCTCTTCATAATCTTCTTCATAAAATTCCCCATCATTAGCAGAACGGTCTGCAAAATATGGGAATGGTCTACGAATTGGAGAATCTGGATCCGTTGGACTTGTTGGCTTGTCTACATTATCAACTGACGATTGATTACCATAGGTCGGTTTAGTCTTATCATCAGCAGAATGGTTACCATCTGTTGGACTTATTAACCCTTCTGACTTGCCAGTATTATTACTTTCGCTATCTTTAACGGTAACAGTCAAGACATCATGAGCCTCAGAGACACCTGTTGAAACTGCAACTGCAGGGTAAGTATGGGGTTTAAGACCATAATTTGACACCACATGATAATCTACTTTAAAGTCTTCGTTCGGTAATTTAGCAGTGTTTTGATCACCCACGTGTACCAAACTTTCACTTGACTGGTCCCAAATCCAATCTCCTTGGTTAGTCATCTTAGGGAGAACTTCTGTAGTATCATCTGCATTCATCTTGATGAGGAAGCTTGGGGCCCATGTTGATTTAGTCTCAGCACCAGTAACACCACCACGATTAGTCATATAAGAAGTGACCAAAAGGGTATCCGATGAGTCTTCAACAGGAACAGCATAATAAGAATAGGTAGACGTACGCCAGTCAGCTGGTACAGAAGCTGTCAAGACCACACCTGAACCATTAAGTGGACGGTATTTGCCTCGAAGGCTATCTGAAACGAAGCCTAACATAACAACGTCATCACCAACAGCTCCACGAACCGCTACAGTACCTTCAGCATCCGTAGATTTACTGATACGTGAGGCAGCGAAAAGGTAATATTTGTTACCCATCTTAACAACACTTGGACGCTCTACTTCATCAGTAACCATATGACTGGTAACAAGAGGAGTGTAGAGTTCGGCGACAGATGGATTTTTCTCATTATCATCGAGTTTTAGGATACCGATAGAACCGTTGGCCCATGATGCAAGGTCATAGAGGTGTTTATTATTGATGATATTAAGGAATGACTTAAGATTGAAGGCGTCATTCCCTCCATAGTTTGACCAGGTATAGACTTGTTTTTCGCCTTGGTAATTTTCGTCACCCGTATTTGATTCGAAAATAAGGTAACGGCTTCCTTTGTCTTCAATGATATGTGGATCACGAAGACAGTAGTTATCCGTACGGTCAGGAATACCGTCATGGTTGTGGTCGTCATTAAAAGTATCCATGAATTTTGGATAACTTTGGTAATGGTAATTGTCTCCATCAAAAAGAATATGATCATTTTCCACTGATTTGAGAACAACGTCATCATTTTCAACAGCCAAGTTAAGTGTTGCACTAGCCAATTGTTGCCAGTTCAACTTACCAGCACTGGTATCATTCATAGTATAGAAGAGCTGGATGCTACCATCAGAGTTAACAGTCGCTGAACCCGACCATTGTTGGTCATCCTCAAGAGCATGATAACCAAAGATTGGACCTGCATTTTTCCAATGAGTGAAATCATTATCTCCATATTTACTATATAGCAAATAGATATGATTCGAGTTTTTCTTTGGTGCACCAGCCATTGCAATGACCAATTGATAACCGTTCCAATTGATTACAACTCCCGATTCAGCGTCTTGGACTGGCCAAGAATCCCAAACATCGATTTCTTCTTTTTCCATGGTTTGGGCGTCGACAGTATTGAAGGCTGGCATATTGATAATTGTATCCGCCTTAAAGTAAGGAACTGCCAACTTGCTATCTTGCTTTAAGAAACTAGCAACGATATCTTTCAAGTTACGGTAAGTCAAGCTAGTGCCCGTACCCTTGATTGTGTTGTCGCTAAAATCAACTTTGTTGAGAGCTTTAATTTCTTCTTCAGTTAAGGCAACAATTTGGTCTGAAGTCAAGGTATCTTCGACAATAGACTTGATACGACCGTCGAGTTTATAAAGATTTGCATTGGCAGCACTATTTTCAGAAAGTTTGAGTGCAAGTTCTGTGTGGGTAGCAGCTGATTCTGTGTTTGCTTTAGGTGTTGGTGCCTCTACTGAAGACTCTGAGGTAGAAACTGTAGCTCCTGTTGTAACAGGTGATGTTGTTGCCGGTGAAGATGATACTGCGGTGCTAGACGCCTTATCTTCAGTTATCAGTGAACTTGTCTTACTTGACTGTGTCGTAGTCACTGTTGTTTCTACTTCTGAGTGTGTAGATGAAGAGTTGACCACTTCTGAAGTTGCTGTACTTGTTTCTGTTTTACTTGCTAATGCTATGGATACTGTGCTTTTTTCTGTTGTTATCGTAGCTACAGATGATGCTGTTTCAGTAACTTGATCAGCCTTTACATGGCTTACTCCCAGAAATGCCAAAGTTCCAACAAGTGCTGATGTTGCCCCTACAGTTGCCACCTTACGAATACTGTAACGCATCTTCTTGCACTCGGATTGCTTTGGAGCTATTGCTTTCGAATGCGATTTAGCTGTATTGTCCATTTAAACTCTCCTCTTGGTCATCCATACTCTCCATTCTATCATTTTTTAATTCAAATTCCAATCTTTTTTTAATAACACTATCGCATTTTTTGTAAAATACTATCATTTATCAAAGTATTAACGCCTAAAACAAGCAATTCTATAAGCTTCTATAGTCGATGAGATTTAAAATAGCAGAATCTAATGTTATTTATATTTTTCTAATCTTCTTTCCATATTGTTGCCTGGAAAAGAGAAAATTAAGAACATCACTGTCTTTAATGAGTTGGAACTTGCATCACTCTTATATTTTTAGTTTCATAATAAAAGTCTTACTCTATGTATAGACAAGAAAAAGTGATGCAGAAGCCTAGCATCACCTTCTCTTATTTGCCAAAAACAGAAACCAGACGTTTTACACCTTCAGCAACAACTGTTGTTGGGGTCGCGACGTTGAAACGGAAATGTTTTTCCCCTTCAGAACCAAAAGTAATTCCATCATTTAGGACCACCTTGGCTTCTTCTTTAAGTAAGCGTCCAAGTTCATTATGATCTTGTTCATAAGCTGAGAAATCAAGCCAAACTAGGTAAGTACCCTCAGGTTTCATCACTTTAATATTGGTCTTTTCACTAAGTTCTTTAGTCAAAAGATTAATATTTGTTTCAATGACAGTCTTCAATTCTTCTAACCAAGCTTGACCGTAGGTCAAGGCAGCCTGAGTCGTTATCAAACCAATGGTTGGAATTTCGTGTTGGTTATTAGCCAATTGTTTTTGTTTAAAAGCCTTACGCAAGTATTCATTTTCAATAATGGTAAAACTATTTTTAGTCCCAGCAATATTAAAGGTTTTTGTCGCTGAACTAAGGACCAAAGTAAAATCCTTGTAAGCATCGGAAATAGTATTCATAGAGACATGCTTATTCCCATACAAGGCCAAGTCTTGGTGGATTTCATCAGATACCAAGAGGACACCATGTTTCTGGCAGAGGTCTGCTACCCTGGCCAATTCTTCCTTAGTCCAGACACGCCCACCTGGGTTATGTGGGCTACAGAAAACATAAAGTTTAACCTCATTATCGACGATATCACGTTCCAATTGTTCAAAATCAATTTCGAAATGCCCATTTGCCTTAACAAGACTATTTTCAATTAACTGACGATTGTTTAGGCGAACAGAACGAGCAAAAGGTGGATAAACTGGCGTATTGATAAGAACAGCATCGCCTTCTTTCGTAAAGGCTTGAATAGCTGTTGAAATAGCTGGAACAACACCCTCGATAAGAACAATACTCTCCTTATCAACGACGTAACCATGTTGATTTTTTTCCCAATTAATAATGGACTGATAAAGCTCATCACTTGGATAAGGATAACCAAAAATATGTGTCTCAGCATAGTTGATGACTGCATCCCTAATCTCAGGAACAGGTAGGAAGTCCATATCAGCAACCCAAAGCTCAAGGAGTTCTGGATTACTTTCGGCTTCGTGCCATTTCATGGTGTTTTGATTCAAGCGATTTGGTTGTGTTGTAAAATCATAACGTGTCATAAACAACTCCTTAAAGACTTAGGGCATTTTCCAAGTCAGCAATCAAATCCTCTGCTGCTTCAATACCAATTGAAAGACGAAGCAAGTCATCCGTTAATCCATACGAAGCACGTACATCACTTGGAATATCTGCGTGAGTTTGTGTTGTTGGGTAAGTAATCAAACTTTCAACACCACCAAGACTCTCTGCAAATGTGAAGACCTTAAGAGCATTGATAATAGTTGGAATCTTATCTTGGTTAGCCACTTTGAAGGAAATCATCCCACCCTTACCTGGGTAGAGAACTTCTTTAACAGCAGATGATTTTTCCAAGAAAGCCACAACTGCTTGAGCATTAGCCGTCGAAGCCTCCATACGAAGTTTTAAGGTCTTAAGTCCACGCATGAGCATATAGCTATCAAATGGAGACAAATTTGGACCAGTAGTGTTGAGGTTGTAACTGAGCTTATCATAAAATTCCTGGTTGCTAGTAACAACAACACCTGCCAAGACATCATTATGACCAGAAAGATACTTAGTCGCCGAATGAACAACAATATCAGCATCTAGTGAAATCGGGGTTTGGTAGATTGGACTATAGAAAGTATTATCAACAATAACCACTGCACCCTTTTCATGGGCAATCCGAGCTACTTTCTCAATATCAAACTCAATCATAAGTGGGTTTGTCGGTGTTTCAATATAGACAATATCAGTGTCTTCGTTGATGGCCGCAATCATTTCATCTTCTGTGTTAGTGTATTCAAAGAAGAAACGTCCTTCTTTTTCTTTGTCGTTGAACCAACGGAAAGAACCTCCGTAAAGGTCACGCGCAGCGACAACCTTGCTACCTACAGGGAAAATTTCAAAGGCTAAAACAATAGCACTCATTCCTGAACTTGTCGCAATAGCATAGTCTGCCTTTTCAATAGCAGCTAATGTTTTTTCCACCGTTGCACGGGTTGGATTCTTCGTTCGTGTATAGTCAAAACCAGTAGAATGTCCAAACTCTGGGTGTTGGTATGTTGTTGAAAAATGAATAGGGGAAGCCAAGGCTCCTGTTGCTTCATCCGAATTGATTCCAGCATGTGCCAGAATAGTTTCTAATTGATATTCTTGTGTCATAATTTGTCCTTTCTACTTGGTAAAGTGAATATACTCCATATCTATGTCCTCTATTTTATCACTATTTTCTGAAAAATAATGGGAAGTCCATCATACGGATTCTTGATAGTTAGTTATAGTTAATATCTATAACCTTTTGGGCATCCTCTATATCTATTAGTAATAACTTAAAAGTAAGCCGTCGGCTTACTTTTAATCAAACAGTCTGTGCCTTATTTCCTCTAGAGCCATAATGATAAATGGACAGAGGAGTAAATAAAGCCAGTCATCAAGACCAATCGGAGCTGTATTAAAAAGAGTGTGGAAAAGAGGCACATAAGACAGGAGAATAAAGAGAATGATTTCTAAGACAATCCCCAGACTAATAATTCTATTAGCAAATGGTTTGATTTGGAAAATAGATCCTCTACCCTTGCGACTATTCATAGCCATACCAATCTGTGTGAAGATGATGGCTCCCAAGGTCATGGTTGTTGCCTCTCGGTAAAGAGGTCCTGAACTAGTTAGATAATTCAGGTGCCCTTGATTAACCCAATAATTAAGGAAGAAGGCCCCCATAGCCAAGACAGACTCAATCATACCATACCAAGCAAAGGCTTTTAATAGTAATTGTCGATTCAGCAAACGATCTGATAGACGTCTTGGTGGTCTGTTCATAACGCCTTCTTCAGGTGGCTCAATCCCCAGTCCCAAAGCTGGCATCATATCCGTTCCAAGGTCAATAGCTAGGATTTGCATAACTGTTAAGGGAAGAGGAATACGCCCCAAGGAGAACAAGAAGAAAGCAGAGGGAACAGCTTCTGGAGTATTAGAATTAAAAATATAGGTCAAAAATTTTTGAATATTTCGGTAAACGGCACGTCCTTCTTCAACAGCATGGACAATAGAAGCAAAGTGGTCATCCGTTAAAATCATATCGGCAGATTCCTTGGCTACGTCAGTTCCCGATATCCCCATAGCTACACCGATATCAGCCTTTTTAAGAGCAGGGGCATCATTAACACCATCACCAGTAACAGCAACAACCTCACCAAGCTCCTGAAGTGCATTGACCACACGGTATTTTTGTTCGGGAGCTACACGAGCAAAGACAATCTCGCCTTTAAGAGCTTCTTTGAGATCTTGGTCAGTCATATCTGCCAGTTCAAGCCCTGAAACAACACGGGCATTGTCACCTTTTACAATTCCAATTTTCTTGGCAATACTAAGAGCTGTCAACCCATAGTCACCTGTCACCATGATAATGCGAATACTGGCACGGTGACATTGCTCAATTGCTTCACGGACACCTTGACGTGGGGGATCACTCATGGCAACGAGTCCCACAAAGACCATATCTTCTTCGAGGGTCCGCATATCCCACTCGTCTTCTTTGATATGTTGGCTTTCCAAAGGACGATAAGCGACAGCTAAAACACGCAAGCCGTCACGAGCAAATTGATCGTTAGCAGCAAGAATAGCTTGACGTTCTGTAGTGGTCATAGATTTGATTGCTCCTTGACCATCATAATAGTCTGAGCAAAGTTCCATCACTTCTTTAGGCGCACCCTTAGTGATAGAAATATGGTGACTGCCATCCAGACCTTTTTCGAGACTATGTACTGTTGTCATCCGTTTACGATCAGAATCAAAGGAAATCTCTTTAATCCGAGGAGCCCAGATGTGGTTGTCATTTAAATCAAGGCCTGCTTTTTCTGCAAGAACATTAAGACAAGCTTCAGTCGGGTCTCCCAAGACCGTATAATTGGGATTGTCAGCACTTGGCGCAACCACTTGAGCATTACTAGCCAAATGAGAAAAGCGGACCAGACGATTCAGGAGGTCATTTTCTTTAAGAGAAACAGGGTGACCATCCTGCTCAATGTGTCCTTCTGGTGCGTAACCTAGTCCAGTCACCTCATAATTACCTGACAAGGTCCATAAATGATTAACTGTCATGGCATTTTGAGTCAGGGTCCCTGTTTTATCTGAGCAAATAACAGAGGTTGCTCCGAGTGTCTCAACAGAAGACAATTTTTTCACTAAAGCATGTTCTTTAGCCATGCGCTGTACAGCCATAGCTAGAGATAGAGTAACTGTAGGAAGTAGCCCCTCAGGGATAAAGGCAACAATCATACCCAAGGCAAAGATGAAGGCTTGAGACAAAGGTTGGTGGACAAATAGTGTTGCTGCAATCATAAAGAAGAGACCTACAGATACTGCGATGACCGAAATCTGTTTAGTCAAATGGTCTAGTTCCTTTTGCAGTGGACTCTTTTCCTGAGCTAGGTTTTGCGTCAAGTCTGCAATTTGTCCGAACTCAGTTTTCATACCGATGGCTGATACTATAAAATGTCCAGAACCAGAGGAAACTGTGGTACCTGCAAACACCATATTGTCATATTCCAAATCAGTCTTATCAGGAGCCAAATCTGCTTGGTCTGATTTATAAATGGGATTAGACTCACCAGTGAGGGCAGACTGATTTACTTGCAAGTCTGTCACAGCAATCAAACGTCCATCTGCAGAAATACGGTCACCTTCTTCAATGAAAACCAAATCACCTGGCACCAAGTTCTGTGCAAGGATTTTATCTTCCTTTCCATCACGAAGAACTCGGGTGTAGGATGGAAGAAGCTTATTCAGTGCTTCCGTGGCTTGACTTGCCCTATATTCTTGAATAAAGCTAAAAAGACCGTTAATGATATTGACCAACCAAATCGCAATCCCCAGCTCCAAGCTATGAGAAATCACAGCAATACAGCCACCGACCCACAATAAGAGGGCCATGAGACTGGTAAAATGCCTGAAAAAGGTCAACCAAATAGGCTCTTTCTTGCTTTCTTTCAACTGGTTAGGACCATAAGTTGCTTGTCTCTTTTTTACTTCTTGTGTGCTTAACCCTTGAGGGCTTGTTCGCAACACTTGATAAACCTGATTAGGGGTACAGGTTCCTAATTTAGTATCTCTCTGTCTATAACTACCCATAATCCTTTCCTCAATTCTAAATAATAAAAGCGATTTCATATTTACGCCCTCATTATACTCCTTTTTCAGAAAATGTTGAAAGAAAAAAAACCAAGCTACAAGACTTGGTTTCAAATACTATTTAATATGTAATTTAGCTCGTAATCTAGCTGCTCGAGCACCAAGCAATTGGTCAGCCATACGCGTCACAAGAGCAAGCACACCATAAACCAGAATACCCAGGCCGCCTCCTAATACTAGATGAATGACACTTCCCATACGGCTTGTTGGAGATAGGATAAATTGGAACAACCAGTAGAAGACAGCAACTGGAATAGCCATGAGGACTGTAAGAATACAAATAAGTAGAGCTTTTCTAAAAACTGTCTTACGACTAAAATGCGTAACTATGTGAAGGCGCTTATACATGAGAGCAATGGGAACACCTAAGCCGATAGCTGTTGAAATAACCGGACCGAGAGCTCCTAGGAAAATAATCAATGGTAGCTGAAGAATTGCCTTAACCAACACCCCAATCGCAAAATAATTGATAGCTTTACGGGTCTCAAAGATGGCCTGAAGCATTGGTGCTAAAACACTATACAAGGCCAGGAAAATCACTTGAATCAAACTAGCAGCAAAAAGCAAATGAGCCTGACTGTCTGGTGCTCCATAAAAGACTGTGTAGAGTGGTTTGGCTAAAATCACTGAACCCGCAATAGCAGGTACAATAAAGAGCAAGAGTAACTGTAGATTATTAATAATGAGTTTGGCCGCCCCTCGAAGGTCCTTTTTAACCATATTTTCCGTTAAGAGTGGAATCCCAACCCCAGCAATAGAAATAGCAACGGCAATCAAAATCATAGTAATCTTACTTGGGTTTGAAGACAAATAAGCATAGAGAACCTGAAGCTGACTGTTACTATAGCTTGTAAACTTCTCCATAGTACGGATGAAGGTCCATTGGTCAATCAACTGGAAAAGTTGAACCGCTGACCCAGTGATAATGAAGGGGATGGCTTCCTTAAAGGTTTCAATAACAATTGCAGTTGGATTGATATCAGGATGAACGGCCTGCTTACCAAAAAGACTCTTGAGCTTACCTTCCTTCCAAAGGTAGAAGAAGAGCACCCCGTAACTAGCCAACATACCAATGAAAGCGGCAAACGTCGATTGAACAACGGCAGTCACGTAGTCACCTGTCCCAATCCTCATAATGAAGAAAGTTGCCAACAGCATCCAAATGACACGAATAATCTGCTCCGCAATCTGACTCAAGGCGTATGGCTTCATGTTATTGAAGCCCTGGAAAAAGCCTCGTAAAACAGACATAGATGGAAAAATAACAACCGCCCAAGAAAGACTACGCATCACTCGAACCAAGTCTCCATCTCCCCCTGAAAGATAAGACATCCAAGGCGAAGCGAAGTACATGAAAACCCCAAAAATAACGCCCAGACCGACCATGTAATACAAGATACGCTTGAGTAGAAAGAAGCTCGTTTCCATTTTGCCGAGAGTATTGTATTTAGACACCTGCTTGGCAATGGCGACTGGAATCCCTGCTGTCGAAATCAAAAGGAAAAGGGCATAAATATTATACCCCTGACCAAAGAGGGCATTGGCTTGGTCTCCTTGTTTGCCCATCCAAGCATACCAAGGAATAATGTAGAGTGCCCCTAAGAGACGACTGATAATATTGGATGCTGTCATCCATGCCGTCCCTCTTAGCATCTGCTGCTGCTGTGTGTCAGTTTTAGTTTCAGTCATAACTTTCTTTCTAGAGAATAAAATATAATCTAGTTTATTATAAACTTTTGGCTGTGACTTGTAAAACAAGAACATTAAGGCTAAAATAGGAACTATGATTACTATTGAACAAGTTCTAGAGGTTCTTAAAAAGGACCGTAATTTTAGAGATATTATTGACCAAGATCACTACTACTATTCATGGACTGGGGTGACTTTTGAGCATCTTTCTTACGACAGTCGTGATGTCACACCATCTTCCCTCTTCTTTGCCAAGGGAGCTGGCTTCAAGCGTGAATTTTTAGAGAATGCTGTCAAAACTGGCTTGAGCTTCTACGTATCCGAAAAAGATTACCAAGTGGGAATCCCTGCCATTATTGTTTCAGATATCAAGCAAGCTATGAGCCTCGTTGCTCAGGCCTTCTACCAATACCCTCAAGACAAGCTGAAATTGCTGGCTTTTACTGGGACAAAAGGGAAAACAACGGCAGCCTACTTTGCCTATAACATTCTTAAGCAAAGTCATAAACCTGCTATGCTTTCAACCATGAACACGACACTAGACGGAAAAACCTTCTTCAAGTCTACCTTAACAACACCTGAGAGTTTGGATCTTTTCCGTATGATGTCCGAAGCTGTTGATAATGGCATGACCCATCTGATTATGGAGGTTTCAAGTCAGGCCTATCTAACCAAACGTGTCTATGGGTTAACCTTTGATGTAGGCGTCTTTCTTAACATCAGTCCAGACCACATCGGGCCTATTGAACACCCAACCTTTGAAGACTACTTCTACCACAAGCGTCTGCTCTTAGAAAATAGTCAAGCAGTCATCGTCAATAGTGGTATGGATCACTTCGATTTTGTTGCGGAGGAAGTCGCTGATAAAGACCACGACTTCTATGGTAAGGACTCTGAAAATACCGTTCAACATAGCTCAGGATTTAGCTTTAAAGCAAAAGGTAAACTAGCTGGTGATTACGATATCCAACTCATCGGTGACTTTAATCAGGATAATGCTATGGCTGCTGGTTTAGCCTGCTTACGTCTTGGAGCCAGTCTTGAAGACATTAAAAAAGGGATTGCTCAAACCTCTGTTCCAGGTCGTATGGAAATTCTCACTCAGGCAAATGGTGCTAAGGTATTTGTCGACTATGCTCACAATGGTGACAGCCTAGACAAGCTCTTGCAAGTCGTAACTGACCACCAAAAAGGTAGGATTGCTTTGATACTAGGAGCTCCTGGAAATAAGGGGGAAAGCCGTCGTAAAGACTTTGGCCATGTTCTCAACACTTACCCCGAGGTAGATGTCATCTTGTCTGCTGATGACCCTAACAAGGAAGACCCCCTTACCATCTGCCAAGAGATTGCTAGTCATATCAATCGTGAGGTGCGTATCATTGTTGATCGTGAGGAGGCCATCAAAACTGCCATGTCTGAAACTACAGGCTCAAAAGATGCCCTTGTTATCGCAGGTAAGGGAGCTGATGCCTTTCAAATTGTAAATGGTAAACACACTGATTATGCTGGTGATATTGAAGTCGCTAAGAAATATTTGTAAACAACAAAAAGTCAATTGAGGTATTACAATTAGCCTCAATTGACTTTTTTCTATATGGAAACTAGTCCTTACCTAGTGTCTTCTTAAAAATATCGTAGAAGGGATTGAGGGTCTTATTAAATGAGCCAACAAGCGTCTCTAATTGTCCGCCAAACTGACGCTTAAAGTTAAAGTTTCCTTTGCCAGAACTAGCTGCCTCAGTTTCAATAGTACCGTAAAAGTTAAAACGCTTTTTAGCCTTACTTTTAGCATATTTTATCATCTCCCAATGAAGCAAAACCGCCCCACCAAAATTAAGGTAGGCTTCATCATTACCTCCGTAAAAGCTGACAATTTCCGGACCATAATCCATGAAAAGATAAGCTGAAAGCGGTAATTTGTCAGTCTTGATTTGGTAAGACTTGAATTGCTCTAAGCGCTTATAGTAGCTTCTCAGCTGATCCTCCGCATCTGCTATTTGACCCTTGGTACGTTTTTTCTGAGGACCTTCTTTTAAAGCCTGAATCTTGGCTTCAAAAGACTGAATATTCTCGTCAAGATAAACTAGATAGGCTGGACAATCCAAATAAGCCAACATAAACTTGGCAGATTTGCCAAAACATTTTTTTAGATTTTGAAAATAAACCAGCGGATGAACAGAAAATCCCTTTCTCTCTGCCGTTCGACTTAAAATATCGTAGAACTGGTCAAGTTGATGCTCATCCAACTCTTCAATCTTGACATTCAGAGCAGTGAATTTTTTGAGGTCTCGCTTCAATGATGGAGAAAAGGCAGCAAGAATCTCATCAGAACTAGCAAAATTTTCAATTGGCTTGACAAACATCTGGTTAACTACTAAAGATTGCTCCGAATCCAAAGAGTGCTCAAAACCTAATTTTTCAAATACCTTTAGCACATCACTGGCCTTATCTACTTCGATATTTTCAAGCTTTTCATTTCTAATAAGATTTGTCAGATAAGGGTGTATGGAAAGTGTGGCAATATTTTTCTTTCTTAAATAGAGTATTAAAGCCTCAAGTAGCTCTGTCAAACTATCAAGAGAGTGGTAATTTAACAGGGGACCATGCAACAAGAGGGCCTTTTTAAATATACGAAGGCTCTTCTTATAAACGACTATTGTTTGGCCTACCCTTAAGCCATCTCTTTCGAAAACCAGGGCTTCTACTTTTTCTATATTGTCTTGACCTTCTTGAAGTTTGGACATCTCAGCAGACTGCAGAAAATTAGCACACTTTGCGGTTACCTGTGTGTTTTGATAATCCTCAAAACTAACACTTTTAACCCTAATAGACATTACTATCATCCCTTCCGTTTCATCCTATATCCCACATTTCCCTAAAATCATTAAATGCTTTTAATGATTGGCAAAGTTTTCCAAACCAAGAGGGGTATTTAGTGATTATGAATGTTACTCACAGATGATGAGGAAAATTAATTAAATTACTAAAATTACAAACATCATTATATACAAAATTATTGTTTTTGTTAAGCCTTTTGGGTGATTTTCTGAAACTTACACGAATGTTCATCTGATTATAAAAAGTCCTTCCACTTAAATGCAGAAGAACCTTTCTTCACCGATACTTACCTATAACGTCGCAATTGAGGTGGGGTATAAGACTGAACAAAGGCCTCAATTTCAGCAAAATCATCTGTAAAGAGGAATTTTGCAGCCGTTTCAGCCTCTAAAAAATCATGAGCAACCATGGTATCTAACATGGCCTTCATAGCATCATAATAGCCGTTGAGGTTAAAGAAAACACAGGGTTTGTCCAGCTTACCCACACGAGCAGCAGCAATGGCTTCTGAGATTTCTTCAAGTGTCCCGAGACCTCCTGGAAGGGCGATAAAGAGCTCACCCTGCTCTAACATAGCTGTCTTGCGCTCTGCCATCGTTTCTACTATCGTCATTGAGGTCAATCCCTCATAAGCAATTTCTCTATCCTTAAGAAATTGCGGCATAATCCCATGAACCTGTCCACCATTTTCCAAAACAGTATCACCAAGAACCCCCATAAGACCCATCTTACTACCACCATAGACTAAGGTATGTCCATTTTTAGCAATCCAGCGACCTAAGGCAATTGTTGCCTCCTTAAAGCTTGGACTATCTCCCATATTAGCACCCAAATAGACTGTAACTTTCATCGAAGTCCTCCTTTTTATTCTATTATAACGCAAAATTCCTGCCATAATTGACAGGAATGTTATCTTAATCTTTACGCTCCAAATTACGAAGCATTTCATCAATTTTATTACCGTATTCGATAGATTCATCCTTGATAAAGGTCAAATCTGGGATCTTATACATGGTCAAATTTTTACCAAGTTCACGTTTGATGGTACCAGTCGCCTTTTCAAGTCCTGTTTGGGCCTTTTGACTATCTGATGCCAAGTTTGAATGAATGGTATAAAATACCTTTGCAGCTGACAAATCGCCAAGCATTTGCACATCGGTAATGGTTACATCTTGAACACGTGGATCACGAACCTTCTTTTGAAGAATTTCGTTGACTTCACGTTTAATTTCCATCCCAACACGGTCTATACGAAATGAATTTACCATAGTCTCATCCTTTCATTTTCTTATAATGGAACAAAAGCCAGGCCTGATGACCTAGCTTTGTTTCCTAAGTCAGCTCTTTCTGAGAAATCTGACAAAAATTAACGTTTGATTTCTTCCATGATGTAAGCTTCAATAACGTCGTCAACTTTAATATCGTTATAGTTTTCAATCATCAAACCACCCTCTTGAGCGTTTCCGACTTCTTTAACATCATCTTTAAAGTGTTTCAAACTTGCCAATTTACCATCGAAAATAACAACACCATCACGGATGACACGGGCACTTGATTCACGAGTAATTTTACCACTAGTAACCATGAATCCACCGATTGTTCCGACTTTAGAAACTTTGAAGGTTTCACGAATGATTGCTTCACCAAGGATTTTTTCTTCAAATTCTGGATCAAGCATCCCTTTCATAGCATCTTCGATTTCTTCAATAACCTTATAGATAATGCTATGAAGACGAATTTCAACTTCATCAGTTTCTGCTTGTTGGCGAGCTTGAGGGGTAGGGCGAACGTTAAATCCGATAACCACAGCGTCTGAAGCTTCCGCAAGTGTAATATCAGATTCATTGATAGCACCTACCGCTGAGTGAACAACGTTCACACGAACGCCTTCAACATCAATCTTAAGAAGTGATGCTGCCAAGGCTTCAACAGAACCTTGTACATCGGCCTTGATGATAACATTAACAGTCTTCATTTCACCAGCTTTAAGGGTATCAAAGAGGTTATCCAGACTAACACGGTGTGTTTGTTGACGTTGCTTCATAAGAGCACGTTTTGCACGTTCTTCACCAGCCGCACGGGCTGCTTTTTCATCTTCATATACGGCAAAATGGTCACCCGCCATAGGAGCTTCATTCAAACCAGTAATGGAAACTGGTGTTGATGGCGCTGCAGTCTTAATACGACGACCAAGGTCATTAGTCATAGCACGGACACGTCCGAAGGTGTTACCAACAACGATTGGGTCTTGAACATGCAAGGTACCTTGTTGAACAAGGAGGGTAGCAACTGCACCTTTACCTTTGTCCAAACGAGCTTCGATAACAGTACCGATAGCACGAACACTTGGATCCGCTTTAAGCTCTTCCACTTCAGCCACAAGAAGAACGGTTTCAAGCAATTCTTCAATGTTTTGTCCAAATTTAGCTGAGATTTCAACAAACTCGCTATCGCCACCCCAAGCAGTTGAGATAACGCCATGCTCTGCTAATTCACCGATAACACGTTCTGGGTTAGCACCTGGTTTATCAATCTTGTTAATCGCAACAATGATTGGAACACCAGCAGCCTTAGAGTGGTTGATGGCTTCAATCGTTTGTGGCATAACACCATCATCCGCTGCTACAATCAAGATAGTAATATCTGTAACAGAAGCACCACGAGCACGCATAGATGTAAAGGCCGCGTGTCCAGGAGTATCAAGGAAGGTAATTTTCTTACCACCCTCTTCAATTTGGTAGGCACCAATGTGTTGTGTGATACCACCAGCTTCTCCAGTCGCAACACGTGAGTTACGAAGGGTATCAAGAAGGGTTGTTTTACCATGGTCAACGTGTCCCATGATAGTAACAACTGGTGCACGTTCTACCATAGCATCTTTGTTAAGGTAATCTTCATCAACAAAGAAACGTTCGATATCAGCATTGTCAACTTCTTCTTTCTTGGTTGCTTCAATGCCATAGTCAACCATCAACAACTCAATGGTATCTCCATCCAGAGATTGGTTTTGAGTTGCCATAACACCCATCATGAAGAGTTTTTTAACGATTTCAGCTGGCTCACGTTTAATACGTTTTGCGATTTCTGCAACCGTCATACCCTCAGTGTATTCGAATTCTTTTGGCAATTCATGGAATTTACGCTCGGTTACTGGTTTTGGAGCCGAATTACCACGGTTGTTTTTACCTTTTTTATTTTTGTTTTTGTTCCAGTTACTATTTCGTTGATTTCTCACTTGGTTTTGATTATTCCACTTATTATTTCTTGTTTGCTTAGGTCCATCTTCATTCTCGCGACGATTATCACGTGATTTATCAGGACGTGCCTTTTTACGACGTGTATCTTGTGCTTGTGCAGCTGGGGCTGGTTGAGCAGCCACCGGAGCTGGTTTGGGAGCTGGCTTAGCTTCAGCAACTGCTTTTTGAGCGGCTACTTCTGCCTGATGCTTCTCTTGTCTTGCCTTTTCCTGCTCTTTTGCACGACGTTGTTCTGCAGCTTTTTCTTCACGGAAACGTGTTTCACTTTGACGTGAATACTCTGCATTTTGCTCTGCCTTCAAGGCTGCTGCACGCGCTTTAAAGTCAATACGTGGTCCTGCCTGATTGTTACGGGCAGCATCATTACGCTTATTTCGACCTTGATCATTGCGCTGTTTAGCTTGGAAATTACGGTCACGATTATTTTTGTTATCACGGTTTCCGTTATTACGGTTTCCTTGACCATTTCCATTTTGGTTACGACGGTCATTATTGTGACGTTTACCTTGATCGTTACCTTGTTTATTGCGATTACGGTTACGGTTGTCACGACCACCACCATTTTGGCGACGCTCTGCTTCTGCTTTAGCACGTGCTTCACGTTCTGCCTTAAAGTTACGACTTTGTGGCTTTTTCGGCGTCACAGGAGCTTCTTTAGCTTCAGCCTTTACGGTTTCCTTAGCAGGAGCTGGTTTGGACGTCGTAGCCTTTTCAGCTTTTGGCGTAACCTTTTCTTTCTTAGGAGTTGGTGCTACTTTTGGAGCAGGCTTACTCTCTGCCTTAGCTGTGCCTCCTTTTAAACTTGAAGTGATACGATTAGCATCAGCTTCTTCAACTGATGAGGAGTGGCTTTTAACAGAAAGCCCTAGTTCTTGCGCCTTTGCGACAACAACCTTACTTTCTACACCAACCTCTTTTGCGATTTCATATAATCGTTTCTTTGACACGTGATGCCCTCCTATTCTTTAGTCCATAAGAGTCCTCATTTTCTTTGAAAATCCAGCATCAACCACAGCAACCGTTTTTCTCGGTTTACCAATAGCCATGCTTAATTCCAGTGCGTTAAACACTGTGGAGAATTCTATATTATAGTAGTTACATTTATCAGTCATCTTTTTAGTCACATTACTACCAGCGTCATTGGCAAGAAAGACTAATCTTGCCTTTCCTGATTGAACTGCCTTGATGACAAGTTCTTCGCCAGAAATAAGTTTTCCAGCCCTTTGCGCTAGTCCCAGTAAATTGGACAATTTTTCTGTGTTATTCAAGACCTAACTCTCTTCTTTTGACCTTGTGATCCACATAGGCGATAAGTTCATCGTAAAAACTTTCAGGAACTTCCATTGAAAAACTATGGTTAAAAGCTCGTTTCTTTTTAGCTTGGAGAGCTTCCTCATTATCTAATTTAATATAAGCTCCTCGGCCATTTTTCTTTCCTGTTGGATCAATGAAAATCTCACCATCTTTAGTTTTCACAATACGGAGCAAATCTCGTTTATCAATGATTTCTCCTGAGACAACTGATTTTCGTAAAGGTATTTTTCGTGTTTTAGCCATCAAACACCTCTAAATTCTTCTTATTCTGCTTCTGTTACTTCTTCTGTTGTGACTTCAACAGGTGTAGTTTCTTCTGCAACAACCTCGTCTACAACTTCTTCTGTAGCAGCCTCAGCTTTTTCAGCTTCAAGAGCTTCATATTCAGTAGCTGACTTGATATCAATACGATAGCCAGTCAAGTGAGCCGCTAAACGAACGTTTTGTCCACGACGACCAATCGCAAGTGACAATTTATTATCTGGAACAACAACTGTCGCACGCTTGCTATCATTTTCGTCAAAGAGGACATAGTCCACTTCAGCAGGTGCAATAGCGTTGTAGATAAACTCAGCTGGATCTTCAACCCATTGAATAACATCAATGTTCTCTTCAACAGGAACTTCAATACCTGTCTTAGCATCCAAACGTGTTGGATGGAAGCGGCTGACCACCTTTTTGATATTACTTCCACCACGTCCAACAATGGTACCAATGGCATCAACGTTAGGGTTATGGCTACGAACAGCAACCTTAGTACGATCACCAGCTTCACGAGACACGCTCATGATTTCTACCGTTCCATCAAATACTTCAGGAATTTCTTGTTCCATAATACGTTTGATGAACTCAGGATGGCTACGGCTTACAAAGACGTTAACACCTTTTGGATTATTTTCCACTTTATAAACATAGACATCGATCACATCGTGAGACTTAAAGCTTTCGCCAGGAATTTGATCTTGACGTGACAATTGAGCCTCAAGAGTCCCGAGATTGACATAAATGAAACGTTGGTCAAAGCGTTCAACTGTTCCTTGCATGATTTCACCTTCATGTTGTTTGTAGTCATTATAGGTGATTTCACGCATTTGCTTACGCATTTTTTCCATGATGGTTTGCTTAGCAGATTGCGCTGCCACACGACCAAATTCATCCACTGACTCTTCGAAACGAATCTTATCACCGAGTTCGTAGGCAGAGCTAATAGCAAGCGCATCCTTAAGACTGATTTCCAAGCGGCTATCAAAGACTTCGTCTACAACTTCACGAACAGTATAAACTTGGAAATCACCTGTTTTTTCATTAAATTCAACAACAGCTGATTCTGATTGACCATAACGACGCTTGTAAGCTGATTTAAGCGATTCAACCACAGCTTCGATGATATCATCCTTGTTAATGTGTTTTTCTTCTTCCAAGACACGGAAGGCTTCTAGCATTTCTTTGCTCATATTTTTTGTCGTTTTAGCCCTTCAAAGGCAAAACTGGCATCCTTTCTTTATTTACACTAAGAGTTCTAGAGTTTGACTGCCAAACGAGCTTTAGCAACTGTTTGATAGGGAATCTCAACAGTTTTATGGCGAGTCTTATCAAGATAATCAATTGTTAGGGTTTCCCCATCAAAGGCCACCAAGTCACCTTGGAAAATCTTAATCTTATCAATAGCCTTGTAAAGACTAACATTGATATACTGACCAACAGCATTGGTCAAAGCTTCTTTGGTCTTCAAGGGACGCTCTAACCCTGGACTAGATACTTCCAGCATGTATTGATCCGGAAAGGGATCAGGCTGAATAGTATCCAAGAGAGGACTGATAATTTCAGTCAGGTCTGCAGTATCTTCGACAGTAATACCACCTGGCTTATCAATCAAAACGGACAAGACATAGTCACTGCCAAGCTTTTCATACTCGATATCGACCAATTCGTAGGGCTCAGGAATAGCTGGTGCTACGACAGCCGTCACGAGATCAACAATTTTTTGTGACATTATGACCTCCTTACATACACAAGAGACGAAGTTTCTACTCCGCCTCTCTTTCATTATTTTCCTATATTATAGCATAGCTCATAAACCATTGCAAGGAATAACCATATCACAAGATAGACATAAGAAAAAGGATGGGAATTCCCAATCCTTCTATTGCGTCGCCGGAGCAGAACTATAAGTAGTCACACCAGAACCACCATTATTGTAAGTGGCACTTGCCGTACCTTGATCCTGAACATAGCTACCTGTTGTACCACTATAATTACTGCTATAAGTGGTGTTCCCACCATAAGTATTTACTGAAGCACTACCCGCTCCCTCTACTGTAGCACCCTCATACACTCCAGAGGATTCATTAGAGGCTGCACTTGATTTCGAATTAACGAAACTATCAGATCCATAACTTGATGCTCCTGAGCCAGAGAGAACCAAGGACGTCTTAAGATTAGACTCAGAAACCTTTTTCTTACCGACTTCTTTTCTAATACGGTTCTGTACTTTCAGGATATCTTCAGTTGAAGCCATTTGATAGCTTCCACCATTAATCATGGCATCCGAACCAGCCAACTGATAAGACTTAATATTTTTAAGGGCATCACTATAACCCATCAAACTACGGAGAGTATCTGTATCACCAAGTTCAATACTTGTTTGCACATTTGAGCTCACAGCTGATAAGATTTTTTTGTAGGAACCAATAGAGTCCATCTTCAAAATCTTGGCAACAACCTTCTGAATAACCTCACGTTGACGTTTTTGACGACCATAGTCACCATCAGGGTCATCATAACGCATACGTGAATAAACCAAGGCTTGTTCACCATTAATTTTGTGGGTTCCTGGCTCAACTTTTGCCTGAAATTCTGGTTCATTCTCTGCAATCGAAATTGGAAAATCGAAATGATTGGTTACTTCAATACCACCTACGGCATTAACCAGATCTATCATCCCTTGCATATTAATCAGTGCATAATAGTCAATATCAATGTCTAAAACCTTTTGAATCGTCGAGATAGCCAAGTCGGCGCCCCCCTCAGCATAGGCTGCATTCAGTTTGGCTTGTCCCGACCCCTCTATATCCGTTAACAGGTCACGTTCTAGACTGGTCATGGTTGTCTTCTTAGTCTCAGGATTCACCGTCACCAAAATCATGGTATCAGAGTTCCCTTCCCAGGTTTCCTTACGTTCTTTAGACCCCGTATCTACCCCCATTAACAAGATAGTTATCGGTTTAGTCTGTTGAATCGCCTTGCTATTACCTGTGGTTGCCTTAGACATCCTAAATGTCTTTGACAATTCACCAGTCGCATAGTTGTAGGTTGTCGTTAGGTAAATACCCGCAGCTACTACAGTAGTGGCAAAAATCGCCAACAACATTAATAAAATTTTTCGTCCAAGTTTCATATTTTTTCCTAATCTATAAGTTTAGCCATAAGGTAAACGTCTAGAAATTCTCCATTTTTAGTTCTGGCACCACGTTTCTTAGTGCCTTCGATGTCAAATTCAAATTTACGATAGAGGTGAACTGCCCGTTCATTACGTGCTTGAACCGTCAACTCTAAACGACGAATAGCCGGTGTATGATTGGCCCAATCAATCATTAATTCCATAAGAGACTGACCAACACCATGTCCCCAATAAAGCTTAGAGACCGCAATAAAGACATCACCGATATGACTGGTTTTAGTGTCTTGGTCAGCAGTAACATTGCAAACACCAATGACCTCATGGCCTAATTTCGCCACTAAACAAATTTCGTTAGTCACATTTTGGCGACTATCAATATAAGACGCTAACTGTCCAGCACTCAGGACAGAACTCCTATCATCCTGGGCTAGAAAGTCTGACTCCAAGGCCACTGTCTCAAGCAATGAAGCCAACGAAGTTGCATCTTCTCTTTGGGCTTCTTCAATGACTAATTCTTGCTCAGCCATTTAATATAGCCTCCTGAATTTCTTGGCTTCTCGGTCCAAAAGCTTCGAACGTCAACTGTCGTCCATCACCATGATGAGCTATCGAAATCAAGAGATAATCCCCTAAGAGATCCTCATCCAAGAGCTCACCCCACTCGATAATCGTTACGCCGTCGCCATATAGAAAATCATCCAAGTCAATAGAATCTGGATCATCGCCTATACGATATACATCTAAATGATATAGTGGCAAACGTCCTTCATACTCCCTAACGATAGTGTAGGTCGGACTTTTAATCATCTGTGAAATATTTAAACCTTTGGCAATCCCCTTCGTTAAAGTGGTTTTGCCCGCTCCCAGATCACCTGAGAGAACAATTATATCACCAGAATTGAGCAGGCTACCAATGTTTTGGCCAATGCTTATCAATTCCTCTTCATTTCGACTGTAAATCATGTTTTCATTATATCAAAAAATAAAAATATGGACTAGAATCCGCTGTAAATTTCCAGTAAAATCATGCAAATAATGACCCCTCTCAACCGCAAGTGCAGAGACGACACACTAATTAAAAACTTATCTTAGCTTTATTTAGCACTCATAAAATTAAATCCCAAACATCTACTTGTCTTGATTTCAATTTCCTTTAAAAAACAGACTTAAAAATAGGAAAATCGTGCTTCACAAGAAAACTAAAAAAGCCCGACACAAGTGCCAGACTTTTGTATGATTCAAACTTTAGAGCACAGCCATACTGATAAAATTAAGGATAAATAGGATATCCAAAATCCACATAATGAGGTGAACATCCTTAGCTTGACCTTTAACAATTTTCACCAAAGTATAAGTAAGGAAACCAGCTGCGATACCGTAAGTAATACTGTATGAGAATCCCATAAAGATTGACGTGAAGAAAGCTGGAATAGCTTCAGACAAATCTTCCCAATCAACACCCTTAAGGTTAGACAACATCATAATACCTACAATGATAAGGATAGGTGCTGTCGCTGCACTAGGAACAATTGAAACAAGCGGGCTAAAGAAGCTTGAAATGGCAAAGAGGACGGCAACCACAAGGGCTGTTAAACCAGTACGTCCTCCAGCACCAATACCTGCTGCAGATTCAATATAGGTTGTAACGTTTGAAGTCCCTGCAACGGCACCGATACTTGTACCAACAAGGTCCGAGTAAAGAGCACGGTCAAGAGCTTTTGATTCGTTGTTATCACCCGTTGAAGCAATGATACCTACTTTTTCACCAGTACCAATCAAGGTACCGATAGTATCGAAGATATCAGTCAATGAAAAGGCAAGAATAGCCATTAGGACACCTGGCAAACGAGAGATATCTGAGAAGAGTGACCCCAAGCCCTTAGAGCCAAGCGCTGCACCAAAGACCTTACCAAGGTCTTTAAATGAAGATGACAAGCTAGCCGCATGCCAGTCAATTGCGCCAAGATCAACAACACCTGCAAAAATAGCAATGACTGTTGTTGCGAGGATTGAAAGAAGAACACCCCCACGAATACCTTTAACAATAAAGATAATAGCAATCACAAGACCAATTAGACCTACAATAACCGTAGGATTATTGAAGGCTACCAAACCTGGTGTAGCTGATGACGAGGCTGTAATAGAAGCATTGGCCATATCAGCACCTTTACCAGCAACTGTATAAGTATGAGGGTTAATTGAGAATTTCAAGAAACCAGCATTCTTAATCCCTACATAGGCAAGGAAAATACCAATACCTGCTGAAATGGCAGACTTGAGCGCTGTTGGGATAGATGCAATGATCATCTTACGTACTCTAGTTACTGTGATAATCAAAGAAATAACACCACATAGGAAGACCATAGCCAGAGCCTCTTGCCAAGTGTAGCCTAGTGAGAAGACTACTGTATAGGTAAAGAAGGCGTTAAGTCCCATACCAGGTGCTTGAGCATAAGGTAGGTTAGCGTAGAAGGCCATCATCAATGTCCCTGCAACCGCACCAATGATTGTCGCCAAGAAGACACCTTGTGCAGGCATCCCTGTTTGCGCCAACATGGCAGGGTTAACAAAGAGGATGTAGGACATGGCAAAGAAAGTTGTCAATCCGGCAGTAACTTCTGTACGGACATCAGTACCATGTTCTTTCAATTTGAAAAACTTTTCCATGAAAGTTTAGACTCCTTAATAAAAATATTGTCAAAATCCGAATAATTTCGGAACATTCTCATAGAATGCAACGTTACTATTCTACCGAAAATCATTTGACGGTGCAAGGTTTATTTCCTAAGAGTTTTATTATGAAAAACCGAACATTCTTTTAGATACTTTTCTTAACTTCCAACAAAGCATAGATTTCTGCTATAATAAGGATATGACTAAGAAATTGATTGCATTAGACCTTGATGGGACGCTGTTGCGCCCAGACGGGACTATTTCAGAATTTACAAAAAAAACGATTAAAGATGTACAAGAAAAAGGACACCAAATCATCATTGCTACTGGTCGTCCTTATCGTATGGCCATTGACTACTACAAGGATTTGGGGTTGGAGACACCACTCATTACCTTTAATGGCTCCTTAACCAACCTTCCTGACAGAGAATGGAATTATGAACACTCTGTTAAATTAGATAAAAAATATCTGATTAACCTTTTAAAACGCCAAGATGAGCTACAAATGGATTTTCTTGCGAGTGAATACCGTAGGCATTTCTATATCACCATGAAATATCCAGAACGTATTCAACCGGAACTCTTTGGCGTTGATAAAATCATCGAGTCCATGCGTTTAGAACCTCATAAAATCACGAGTAACCCTAATGCACTCCTTATACAGACACGTCATGAAGACAAGTATCAACTGGCTGATGACATCAAAAATGACTTTAACAGGGAAATTGAAGTTGATTCTTGGGGTGGGCCACATAACATTCTAGAGTTCTCCCCTAAAGGTATTAACAAAGCCTATGCCCTAAACTATTTGATAGAAACCATGCGCAAATCGACAGATGATTTGATTGCCTTTGGTGATGAGCACAACGATACCGAAATGTTAGCTCTTGCCAAAACGGGTTATGCCATGAAAAACGCAAGCTCCATTCTTCTCCCCCACGCTAATGAACAAATTGAGTGGACTAATGAAGAAGACGGCGTTGCCCGCAAACTCCAAGAACTCTTCCTATAAACAACAAAGACACCGAAAATTTCTTCGGTGTCTTTTCTTCTGATGATTAAGGTAAAATAGCCACTGCACGCACTGGTGAACCAGTTGCCTTATCCCAATGCGGAAAGGCAATCGAAATCAAGGCACCGACAGCTGGAACTTGATCCAATTGGTTCAAAACTTCTACTTGATAGATATTTTGTTCCAAGAGATAATATTCATTGACGAAGCCATGCTCTGCTGCTGGAATACCTGCATCGGTATCAAAGGTTTCATGACCCACAGCCTTAACATGGCGTTCATGAATCAAGAATTCTAGAGCTTCACGGCTCCACCCTGGACTTTGTTGAACCCCATTTTCATCCAGGTTACGCATGGCATCTTGATCTGGCCAACGTTTTGACCAATCACTACGGAAGGCGACAAAAGCCCCCTCAGCAATTTGTCCATGCTCTTCTTCAAAGTCTAAGATATCTTGTTTGCTCAAGATAAAGTTTGGATTGGCTGTAACTTCTTTCGATTTGTCGATGACATAAAGTGGCAAGAGAAGGTCTTTAAGGGCAATCTCGTCCAGCCAACGACCGCCTTCTACAAAGTGAATCGGTGCATCAATATGGGTTCCGTACTGCCCTACCACCGTGAATTTTTGAACATGAAAACCATCTTTCAATGTGAAGAGATCTTCTTGTTTCAAGGCTGGAAGAGCTGGAAAGTGTGGACTTTCCGCATTAATCTTGTGGGTCAAGTCTACCCATTTTTTAGCTTGCAATTCTTTATAAATACTTAGTAAATCTGACATAAGGAGGTCCTCTTTTCTTATAGATTTAACATTAAATAGCTAATTGCAGCTATTATAGCAGTCACAAGCAGACGTTACAAGTGTTTATTGTCATTTCACATAATCCCATTTTCTCTATTATGATATAGTTATTAACTATATGTGATTGTTTTTAGTCTGATTCAAACTATAGTTTGCAATATTTTGACGTTTTTTTAAGTTTTTTGACACTTTTTGCACAGAAGTCATTGACATATAAATGAAAACGTTTTACAATTAATCTGTTCTAATTTCGAGGGTCTAAAAAATATTGTTGTCATTTTCATACTAAGGGATGATAATACCAATAATCATTTTTCTATTCCTAAGAAACATTATATTAAAGGAGGAAGAACACTAATGGGTATCGGTATTATTATTGCTAGCCATGGTAAATTCGCTGAAGGTATTCACCAATCAGGTTCTATGATTTTTGGTGAACAAGAGAAAGTTCAAGTGGTTACTTTCATGCCAAATGAAGGTCCTGACGACTTGTACGCTCACTTCAAAGATGCCATCGCTCAATTTGACGCTGACGACGAAATTCTAGTCCTTGCAGACCTTTGGTCTGGATCACCATTTAACCAGGCAAGCCGTATCAAGGAAGAAAATCCTGATCGCAAGATGGTTATCGTGACGGGACTCAACTTGCCAATGCTTATCCAAGCATATACAGAACGTATGGTAGCTGCTGATGCAGGGGTTGAAGAGGTTGTCGCAAACATTTATAAGGAAACTAAAGAAGGTGTTAAAGTCCTTCCAGAAGGCCTTATTCCTGAAGAAGACACTAAATCAGCCGACACCAAACCTTCAATTCCTAAGGGTAGCATTCCCGAAGGAACTGTTCTGGGTGATGGAAAAATCAAATACGTTTTGGCCCGTGTTGATACACGTCTCCTCCACGGTCAAGTGGCAACTGGTTGGACACACTCAACCCACCCTGACCGTATTATCGTAGTTTCTGATACTGTTTGTCATGATAAACTCCGTACAAACATGATTAAACAAGCTGCTCCATCTGGTGTTCAAGTTCACGTTATCCCAATTAAAAACATGGTCAAAGCAAACAATGACCCACGTTTTGGCGATACACGCGCTATGCTTCTCTTTGAATCTGTTGAAGATGCTCTTGCTGCTGTTAAAGCTGGTGTTGACGTTACAGAAATCAACCTTGGTTCTTCAGCTTATAAAGAAGGAAAAGTCAACGTTACTAAGGCTCTTTCATTTGACCAAACAGATGTGGATGCTATCAAAGAGTTGCAATCATTGAGTGTCAAATTTGATGTTCGTGGGGTGCCAAGTGATAGTCCAGCAAACGTTGATGCCTTGATTAAGTCAGCTGAAACTAAATTAGCAGAGAAGAAATAATTTTGGAGGATGCATAAATGAGTTTAGTACAAATTATTTTAGTCGTAATTGTTGCTTTCATCATTGGTTGTAGCTCAGTTAACGACCAAATCGAAACTTACCAACCAGTTGTGGCTTGTTCCCTTATTGGTTTGGTTACTGGCCACCTCGAACTCGGCGTTATGTTGGGTGGTAGCTTGCAGTTGATCACTATGGGATGGGCTAACGTTGGTGCTGCCATGGCACCAGACGCTTCACTTGCCGCAGTAGCTTCTACCATTATCCTTATCTTGGGTGGTCAAGGAGCTAAAGGGATTGGTCCTGCCATCGCCCTTGCAGTTCCATTGGCTGTTGCCGGTCTTGCCTTGACAATGTTTGTCCGTACTGCCACAGTCTTCATCGCTCACGCTATGGATAGTCGTGCTGAAGCAGCTGATATTGCTGGAATTGAAAGATGGCACTTTATTGGTATGGCCCTCCAAGGTCTCCGTGTTGCCATTCCAGCTCTTCTCTTGCTATTGATTCCTGCACACATCGTCCAAACTGGTCTTGAAGCTATGCCTGAATGGTTAACATCAGGTATGACAATCGGTGGTGGTATGGTTGTAGCCGTTGGTTATGCCATGGTTATCAACATGATGTCTAGTCGTGAAGTTTGGCCATTCTTCTTCCTTGGTTTTGCTTTGGCTGCCCTCAAAGAATTAACCTTGATTAGCTTGGGTGTTATCGGTCTCTGTCTTGCCGTGATGTACCTTGCGCTTGAAGCTAGTGGTTCAAATGGTTCTTCAAATGATGGAGGATCAGGTGATCCCCTCGGTGAAATTCTGGAAGACTTTTAATTAGGAGGAAAGAAAATGGCTGATTCAAAAATTAAATTAACAAAAGCTGATCGTTTTAAAGCTTTCTTGCGCTCATACTTTCTTTTAGCTTCATTCAACTATGAACGTATGCAAAATGGTGGTGTGGCTTATACTCTTATTCCTGCAATCAAAAAACTTTATCAATCAAAAGAAGAACGTGCAGCTGCCCTTAAACGTCACTTAGAATTCTTCAATACACAACCATTCATGGCTAACCCAATCTTTGGGGTTACACTCGCCTTAGAAGAAGAACGTGCCAACGGCGCTGACATTGACGACGCTGCTATCTCAGGGGTTAAGGTCGGTATGATGGGACCTCTTGCAGGTGCCGGTGACCCTCTCTTCTGGTTTACCCTTCGTCCAATCTTCCTCTCACTCGGAGCAGGCTTGGCTGTTTCAGGTAATATCATGGGCCCAATCGTTTTCTTCGTTCTTTGGAACGTTATGGTAGCTGCCGTTAAGTGGTATACTCAAGAATTCGGTTATCGTGCTGGTACTGCGATTACGGACGACTTGTCAGGTAACCTCCTTCAACAAGTCACTCGTGGAGCTTCAATGATGGGGATGTTCGTTATCGGTTCTCTTATCCAACGTTGGGTAAGCATCACCTTCACACCAGTTGTTTCTACTGTTAAACAACAAGATGAAGCATTCATTCATTGGGATAAACTACCAAAAGGGATTGCCGGTGTCAAAGAAGCCTTTCTTCAACAAGCTGCCGGTAAATCACTTGAAGCTAACAAGGTAACAACCTTGCAAGATAACTTAAACCAATTGATTCCTGGTTTGGCTGCCCTTGGTTTGACTTTCCTTTGTATGTATCTTCTTAAGAGAAAAGTTTCTCCAATCATCATCATCTTGGGTATCTTTGTCCTTGCTATCTTGCTCCACATCATTGGTCTACTTTAATCGGAGCAAACCATGGTTAAATCGCTCAATACGGAAATGGCTCACACAACTAAGGGAACTTGGTTCCGTGAAGGGCCAATTTACGGAAATATTATGGTCGGTGATAAGGCTTTCGAGTTTTACAATGATACGAAGTTGCAAGACTATGTTCAGATTCCTTGGGATGAAATTACTTATGTGATTGCTGACGTTTACTTTGGCGGTAAATTCATCCCACGCTTTGAAATCCGCACTAAGCAAAATGGACGTTTCCGTTTTGCCAGTCGAAAAAGCAGAACAACCTTAAAAGAAATTCAAAAAAGAATTCCACGTGAAAGCTTAAGAAAAGCTCCTAGCTTTCTAGCTGTTCTCAAACAAGGCTTTAAAAATCTCTTCCGACTCATTGTTAAGAAGAACTAGTCTTTAAATATGATAAAAAGATTATCCAGTCTAATCATTGGATAATCTTTTTTATCATTTCACGCTAATTTCTGATAGTGATTGGTCTGTTTTACATTTTTGTTTCACTAGCTATTGACATTTTAGTGGAAGCGTTTTAGAATATAATTGTTCTTGATTTCTTATGTTCAAAAAGATTGAGAGGCGCTTTTTTTGCCGTCTTAATGAAATCGGAGATAGTCTTTTTAAGCCTAGGAAAAAATATTTTAAAGGAGGAGAACACGAATGGGTATCGGTATTATTATCGCCAGCCATGGTAAGTTCGCTGAGGGAATCCACCAATCAGGATCTATGATTTTTGGGGACCAAGAGAAGGTTCAAGTCGTTACCTTTATGCCAAGTGAAGGTCCTGACGACCTTTACGGCCACTTCAACGATGCCATCGCACAATTCGATGCTGATGATGAAATTCTTGTTTTGGCTGACCTTTGGAGTGGATCACCATTTAACCAAGCCAGCCGTATTGCTGGGGAAAATCCAGATCGTAAGATTGCCATCATCACAGGTCTTAACTTGCCAATGCTTATCCAAGCATACACAGAACGTATGATAGATGCTAACGCTACTGCAGAGCAAGTTGCTGGTAATATCATCAAGGAAGCTAAGGGTGGTATTAAAGCACTTCCAGAGGAACTTAATCCTGTGGAAGAAACAACAGCTGCACCTCAAGAAGCTGCAGCACCTCAAGGAGCTATCCCAGAAGGGACAGTTATTGGAGATGGTAAGCTCAAGATTAACTTGGCACGTTTGGATACACGTCTTTTGCATGGTCAGGTTGCAACTAACTGGACCCCTGCATCTAAAGCAGACCGTATCATTGTAGCATCAGACGATGTTGCTAAAGACGAATTGCGTAAGGAATTGATTAAACAAGCAGCACCAAATGGCGTTAAAGCTAACGTGGTTCCAATTCAAAAATTGATTGATGCTTCTAAAGATCCTCGCTTTGGTAACACACACGCTCTTATCTTGTTCGAAACTGTTCAAGATGCCCTTCGTGCTGTCGAAGGTGGCGTGCCAATCAAAGAACTTAACATTGGTTCTATGGCTCACTCAACTGGTAAAACAATGGTTAACAACGTTTTGTCAATGGACAAAGACGATGTTGCATGTTTTGAAAAATTGCGTGACCTTGGCGTAGCATTTGACGTTCGTAAGGTTCCAAACGATTCTAAGAAAGACTTGTTTGACCTTATCAAAAAAGCAAACGTTCAATAATCTTCATTCGGATACATTAGTTGACTTGCTCAGCTAATCACAACTCAATAGAAAAGGAATTATAACCATGTCAGATATGTCAATTATTTCTGCTATTTTGGTCGTAGTTGTTGCCTTCCTTGCTGGTCTTGAAGGTATCCTTGACCAATTCCAATTCCACCAACCACTTGTTGCTTGTACTCTTATTGGTGCTGCTACAGGTAACCTCACTGCAGGTATCATGCTTGGTGGTTCCCTTCAAATGATTGCCCTTGCCTGGGCCAATATCGGTGCTGCCGTCGCTCCTGACGCTGCCCTTGCATCTGTTGCTGCTGCCATTATTTTGGTTAAAGGTGGTAACTTCACAACTGAAGGTATCGGGGTTGCAACTGCAACAGCTATCCCACTTGCAGTTGCTGGTCTCTTCTTAACGATGCTTGTTCGTACAGCTTCTGTTGCCCTTGTTCACACTGCTGATAAGGCTGCAGAAAACGGAAATATCGCAGGTGTTGAACGTGCTCACTACCTAGCTCTTGTTCTTCAAGGTTTGCGTATTGCTGTTCCTGCTGCACTTCTTCTTGCTATCCCAGCTCAATCTGTTCAACATGCCCTTGGCTTGATGCCTGACTGGCTCAACCATGGTATGGTTGTCGGTGGTGGAATGGTTGTAGCCGTTGGTTATGCCATGGTTATCAACATGATGGCAACTCGTGAAGTTTGGCCATTCTTCGCCATTGGTTTTGCACTTGCAGCTATTAGTCAATTGACTCTTATTGCTCTTGGTGCAATCGGTGTCGCTATCGCCTTCGTTTACCTCAACCTTTCTAAACAAGGTGGCGGTAACGGTGGTGGTGGAACTGCTTCTGGTTCTGGCGACCCTATCGGCGATATTTTAGAAGACTACTAGGAAGGAGTGCTCTCATGGCTGAAAAAATTCAATTATCCAAATCAGATCGTCAAAAAGTTTGGTGGCGCTCACAATTCTTGCAAGGTTCATGGAACTACGAACGTATGCAAAACTTGGGTTGGGCTTACTCACTCATTCCTGCTATTAAAAAACTCTACTCAAAGAAAGAAGATCAAGCTGCTGCCTTAAAACGCCACTTGGAATTCTTTAATACTCACCCTTATGTTGCCGCTCCTATCATGGGTGTTACCCTAGCTCTTGAAGAAGAAAAAGCTAATGGTACTCCTATCGAAGATGCTGCTGTTCAAGGGGTTAAGATTGGTATGATGGGACCTCTTGCTGGTATCGGTGACCCAGTCTTCTGGTTCACAATCCGTCCTATCCTTGGGGCACTTGGTGCTTCTCTTGCTGCATCTGGTAACATTGCTGGTCCACTTATTTTCTTCATCGGTTGGAATATTATTCGTATGGCCTTCTTGTGGTATACTCAAGAACTTGGCTACAAAGCAGGTTCAGAAATTACTAAAGACATGTCTGGTGGTATCTTGAAAGATATTACTAAAGGGGCTTCAATCCTCGGTATGTTCATCCTTGCCGTCTTGGTTGAACGTTGGGTTTCAATCAACTTCATCGTAAATCTTCCTGGTAAGGTACTTTCTAAAGGTGCTTACATTGTATGGCCAAAAGGAAATGTTTCTGGTGACCAACTTAAAACTATCCTTGGTCAAGTCAACGATAAACTCAGCTTTGATAAGATTCAAGTCGATACCCTACAAAAACAATTGGATTCTTTGATTCCAGGTTTGATGGGACTTCTCCTTACGTTTGCATGTATGTGGTTGCTTAAGAAGAAAGTTTCACCAATCACAATCATTATCGGACTCTTTGTAGTTGGTATTATTGCAAGCTTCTTCAAAATTATGTAACAAAAAGAGTAAGAGTTTAGCCGAGCTAAACTCTTTTCTTATGCTATAATAAGGATACTACTATCAAAAAGCGAGAAAAATATGGCACAATCATTAAACAAAACAGTTGAATTGCATACAACAGGCGTCTCCTACATGGCCATCGGAGGTAAGGTGGGGAAGTTTCTAATTGGCGATGTGGCTATTGAATTCTATCCTGATATTAATGTTGAACAATATATTCAAATTCCTTGGACCAGCATCACTCAAATTGGTGCTAATGTGTCAGGAAAGAGGATCAGCCGTCATTTTGAAATCCTAACCGACAAGAGCAAATTTCTCTTTGCTTCAAAGGACTCTGGAAAGATTCTAAAGATTGCAAGGGAACATCTAGGAAATGACAAGGTCGTCAAATTACCAACTCTTCTTCAGACTATTGGCGCTCGTTTCAAAGGTTTATTTGCCAAAAAATCATAATTTTTGTATAATGTTAGGGACGGATAAGTAATAGCTAGACCTTTCCAGAAAGCCTGCGGTTGCTGCGAGCAGGTAGGGTTAACCTACGAAATTCTACCGTTTCATTTAATTAAAGACATAAACAAGTGCACTCCTGTGAAGTTGGATGGAACCGTGGCTCATGTCACTCCAACAGTTTCACTGGGGTGTTTTATTTTTTGGAGGAACCTATGTTAGATGTAAAACGTATTCGTAACGACTTCGATGCCCTTGCTGAAAAATTGGCTACACGTGGTGTCGCTGCTGAAACTTTAAATGAACTAAAAGAACTTGATGTCAAACGTCGTGAACTTCTTATCAAATCTGAAGAACTCAAAGCTCAACGTAACGTTGCCTCAGACGGTATCGCTCAAGCAAAACGTAATAAAGAAGACGCCTCAGAGCAAATTGCAGCCATGCAAAAAGTTTCTGCCGAAATCAAAGAAATTGATGCTGAACTTGCTGCTATCGATGAAAAACTTAACAGTATCGTTGTGACACTTCCAAACACACCACACGAGACTGTACCAGTTGGTGCTGACGAAGATGAAAATGTAGAAGTTCGCCGTTGGGGAACACCTCGTGACTTTGATTTTGAGATTAAACCTCACTGGGATCTTGGTGAAGACCTTGGCATTCTTGATTGGGAACGTGGTGCTAAGGTCACTGGTTCTCGCTTCCTCTTCTACAAAGGCTTGGGAGCAAAATTGGAACGTGCAATCTACAACTTCATGCTGGATGAACACGCTAAAGAAGGCTATACTGAAATGATTACACCTTACATGGTTAACCACGACTCAATGTTTGGTACTGGTCAATATCCAAAATTCAAAGAGGACACTTTCGAACTTGATGGTACTGACTACGTCCTTATCCCAACAGCCGAAGTTCCTTTGACCAACTACTACCGTGGTGAAATTCTTGACGGAAAAGAATTACCAATCTACTTCACAGCCATGAGCCCTTCATTCCGTTCAGAAGCTGGTTCAGCCGGTCGTGATACACGTGGATTAATCCGTCTTCACCAATTCCACAAGGTTGAAATGGTCAAATTCTCAAAACCAGAAAGCTCATACGATGAATTGGAAAAAATGGTAGTTAACGCTGAAAATATTCTTCAAAAACTTAACTTGCCATACCGTGTCATCACTTTGTGTACTGGCGATATGGGATTCTCAGCTGCGAAAACTTACGATTTGGAAGTTTGGATTCCAGCGCAAAACACTTACCGCGAAATTTCTTCATGTTCAAACACAGAAGATTTCCAAGCCCGCCGTGCACAAATCCGCTATCGTGACGAAGCTGATGGTAAAGTAAAACTTCTTCACACTCTTAACGGTTCAGGACTTGCTGTTGGACGTACAGTAGCTGCTATCCTTGAAAACTATCAAAACGAAGATGGTTCAGTAACTATCCCTGAAGTTCTTCGTCCTTACATGGGTGGTGCTGAAGTTATTGCACCAAAATAAATAAATGAATAAACGAGGCTGGGACAATTGTTCCAACCTCGTTTTTATTTTACTTTAAAGCATTAATGCAGTAGCCAACTGAGCTTTTTGTCCACTTTCCGACTCGGGAAAACCCAAGTCAATCTTGTGGGGCTGATATTACGAAAGGGATACCTTTGGAGGCTAATTTAAAATTCTCATTCAAAGCAGTAAGCCCTGTGTATGTATTCTCCTCGTTTACACTATTACTACAATAACTCATTTGTGTCATGACAACTATCATAATAGGGCCTTAATAGTTGAAAGCCTTCCATTAGTTGATCTATCAAGTCAGCCTCAGTCAAGCTACTCGTCACAGGTACATCATATTTAACCAACACCTTACGAACACGACCATCTCTAACTGCTGCTTTAAGCATCTGACGATTCTCTTCAGTTCCTTCTACACGATGACTGACACCATCTTCCTGGGCAAAATAGTATAGAGAGGGGGCAATCGGTAAGTCTAGGACCTTATGTTGCTTAGCTAGAGTGGTGTCTGATTTTTTCCGTTCGACAAAGCTAACCTCAACTGAAATCCCCCATTTTTCAGGCTGACCATAAAGGCGAATCGCCATGGCAACATCGTCTAAACTGTCCTCAGGGGCCCTATAATAGCACCAAAAGTGTGGGCGACATATTTGTGCCTGATTGGCCCAATTACTGACACGATCCACCTTAAAGGGTGCCAAACGCTCCTCTAAAACTTTTGACAAAGTCTGCATTTCCTTACGAGCTGCTTGACCAAGTGCCTTGAGCATTTCCATCTCTTCTTGATGCGGACCCGCTTTTTCAGGTTTGATATACTTAACCCCTTGTTTAGATAAATAAGCTTTAATATTTTCTAACATCATTTCTCCTTACAATGACAAAAGACCAACCCTTAAAGATTCTATTCTGGTTGGTCTCTTTTTTTATTTACGTTTACGAGCAATCAAGTGGATTGGTGTTCCTTCAAAACCGAAAGCCTGACGAATTTGATTTTCCAAGAAACGCATGTATGAGAAGTGCATAAGCTCTTCTTCATTGACAAAGATAACAAATGTTGGTGGTTTAACCGAAACTTGTGTGCCGTAGAAAATCTTAAGACGTTTTCCTTTATCTGTTGGTGTTGGGTTGATGGCAATGGCATCCATAATAACATCATTCAAGACAGCCGATGAAATACGACGGTTTTGACTCTCACTGATGCGTTTAATCATCTCTGGCAACTTGTTAAGACGTTGTTTAGTTTCAGCCGATACAAAGATAATTGGTGCATAGCTCAAAAATTGGAACTGCTCACGGATATCCGCTTCCCAATTGGCAACAGTATGGTTGTCCTTCTTAATCGTATCCCATTTGTTAACTACGATGATAATCCCTTTACCAGCTTCATGGGCGAAACCAGCAATGCGCTTGTCATACTCACGGATACCTTCTTCTGCATTGATAACCATAAGAACAATATCAGAACGGTCAATGGCACGCATAGAACGCATGACAGAGTATTTCTCTGTATTTTCATAAACCTTACCAGATTTACGCATACCAGCGGTGTCAATCATGGTATACTCTTGACCTTCACTGTCCACAAAGTTTGTATCAATGGCATCGCGAGTCGTACCAGCAATTGGGCTGGCAATCACACGGTCCTCGCCCAAAATGGCGTTAATCAAACTTGATTTTCCGACATTTGGACGCCCAATCAAACTGAAACGAATGATGTCTGGATTTTCTTCTTCAATCTCTGTTGGGAGATTTTCAACGATAGCGTCGAGAACGTCCCCCGTTCCGATACCATGAACAGATGAAACAGGATAGGGATCGCCAAGCCCCAAAGAATAGAAATCATAGATATCTGCACGCATTTCAGGGTTATCCACTTTATTGACGGCTAGGATAACTGGCTTATGAGTCTTATAGAGAATACGAGCAACGTACTCATCCGCATCTGTAACGCCTTCTTTACCTGAAACAACAAAGACAATAACGTCTGCTTCAGTCATGGCAATGTCAGCTTGATGCTTGATTTGCTCCATGAATGGGGCATCAACATCATCAATACCACCCGTATCAATCAAGCTAAACTGACGGTTAAGCCATTCAGCAGAAGTATAAATACGGTCACGTGTTACCCCCTCGACGTCTTCGACGATAGAGATACGTTCACCCGCAATTCGGTTAAATAGGGTCGACTTCCCAACATTGGGGCGACCCACAATAGCAACTGTAGGTAATGTCATATGTTTAAGTCCCTAGTTAAAACAGGGATTCCTTTCTTCGTTTAGCAACCTTACCTTCCACAAGTAAAGCAAAATCAATCATTTTTTTATCATTTATTGGGGTCAACTTAACGACGATTAACGCCTCTCAAGTGAACCTCTTTGGCTAGAAAACGGATTCGCTCCATGACACGTTTAGCCTGCCATGTTTCGTCTCCCTGACGTCCATTAGATAGCTTAGCTTCTAGGTCCACAAAGCTATAGTTAGATGTGAAGAAGGTCGGTAGCTCCTCAATCATGCGGTACTGGAGGATGACCTGCAAAACATCGTCTCTAATCCAAGAAGAGAACTGCTCTGCACCAATATCATCTAAAACCAAGACTTCTGCTTCTTTTACAGCATCAATTTGTTCCTTAACAGAACCATCTTTAATACCATTTTTAACATCAATGGTAAAGGATGGGTAGTGGATAATGGTCGTAGCAACCTTCTTGGTCTCTGAAAGTTCATGAGCCATGGCAGCCAACATAAAGGACTTTCCAACTCCCATGTCACCATAGAGGTAGAGACCCTTTTGATCTGGACTTGGATAATCAGCCACAAACTCTACAAGACTCTCATAGGTATCAACACGAGCCACATCGTCTAAAGCAATATCCGCAAAAGTAATCTTACGATAAGATTGAGGGAGACTTACCAAGTTAATCCGATTGGCAATAGCCTGTTGCTCCTGCTGCTCTTTGAGCTGACGTGTCTCCTTATAAGTCACATCAGCGTAGCCCTCATTCATGGTTAGAATTGGCTCATACCCCTTGGCAATGTAGGAGACATCACCTTCTTTGACCTTACGGCATTCCACCAAGAATTGATTAAACTTAGGGAGACTACGCTTGATTTCATCCTGACTTAAGCCATGCTCTTGAATAAAACGTGCCACTCTTGGATCTGCCAAGATTTGCTTGGTTAAATCTGTTGCATTAGCAGACCCGTAATGACCCGCTCGGTTGAGGGTTTGTCCAACTCTTTCCATGGGCTACTCCTTTCCTTTTTCTAGTTTAGCCAAAGCACGACGTCTAATTTCGTCCAATTTGGCTTGATCGGCCTGGCTGGTCTGATTGTCATAATTAGGATCACTCCAGCTCGGCACATTTGTTTTTTTCTTAGCATCAGCCTTAGTTTGCTTTGATTTCTTATCGTAACCACTACGCAAAGCTAAAAGCCCTTGTTCAGCACTGATAATCTTCTTAAAGGCAAAATCATTAGCAAGTTTAGAAATATACTCTCTATTCACATTGGTTGAATGTGTCCTACCCAAACTATAGGCAACCATGAGATTGATGACCTCATCCATAAAGCCTCTTTGTGCCAAGTCTGTGAGAATCTTCTTCTCAGAATTAGTCACAGCACCACCAGGACCCTTGGCACCTTGTAGATAATCTATAGGTTTTTCAGACCTGACCGCCTTAAGAATCTTTTCTTCAGTCTCCGTCAAAGCAGAGTCACCACCTAATTTTTGAGCTTGTGCCTGCTCTAATTGCACCTGCATACGCTTGACAATAATCTGATGGTTTACAGCTGTTTTTTTAGCCAAGAGATAGGTATCATACCAATTCATATGATGAATTTCAGACAATTTATAGATTTCAGGCACATCTGTCTTTTCATCTGTAAAGACAAGACCATCGGCCTGCATCCGATTTCTGAAGCTAGTTAAATCAAATGAATTCTTAGGCTTGATGTCTGACACGGTCTTTTGAGCCAAACGCTCATCTGTAAAGACATCTGAAAAACGTTTGGATAAATCTTGCAAACCGTGTAGACTTGCCGGTTTTAAAGCATCTACTGATGGTTCGCTAATTTTTTGTTCCAAAAGCGAGCTGTAAACCGCATGCTTGAGGAATTGCTCAATGGATAAAGGAGACTTAAGCTCAACAACATAAATTCCTTGGGGTGATTGATAGAAGGCTAAAAGATCCACCGCTGTCAGGACGGCCAGAGCCTCCTTGAGGGGCTGCATGCCAAAATTGAGGTGATTCAAAATAGCCGCAAACTTATGACGGTGATTTCCATTGTCATAGAAAGCCACAAAATACTGGTAAAGAGCGTAACCCTCACTCCCAATAATGGGGTAGTAGCAACGCATTAAACTTGCCTGATCGGGAACGATAACCTGATTGCCAACATAGACAAATTCTTCAATAGGTCTCATTTTTTAGACTCTTTTTTCGCACGTACTGTCTTGGTGATTTCTTGAAGTAACTCTTCAATTTCATCAACATCTTTGAAAGAACGGTAAACACTGGCAAAACGGACATAGGTAATTTCATCAAGGTCAGCGAGTTCTTTCATGACTAAATTCCCAATAACCTCGCTATCAACCTCTCCATCATGGTTGCGGCGAATGTTTTGCTCAATCCGAGTGATAGCATTTTCAATATCCTCACTAGAAACTGGGCGTTTTTGTGCACTCATCAAGATACCATTGAAAATCTTATCACGAGAGAATTGTTCACGCGTACCGTCTTTTTTGACAACTAAAAGTGGAACTTCCTCCACACGCTCAAATGTTGTAAAACGAGTGTGACACGTATCACACTCCCGACGACGACGGATGGTATTCCCATCCTCTGCCTGACGGCTATCGATAACACTAGATTTATTATGTTGACATTTTGGACAACGCATGCATTTCACCACCAATCTTCGAAATTCGGTACTCTATTTTACCATAAATGCACGTAAAAAGCACGCCCTAAGCTAGGACATGCTTATGAAGAGAGTCGCTATAGCACTCATTTTTTCTTACTTAAAGTTCAAGTTGTGGTGACGTAGTTTCTGCCTCTGCAAAAGGAATATAGAGGTCGAAACGTGTACCGACACCCAATTCAGAACTAACTTCAATACGGCATCGGTAAGCTTCCACAATTTGGTAAAGGATTGATAAACCAATACCCACACCAGATTGAGTTGTAGTACGATTACGTGCCTTGTCTGAACGGTAGAAGCGCTCAAAGATATGTTCGATGTCCTCTTTAGAAATTCCTTCACCATTATCTTGTACCTGTACCAGCATTTCATTTTCCAGAGCTTTAATTGTTACCTGGATTTCCTTGTCAACAGGTGAATACTTGACGGCATTATCAATCAAAATTGTGATAGCCTGTTCAAAGTGTTGGCTGTAAATCTGTGCTGGACGCTCAGAACTTTCAAAATCATTGAGATAGAATTGGTAATCTTCATGCAAAACACGGAAGTTCCCAATAACCGTACGAATTGAAGAATTCAAATCACAAGTGTCATTTCTGTGATTCTCAAAGGATCCCTTAACTCGGATAGAATCCAACATATCATTGATCATAATGGTCATACGGTTGGCCTCATGGCTTGCAGCCTCAAGACTTTCTTCCAAAATCTCAGGGTCATTTTTACCCCAACGTTGCAAGAGGTCCATATGTCCCTTGATAACGGCAATCGGAGTACGCAACTCGTGACTCACGTCACTCAAGAAGCGCATCTGCATCTGATTATTTTCTTGGATTTTATCCATCATACGGTTAAAGTTAACCGCCAAATCACCAATTTCATCATGACTTTCAATCTTAGAACGGAGCTCCAAATCGCTTGGTGAATCGGTGATAACCCCCATAGTCTCGTGCAACTGTCTCATCGGACGAAGAATAGATGTCAAGACAACGACAGTCGCTGCGATGACCAAGACCGTCATCCCTACTTCAAGGAAAATCAATAAGAAAATCAGACGCTCTTTGAGGGCATAATAGAATTCCAAATCATGGAAGATTTGGGCATAACCAACTATTGTCTTTTTATCTTTACCATAAATCGGAACCTCTAGCAAGAAGCCACGTTTTCCCTTATAAGACACTGACTTTAGTTTGTTAACCTCAGACATGCCTGGTGGAGAATCTGTATTCTCCTCAGAGGTAAAGATAAACGTTCCTTTTTTGTCATAAACAAAGACTGACTGATTTGAATAGAGTTTATTAGAAATCGCAACTTGGCCATCTAGAGAATGCTTTTCAGAAAGCACGCCATTAATAATTGATGCATAGATATTTTTAGGCGAATAAAGGGCAGCTAAGAGCGGTTCTGGACTTAATTCTTCATCAGAATCCCAGTCTTTTTCAATGTATGTAACAACCTTTGAGATGGTAGCATTTACATTTTGACGTTCACGTTGTAAAAGAAGCGTATTTGCTGAAAAAACAACAACGAGGGTGAACATCGATAATACAAGAAAGAAGACCACAGCAGTTGTCATGGTCAACTTTTTTCTAATGGTTACTTTACCGAATAATTTATCTTGTAATTTACTCATTTTTCACGAATAACATAACCCATGCCTCGTACCGTTTGAATATATGATTCTTTGCCTGGAACATCAATTTTTCCACGCAAGTAACGAATATAAACGTCTACAACGTTTGTTTCGATAGCATCATCATATTTCCAAACTTGAAGTAAAAGTTCTTCACGGGTCATCACTTGGTTCATATTGCTCAAAAGTGTGTTCAACAAATCAAACTCACGTTTTGTCAATGGGATAGCTTCATCACCACGTACAACTGTACGGTTTTGAACATCTAATTTCAAGTCACGGTAAGTTGACGCTTTAGCTGGTGCATTCTTAGCAGCTTCAATATCTTGACGACGGAAGGTCGCACGAATACGTGCCAAAAGTTCTTCAATCGCAAATGGTTTTACAATATAGTCATCAGCACCACGATCCAATCCGGCAACGATGTCCATGATTGAGTCGCGAGCTGTCATCATCATAATATAAGTATCTTTTTCCTGTTGGAGACGACGAGTTACTTCAAAACCGTCCATCTCAGGTAACATAAGATCCAAGAGAATAAGATCGAAATCTTTCTCAAGTGCCATTTCTAGTCCTTCACGTCCGTTGTCTGCTGTCACAACGTCGTATCCTTCGTGTTGAAGTTCTAACGAGACAAAACGAGCAAGGTTTTTCTCATCTTCAACAATCAAAATGCGTTTGCTCATAATAAGTATTTACCACTTTCTTAAATTTTTTTGACTTCTATTTCCCTTTAAAAGTCTGTCGATTTATTTAGCAAATAAATCTGAAAATTAACTTCTAATGATATAATAATATACAGTTTTAAAATTGTCAAACATTTTTAGTTTATTTTTTTGAATTAATTTTCATCAAATAGACCATTCAATTGGGCAAAAGGATTACTTGCCTCTTTTTTCTCTTGTTGGAGGGCTGCATATTCCTCTTCCGACAGGACTTCCCAGTCATTTCCTGAAAGAGAAATTTGACCTTTCTCTTCTTCTGGTGTTAAGACTTTCATAGGAATATTAAGAAGAATATTGTCCAATATACTCTCATCTAGATTAATGGCATCACCATCCAAGATAAGAACCAAGTTTTCTTCGACTAATTCCTTCTGTAGAAGGGCATCTGCCTCTTGAATAAAGGTCTCCGAGACTGGATAGTTAAAACTAAGCGTTACAGGCTCAAGAGAACGGCTAGATGGTAATGTAATATTATAAGCTAATTGATAATCCAAAAGGTACAATCCATTATCATAGACTACCTGTCCACTTGCTTGAATCTGTTCAAGATTTAAAACCTGATTATAGCGTTCTTTAATAGACTCCAAAAGTAAAGGTGCTTCGTTAAAAGCAAGCCCTTCTGGAGACTTTCTAACTTCTGAAAGATAAATCATTGTCAATCCTCAAACTAAATTTCCCCACGGGGAGTGATTTTTAATCCACAAGACCATAATCCCCCACAACCGCCTTTCATTAAAGCAACTATATTGTCACTTTCTTTTAAGCGAGTAATTATGATTTTAGACTTAATTAGTATTATATCAGATTTTTAAGAAAAAATAACACCTTAAATATTACATATTTCTTAAACTTAGAACTTCTTTAAAAGATAATGAAAAATACGTTTGCTCCTAATGTTCGCTCATTTTTGGTGTTAGATGAAAGGCCTTAATTATGGTAAAATAAGAGCATTGAAACTATTTAAAAGGAATATAAAAATGACACCTGAAGATTTTTACAAGGCTCTACAAGAAGAGGGATTCAATCTGAGTCAGCAGCAAAAAGACCAATTTCAACGCTATTTTGAGCTATTGGTAGAATGGAACGAAAAAATCAATCTTACGGCAATCACTGATAAAAACGATGTTTACCTTAAGCATTTCTATGATTCGTTGGCTCCCGTTCTGCAAGGACATATCAAAAATCAAGATATTCGACTCTTAGATATTGGGGCTGGAGCTGGTTTTCCAAGTCTCCCTATGAAGATTCTTTGTCCTAAGCTTGAAGTGACCATCATTGATTCTCTTAATAAACGCATCAATTTTCTCAATCTCTTGGCAGATGAGCTGCAACTTAGCGGTGTTCACTTCTATCATGGACGTGCCGAGGATTTTGGTCAAGATAAGTCCTTCCGTGCTCAATTTGATGTGGTGACTGCCCGTGCTGTTGCACGTCTGCAGATTCTCTCAGAATTGACCATTCCTTTCTTGAAGGTTGGTGGACAACTCATTGCACTTAAGGCTGCAGCGGCCGATGAAGAATTGGCTGAAGCTAAGAATGCTTTGAACCTCCTTTTTGCCAAACCTATTCTCAACGATAACTACCATTTACCAAATGGTGATGGGCGTCATATTACCATTGTCGAGAAGAAAAAAGAAACTCCAAACAAGTACCCTCGTCGTGCTGGAATGCCTAATAAGAAGCCACTATAACGTTCATCCAAGGATGTTTTTGATTCCTTGGATTATTGTTTCCCCTTATGGTAAATTTGGAGGTTTTCATTGATTAATCGTTTTTCTGTCACTCAAAGACTTGTGCTTAGTTTTGTCTTTGTCATTCTGGTGGGAAGTATCTTACTTAGTCTTCCCATTAGTCACTATGCTAATAGTCCAGAAACAAACTATCTAGACCATCTTTTCAACACGGTATCAATGGTCTGTGTGACTGGACTTTCTGTGGTTCCTGTTAGTAAAGCTTACAATGGTTTTGGTCAAATTGTCTCCATGCTTCTCATGCAGACCGGGGGTCTTGGGCTAGTCTCTTTGATTGCTATCAGTACCTACAGCCTTAAAAATAAATTGGGCTTGAGCGATCAAGATCTCCTTCAATCTGCACTCAGCAGGGACAATCAAAAAGATTTAAAATCCTATCTTTTCAAGGTCTATAAAATAACTTTTTCCATTGAAGCTTTAGCGGCACTAGTGATTATGACTGATTTTATCCCTCGCTTTGGACTTGGTCACGGCATTTTTAACAGTCTATTTCTAGCGGTCTCAGCTTTTTGTAACGCTGGTTTTGATAACTTAGGAGCTAACAGCCTACAAGACTATGCGACCAATCCAACAATAAACCTTGCTGTCGCAGGTCTCATCATGTCTGGAAGTTTGGGTTTTGCAGTCTGGATTGATTTGATTCAGTTATTTAAGCGTTATATCAAGAATCGTCCTAGAAACTGGAATTTAGCTTGTAGACCCCTTAGTAATCAAAGCCGTCTTGTGCTTATTAGTACAGCTTGTATCCTCTTGATGGGGACCTTGTTAGCTTGGCTACTGGAAATGGATAATGTTAAGACTATCGGTTCTCTCAACGTTTGGCAGCAACTTATGGTCAGTTTCTTTCAAACTGTAACCATGCGTACCGCTGGCTTCGCAACGATTTCCTATACCAAGGCCGATTTCTCTACTAATCTTCTTTTTATGATTCAGATGATTATCGGTGGTGGACCTGGAGGAACTGCGGGTGGTATCAAGGTGACAACTGCCTCCATCATGTTCCTACTTTTTAAGTCAGAGCTATCTGGTAACTCGAGCGTTGTTTTTCGAAATCGTATTATATCTAATAAGACTGTTTTGCAAGCATTCACAGTTATACTCTTTTTCCTAACAATGCTCTTTGTCGGCTATGTTATTCTGCTTGAAACCAATCCAAATCTCTCACCACTGGCCTTGCTATTTGAGAGTGTGTCAGCTATTGCCACAGTCGGTGTGTCTATGGATTTGACTCCTAGTCTTAATACCATAGGGCGCTTTGTTATCATGGCTCTCATGTTCATTGGTCGTGTCGGTCCCATCACTGTTCTCTTGAGTTTGATGACCAAAAAAGAGAAACAGGTTTCCTACTCACCAACTGACATCTCTGTTGGCTAAACAACCAATTCATTAACAAAATTCTGAAAGGATTCTACATGAAAACACAAATTATCGGCGTCCTCGGTTTGGGGATTTTTGGACAAACCATCGCAACCGAACTTTCCACTTTTGGCCAAAATGTCATTGCCTTAGATAACAATCCTAAAACCATTGATTCTCTAGCAGATCAGGTGACTAAGGCTGCTGTGGGGGATATTACTGACATTGATTTTCTTCGCTCGACTGGTATTGAGAGCTGTGATACCGTTATTATTGCTACAGGGGAGCATCTGGAGTCTTCAGCATTGGCTCTTTTGCACTGTAAGAAGCTAGGGATTAAACGTATCATTGCTAAAGCTAAAAGCATCAATTACGAAGAGGTTCTCTATGGTATGGGAGCCAACCTCGTCATTACACCCGAACGCAGTACGGCAAAAGAACTGGCTTCCAACATACTCCGCTATAACATTTCAAATGTCTTTCATCTAGAGGATGACGTGGCTTTAATCGAGCTTAGGATTCCTCATGAATGGGCAGGAAAATCTTTGCACACCTTGAATCTCCGAAAAACTTACAACGTCAATGTCATTGGTTTTAGAAACGATGAAAATGGAAAACTAAACACTCATTTTGACCCTACGAAACAGCTGCCTAATGAAGGAACTATCCTAGTCGTTGCTGACAATCGAACACTAGAAAAATTTGATTATTTGGGGTATTTGAAATAACAGAAAAACGTTCTAATCTTGTTCACAATGAACAGGACTAGAACGTTTTTTATTGTTGCAAAAATCCATACAATCTTTAACCTTAATATCATAACCAAGGATTGTAAAAGCGACCCTGATTCAGGAAAATCAATCCTAGACTAATCCCTAACAGCAGAAACGCTAATAAGATTACAAGATAATCTTGCTTAGTCAAAGATTTATGAACATACCAGGTACGTTTTTTATAGCGACCAAAGCGACGTAATTCCATAGCTGTCGATATGGTATCAATACGCTCTAACGAAGAAAAAATTAATGGAAGAACGATTTGTAGATTCCCACGAATGCGCTTAACCAGACCTGCCTTTTTCGACAAATCTAAGCCACGCGCTTCCTGGGCCTTGCGAATCGTAAAAAATTCTTCTTGAACATCTGGAATATAACGCAATGTCAAACTAACGGAGTAGGCAAATTTATAAGGCAATCCAATCTGATTAAGACTAGCTGCAAACTGACTCGGATGGGTAGTCATCAGAAAGAGAATGGCAAGAGGAACCGTTGAAAAATACTTAAGCAAGAGATTAGCAAGATAGAAAATCTCCTGACTGGTTAAATAAAAGCGGCCCCATCCTTCAACCAATACGGTCTTAGCACCATAAATCTCCTCACCATAGCTAGGATCGAAAAGATAAACCATGACTAAGTTAAAGAGGGCAACAGCTCCAATGATTTCAACAACAAATGAAACATCTTTCCATCGAATATTAGCTCGCTTGAAAAGATAAATAGATAGAAAACCTATTACTAATATAAATCTAGGATCGTAAGTTGCCATACAAGCAACTGATACTAAAATGAAGAAAATCATTTTACTTGCACCAGATAATCCATAAAGGAAACCTTGACCTGATTGATAACCAATTAAACGATTAGACATAAGGGCCTCCTTTGTTAATTTTATCAATATAATACTCTGTCACGTCTACTGGATCACAGGACAATTTCTGACCCAAGGTATAGAGTGATGTCTGTTTCAGATTAGCTGCCTCCAACAGGTCGTGCTGATTGAGGATGGCGACAGGATTATCATCTGCGATAATCGCACCATCAACGACAACCAAACAACGATCACTGTATTCCAACATAAGTTGCATGTCGTGGGTAATCATTACAATCGTATGGCCTTGCTGCTGAAGACTGTCAAGGAAAGTCATGATATCCGTATACGTTTGGTAATCTTGACCAGCCGTTGGCTCATCTAAGATAATGATTTCAGGTTTCAAAACCAAGATAGAAGCTATAGTCACACGCTTTTTCTGACCAAATGATAGGGCAGAAATGGGCCATTTACGAAAACTATAGAGGCCACAGGTCTTCAAAACCTCATAAACACGCTCTTCAACTTCTGACTCGTCAACACCTCTCAAACGTAAACCTAAAGCTACTTCATCAAAAATCATAGCTTGACTAATCATCTGGTTAGGATTTTGTAAAACAAACCCGATACGTTCTGAACGCTCAGCGATGCTATCCTGGCTAATATCCTGACCTTTATAAATCAGCCTGCCGTGACTAGGGACAAAGCCACATAAAGCCTTGGCAAGCGTTGACTTACCAGCTCCGTTTTTACCAACAATTGCTAGACGCTCACCCTTTTTCAGACTAAAGGACAAATTCTCAATTATAGGTAGGTTATCTCCGTAGCCAACTTTAAGTTTCCCAACCTCTAAAATAGGAGTTGTTTGACTTTCAGATGGAACCTTTCTCGTTCTGTCCGGCAAGCTTAAACCAGACAGGTCCAAAGTTTCTAGTTGGCTGAGTTGCTCTGCACTTTTGGTGTTAAATCCCAACTGACGTAAAACCGTCACATAGAGGGGTTCACGAATACCATTATCCAACAAGAGAGTAGTTGATAAAAGCTCATCTGGGCTACCGTTAAAGAGGAGTTTCCCATCATTGACCAATAAAACACGGTCAACAGGACGATAAAGAACATCCTCCAGACGGTGCTCAATAATAATCGTCGTGGCTCCTACTTCCTTGTGAATTTTATCAATAAGGGCAATCGTTTCTTGGCCCGATTTAGGATCCAAATTTGCCAACGGCTCATCAAATAAGAGGATCGGACTCTCATCAATCAAGACCCCAGCTAGACTGACCCGTTGTTTTTGTCCACCTGATAAATCTTGAGGACGATGACCCAAGAGAGAACTCAAATTCAAACGTTCGGCCCAGAGAGCCACCTTATCTTTCATCTTACCTTGATTGACACAATCATTTTCCAAGGAAAAGGCCAAATCTTCAGCTACCGTCAATCCAATAAACTGACCATCTGGATCCTGTAACACCGTAGATACCAATTGAGACCTATCATAGATTGATTGATTGAAAATGTCTTGGCCGCCTATAGTCACCTGCCCCTGCGCTTGACCTTTGTTAATGTTAGGAATGATACCATTAAGACACTGGGCCAGGGTTGATTTTCCACTACCAGACGGGCCTAAGATAAGTACTTTCTCACCCTTGGCAATATCAAAACTGATATTTTTGATTGTAGCTTCCGCTTGCGCATCATATTGAAATGTAAACTGATTAAAACTAATGTATTTATCCATGTTTCTACTAAAAAAGAGAGGGCTTATCAAAAAAATCTTGACAAGCCACACTCTGCTATAAATTATTTCTAGTCTTTAGTAAGACTACCTGATTGTGTACGTGAGTGGGCGTAAATTGCAAGTAGAGCCGTTCCTCCAACTGCAATTGTAATAAAGTTTGCCAATCCAGCAACAAAACCTTGAGCATAGAGGTAAGACCATTCTTGCGCAAATTGGATTTTATCACCGATTGGTGTCACAACACCATACGCAATAATAAGAGATAAGAGTTGGATGAGGTTAAACCAAATCATATTTCCAAATGTCAGAACCCCTTTTGTTGCATCGTATTTTTTACGAAATAGACCAATGACAAGACCTATAACACCACTAGCAAGAACCCAAGCCCATGAAATACTTCCGTATTGGATACCATCCTTAAGCGCATGACCAATGAGGCCCATGAAGAAACCTGTGATGGGGCCAAATATTACTGAAAACAGAGCCTGAACTGCATATTGCAGTTGGATGCTAGTATTCCCAAAAATAGGAATGTTAACAAACATACCAATGATAATAAAGAGTGCTGCACCAATACCTGTCGCAACTACTGTACGAATTGAATTATTTTTCATAATTTTACTTTAATCTCCTAAACGTTTAATTTCAATGTGCCAGTTAGATCCTACACCGACATTATAAGCCTTGGCAAAAGACCCTTGGTTAATGGCTAGTCCCACACGATAGAGGGAGTTGATATAAATAATGGGTTGACCAATACGAACATCCGCAAAAGATTTTCCATAGGTAACTTGGTTTTGGTAGACCAACATATCATTGTTAAAGATGGTCACTTCGAAACGATCACCAAAGTTTGGTTCCAAAGCGTAAAAGTCATCACGTGTGATTGAGGTCCAAAGCGATCCGAAACGGACGTCTAGAATGTCAATCGCACCACGAACTAAATGATCTTCTATGATGGTTTCAACCACTGGAAGTTCTAGAATTTTCTCCACAGGTAACTCGGGTCCAACATCTTCAAAACTGATATGACCAGAGGCTAATCTGGCACCTGTATAAGCATAAACATCACGTCCGTGGAAGGTATAAGATAGCTCGGTATTACTACGGCGGTTCTCAACCTCTGAAATTTCTCGAACAGCCACGATACCAACATTCTTTTTAATATAAGAAAGTGTGCCATTGTCGGGAGTAACGATATATTGCCCAGTCTTAGTCAGAGCAACCACACTTTTTCGTGACGATCCGACACCAGGGTCAACTACGGATACAAAAGTTGTCCCTTTCGGCCAGTATTCAACGGTTTGAAAGAGACGGTAGGAAGCTTCAAATGTGTTATAGGGAGTGATGTCGTGGGTTAAGTTGTGCACTCCTAGGCTTGGCTCTTCTTGTAAAGCCACACCAATCATGGCCGAAACAGCACCATCAACCAAACCAAAATCCGATTGAAGTACTAATAGATTATTAGTCATAAATATCTCACCCTTTTCTATTAGAGACGTTTATTTTACCACATTTTATGGGTATTTTAAAGATGACAAATCCTTGAGCTAGCTATAGTCTTTGCCTATGTTGACTACATAACCTCAAAAAGTCAGCCCCAGAGGCTGACCTTCTTTATTATCTAAGCCTTATTCCAACGGCTTTTTTCTGCTACTGCTGTAAAGAGAACATCTGTTGACGAGTTGAGGGCCGTTTCACATGAGTCTTGGATGACACCGACGATAAAGCCGACACCGACAACCTGCATGGCCAGATCATTTGAAATACCAAAGAGGCTACATGCTACGGGGACCAAGAGAAGGGAACCTCCTGCAATACCTGAGGCACCACAGGCAGAAATAGCTGACACTACACTAAGAATAAGGGCTGTCGCAAAGTCAACCTCAATTCCCAAAGTAGTCACTGCAGCCAGTGTCAAAACATTAATTGTCACGGCTGCCCCTGCCATGTTAATTGTTGAACCCAGAGGGATAGAAACTGAGTAAGTATCAGGATTCAAACCAAGGTCTTCACACAATTGAAGGTTGACGGGGATATTGGCAGCTGATGAGCGGGTAAAGAAGGCAGTAATCCCAGAATCTTTCAGACAACGGAAAACCAATGGGAAAGGATTCTTGCCCATCATCACAAAGGCAATGGCTGGATTGACCACCAAGGCAACAAAGGCCATAGTACCAACCAGAACAAGGATAAGAACTCCATAATCTGCCAAGACGCCAATACCATTTTCAGAAATCGTATTAAAGACAAGACCAAGAATACCAAATGGTGCTAGGTTAATAATCCAACGCACGATTTGAGAGGTCACCTCAGCCAAGGTATTAAGCAATTCTTTAGTGTGTTGACTGGCTGTTCGCATAGCAAAACCAAAGACAACAGCCCAGACCAAAACCCCAATATAGTTGGCTTGAGCCAAGGCATTAATAGGATTATCCACCATCTTAAGCAATAAATCCTTAAACACCTCACCAACCCCCTGAGGTGCACTTGCTTTGGTAGCTGCGGCTGCTCCCAATTTCAATGAAATTGGAAAAATATAGTGGGAAATCACAGCTGTCAAAGCTGCAGCAAAGGTTCCAAATAGGTAGAGAACAATTACCGTCTTCATGTTGCTTTGTTGGCCTTCACGTGTTTGGGAAAGGGCATTGGCAACCAAGGCAAAAACCAAGAGGGGTGCAATGGCCTTCAAACCACCAACAAACATATCTCCCAAGAGACCAATAACTGTAATCTTAGGAATAAGCAAACCAAGCAAAGCACCGATTACCACACCAATGGCAATACGCTTTATCAAGCTGGTTCTATTCCACGTTGAAATAAAACGTTGCATAACTCATTAACTCCTTTTATGTGGTTAACAAAACCACAAAACATTCATTGACTTCCATATTATGATATATTTCTCAAATCGTCAAGACATGAAAAAAGCCTGTTGAAAGCAGGCTTTCCACTCTTATTTATGACTCAATTTACGAGTTAAGAAGTCACCGACAAATTGGATAAGGAAGATCAAAATCAGGATCAACAAGGTTGCCAAGATAGTGACGGAAGTATTTGAACGGTTGTATCCATAGTAGATGGCAATATAACCAAGACCACCTGCACCGATGGCACCGGCCATAGCAGTTTCACCAACGAGTGAAATCAGGGTCACGGTTGATACACAAACCAACTCAGGTAGACCTTCACCAAGGTAAACCTTAATAGTATCCCAAAGAGTCGCACCACTAGCTTGTGCTGCTTCAATTACCCCACGGTCTAAGTCTGCAAGTACCACCTGTACTTGACGGGCAAAGAATGGGAAGGTTGCCGCTGACAATGGAACCAAGGCCGCTGTCATCCCAAGGTTAGTCCCTACGATGAAGTAAGTAAAGCCTTTCAAAATCGCTAGGAGGATGATGAAAGGAATGGCACGAAAGATAGAGGTCACCTTATCTAGGATTTGGAAAACAAATTTATTTTCAATAACCCCACGAGGTCCTGTCAATACCAAGAAGAGTCCCATAACCAGACCAAGAAGTCCCCCAATGATGAAGGAAATCACGGTCATATAAAGAGTTGCGTAGATGGCATCTGGCCAAGAGTTAACCCCTTGCATACCGATACGATAAATATCTGGAAAGTTTTGTTGAATCCAATCTGCCATTATTGGGCTCCTTTCTTAAGTACCTGCAAGTTAACACCTGCATTTTCAATCGCTTTTTGCGCTGCAATAACCTTGTCAGAATCGCCATCCAAAACAACGACCAATTCACCAACAGGTGTATCACCGAGAATTTCAACATTTCCATAAAGGATATTACTTGAAACACCGTAATCTTTGAAGATTTCAGTCAAGAGTGGCTCATCTGTCGAAGAACCAGCGTATTTAAGTTGAACAAGAAGAGCTGAACTTGGCAAGTTTTTAACCAAAGGTTGCGCATTAATCTTAGTCAAAGCATCTTCAATTCCCGCTGCAGTTTCAATAAACTCTTGTGTCAAATCTTCTTGTGGATTTGAGAAGATATCAAGGACACTGCCTTCTTCCAAAAGTTGACCATTTTGCATGACAGCTACACGGTTACAAATATCTTTAACAATTTGCATTTCGTGGGTAATCATAACCACTGTCAAACCAAGTTTCTTATTCAAATCTTGCAGAAGTGAAAGAATTTGCTTAGTCGTTTTAGGGTCAAGGGCTGATGTAGATTCATCTGAAATCAAGATTTCAGGATCGTTGGCCAAGGCACGGGCAATCGCTACACGTTGTTTTTGTCCACCTGACAATTGTGCAGGATAGTTTTCGGCACGGTCAGCTAAGTCAACCAACTCCAAGAGGCCACGAACTTTTTTGTCCTTTTCTTCACTGCTTAACTTAGAGTGGCGGAGAGCAAAGGCAACATTTTCATAAGCTGTTTTCTGAGCCATTAAGTTAAAGTGTTGGAAAATCATCCCAATTGTTTGACGTTTTTGACGCAACTCTTTTGTCGTTAATTGGACCTTACCATCTGCAAAAGTCACATCCTTACCGATAGTGATTTGACCAGCTGTAGGCACTTGCAAAAGATTAATAGCACGCACCAGGGTAGACTTCCCAGCCCCTGAATAACCAACAATTCCGTAAATATCACCTTTTTCAATCTGGATAGACACATCTTTAACCGCTTGGATAGTGCGGCGTTTCTGTGTAAAGGTGATATCAATATTTTTCAAATCAATAATGACATTACTCATAACTTGCAATTAACTCCTTAATTAGTTCAATGTGGGTATAGTAGTCTGCTAGGCTAACATTTTCATCCCCACCGTGGTCACGGCTATTAGCATTTCCTATACCAAAAGCTGCCATAGGAACACCCAAAGCCTCATAAATCATATGCATAGGTCCAGTACCGGCAGCCGTTGGGAGTACAGCGACACCTTCCTCATAAAAGCCTTTTGCCAACTCAATAACATTGACAATAGCCGGATCAGACATATCGCTACGATAACTTTCTTCACCAAGAGTGAAGGTTACCTTAATACGGTCGAATCCTTCTTTTTTAAGATGGGCCTTGATATGCTCCAAAACATACTCAGGTGTCAAGCCAGGAACCAAACGCATCTCCATTTTAGCTTTGGCTTGCGCTGGTAAGATGGTCTTAACCCCTTGTCCCTGATAACCCGTCGAAATCCCTTCGATAGAAAGGGCTGGTTCAAAGTAATAAGTCTTTAAGAAATCACGGCGGTCACTTTCCAAAATTGGAAGTTTTAGCCCGTAAATTTTTCGAAGGCTGTCTGCATTTTCAATAGCATAGGTCTCAATGAGATCCATCTCACGTTCGTTAGGTTGAATCACTTTATCGTAGATACCATCAATGAGAATCCGTCCCTGATCATCACGCATACTAGAGATAGCATTGAGTAAATACCATGACGCCGATTCAATCACAGCACCAAATTTAGAATGAATATCAACATCGGCACTCTCGACAGACAAATCAAAGGTAATAATCCCCTTGTTGCCACCTGTGATTTCTAGTTGTCCTTTACTATTGCGGTTACCTTGTTCCCAAACCAAAAGATCTGCAGGAAGAAGGTCGTCACGGTATTTTTCCAAATACTTTTCAAGATCAGTTGAAGCAGATTCCTCAGCGCCTTCCATCATAAACGTGATATTAACAGGAAGGTCACCGACCTCTCGAATATATTTACGAAGGGCTGTCAGACGAGCTGTAATATGCCCCTTATCATCATCAACACCACGACCATACATGTAACCCTTACGAACAGTCAAACGAAAAGGTTCATCCGTCCAAGGCTGATCATTATCCGCAGGAACAGTATCATAATGCTGATAAAAGATAATGGTCTTAGCATCCGGATTTGGACTCTTAAATTTTGCCAAGACAAAAGGTGCCGTATAGGTCTCGTCAATCGTCACCTCTGCACCTATCCTTGAAAAGATTTCACCAAGGTAGGCAGCCACATCATAGAGACCAATATTTTGAGCAAAAATAGATTTTTTAGAAATCAAAGTCCGCAAAACTTCAAAATAGTGTTGAGCAGTTTCGTCATTACGGAACTTTTGTAACTGTTCTTCTTCACTAGAAAATGCCATCAAATTCGTCTCCTTCATACAAGACAAAACGGCGTGTTCTCACACGCCCTTCCGCCCTTAGCTTATTTCTTTGAATTAGCTTTCAATTGATCTTGTGTTGGTGCACCTTTCCATGCTGGAAGGTCAACCTTGTTAGAGGCATCGTAAATGGTTTGGGCAACTTCATCATTTTGGTAAGCTTTAATCAAAACTTTGATCGCATCAGCCTTATTTGATTTTTCCCAATCCTTGTTAGCTGCAATGATGTTAACCCAATCTTTCAAATCTTGACTTGGATCTTCTTGGAAGAGGGTTGTATCGTAGTTAACGTTCTGTTGTTGGGCATATGAGTTGTTAACAACTGCTGCATCTACAGATGAAAGAGTTTGAGCTGTTTGTTCAGCTGCGATTTCTTTGATTTCCAATTTCTTTGGATTTTCAGAAATGTTCTTGATTGTTGCCAATTCACCTTTTTTAACATCTAATTTAATCAAACCAGCTGTTTGGAGAAGAGTCAAAGCACGGCTTTCATTTGTACCATCATTAGGCACTGAGATAGTAGCCCCTTCAGGAAGATCTTTCACATCTTTATATTTAGCTTTTCCGTTTTCAGTACCTGAGAAAAGGTGGATAGGGCTAAGAAGTGTATCTGCTGCAGCAACAACATCACCCTTGTTTTCTTTATTCCAGTTATTCAAGAAGTAAATGTGTTGGAAAGCATTGACATCGATTTCACCGTTTTTAAGGGCTTCGTTTGGTTGGTTGTAGTCCGTAAACTCTTTCAACTCAATCGTTACGCCTTTTTCTTTAGCCAATTCTTTGACCTTATCCCATACTGGTTCAGTTGCATCATCCAATGTCATGATACCAACTGTCAATGTTTTATCATCTTTAGCTGACTTGTTACCACCAGCACCACATGCAGCCAAGGCTACTGTTGAAGCGACTGCTAATCCTGCAATTCCAAGAATTTTTTTAAATTTCATCATAAGCTCCTTTAAATTGTTTTAAGTGTAAAACTATTATCCCATAGGATGACAATTGTAGCAAATTGTTTATAATTGTATGAATCTATAGTTATTAGCTATAGCCTATCCTAAATTTTATTTATAAGAAAATGCTGAGAAATATCTATCCTCAGCCTATTTTCTTATTTTTTGCTTGGTACTTTCAAGGCATCTTTAGTTGGGATATAATCTTTATTTCCAAGGAATTTCTCAGCCAATTTAGCCAAAGTACCATCCTTTTGGAGTTCTTCCAAACGTTTATTTACAAATTTTTGAAGGTCTTTTTGATTATCAGCAAACAAGAAGTAAATGTATGGTTGTTGATCAGACTTAAGTTCAATGGTCTTCAAGTTTGTCAACTTATTGTTTTTGATAATTGAATTAACTGTTGGGGCATCAAAGATCTTGAAGTCGTATTTACCTTCATTTAAGTTTGTCAACATTTGTGTAATGTTTTCATTAGTGTAGTTGAGTTCAACTGGCTTATCTGAATGTTTATCATTGAATTCAGTCAATTGAGTAGCTGTTGATGTTCCTTGAACTACCTGTGTAGAGTGACCAGCGATGTCATCATACTTCTTGATTTTACTATCTTTTGGAACCGTCAAGACTGCAGGTGTTGTTCCAATTGGATATGAGAAGAGGTATTTTTGGTCACGTTCTTCTGAGTAAGAGATATTGTTCCCAGCCATTTGGTATTTAGCTGAGTCAAGACCTGTAAAGACTGAAGACCATTCTGTTTTTTGGAATTTCACTTCATACTTGTCAGAGTCTTTGAAGACCGCTTTAGCCACTTCCACATCGTAACCAGTTAATTCACCATCTTTTTCATATGAAAATGGTGCTGTTGTTCCGACCGTTGCAAAATTAACAGTTTCTTTAGCACCAGATGATTTTGACGAAGATGTATCTGAAGATGTATCTTTTGATTTTGAAGAACATGCAGCGAGCAATGCTACTGAAGCAATGGCTACACCTGTGATTCCAAGAATTTTTTTAAGTTTCATAATTGTCTCCTTTGAGATTGATTGTTCTAATTGTAACAAAAATCACTAGTCTTAACTAATACTTAAACATAATCAAGGTGATAAGAAAATCCTATCACTCTGAAGTATCAATTGTTTGACAAAATAAAAAAGGGAGAAAACCAATAACGATTTTCTACCTTTTTACTCATTAGTAATGTGATAAGCGCTCAATCACTTGCTGATTACTGAGAACCTCCCTTGCAGGAAAGAAATCAGCCTTCCCATTCTCAAAAAGAAGAACATCTGCCTTCTCATGATGAAGATGCTTAAAGTGATGGGCTGACATGATAATGGTTTTACCGGCCGAATGAAGCTCATGTAAGAGCTCTCTAAAAAATTCTTCATATTCTTTAGAGAGATTGTTGAAGGGTTCATCAAGAATATAGACATCTGGATTGGTTACCATAATGCTGGCAAAGGCTACTTTCTTCTTTTCACCACCAGACAATTGATAAGGCACTCGGTCCCTTAAATCGTCAATTTTAAGTAAGGTTAGAGTGTCCTCAACACGTTTTGAGACTTCTTCTTCAGTCAAACCTAACTGACGAGGCCCAAAGGCAATCTCATCATAGACCGTACTATTAAAAAGCTGACTATCTACATCTTGAAAAAGAATACCTAACCGACTATAGAAATCACGTTTTTGACGTTTGTCCTTCAACCATTCCCTGACCTCTTTCCCTAGGAAAAGAATACGGCCAGACTCTTCTTGTTTGAAGCCTGTTAATAGACTGATGAGACTCGACTTTCCAGTCCCATTTTCCCCCATCAACATCACATATTGCCCTTGTCTAATCTCCAAATCAAGACCAGTAAAGACCTTTTTTTGTTCATAGGCACAGGCCACTTGATTCAATTGAAACATCTCATCCTCCTAAAAGAATTTGTCCTAAAATTACTACCACTAGTCCAACCAAGGCAAACCAATCCTTCCATGTGAACGACCGTGATGACTTGACATACTCACCAACAAAACAACGCGCTTCCATGGCCTGAGTGAGTTCCTCACCATAACGTATTGCTTTAAGGTAGAGAATTCCCCAGACATTGCTCCCAATTTGGAAACGGTGGTTACCACCATAGCTACGTGCCTCAATTCCTTTAAGCAAGTCCATTAATTGTTTCCCAAAAACATCAATATATTTTATGGTAATATCCAACTGGAGTAGGATAAGGTCAGGAAAATGCAGACCCTTTAAGGCAGCTAACATCTCACTTATCGTACTCGTCTCCGAATAATAGGCAATGGCCAAAGCAATCAAGGGAAGCCTTAAAAGAAAGAGGGTTTGTCCACCGCTAAATAAGAGATGGGGCAGATAAATAATTATAGGGAAGACCAATAATAAAATGGTCTTTTTTAAGGTCCTAACTAAAACGGAATGGGGTAGGAAAGCCACACCAAAACCTAAGACTAAGCCTAGAATCCATAGGACTGTGAGGTTTCGACTAATCCCAACCGAAAAAAGAAACAAGAGGAGAAGTAAAACCTTAGTCGTTGGATGAAAGATGGATGCGACTGGCACAGGATGTGTCTCAAACTTTTGGATAAGAGCTTCCAAATGGTGACGATTTCGGATAAGAAAGCTATTTTTCCCAACTTTAGTCACTTCCGGACGCTCTTCTAACATCCAATCTGGCAGAATCATTTTTCAACCTTTCTACCAAAAATCAAGCGGTAGAGGACAAAGGAAATCAAAACAGCAGACGCAGCACTTAGGATATATCCCAAGACTTCAGGAATTCCTGCAATACTATAGTCAGGGAAGATGGCGTGGAATGAGAATCCATTTAGCATACCTTTGGGCGCTTGAGCTACCACATGATAGTGGGACAATTTTTCCACCAACTCTTGAACATCCCATTCAGCAAAAGCTGTTCCAGTGGCCAATAAACCAAGAGGGGTTAAAATAATCATCGCCAAGATAAACAACAACAAAGGACGAAGCTTTTTGACAGTCGTTTGCTTATTATTCTCAAGATTTAAACGTTCAATGAATTGTTGTACACCTGCTGTGAAAAAACCTTCTACCAGACCAATTAAGAGGTGGGTTACACCCATGACTGGAATCGTCACCGACAATGGGTAAGGATTGTAAAGAGGGTTACCACTGCTGTCTTTAAAGAAAATCGGCTGAATACCAAGTAAAACAGCAACAGTCAGAGCTGCAGCTACAATCCCAATATAACCTCCAAAAAAGCTGGCAATTATCCTGTTCTTTGTCCACTTATTCAAGAGTTTATAAACAGCATAACCTACAAATGGCATAACAACGGCCATACAAAAGGCGTTAGCACCAAAGGCCAAGATTCCACCATCACCAAAGAGCAAGGCCTGCATAGCCAGGGCCACACTAACTGCTAAACAGGAAGCCCAAGGCCCTAACAATATAGCAATTAGCACTGCTCCAACAGCATGGGCACTCGTTCCACCTGGGGCTGGAAGATTAAACATCATGATAAGGAAGGACAAGGAAGTCCCGATTCCCAACATAGGAATCGTTTTTTTATCCGTATCAACTTTAACCTTTACTTCCTTGACGGCCTTATACCAAATAGGCAACATAACTGCCCCCATTGCCGCACAAGTCGTAGGGCTTAGGTAATTTTCAGGAATATGCATTTTTTATCTCCTCATATCATTTTTTCTCAAATTCAAAGGGGTTAATCCATGTATTTCTTGTCTAAAATAGTCTGCACAGGCATAAATGACGCGACGATTATCCTCAGCAGTTTTTCCTAAGATACGTAACACCAGACCTGGGATATCTAAGGATGAAATAGCAAAATCAGACTCTAAATTCAGATCTTCTAAGTGCTTCTGCAAAGCCTTAACAAAAGCCTCGTCAATATTTGGTGACACCATTACCAAACTATTATAATTTCGCCAGCCTTCAAAATAACCAAGTTTAAACATATCTTGTTTCTGAGGCTCTAAGAGGGTCTGATCGCTATAAACAAGCTCATTATCTTGGTAGATTTGTGTCAAATTACGAAAATAATGGTATTGAAACGGCAAATCCTCATGAGACCAACCTGCCGTCACACCATCTGAATAAATCAAGTGGGCAGACTTATCCATATCAATACGACTTGTTTGGAAATAGCGTGATTTCAAATAGGGAATGACTTCATCAGCCATGTACTCCAAATAGCTATTTTCTTCAAGTGTGATGGACGTATGTTGTTGCGTCAACTGTCCTCTTTCACACTTGTAAACATAGGTAGGTGTTTGGGTTGTTACCAAGGCATGAGCATCTTTATTAACATCAATGGTCACTTGATACTGCTCACCCTCGACAAAGCCCCCACCCATATTAATCAGGAAATAGTAAGGAACACCATTGGCATCTGAATTATCCGCTGATACTCGAGAGTTACCTTCTTGGTATTTCTTGTGGGAAATTGTACGACCATTTCGGTTTGAAAATCCAAGATGGACAAAGCCATCGTATGCTTGTGTCATCTTACAAGTCCTCTAGTAGGAAATTCTTACGAATCCATTCTTCCACTTCCTTAACATTGTCATCATTATTTAAATTTGTGAAAATGAAAGAATCTTCGTTACGGAAATGAAGGGTATCTTCACGCATACGGTCTAGGTTGGCTCCAACATAAGGAGCAAGGTCAGTCTTATTGATCAAGAACAAATCACTCTTAATCATCCCTTGACCAGCCTTACGTGGGATTTTTTCACCCTGAGCAACGTCAATAATATAAATGGTGAAATCAACCAAATCAGGACTGAAGGTCGCAGCCAAGTTATCCCCACCACTTTCAAGGAAGATAACATCCAAATCATGGTTGAAGCGTTCTTGAAGGGTTTCAATCGCTTCAAAGTTCATAGAAGCATCCTCACGAATCGCAGTATGAGGACATCCACCAGTTTCTACACCAATGATACGGTCTTCATCTAGGCTTGAATTTTTCGCCAAGAAAAGGGCGTCTTCTTTGGTATAAATATCGTTGGTAATAACCGCTAAATTTAGGTCAGACATACGTCGTGTGAGACGTTCAAGCAAAAGAGTCTTCCCTGAACCAACAGGTCCACCAACTCCAATAATTACAGTACGTTTTGTCATTGTTTTTTCCTCTTAACCTTGTTGATATTTTAAGACATGAATAGGCGGAACACCTGAGTTTCATGTTTCATCTGAGCTAATTCAAGACCAGGTGTATTGGCCCCAAGGTAGGACGCATCCAGCTCTTGAATGGCTTGTGTTATGTGTTCTAATTGTGAAAAGCTACGTAAAACGATCTCTTGTCCAGCAAATTGTCCAAGGGGAATGGCACGAACAGCATTTTGAACCATAGTCGAGATAATGCTATAGCCATAAAGGGCTATGGCCTCACTGCAACCAACCCCCTTGTTGAAGACATAAAGCGCAAAGACAATAGCAGGATTGCCATAAACCTCACCCTTACGTATTTTGGACTGATAGTCATCCAATACTGGAATAGCATGTAGCCTTTGAATCAGGCGCAACATTTGCTTAGCAATCATCTTCGTTCCTTGTCTGGTTTCACGTGCTTGCGTCGAAACAGTCAAAGTCTTATCATATTGCCAAACTTGAGCCAAATCATCAGAAGCCATGGCATCATAGACTAGCTTAATCACAAGTCCTTCACCATACTTAAATTGGCTATCTAAATAAGCCTCTTGCCATTCCTCATAGCCCTTATCATCTGTTACAGTGTCTTCACGCAGATAATTTTCCATCCCAAAAGAGTGGTTAAATGATCCAATTGGAAAGGTTGAATCAACAATTTGAACAATTTCAAGATAGTCTCGCAAAGACACGTTAGCAAAAGGATTAATGTTCATGGGCAGTCAAATTCACGTGACGAAGGGGTTTGTCAAGGACCACTTCCTCAATCGTGTAGGCAATGTCTTTTTGAGTCAATACTTGCTCTACAACAGGGTCAACTTCCAAATAAATCTTGGCATCTTTCACCTCAATTGGTTTATGAGTATTTCCAAGTATGTGAGCTGTAATTCCCATTTCATCCATATCTTTAGGAGAAATGACAATCAAATCCTGTGATTCAACACCAATCGCCAAAACATGATGGTCATCAATGAAAAAGGCAGAGCCATTTTGCAATTTTTGCCCCTTATCAAGACGAATACCAAATTCATTGCCGTGGTCGCTTTTCACACGAATAATTTTTTTATTAAGATCATCACTTGAAAGAATGACTGTTTCAATATGATATTTATCAACATCAATATCTTTAACAAGAGCATCTACTTTTGTAAAAATCATACTTTTTCCTTTTCTATTACATTTAAAAACTGCATCAAAGTCATTTAGCGCTTTAAGAAAGCACTAAAAACGTTTTCGCCATAAAATACAAAAGAGGTTGGAGGAAAAATTCCAGCCTCATTTATATGACACTCTTTCTTAGAACAAGAAATAGCGTTGAGACAATGATGTCGTATGGATTGGTTCACAAGTAACTAATTCATCATCAATAAAGACATCAAAGGTCTGTGGGTCAATACGGATTGTTTTTGGAGCGTAATCATTAAGTTTCATATCACGCTTAGTCAAGTTACGTGTATTCTTAACCGGAAGAACTATCTTATTCAAACCAATTTCTTCCTTGATACCGTGATCATAGGCATATTGAGAAACAAATGTAAGATTTGTTTGGTGAACCGCTTGACCATAAGCACCATATAATTTACGCATTATACGAGGTTGAGGTGTTGGAAGACTTGAACCAGCGTCACCCATAACACCGTAAGTTAACATACCACCCTTAAGCACCAATTTAGGTTTTGCACCAAATTGAGCTGGTTCCCAGATAACGAGGTCCGCAAATTTACCAACTTCTACAGAACCAATATAGTCTGCAATACCATTAGTGATAGCAGGATTAATAGTATATTTAGCCACATAACGTTTGATACGGTTATTGTCGTTAAACTCTGAATCCCCTTCAAGTGGACCACGTTGAGCCTTCATTTTATCAGCTAGTTGCCAACAACGCATAGCAACCTCACCGACACGTCCCATTGCCATGGCATCAGAAGTCATGATACTAAGGGCACCCATATCGTGAAGAACATCTTCTGCAGCAACAGTTTGCTTACGAACACGTGATTCCGCAAAGGAAACATCTTCTGGAATTTTTGGATCCAAGTGGTGACAAACCATAACCATATCCAACAATTCACCAATAGCATTTGTCGTGTATGGATTAGTTGGGTTTGTTGATGATGGCAAAATATTTTCTTTACCAGCAAAAACCATGATATCTGGAGCGTGTCCACCACCTGAACCTTCGGTGTGGAAGGTGTGAACGGTACGACCTTGGAAAGACTCAAGAGTGTTTTCCATGAATCCACCCTCATTCAATGAGTCAGTGTGGACCGCAAAGGAAACATCATATTTATCCGCAACTTTAAGAGAATTATCAATTCCTGCGTAAGTTGCACCCCAGTCTTCGTGTGTCTTAATACCTGCTGCACCTGCCTTGATTTGTTCTTCAACCACTTCAGTTTCAGAACCAACACCTTTAGCGAGGAAACCAAAGTTAGCAGGCATATCGTCCACAGCTTGCAACATACGAGTAATGTGGAATTTACCTGGCGTACATGTTGTTGCATTACTTCCGTCAGCAGGACCAGTACCACCACCAAAGAGGGTTGTGATTCCATTATCCAAACCGAATTCAGGAAGGTCAGCAGAAATATAGTGTACGTGAAGGTCAATACCACCAGCAGTCACAATTAAACCTTCTGCTGCAATGGCTTCTGTACTAGCACCCACAACAAAGTCCACATTGTCCATTGTATCTGGATTACCACCACGACCGATAGCAACAATCTTACCATCACGAATACCGATATCCGCTTTAATGATACCTGTATAGTCAATGATGGTAGCACCTGTAATAATCGTGTCCACAACCGATGGATTTTCACGTGTTTCCGTAGCACTGACACCCATACCATCACGCAAAACTTTACCACCACCGAACTTAGACTCCTGTCCATATACTGTGAAGTCTTTTTCAATGGCTGCAAAAAGATTGGTATCTCCAAGACGTACGCTATCTCCTACAGTTGGTCCATAGTGTTGAGCATATTCTTTACGATCCATTTTAAAACTCATCTATCTGCCCTCTTTCTAGTCTAAGAAACCATTGACTTTGTTATTGAAACCAAAAATACGACGTTTGCCTCCAAAGTCAATAAGTTGCACTGTTTTCGTTTCACCTGGTTCGAAACGAATGGCTGTACCTGCTGGAATATCTAGACGTTTGCCTCGTGCTTTCTCACGGTCAAATTGAAGACCAGCTTCATTTGCTTCGTAAAAATGATAGTGAGACCCTACTTGGGCAGCACGGTCACCCACATTTTTCACTTCAAGACTAATGGCCTCATAACCACCATTATAATCAATTGGCTCACTCGCCACATGGTATTCACCTGGAATCATTACATTTTCTCCTTACTGAATAGGATCATGAACAGTAACCAATTTTGTACTGTCTGTAAAAGTAGCTTCAACTTGAATCATTGGAATCATTTCCGCAATTCCCTCCATAACATCTTCACGTGTTAAGAGATTACGAGCTTCATCCATCAATTGAGCAACCGTCTTACCTTCTCTTGCACCCTCAAGTACATAATCTGTAATCAAAGCGACTGCTTCTGGGTGATTCAATTTGATCCCTTTATCTTTACGTCGTTGAGCAATCATAGCCGCAAGACTAATCATCATTTTTTCCTGCTCACGCATTGTCAATTGCATCGTTTTTCCTCCTTAAATCAATGCTTACCACTTGCCCCAAAGCATCAAAAGCCCTGGAATCCAAGCTGTTACAATTCCTTCAAAAATAGCTAGGTAAGGAACAAATTTCCCTAGATTCTTCTTAAGGTTAATTTCAATAAAGGCAGTTAGCCATAGAATGCCCCACAAGAACCAAATAATACCATACCAAGCATTACCACCATATCCAGATGTTAAGCAAAGAATCCCTGCTGGTATCGTATTAATTGCCACAAATAAACTAAACCAGCCGTACAAACGTTGATCAAAATCAAAAATCGTATTGATAGCTGAATAAAGATAGGTAAAAGCAAACAAAAGACCTGTGGCACTACCATAAAACCAGTCAGCACCTTTTCCTGTGCAGGCCCCATAAGCAATGACAATAATATTGAGAATCAATCCCAAACCACCTGTAAAGATATTCATGACAACATTTGATTTGTCGGGAATCCCTTCCAAGCGATGAAATCCATTACTCATTAAAACCATGCCAACATAGAGTAGGATGACACCTAACATAAGAACCTCCTAAAATTTTTTTATGTTAATATCATACTACTTTGACAACACATGTCAACGAATTTTCAGAATTTTTGCAACATCACTGTAGGCCTCAATCTCACATAAAATGTCAAAAAATAGCGTCACTTTTGACCATCATTTGACCATCAAGTAAAATGATTCCTTGTACTATTTCGGTTGAAAGTGGATAAACCATTTATAAATTAGGCAAACACTTTTTTCGAATGAGAAAGATACTGCCAATCATCAGCCAAATTCTATCATCTCGTGTGAGAAAAATTTTTATGGTGGCGTTTTATTTCTCTCTCCTTCTCTAGTCCTAAGTCCATAGACCTATTTTTAGTAATTTTACGGTTGCGTAACAATTATCTTCATTTTTTATGATAAAGTCTTCTTTGGATTTAAAATCTAAAGGAGAATTATGATGGAAACAAATAACTACAACACCGATTTACAGGTAGTCTCTCAGGAGTATCCCTACGAAGAGGAAAGTCTGCAAACCAAAACAAAAAAACTCTTGAAACATCTTTCACCAAGAGACATCTGGAAACTCAAGAGCTTGATTATCGGTTTACTTGTCGCCTGCTTCCTCTATGTTACTTACCTTACCAATTTTTCTTTCGCCTTACCGGCAATAATTGTACTCATAATGACTGTCGAACTTGGCTGTCGTTTACTGGCAGGAAAAGAAAAGAGAGGAATGCGTCTTGAATCAGGAATATTTATGACTACTAGCCTCCTACAAGGTCTGCAAATAAGTCTTTGGGGACTACACGACAGTTGGGAAAGTGCTCAAATGCTCTGCCTTCATGCCAGTTTTTTACTTTATTTAATGGCACGAACTGGACAAAGTAGCCAGGATAGACTGGGAATTATGGTTTGGATAGACCTCATCTACACTAGCTGCCTCTTTCCTCTGAAATATTTTTTCCTTGGAGTTTTTACACTCCCCTATAAAACAAGACCTAAGCAAGAACTTTCTACAGAAGAGCGACACAACCGCCAGCTCCACAAGGGGATGATTTTAGTTAGTATTTTTGTAGCCTTGATACTTACTGTATTTGCTGCCAGCCAGCTCAGTCAGGTATTACCTGCTTTCGGACAACTTTGGAAACAAGTTTTCCAGACACTTGCTACTTTGTTTAACTTCAACATTCACTTCGAAAACAGTGGCCTAATCATCTTCCGTTTGCTTTCAAGTATTCCTCTAGCTTTGGGACTTTTTGCCCAACTGGCTGCAGTCTATTTAGCCAAGGATAAGCCACTCAGTCAAACTCAACTTGAAACTAGTCTCAAAAAGACCCGTCTTTTCCCAAAACTGGCAGCTTATATTGTGATTGGAAGTCTCTGCTTCACTTATGCCCTATTTTTACTCACTGCCACAAGTCAAATGGGAGAACTCCTTTCTCTCAACCAAGTCAATATCCCAGCCCACCAAGCCTCACATATGGCTGTTCAGGGCTTCTGGCAATTGGTTCGCGTTTCTATTCTGAATTTTGGTGTCTTAGTGGGACTCTATCTTTACTCAAAAGAAAATATCTTTAACCACAAAGGACTCCGTTGGATTAGTACTCTACTCTTTACTTTTACTAGCCTCTTTGCCCTTATCGCTGGTTGGAAACTCTTTGGGGTCTATATTGCACTTTATGGCATTACACCACGTCGCTTACTGTCAGGATGGTTTGTGACCGTGCTCTTCGTTTGGTGTATTCTTACGCTTATTAGACTTTATAAACCCATTCAAACAACTCGTCTAGCCATCTTTTATGCGACTATCAGCTTTACCCTCGTTAGCCTCTTAGGTAGCTTTATTTTATAAGAAAAAGGAGTGAAACTAGATTTCCTAGTCTCACCCCTTTTTTTCATTGGAGTTATTTTGAATTTCTTGTTGGGAAGGCGTACATTACCCAGAGAGCTACCGTTAAAGGAGTTGCCTTTAAAACTATCCAAGCAACATTAAAATCAGCATCACGTAGACGACGAATCTGAATTGCAATCGTAGGAAGTGCCGTTGCTGCTATGAATAAAATGAAAGCCGTCAACGTAAAGCCAGCAGCTTTTGTTTGACCAAGTAAGTCCATCAGTAGGAAAATCAAGCTACCGATAACGCCATTAATCAAGACTACCCACCAATAGTCTGATCGTTTTGTACGACCATAAAAATCGAGATAGCCTAACCAAAAATTTTTATATGCCTCTAACATGTTTACACCTCTTAGTATGATGTTAACAGTATACTATAGAAACTTTATAGGTGCAAGATGTGAAATGTTAGACTTCTTAAGTTTTTTTCATATAAGTAAGGAAATTTTTTAAATAAACTGAAACGGATTGAAAATAGGACTATCTCCTTCGACCTGTCCGTTAGTCATGGTTACTATGCGACTAACATGCTGACGGACACTGGCTCGGTGAGCAATGAAAATCACTGTTCGTTTCATTTTAGCAAGATTAGTCAACACCCTGTTCTCTGTATCACTATCTAGACCGCTTGTCGCTTCATCAAAAATCAAGATAGGTTGTTTAGACAAGAGAGCCCTTGCTATCGCTAACCTCTGTTTTTGACCACCAGAGAGGCCTCCATCTTCAGATACTTGGGTCTGAAAGCCTAGTGGCATTTTTTGAATATCGTCTAAGATATCAGCTTGTTGGCAAACTTTAAGAAGTTTTCTCTCATCAACTTCTCCTTCAAATCCTAATAGCAGATTTTCTAAAATGGTTCCCGTAAACACATAGGTTTGCTGGGGGACATAGGTCACCAATTGACGTAACTCTGCATGGCTAATGGCACTTTTATCCAGACAAACATGTCCAGCAGACCTTGTATAATAGCCCGACAAAATTTTAGCCAAAGTTGTTTTTCCAGACCCACTCTGCCCCATGAGAGCAATCTTCTCACCCTTGTTAATGGTCAAATCAACATCACTAAGAGTCTCTTGCTGATAACTGAAACGATGGCTAACACCTCTGAGAGTTAATTGCTTAAAGGATAAATCCTTGAGTTTTCCCTTTTCTTCCTTATCCACAACATAAACTTCCTGAAGACGATTATTGGCTACCTTGGCCTGCTGAATTTTGGATTGGAGATTGATAATATTAATTAAAGGAGTTGTAAAATAATTCAGCAACATATTATAGGTAATCAACTGACCAGCAGATAGCTGTCCCTCCATGACCAATTGCGCTCCATACCAGAGGATAAAGACATTGGAAACTAGCTGAACCCCAGTCTTTAAACCATCTTGTGTTAATTGCCACTTGGCCTTAGACAAGGACTTCTTCAAGTAGTCATGGAATTTCACCTCAATTTCTCGATAACGTCTCTCTTCAACTCTTAAAGATTTTAGCGTTTCAATGCCTCTCAAATCATCAATAACGGCGGTATTGACTTGACTGTTTGCCTCCATCAACTGATAATTTTCCTTCTCAAAAAGCTTATAGAAAGCTAGAATAATCAAAACATAGAGAGGTACTACAGTTAAAGTCATCGCAAAAAGCGAAGGGTTTTGTAAAATGAGAGCCACAGCTAGAGTCATCACAATGGTCACATCTAAGAAAATCGATAAAATAGTTGAAGCCAGGGCATCGATAATGGTATTGGCGTCTCCAAAACGTGACGTGATTTCCCCAGTACGACGTGAACTAAAGAAACTAATGGGCAAAGAAAGCACATGCTTGATATAAGGAAGGATGACCGCAATGGACAAGTAATTACCCAATCGATGCAATAGATATTCTTTGAAGAAAGTAAAAACTTGTTGAGCTAGATAAGCGATACACAGGCCTAGAGAAATCATGGTCAGAAGAGCATAGTCTTCTTGAGGAATCAAGCGGTCAATAATAGATTGCAAATAATAAGAACCAATAATATTAACAAGCGTCACTAGGAAACTCAGCAAGACAATGATTGCTATCAATCCCTTACGACAAAATAAAATTGGTAGGAATGAAAAGAGACCAGGTACCTCTTCCTTATATTTAATGTAGGTTTCTCCTGGTTCGAAAAATAGAGTAACCCCTGTCCATTCCTTAGCAAACTCCTCAAGTGACATTTTAATGACCTTCTTGCTAGGATCTGGATCACCGACGACGACCTGACCCTTGGCTTGACCAAACACCGTATAATAATGTTGAAGACCACCATCCTTTACCACATGTGCAATAAAAGGATAAGATAGATTTTCTTGTTTAAACAAGTCTAAATCCGCACGAATAGCTTGCGTTTCAAGACCCAACTGCTTGGCTGCTTCAACCAAGCCAAGCGCAGAAGTGCCTTCACGAGAAGTCTGAGCCAACTCCCTCAAATAAGCCAAACTATAAGATGAACCATAGTTTTTAAGAATCATGGCCAAGGCAGCTACACCACAATCACGCTGATCAACCTGAGAAATATATGGATATTTTGACATGGTGACTCCTATTTAATAATAAATAATGAAGAATGGTGCTGCTGCAATAAGTAATACTAAAAATTTTCTTAAGTTTTTCAAAATTAAACTCCTTAATATTTTTATTAACTATATGATAAACGTTTAACTATAAAAAAAGTAGTGACATAAATGTCACTACTCAGTTGTTTACAAACCATCTGCCGCTTTCTCTGCTCGAGTCTTTTCTTCCAAAACGGAATCTTCTAAAACCGACGCAAACATTATAGCCTTATCATAGTTTTCAGCAGCTTTTTTCTTGTTCCCATTATGTATAAGCTCATACTTAGCTTCTAAAATATAGACACCTGGTTTGTAACTATGAAACTGTGATTTTTCTATGACAGCTAAAAGTTTATCTATTACTGTTAAGAAATCTGAGAAGGACTCATGAGAAATCTTTAAAGCAGCTATAGCCATCAAATCATTAAATAAGGCAATATTATAAGCATCATCCGTTGGGATGTTTTGCTTTAATACTCTACCTGCTATTCTGTCAAAAATCTTTTTATCATACTGCTTTCTCCCATAAAGATGATAGAAATAATAATCAATAACTAACAAATCATTAGTTGAAAACTTCTTCTTTCTTTTGACTTGTTCAAACAAATCTTCATAGATTTCTTCGACTTTAGGTCTCTCCTCCCAACTGGTAAAACTCAATATATTTTCGAGAATATCTAGAGTCAATAGTTCCTCTTCTGGAAGAATATCAAAGAATTGATCATACACATCTTCAATAAGATCCAACTTCTGTTTAATTCTCTCCTTATCTCCGTACGTTGGGAACTTTATTAAACGATTTTTCATCTCATAGTAAGTGTCAGGAATTTCAATCCTGTCATGATCCAATAAGTCAGCCATGCTTTTCCCCAGACGTTTTGCTATGTAGGATAATTTATCCAAAGAAGGGAGAGACTCTCCTTTTTCAATACGAATTAACTGGCGAACGGTCAACTCCTTACCATCTAAACAGAGTACTTCACGTGACATCTGTTGACTTTCACGCTCAGTTTTTATTCTTAATCCGATACTGTTCTTAATACTCAATAAAATCTCCTTTATTCAATTCAAAAGCTTAAGGCTATTATATCACAATTGTAATGTAATTGACATATAGTTAGTATTTTTTAATGTATCGATAATTCATATGATCTTTAAGAAATACGGACCTGTATCGTTGCCTTAATAATGAGTCAAAGGTTGGAAACATCTGTTCCAACCTCTTGATGCTATTTCTGTTTACTTTGGAACCGCCATTCAAAGCGAATACGGTCGTAAGTCGGGTAAATAGCATTCAGTAAACCAAATGCCAAGGTAAAACCGGCCAAAACATCTGTAGGATAGTGAACCCCTACGTAAATACGGGAAAGTCCGACGAGCGCAATTAGAAGCCCCGTAACAATATAAATGACTACTTTTGCTCCTTTTTTAGCCAGACGCTGGGCAAGGACAATAGCAATTGCACCAAGAATCATAAAGGTTCCCAGGGAGTGGCCACTAGGAAAAGAATAACCACCAGCATGGACCAAATGCGTAATTGATGGACGTAGACGTTGGTAAATATATTTCAGACTTACAATCATGATACTAGCGAGAACGCCACTGGTTCCCACAAAGATAGCTTCAGATTTGTACTGGTTTAAATAAAGCCAAATTACCGCTACAATTGCAATAATGGCCTGAACAGGTGTGTTCCCAAGGACCGTAACCGCCTTAAAAAAATGCGTCAGTCCTGTTGGCAAATCTCCTCGAACCCAGGTCTGGATGCTGCTATCAAATCCTGTCAAGGCTTCAGGGTAGAACTTGACCATGTAACCGAGAGCAACAAATAGTAAGAGGGTAAAAGAAGTATAAATATAATGTATTTGTTTGTGTTTCATATTTATAATTTTACTAGAATTTTTATAATTTTACTAGAATTGACTTAAGCGGAGCATAAATCAGAGCAAAGACTACTGCAAAAATCAAACCTTGAAGCAAATTAAAAGGTACAACCATAGTAAAAAGGTATTTATAAAGTCCTATGAATTGTCCAATATCGAAATTAGCAAATTTAGCATAGAGTGGTACTGCATAAATGTAGTTGAGGACAACCATGGCAAGTGTAAGAGCTAGTGTTCCTACAACTGAACCAAGAATAAAATTCTTACTTGTTTGGTTTTTCTTCCAGAAATAGCTAAGTCCCCAAACAAAGAATCCTAAAGCAATAAAATTCATAGGAAGTCCAATTATTGAACCTGGACCCCCATTGTTTAGCAAAAGCTTCAGCAATGAACGCAACAAGAGAACGCCAATAGCACTCTTAAAATCAAAGATGACTAAGGCAATCATAACAGGAAGGATTGAAAAATCAACCTTCAAAAAATCTGCTGCCGGAATCAATGGAAATGAAAAATAAAGCAACAAGAATGAAATTGCGGATAAAATGGCGATATAAGCCAATTTACGTGTGTTTGTCATAAAAAAATTCCTCCAAATTTGAACAATTTGAAAGAAGTTCCCAATGGATTTGCCTATGCCAAAAAAGCCTACGCAAAAAGACTGGTCTTCTTCCATCCAGACTGTACTGTCGGTTGAGGAATCACACCTCATCAGCTTGCGCTCGCGGACTTATCTAAGATTACTATCAATACCATTAATGTCTAAAATCCTCCAAAAGCTGACAAGCCATCTAGAGAATCTCTTTCAATTAGGTCCTAACAGTAGATTATAGAATCACCACCGGTCGGGAGTTTCACCCTGCCCTGAAGACCTTTTAAGAGTAACATAAAAAAACCTTGGTGACAAGGTTTTGGAATTATGGATTTCTAATCTATTGATAACCATTAACTATAGACTCTTGGTATGGAGATAAGACTGTTTATTTTAATTTGTCATGCTGATAATGGTGACTCAATTCCAACCCCTTGAACTGCTGCTGACGCAGTGCTTCATAAACAATCATGCAAACCGTATTTGATACATTAAGACTACGGACATGTTCATCATTCATCGGAATACGGATAGCTTTTTCAGCATGCTCACGCATAAATTCCTCGGGTAGACCCGTATCTTCACGTCCAAACATAAAGTAGTGGTCCTTGCCATCGTCATAGACCTCATCAGAATAAGTTTTATCCGCAAACTTCGTAACTAAATGTAAACGTCCTTGCTGATTTTTAGACATGAAATCTGCCAAATTGTCATAATAAGTGATGTCAAGCTTATCCCAGTAGTCTAAGCCTGCACGTTTCATTTTCTTGTCATCAATCGGAAAACCCATTGGTCGAATAATATGAAGAGGGCTATTGGTCGCTGCACAGGTACGGGCAATATTCCCTGTGTTTTGTGGGATACGAGGCTCAAACAAGACAATGTGATTACGTGACATAGCAATTCTCCTAGACATAAAAAATACCATGTCGCCCGGAGTCAAGCTCAGCAGACGACATGGTTGTGGACGTTCATTAGCTTAAATCATGACAGGTTAGATTTAAAATAACGAATCTTTAAAAACTATTTTAGCACTATTGTTATAAAAGTCAATACTATTGACAGAAAAAAATTATTATTTATGATCTTGTCATCTAATTTTCATAGGAATCACTTATAAAGGCCTGAAAAGGATGATTTTTCAGCCAAAATAGAGTATCATAGAAGTGATTATTTGGAGGTAACTCATGCGTATTATTGTCGTAGGTGCCGGTAAAGTCGGTGCCGCACTCTGTCGTTCTCTTGTCGAAGAGAAGCACGATGTTATTTTAATTGAACAGAAGGAAGAGGTCCTTAAACGCCTCATCAAGCGCTACGATATTATGGGCTTTGCCGGTAATGGCGCCAACTTCAAAATTTTAGAACAAGCCGAGGTCAATAATTGTGATGTTTTTATTGCAATGACTGACAAAGATGAAGTAAACATGATTTCAGCGGTTCTGGCCAAACAAATGGGGGCTAAAGAAACCATCGTTCGTGTTCGTAACCCAGAATATTCCAATGCTTATTTCAAAGACAAAAACTTCCTTGGATTCTCAGCGGTAGTTAACCCTGAACTGCTAGCAGCTCGGTATATCGCCAATACAGTTGAATTTCCGAATGCTTTATCGGTCGAGACTTTTGCTAATGGGCGTGTCATTCTTATGGCCTTTAAAGTCACCGAAAACAGTCAATTATCTGGCATGACTCTTGAACAATTCCGGAAGAAATTTAGTAACATTTTGGTTTGTACGATTGATCGTAAAAATGAACTCATCATTCCAGATGGGAATGCCACCATTCAAGTTGGCGATAAGATCTATGTAACCGGGAAACGTGTTGACATGGCACTTTTCCACAGCTACATCAAATCAAAAAGCATTAAAAATCTTATGTTAATTGGTGCTGGACGTATCTCCTACTATTTGCTCAATATCTTGAAAAACACTCGTATTAAGGTCAAATTGATTGAGCAGAAAATGGATCGAGCACAAACTTTTAGTCAGGTCTTCCCAGAAGTTTCTGTCATTCTGGGAGATGGTACGGCCAAAGACCTTCTTCTTGAGGAAAGTGCTGCTAGTTATGATGCGGTAGCTACGCTCACTGGGGTAGACGAAGAAAACATCATTACCTCTATGTTCCTTGAGAGTCTTGGTATTCATAAAAACATTACCAAGGTTAACCGTACCAGTCTTTTAGAGATTATCGATACACGTGAGACTTCAACAATTGTCACACCAAAGAGTATTGCCGTCGATACTGTCATGCACTTTGTCCGTGGACGCTATAATGCCAAAGATTCTAGTCTTGATGCTCTTCACCATGTGGCAAATGGTCGCATCGAAACCTTGCAATTTCAAATCAAGGAAAATAACCAAATTGCCGGTATGAAGCTTTCTGACATTGATTTCGCTAACGGTGTTCTTATCGCCGCTATCATCCGTAATGGAAAAGCGATTTTCCCTACTGGTGAGGATAGACTGGCTTATGGTGATAAAATCGTGGTCGTTACCCTCTTGCAAAACGTGACTCACATTTACGACTTGTTAAAGAGGTAAGCTGCCATGAATAGATCTATTGTCCGTTTTCTTATTTCAAAACTTCTGCTTATTGAAGCTGGTCTCTTAGTTGTACCACTTATCGTTGCCCTTATTTACCATGAGGATGCTAAGGTATTTGCTAGTATTTTGGGGACGATGGGGATACTTCTCCTCCTTGGTGGTATTGGCTCTCTCTTTAAACCAAAAAATTACCATATTTACACAAAAGAAGGAATGCTCATTGTAGCCCTCTGTTGGGTACTTTGGTCCTTCTTTGGAGGCTTGCCATTTGTTTTCGCTGGGCAAATCCCAAGTGTTATCGATGCTTTCTTCGAAATGAGCTCAGGTTTCACAACCACAGGAGCTACAATTCTCACTGACACTGGGGTCCTGACACACTCTCTTCTCTTCTGGCGAAGCTTCGCCCACTTAATTGGAGGGATGGGGGTATTGGTTTTTGCATTAGCTATCATGAACAACAGTAAAAATGGTCACCATGAGGTTATGCGTGCAGAGGTCCCTGGCCCAGTCTTTGGTAAGGTTGTTGCCAAGCTGAAAAATACAGCTCAGATTCTGTACATCATCTATCTGGTCATGTTTGTGATTTTTGCTATGATTCTATGGATTTGTGGTATGCCACTCTTTGATAGTATTATCATTGCTATGGGAGGTGCTGGTACCGGTGGCTTTGCAGTCTACAATGACTCTATCGCTCACTATCATAGCGACTTAATTACCTATGTGGTTACAGTTGGTACCCTTCTCTTTGGGGTTAACTTCAACCTTTATTTCTATATTTTGCTGCGCAAAGTCAAATTCTTCTTCCAAGATGAAGAATTACGTACTTATTTTGCGATTGTTGCAATCTCAACAGGTTTAATCGTCCTCAATATTTTTGGTATCTACCACAATTTGGCTGATTCGTTTAAATATTCATTCTTTGAAGTGTCAACCATCATCACAACCACTGGTTTTGGTCTAACAGATATTACCAATTGGCCTCTATTTTCTCAGTATCTCCTGCTCACCTTGATGTTTATCGGGGGATCAGCAGGTTCTACGGCTGGTGGTTTCAAGGTTATCCGTGCAATGATTATTGCTAAAATTGCTCGTAATCAAACCCTAGCAAGTCTTTATCCTAACAGAATCCTTTCCCTTCACATTAATGGAAGCGTTCTTGATAAAGAAACACAACATAGTGTCCTTAAATACTTAGCTGTATATGTATTTATTATGCTAGGTCTAGTAACCCTTCTGTCATTGGATAATCAAAATCTTTTAGTCGTGACAAGCGCTGCTGCTTCAACCTTCAACAACATTGGACCATTACTAGGAACCAGTGATAGCTTCGCTATTTTTAGTCCTTTGTCTAAGCTTATCATGGGATTTGCTATGATTGCTGGACGCTTGGAAATTTATCCTGTATTGCTCCTATTCCTACCAAAAACTTGGTCAAAAATTTAAGCATACAAGAACTCCTTTGGATTACTTATCCAAAGGAGTTTTATGACGTTTTAGGCTAAAATAATCTGGAACCGGATCCTCTCCAGTTTCTGAAAAGGGGTGACATCGTAAGATACGAGCAATACCCATAAGAACACCTTTTAAACCATGTTTTTCAATGGCTTGAATCATGTAAACCGAACAGGTTGGACGAAAGCGACAAGACGGTGGAAAGAGGGGAGAAATCCATCTCTGATAGGCCCTAACCAGAACAATCAGAAACCTCTTTATCATTTAACCTTGTTAACAGCAGCGTTATGAAGCTGACTGATTTCTTTTTTATTAAGACGACGTGATTCACCTGGACGAAGGCCTGTCAAATCAAGAGTCCCAAAACGGGTACGTGACAACTTATCAACAAGCAAGCCCACTGACTCAAACATTTTCTTAACCTGGTGGTTACGGCCTTCATGAATGGTTAATTCAACAACTGAACGGTTCTTTTCATGATCAACCTTAACAATATTGTAACGTGCTGGCTTGGTTTTCTTACCGTCAATCACCACACCACGAGTTAAAGGACGAAGATTTTCCTTGGTCGCAATGCCTTTCACACGCGCCAAATAAACCTTGTCAATCTCATTACGTGGGTGAATCATTTTATCAGTAAAGTCACCATCATTAGTCAAGATAAGAAGGCCCGTCGTATCCCAGTCAAGGCGACCGACTGGATAAATACGTTCCTTAACATGAGGCATAAGATCAATAACCGTCTTACGATCCTTTTCATCAGATACTGAAGAGATGACCCCACGTGGTTTGTTCAGAAGATAGTAAACTTTCTCCTCATTGTAAATAGGACTGCCATTGACTTCAACAGTATCACCGTTTTTGACAATTGTTGCCAATTCCGTAACTGTCTTGCCATTTAGGGTCACACGACCTTCTTTTATGAGTTCCTCGGCCTTACGACGACTAGCCACACCAGCGTGGGCAATATATTTATTAATACGCATTCTTTTTCTACAGCTTTTGCGCTGTATCCTTTCTACCTAGCATCTCTGCTATGTTCCTTTAGCTTTTGGTAATCAAACTTAACCAACTCTCAAGCTTGATTATCGAAATCCACATGTTCTTCCAAATCTTCTTCCTTAAAGAGACTGGTTTCCTGATCCTCGAGTTCTAGTTGGTCGATAGCCACCAATTCATCCAAACTGTTTATTCCCATATAGTCTAGAAAATAATCCGTCGTCGCATAAAGGTTAGGGCGACCAACAGCATCTTTTTTACCAGCTTCTCGTACCAAATCGAAAGCCTGAAGCTTAGTAATGGCGCCACTGGAATTAACACCCCGAATAGCATCAACCTCAGCACGAGTAATAGGCTGTTTATAAGCAATTATAGAAAGAACTTCAAGGCTCGCTCGAGAGAGACTTTGGTTAATTGGCGTTTTTGAGTACTCACGAAGAAGACTTGCAAAGTCTGCCTTAGTCACTAGCTTGTAGGTATTTGAGGACTCCAATAAACAAAGAGCTGAATCCTCATCTGCCTCATACTTTGCCTGCAATTTTTCCAAGGACTGAGTAAGTCCCGTAACTGGCATTTCCAAAAGCTGTGCCATAGTACGTAGACTGAGTCCATCTTCACCAGCCACAAAAAGTAGGGCTTCTAATCGTGCTAAGTGGCTACTCATTCGTCCATTCCTTTCTTAGTGTGATTGTTCCAAAAATGGTTTCCTGCTGTACCGAAATGCGATGTACCTTAATCAATTCAAGGGTTGCTAAAAAGAGGGTAATCACTTGGTTCATATCCTTAGCATCTGTGAAAAGATCTGCTAGAATCAACTCATTTTTAGCACTAAAGGCCTCCTCAATGACCAACATCATGTCTTCAATCTTATAATCATCACGCACAATGGTCGTGTGATTTCGACGAATCTCCTCCTGCTTTTCCGCCATAATCTTTGAAAAAGCCAAGAAAATATCTTGAATAGTCTTGTCCTGATTAAGGGACACGTCTTCATAAACCAATTCAACCTTTGGCTTTGAAAAATATTGGGCTCGCTCTTCATGTTGTTTGGCAAGCTCTTGACTAGCCGTCTTAAAGCGAGCATACTCTTCCAATTGACTCAAGAGCTCAAGCTCCGGATCATCCGCTTCGGGCTCAGACTCTATAACTGTCGGCAAAAGCTTGCGACTCTTAATTAGCATGAGTTGACTGGCCATGAGCATATATTCACCAGCAACCTCGAGCTTCATTGCCTGCAAGGTTGCCAGATAAGCCAAATATTGCTCAATGACATCAACAATGGGAACATCGTAAATGTCTACTTCATATTTAGAAACCAGGTGGAGCAACAAATCCAGTGGCCCCTCAAAATCTTTTAACTTAATATCCATTAGGTCTTGTAGTATTTCTCCAAGGTCACTGGACTTTTTAGCCCTAGCAAACGAGCCAGTTCAAAGGCGCCCGTTCCCTTTTCAATCTGTCTAAGAATAAACTGCTGTCGCAAAATCTGTGCGGTGACCCCAGGTAATCCACATGCAGTAACATAAGTCTGAATTTGCTTATACAACCATTGACGAGTGAAGGGCTTACCCAGAAGTAATCCCTGACTATTCTCATTCTGAATCATCAACAAGGATTGCTTCAAAGCGCCATCTAGTCTGAGAACACGCTTAGTGCTTCCCTTGGCCACAGTTACAATACCAAATGCCAAGTCAATATCAGCCCAGTCTAGCTCCAAAAATTCAGAAGGTAGGAGTCCTAACTCTAGAATAAACAGACAAGCTAGTTTACCGGGTCCCTCCTGCCCTTCATAAAGCGCTAAAAGCTCCAGTCTCTCTAGCTCCTCTTCTTGAGTAGACACCCTTGCTATTTCTGAAAGTGTTAAAAATTCAGATAAGTCACCCTTTTGATAGAGGTATCGCAAAAATTGATTAACTGCGGACCGCTTACGCTTTTGTACCGAAGGTTTCCAATCCTTCAATTGGTTTTCATAAACCTTGAGGTTAGTTGCATCAATTTGTCCAGAGATTAAGTTGGCAAACTGTTTAAGGTCATAAGCATAGGCCTGCCTTGAACTATCAGAGATAGTCTTGGTACTCAGAAACTCAGTGATCTGAGTTGCCAGTTGTTTTTGGAAGGATGATATAGTCATGTGTAAAGTCATGTAAAAGGCTATTGACTGCCTTGAGAATCGATTTTCGTGTAATAATTCCTTTGAAAATACCTTGGCTATCAACGACTGGAAGAAAAGGATTATTGACCAACTTATGCATGACCTCATTCAGACTAGCATTATCTTCCACTGTTTCCATAACGTCTGATGTCATCGGTCTAATATCACGGTTAACCATTTCCCACTCTTGCAAGTTGTGTTCTTCTTGATAACGTTTTATATCTGTCAAAGAAATCGTTCCAAGATAGTGTTTATCTTTGGTCAAAACTGGAACACGAGAATACCCGTTACTTGTCAAAAGCAAAACCACATGATTAGCCTTATGGCTATCAATAAAAATGGCAAGCTGATCTGACGGAATCAAATAATTATCCAAATGAGCCAATAAAAAATCTTCAAATTCTTTAGCAATCATCGTTCAAATTCCTGTGTCAGTTCTGGATAAAGCTCATGATCACGTGTGTAATACTCCACACGAATCTTAGCATTGTCTATAAGCACCTTAGCATAAAGCTTAACATTGATAGGCCCTCGTGGCTGCGAAACAGATCCTGGATTGATAAATACTGTTTTACCGTTTCGCCAAGCTGTTGCTGCATGCAAATGCCCATAAAGACAAATATCAGCGTCCTCTTGTTGTGCCCAAAGATCTAACTTATCCCATGTGAAATTGATACCGTAAAGATGACCATGCGTTTGAGCAATAATCACATCACCAAGTTTAACCACCAAGCGTTCTGGATAACCTGAGTCATAATCACAGTTCCCACGAACCACATAAATACCGTCCCAAACCGGGTCACTTGATTCTAACTCAGAATCCCCATTATGGAAAATAGCGTCTACTTTACCTTGGTAACGCTTCTTAATATCTTCTACAATATCACGATCTCCATGAGAGTCGCTCATTACAATTATTGATTGTTCTGCCATGCTGGAAAAACCTCCATAAGTTTCTTAACAGCCTGACCACGATGCGACTGTTCATTTTTTTCTTCTGACGAAAGCTCTGCTGCCGTCTTACCTGTCTCACCTACTAAAAAGAGAGGGTCATAACCGAAGCCATTGTCACCTTTTGGTTCTCGACCAATGTAGCCCTCCCAGTCTGCCTCAACAACTAGACTATCACGTCCAGGGGCTGCAACCACTAAGGTTGTATGGAACTGAGCTGAGCGTTTATCATCATCAAGCACCATAGCGAGCTCATGTAATAACTTAGCATTATTCTCAGCATCGGTCGCATCAGGACCCGCAAATCGAGCAGACCAAACTCCAGGCAAGCCCCCAAGAATATCAACCTTCAATCCTGAATCATCTGAAAGCACCATTTTACCAGTTAACTCAGAAATCGTTTCTGCCTTCAAACGAGCGTTTTCCTCAAAGGTTGTGCCTGTTTCAGCAACTTCAGGTAGGTCTGGATAATCATTAAGATTTTCTACCGTAATACCGAGTTTTCCAAAAAGTTTACGAAACTCCTTAGTTTTTCCTTCATTACGTGTTGCAATCAACAAAAGGTCGCCAAATGCGGACTGACTCTTAGAACCAAAGAAATCTTCCAAAGCGACTCCTTCTTTAGGCACATGGACATAGACAAGTTTTTCACCTTCACTGACGAGTAAGGCACCTTGATGTTGTGTAACAGCCAAATTGCGACCAGTAATCTCCTTCAAACTGTCTAAGATAAAAGACACCAAGCGAAGATCTGATGAGTGCTTAACAATATGCAACTGGAAACCACTAACAGCAAGTGCATTTGTCAATCCCTGGAAAAAATCAACATACTGTTCATAAGCTTCATCGCCACCAAAACAGGTCAACTGATTGTAACTGCCAAAACTAGCCAAGTACCAGTCTTGCTCATCTTTATATTCAAAAATTGATTTAGTCATTTTCTAACTCCTTGTCCAGATCTACGTGCTGAACAGTAACGGCTTCACCTAGCCATTGATCCGCAATTTCTTTAAAACCTCGCACACTGGCTGTGGTGTAATATTCTTCTGTCTTATCTTCAACTTCACGACTACGATTAATCTCAAAATAATTGAGCAAAACAGATACATCACGAACAGTCTCAGCACCGCTATCAATTAACTTGACACTTGGTCCCATGACATTTTGGATAATAGGGCGTAATAGTGGGTAATGGGTACAACCCAAGACCAAGGTATCTACCTTACCGACTAAGGGCGCCATGCTTTCGTAGACAATCTTTTTAGCCACACTTGATTTAATCTCATTGGATTCAACAATGGGGGCAAAGCGAGGACAAGGCAAACTTAAAACAGCCATCTGTGGTGCCAAACGTTTGATTTTTTGTTCATAGATGTTAGAGGCAATCGTCATAGGGGTGCCAATCACACCAATTTTGCCAGACTGACTAGACTTAATAGCTGCACTAGACCCTGGCAGAACCACACCCAACACTGGTATATCCAAGGCTTCTTTGATTTCTTCCCAAACCACTGCCGTTGCCGTATTACAGGCAATAACAATCATCTTGACATTTTTAGTCAGAAGGAACCTAACCAACTGCCAGGTATACTCCCTGATTTGTTCCGCTGGTCTTGGACCATACGGGGCTCTAGCAGAGTCGCCAATATAGACGACAGACTCATGAGGCAACTGACGTTTAAGCTCACGTACCACCGTCAGGCCTCCGACGCCAGAATCCAAAAATCCTATAGGTCGATTATCCATCTTGCCTCCTTATCCCCTTACGTTACATGTAAAAAGCTGAGATTCACGTCCCAGCTCCCCACCATTATTTTTTCTTTTTCTTGCTATTTGCAAGTGCTTGTTTTTGTTGCTTGATAATTTGGTTATATGTTTGACGTACCCTTGCCTCATTAGGTTTTTGTCCTGCTGCAGACATCATGGTACGAACAGCGTCCACATTCAAACGAGGATTTTCAGCTAACTCTTTCTCCATTTGTTTGCGGGCAAAATAGGCGCCTCCGTAGAAGCCAGCCAAGAGGGCTACAAAAACAAGAATAATCCAAAGGACGGTGTTCATAAATTCTATTCTCCTATAACGTTAATTATTTCCTATTATAGCAAAAATGCCACTTACTGACAAATAAGACGATGGTTTCTAAACCACCAAAAAATTTTTTGACTAAAATACTAGTAAAATGAGAGTTTCAGTTTATTTTACTTACAACTGTAAAGGACTTGTAAGATTTCTAGAAAAAAAATAGGTTATTATATAGGTTGTGGAATTATTATTATGTTTATATAAAGGGGTTTATTTATGCTAAAGGAAGCAACTATTTCCGAACGAAAAATTGTCAACGCATTTATTGAACTCTTAGAAGAGAGTTCACTAGAACAAATCAGCATCACAGACATCATCAAGAAGGCTAATCTTAGCAGACCAACCTTCTACTACTACTATTCAAATAAAGAGGATTTGGTTGAGACCACCTTCTCAAAAATTTTAGATAACGTCTCAAGCATTTTGCAAGAAGACATGACTTACCAAGAAGGTGTTGTCACTGAGATGCTACGTTATCTTAAAGACAATCGCAAACTATGTCTCACACTAATGACGCATATTCCCAACATCAATGGAATGATCCGGGAATTCATTATCGAGACTATCCTTAACTCTGATATTGAAAACGTCACAGAGCTTATGGAACAAAGCTATCATATCCCAGCCAAGTATTCATTGGAAGTTTACGTTAGCACTATTGTTACCATTCTGACACTTTGGCTCAAGGAAGACTGTATCGAATCTCCTGAGGAGTTAGCAGATATCATTCTTGAAGCTGTTATCATTAAAGTAAAATAAGCTAGAGCCTTATAGGCCTAGCTTATTTTTGTTAGATTTCAAAATCAAAACCGTCAAGTGTCGCAAAGTAATCATTCATGGTCTCAGTACGACGAATCATGCGAGCTGTTCCATCTTCTTGATAGAGGATTTCCGCAGAGCGAAGACGACCATTATAGTTGTAACCCATTGAGAAGCCGTGGGCACCAGTGTCATGGATAACCAAAGTATCTCCAATACGAGCTTCTGGCAATTCACGGTTCTTAGCAAACTTATCATTATTTTCACAAAGCGAACCTGTCACATCAACTACTTGAATCTCGCCATTGGGATTGGTCATATTAGTGATGTGGTGGTAGGCATCATACATAGCTGGACGGAGTAAGTTAACCGCAGACGCATCGACACCTACATAACGACGATAAGTGTCCTTAATGTGAAGAACTTTAGTTACTACGAGACCATGAGGTGCTGTCATATAGCGACCAAGTTCAGTATAAATACTGATGTGACCTAGACCATTTGGAACCAAAATCTCATCAAATTTAGCGTGGACGCCCTCACCAATAGCTACAATATCATTTTGTTTGTTAGCCGGAGTATAGTCGACTCCAACACCACCAGACAAGTTAATAAAATCAAGACTGACACCTAATTCGTTCTTGATTTCTACAGCCAATTCAAATAGCTGAGCAGCTAAGGTTGGATAGTACTCATTAGTGACGGTATTAGATGCTAAAAAGGCGTGCAAGCCAAATGATTTAACCCCTTTTTCTTGGAGGTAGGCATAACCCTTAAAGAGTTGTTCCTTAGTCATCCCAAATTTAGATTCTTCAGGATGGTCCATAATGTCTGTACCAAGAGAAAAGACACCACCTGGATTAAAACGCAAAGAAAGGGTCTCTGGAAGTCCCGCAACTTCTTCTAAAAAGAAAATATCTTCGTAAGCATCAAGGTTAATTGTCGCATCAATGTTACGAGCATATACAAATTCTTCAGAACGTGTGTCATTAGAAGTAAAACTAATCGTAGTGTTATCAAACCCAATTTTCTTACTCATGACAAGCTCTGTATCTGTTGCACAGTCCACTCCACAGCCTTCTTCCTTCAAGATTCTGAGGATTGCTGGATTAGGTGTTGCCTTGACAGCAAAGAATTCTTTAAAACCTGGATTCCATGAAAAGGCTGCATTTACAGCACGTGCTGTTTCACGAATGCCTTTTTCATCGTAAAGATGAAAAGGTGTTGGAAATTCTGCAGTAATCTGTTCAAGTTTATCTGCCGTAATAAAAGGTGTTTTTGTCATTTTATTCTCCATTTTTTTGCATAGTAACCTTATTATAGCATAAGAAAAGGTTTGAAAACCAAAATTCTAATCATCTCGATGGGGTTTTCATGTTACAATAGACATATCACTTAAACAAAAAAATGGGAGATTATTTATGAAAAAATATCTTTACTCTGGGGCACTTGCTCTAGCAACCATCTTGACATTATCAGCATGTGCCAAGCCAAAACTCGATGCCAAGTTATCTGTTAATGATGTCGTTCAGATGTCAGGAAGCAACCTCAAACTTAAGGATAACCAAAGTCTGATTGAAGTATCTTTTAAACTTGAGAATACTTCTGAAGATATGGAAAAAGATTTGAAAACATCTGCTAAACAATTCTACCTCAAAGATAAAGATGGTAAAAAAGTCACAGCAAGTAATCTTGACAAGAGTGACCTACCTTCTCTCTTTAAGAAGAATAAGGACGTCAAGGACGCTACGGATGATTTTGGAAAAGTTGAATCAGACGACTATAAGTCTGCATCCCTCTTCTTCGAAGTTAAAAACAACCAAACCTATAAACTATACTTTGAATCTAAAGATGAAAAAACCGAGGGCGAAACGGTTTCTACCGACCTAAAAGGCTTTGATAGTAACGCAACTACTAATGTTAAAAAGGCTGTAGATGCGTATTTCAGTGCTGTTCTTCTAGGCGGAAAGAGCAAGGACTACAGCAAGTTCGTCTCTAACGATTTAGACAAGTCCAAAGGCGAACTCAGCCAATATTTCTCAGATCACCTTCAATACAGTTATGAAGGAACTGGCAATATCAAACCAACTGGAGATGAAGTTCCAAAAGTTTTCGACTGGGTTCAAACTGCTAACCGTGAGCGTGGTCATTATACTGTTGACAATATTATTGTCACTAAGGATAAGGCAGAATTTAACCTTGATTTGTCAACCATTAGTATGAAAGAAGCTGACGATGCCTATGCTGCTAGCCATCCAAATCTCACAGATGAGCTTAAAAACTATCTGCAAGGTAAGGGAGCTAATGCTGATAATGTTGACCAATTGACCAAGCAATACTACATGGAAACTTACTTGCCTAATTCAATCAAAGAAGTCAATCCATCAACGCCAAAAACTGAAGGAACCAATGTATTTGATGGTTATTCAGTCGAACTAACCAAAAAAGATGATAAATGGACCTTCCCAGATAAAGAAAACTATGTAGGAAATTGGGAACACTACCCTCTCTTCTATGCATACACAGGGCAACAAGGAACACTTACAAGTTATCGTTAAGCATCAAAAAAAATCAGCCGTTTGGCTGATTTCAGAATGAAGACAAACATCGTTTTTGATGTTTGTCTTTTTTTATATTCACACTTAATTCTCCTATAATTCAATAGTATTGAGTTATTTGGGTAAAATAACAAGTCTTTCCTGCCATCATTTTTACCAATTTTTTGATATTTAGACATGCCAAAGTAAGCCCAACCTTATCTTCCATTTTGGACTTTCCTTTTTCTCTGGTATAACGCAAGTTATGATATTCTTTAGCTGTTCCGAATAAACGTTCTATCGTTTCTTTCCGGTGTTGGTACCGTTCCTTCATCCCACTTTGATGACGGATATCTTCACAGATTTCTAAGGCATCTTTCCAAATATGACGCACAACAACTTTTTGGTGCTGGCGACTTTCAGTACAAATCGCTAACAAGGGACAGGTCTTACAAATTTTAGGATCGCTTTTATATTCTCTATAACCTTCACGTGTCGTTGTACGGTAAGTTAATACCTGGTTCTCTGGACAAAGATAGCAGTCAAAATGCTCGTCATAGACAAAGTCTTTAGGACGTAGAAAGCCTCTCTTACCTCTTGGCCTAGTGTAAGGGAATACTGGCGTAATCTCTTTTTCTAAAAGAAACTTGGCAATACTAGGTGTTTTGTAGCCCGAATCCGCAATAATGAATTCAGGGGAGAAGGGTTCTAACTTGGCGAAAAGAGCAGGAAAGGCCTGACTATCATGGATGTTACCTGCTTCAACTGTATAAGCCAAGGCCCAACCATGTTTATCACAAGCTACCTGAGCATTATAAGCGAAGACTTCCTTGTGTTCTCCCTTGTGAAACCAACCACTATCTGGATCAGTCGTTGATTGTTTCTTAGATTTAGCCTCGCCTTTTTTGGCGGGCTTTAAGAACTTTTTTGCATACTTCTTCCTGTCTAAATTAATCTCAACATCCAGTTGTTCACTCATGAATTTAGCTTTTTGATCAACAACAACATTTTTGTACTTATGATTATTAGCAGCTGCCTTGATATGTGTCCCATCGATGAAGATTTCTGAGGGATCAATGAGCCCCGCCTCCAAAACGTGATGAAGCACATGACTAAAAATGTGTGCTAACAATTCTTTATTTTGAAAGCGTCGGCTATAGTTCTTACCGT
>NZ_GL698450.1:0-118791 GCF_000187445.1 Streptococcus sp. C150 | reverse complement strand
CGAAAGAGCAGGAAAGGCCTGACTATCATGGATGTTACCTGCTTCAACTGTATAAGCCAAGGCCCAACCATGTTTATCACAAGCTACCTGAGCATTATAAGCGAAGACTTCCTTGTGTTCTCCCTTGTGAAACCAACCACTATCTGGATCAGTCGTTGATTGTTTCTTAGATTTAGCCTCGCCTTTTTTGGCGGGCTTTAAGAACTTTTTTGCATACTTCTTCCTGTCTAAATTAATCTCAACATCCAGTTGTTCACTCATGAATTTAGCTTTTTGATCAACAACAACATTTTTGTACTTATGATTATTAGCAGCTGCCTTGATATGTGTCCCATCGATGAAGATTTCTGAGGGATCAATGAGCCCCGCCTCCAAAACGTGATGAAGCACATGACTAAAAATGTGTGCTAACAATTCTTTATTTTGAAAGCGTCGGCTATAGTTCTTACCGTAAGTTGTAAAATGAGGTACCTTATCGTCCAGAGATAAGCCAAGAAACCAACGGTAAGCTGTATTTACTTCAATGTCCTTGATGGTTTGGCGCATAGAACGAATGCCATAAAAACATTGAATCAAAGGAATCTTAACTAACAAAACAGGGTCTAGACTAGGGCGACCATTATCTGAAGAATAACTATCCTCAACAACATCATAAATAAAAGAAAAATCAATCGTTTCTTCAACTTTTCTTAGAAAATGGTCTTTAGGCACAAGTTCATCAAGTGTATAGAAACCTATTTGACGACGATTATATTCAGGATTATCTTTGTGAAACATAGGAGTACCTCATCAAATACCTTTTCTTTTATTATACTCCTTCGAAGTAAGAAAAGTCCCCAGAAGTATAACTTCTGAGGACTTTGTCTTCAATCTGAAATCAGCCGTTTGGCTGATTTTTTTAACTAGTCACGACTTGCAAAGAGTCGTAAGATATTTAAGAATAGGTTAATAAAATCTAGGTAGAGACTCAACGCCATTGAAACTGCCCAGCCATCTGAGACCTGACCATTCATAGCGTAATAAACCTTTTTAATCATTTGGTTATCATAAGCAATTAATCCAGAAAAAATGAGGACCGATATAATACTAATGACGAAGCTCATTGTACCACTTGCTAAAAAGATGTTTACCAAGCTGGCAACAATAATCCCAATCAAGGCTGCCATAAGGAATTTAGCCATTCCTGACAAATCACGTTTAACAGAAATACCAATAAGTGACATGGTAAAGAAGACAATCGCAGTACTAATGAAGGCTTGAAAAACAGTAGCCTGCGTGTATTGGACAATGATAAAACTTAATGTAAAACCATTCAAAGCTGAATAAACTAAGAATAACGGCAGGGCCGCAGGTGTATTCTTTCGTGCAGCACCACTAGCCAAAAAAACCAGAGCTAACTCAACAAAAATGGCTACCGTATAAACCCAAGAATAGTTCATGAGAATATTAACAAAAAGATGTGAGAAGGGGCCCAACATTAAATAAGAAATGACTGCTGATAGACCTACTCCCATACCAACAAGGCCATAAATTTTCCCGAAAAAGCGGTTTAATCCCGTATCACTAGTTGTATAAATTGCATTGGATTCCATAAATATCTCCTTAAAATAATAAATTAATGGTGGTGACTTTGTAGCGCCTTACGACGAAAATGCTTACGATTTTTAATTCGGTTTCGTAAGGGTGTCGCCGCTTCCTTAACCGCCCAATACTTATCTACCATGGTAACGATATAAGATTCCTTATACTTTGGTGGGGCAATCGTTGCTCCCCACATATGCTTGAGGATAATGTCCTCTTCTTTTTTGTTTAGGTTAACAAGCTTCCTAGCGTTACGCACAGCAATACGTGGATGCACCCAAGCATGACTCTTATTAAATTTGGTCACCCGCCAATCATAATAGAAAAAGTCATGTAAAAGACCACCACGAGCAGTACTCTTAGCATCCCAGCCAAATTTTTTAGCAATCTTGTAGCTGGTATAACTAACATTGACCGAATGTTTCAAACGTGTCGAATGGTGATGCTGTACAATTCCATCCAATTTTTGAAAACGTGGGTGTGAGATCAAATGTCCCACAACTTCCATGAATTCTTTATCGTCTTCTGGTCGTTTCATAATAATACCTCATTAACGTTTCTAATGCTTTTTCATTATACCACTAGAGCTTAAATTTACTTTAAAAGGGGTTCCTTTTTCGTCTAAAATCATCCCTGAGACCTAGAGACTAAACATGAGGATTCCTGCTGCCACAGCAACATTTAAGCTTTCTGCTCGACCTGGCATATTAATATGTACAAGTTGATTCGCAGACTCAGCCATATCCTGACTAATTCCCTGGCCTTCATTTCCCATCACTAGGGCAAAATTGTCATCTGTCTTAACTGCTCTATAGTCAACGGAAACAGTTGAAAGTGTCGTTGCCAGGATGGGGAAACCTTGTTTTTGGCAAGTCTCAATCATCTCAAAAATTGGTCCGCGATAGATTGGTAGGTGAAAATGACTTCCCTGCATGGAACGTAGAGTCTTCTGATTATAAATATCAGCCGATTTGTCCGACAAAAAAACTCCGTCATAACCCGCTGCATCTGCTGTACGAATCATTGTTCCAACATTTCCAGGATCCTGCACATCCTCCAAGAGAAGATACTTACCTGAAAGAGACTCTGGCAGACTCTGAGATTCTTTAGCAACTTCTGCCACGATTCCCTGAGGCGTCTGAGTTTCACAGAGCTCCTTGAGTACCTCGGGGCTGACTAACTTGACCTTAGACACATCTACCACACGATCTGCCATCTCCTCAAGCACGAAAACTTGAAGAATCTCAGCACCACTTGCTTTGGCCTCCTCAAAAAGATGCCATCCTTCTAAAAGATAGCTAGTTTTACGATGCTTGCCTTGCAATAATTTTCTAGCAGTCTTAATGCTAGCATTTTGCTTTGATTGAATGATTTCCATACCCTCATTATAGCAAAAATTCCTTGATAAATCTTGGGCTTGACCGACTTTATAGCAAGGATTATACTAAAAGAAAGAGCTTTCAAATAGGAGGTCATAGACCATGCAAAAAGTAAGATTAATTGTCTCAGGAAGGGTGCAAGGCGTTGGCTTTCGCTACTCAACTTATGCCTTGGCATTAGAAATCGGTGACATCTACGGCCGGGTCTGGAATAATGATGACGGAACAGTTGAAATTCTAGCACAATCTGACCAGCCTGCCAAATTGGCCAAATTTATTCAAGAAGTTCGAAAGGGACCTTCAAAATGGTCTAAGGTGACCTACGTTGATGTCACCATGGCTAACTTCTCTAATTACAGTGATTTTCGCATGGCCAATTAAGATAGGACTACCATTTTTAGCTTGTTCTCTTTCCTAAAAAAGGGTAAAATAGACAGGTATAACTAAAAAACAAAAGGAATGATATTGTGAATAAAAATCAAAAACGACTAGCCCTCATGGGGCTTGCTACCAGCATGCTTTTCTTCCTATCAGGATGTGTGAGCCTTGATAAATCTGGTAATCCTACTGGTTGGGTCTGGAACCTTCTTGGTCGCCCAATGAGCCACATCATCACCTACTTTGCAAATAATCTAGGACTTGGGTTCGGACTTGGTATCGTCTTCGTAACCATCATTGTTCGTTTGATTATCTTGCCACTTGGTCTTCATCAATCTCGTGGTGCAGCCTACCAAGCCGCAAAACGTGAATACCTTGCACCTATCTTGGAACCAATCAACGAACGTTTGCGTAATGCTGAAACTCAAGAAGAAAAGATGGCTGCCCAATCTGAACTCATGCAGGCTCAACGTGAAAATGGTGTCAGCTTGATGGGGGGCGTGGGTTGTCTGCCTTTATTGATTCAACTTCCATTTTTCTCAGCTCTCTACTATGCTGCTCGTTACACTCCTGGTGTACTACATGATCACTTCCTCTGGTTTAATCTTAATAGCCGTGACTTCCCATTGATCATCATTATTGCTGCCCTTTACTACTTCCAATCTTGGTTGTCTATTCAACAGGTTCCTGAGGAACAACGTAAGCAAATGGCAGTAACCATGTACAGTATGCCAATCATGATGATTGTCTTTGGTATCAGCTCTCCTGCAGCTGTAATCCTCTACTGGTTTGTCGGTGGTATCTTCTCTATTATCCAACAATTGATTACCAACTATATTATTAAGCCTCGCTTGCAAGAAAAGGTTGCTGAAGAGTTTGCAAAGAATCCTCCAAAAGCACCTCGTAAAACACCAGGCACTCGCAAAGATGTGACACCTAAAAATACTCAAGCTATTGCTAATAAACCAAAGAAAAACCGTAACGCCGGTAAGCAAAATCGAAAATAATGCATCAACTCTCTTGGCAATTCCGAGAGAGTTTTTCTTATGTTATTTTGAGGCATACCTTATTAGCCATTCTTTAGATTACATCTATATTAACAGCAAACAAAAAGCCCTTCCTAGGAAGAGCTACGTTAGCTTAGGCTGTTTTTTCAACGCTAAGAATCTCAACAGAATAACTACCCGCTGGTGACTCGATAGCTACCTTATCTCCAACTTTCTTACCAATCAAGGCTTGAGCAATTGGACTTTCATTTGAAATCTTACCTGAGAAGATGTCGGCACCAGCTGCACCAACAATATGATAGGTATCTTTATCGCTTGTACCAACTTCTTGAACGACTACTGTTTTACCAATAGCAACTTCATCATTCGCAACAGCGTCACTATCAACAATCTCTGCATAACGAATTTTTGTTTCAAGAATTTGAATTTGACCTTCAACAAAAGCTTGCTCATCTTTAGCTGCTTCATACTCAGAGTTTTCTGAAAGGTCTCCGTAAGAACGGGCCACCTTGATACGTTCTACAACCTCTGGACGACGGACGAGTTTATACTCCTCCAATTCTGCTTCAAGTTGTTCTTTCTCTGCTAGGGTCATTACATATGTTTTTTCTGCCATGTTTATCTCTTTTCTATTGTTGTTAAGCCGATTGGCTTGGGAAACAAGATTACTACTTGTTTCCTTGATTTTGATTAGTCAATGAGACTATTTATCTTTTATCTTGCTATTAATATAAGTTTCAACATTATGTTGATGGTCTTCATAATTTTCCGCAAAATAGACATTTCCATTGGTTACATCAGCTACAAAGTACATGTACTTAGAAGATGATGGATTAATCACTGCTTCAATCGCTGATAGACTCGGACTGTCTACAGGACCTGGCATCAACCCCTTATGAACATAATCATTATAAGGAGAGTCAATACTTGTGTCAATGTTTGCATCTTCCTTTAGAGTCGTCTCTTGCCCAAGTTTTCCAAGGGCATAAAGAACTGCGATGTTACTTTGCAAGGCCATGTCTGAGCTAAGACGATTATAGAAGACGCTGGCAATGTTTTTACGGTCATCATCCGTAGCTCCCTCTTTTTCAACGAGAGATGCTAGGGTCAAAACTTCATTTACATTATGATTACTTGATGAAATCGTAGCATAGTAAGGTGATAGATAAGTGTTCATCGTAGACAACATTTCCTCTGCTAAAGATTCCACCGTTGTATCATCATGGATATTATAAGTTGCTGGGAATAAATAACCTTCAAGAACATATTTAGCCTGATTAGAATCCGGAAGATTAGCCAACAAGGTTGGATACTTGGCTTTCATTTTAGCAATGAAAGCATCATCCTTCATAAGTTTCAAGAAGTCTTTTGACTTTAGTCCAGTCGATGATTTTTTACCCTTTTTAGCGGATGAATTAACCTCAACTGCCTTGGCGATTTGATCAATTGTATACCCTTCTTTAACCAAGACTGTACCAAGAGATGGCTCCTGAGGTTTATCACTTCCTTTTTTCTGAAGAGCCTCAATAATTTCATCCATGGTCATGCTAGCTTGAAGGTTATAGTAACCACTTTTTAGATTTGAAACATTCTTAAACTTGGTATAGTAATTAAAGACCTTACCAGACTTAATGACACCAGCTGATTCTAGAAGCTGACCGATATAACTGCTACCTGAATTTTTAGGAATTTCGACACTGATAAACTTAGTCGAATTGACATCCTTTGCCCCTACAGCTTGACTAACGTAACGATAACCAAAGAAACCTGCTAGTGACAAGATAAGAATCAAGAAGATAATAATATTTCGTGCAATCTTCCCAGCACGGCGGTTATTCTTATTACGCTTTTGATTTCGGTTAGAACGTGAAATTGGCTCTTCGTCGTCAACTTCGTCAGGGATGGCATCTTTCTGCGAAGCCTTTTTCTTTTTTGTTTTCTTACGCTTTTTCTTTTCAGGTTTATCAGAAGCTGCTAGAGCAATGCTCTCATCCTCCTCTTTGTCTTTAGTGACTGCATCTGGCTGAGTCTCCTCTGATACAGCGTTATCACTTGTCACCTGATGTTCTTTCAAGAAATCTTCTTTTTTAAGATCTGAGGTCATCTTGGCCTCCAATTCTTTAGGGTCTGTGTAAATAGCTTCTTTAGACTTGGCTTCAATGAGCTCCTGAGCAACATCTGCAGGGATGTATTCCTCCTCAGAGGCCGCATCAAGACTTGTTTCCCAAACTGGACGTTGGAAACGACGCTTCGAAGTTACCTTAGGTTGAGGAATATCGGTAATCTTATCCTCATTAAGTGGTTCTTTTAGGCTAGATACTGATTTTGAATGACTGTCAGCTCCTAAGGACTCAGCTTGAGACTGAGAAGACAAACTAACACTCCCTTGGACATCTGGTTTCGACTCAGAAGTCATAGATTTAGCTGTATCACTGTCAGAAACAGCATGCGAACTAAAATCTTGGTTACTTACTTTATTAGATGCTGATTCCGTATGAGTATTTTGGCTGTCAGCTGACGTTGAAAGTGGTGTCTTGGGCATAGTTGCACTTTTATTATGCTCCTCCTCACGAAGAGAACGGAGCCGTGTTGCTTCTTGTAAATCTCGAAGAATCTGATGTTTAAAACTTAAGCTATCTTCAACAGATTCCGAGTGTTCATTAAACTTGTCCGTCAAGGCATACCTCCTCTATAGTAACAAACGCCATTATATCTTAAAAAGTCAGTTAATGCAAATCAATTAGCCCTTTGTCACAGTAACTTAATACTGAAATCACTGGGATTTAGACTTTTCCCAGACCAAATTGTACCATGAGCTACCTCCATGATTTGATTCTGATTCTCCCTCATCAGTAAAACCATTCATTTCATAATAAGCAATAAGATAATCATGACAAGTCAAACTAATCCCTTGACGCTTTTGTGCAATAGCCAGATCTTTAAGTGCTGCAATTAAGGCCGTCCCAACACCCTGCCCTTTAAACTCTTTTGAGACAGATAAACTAGTGACTGCGATAAAACCTCCTTCACTGGCATTCGGAGTTACCTTATGAAACAAGTCGTCTGTTAAGTAACGCTTATCAATTACAGGTCCTTCGATATAACCAGCCACCTTACCATCAATCTCAGCAATTAAGAAGGTATCACAAATAGTCTCTAGGCGCTCTAAAATAGCCTCTGGTGTTGCAGCCTCTTCAGGCGAAAAATTGTCCTGTTCAATACGAACCACATCGGCCCAGTCTTCCTTTTGGGCGTGTCGAATAAGCATATCAATTTCCTTTCTATCAAGAGAAAAAGCTGAGCGAAATCGCTACAGCTCTTAATCTATTACATATGTGTTTGCAAGCTCGCAAGTAGCTCTTCGAACGAACGTTCATAAAGTTGGATATCTCCTGCTCCCATAAAGACATAGACAGCATTGTCATGGTCAAGAAGAGGCGAAACATTTTCAACTGTAACAACTTTAGCAGGCTTTTTAATTTTAGCCGCAAGGTCTTCAACCTTAACATCTCCATGATCCACTTCACGCGCTGAACCATAAATTTTCGCCAAATAAACCGCATCCGCCTCATTCAAAGCTTCAGCAAATTCATCAAGCAATGCAATGGTACGTGTAAAGGTATGTGGTTGGAAAATGGCAACAATTTCTTTGGATGGGTACCTTTGACGTGCTGCATCAAGCGTAGCAATGATTTCAGTTGGATGATGAGCAAAGTCATCAATAATAACAGTCCCGTTGATGATTCTCTCTGTGAAACGACGTTTAACACCTGAGAAAGTATTAAGATGTTCAGCAACCAAGGCCATATCAAAACCAGCCACATACATGTTAGCGATAACCGCAGTTGCATTCAAGATATTATGACGTCCGTAGGCTGGCACATGGAATTCCCCTATGATTTGTCCATCATGTTTCACCTTGAAATTAGATCCTGTCGTTGTACGAACGATATCTGTAGCCATGAAGTCATCATTTTCTTCAAAGCCATAGTAGTAAATCGGTGCGTTGGAAGTGATTTTACGGAGGTAAGAATCCTCACCATAAACAAAGAGCCCTTTTTGTACTTGCTTTGCATAATCATCAAAAGCTGAGAAAACATCATCAATACTTGTAAAGTAATCTGGATGGTCAAAGTCAATGTTGGTGATAATTGAGTAAGCAGGGTGGTACGGCATGAAATGACGTTCATATTCATCAGCTTCAAAGACGAAGTATTGCGCATTGGCAGAACCACGGCCTGTTCCATCACCAATAAGGTATGATGTATCTGTGATATTTTTCATAACATGTGACAAAAGACCTGTTGTAGAAGTCTTACCATGTGCACCAGCCACACCAAAGCTAGTGAACTGGTTCATGAAATGACCCAAAAACTCATGGTAACGCTTGAACTTATAACCATTTTTAACGGCATAGGCAATTTCAATGTTGTTATCTTCATGAAAAGCATTTCCAGCAATCAATTCAACATCATCTGTGATGTTTTTTTCATCGAAAGGAAGAATAGGAATACCTGCTTGTTCAAGACCACGTTGGGTGAAGTAATACTTTTCCACATCTGAACCTTGAACTTTGTGTCCCATTTGGTGGAGCATCAAAGCCAAAGCTGACATACCAGATCCTTTAATTCCAATAAAATGATAAGTTTTTGACATAGTTTCTCCTTACAATCGCATTGCGATTAGTTTGCGTCTTCTAAATGCGTCAAATTCAATTCTTGAGCAATTCGGTGTTCACGGTAAGTTTGACGTTCTGGATAATTGTAAACCTGGCTACGTTTCAAGAAATCATAACTATTTTTCTTGACGTTCTTACGAGAAGGGTTACTAGGCTGTTGATAAGTTGGAGCCACTTCTGCCAAGATATAAGTATCTTGTTGCAGACGATTGGCCAAATGATGAATCTTTGAATGTTTACCATTAGGTGCCAAAGTTCTCTTGATAGCACTTACCGGAGCACCCAAGATAGATGCTGTCACAGGTTTTTTATCCGTCGTGATAGCAGCTGGTTCAACTGTAGCCTCAAAGTTTGGTTTAACTTCTTCCTTAGGCTTAGTAGCCAATTGACGGCTAGTCGTATGTTTCGTTTGTTGAACCTCTTGGCGCAAGAATTTTTGGCGTTTCTCACGAACATCACGCTTAGCCTTTTCACGGGCTTCCTCAGCGTAAGTCATACCAGCTTCATGCGTCTCCACTCGTTTTGACTCTTTCTTACGATTATTAGGCTTAGCTGACAAGAAATCATAATTAGGTAATAAATCATTGTAGTCCTTTTCTTGGTAAGGGCCACGGATATTTGTGATTAAATCTTCGTTTTCGTATAGGCGCATAGAGACCGGTTCTTGCAAGCAAGATTCCCCGTCTGGAATCAGCGGAAATTGTCGTCTTTGGCGATACATAAAAGACTTCCTTTCATTTTCGAGATGATGCGTATCTTAATAAAACAATCGAGAATGGGTAGATACGTCTTGCAGTATTCTATTATAGCCTAATTCAAAAGATTTGCCTAGTAGGATTTTGTATTTTAGTATTGAAATATCAATTATAACAATTTAAGATATTGCAATACCAAGAATTTCTTTAATGTCTTCAATTGTCATGCTGGCACGGCTTTCATTGCCATCCAAAACTGTCGTGACAAGGTTTTTCTTGCCCTCTTGAAGCTCAAGAATTTTCTCTTCGATAGTCCCTCTTGTAATCAAACGGTAAACTTCGACATTTTGTTCCTGACCTATACGATGGGCTCGACTAATGGCCTGCATTTCCACCGCTGGATTCCACCAAAGGTCAATGAGAATAACAGTATCGGCACCCGTTAGGTTCAGTCCCACACCTCCTGCTTTTAAAGAAATCAAGAAGGCATCTCGACTTCCCTGATTAAAAGCTCTGGTCATCTCCTGACGACTATCAGATGGTGTAGACCCCGTTAATTTATAAGAGGAAATGCCTAATTCTTCCAAAAGACCTTCTGTAATATCCAACATGCCACGAAATTGTGAAAAGATAAGCACTCGATGGTCGGATTCTTTAATTTGACTAAGGAGATCCCTCAGACTATCTATTTTTCCGCTATCTCCAGCATAATCCATAAATAAAGCAGGTGTATCACAGATTTGACGAAGACGGGTAATACCTGATAGGATTTCCACCTTACGTCGATTGATTTCCTGGTCACTGGCCAAGATTAAACCTTGCTGCATCTGTTGCAATTGCGCCAAATAAATCGCCTTTTGATCATCCGACAATTCACTTTGGTGAGTCACTTCAATTAAATCTGGTAAATCAGGAAGCACATCTTCCTTCTTTCGTCTGAGTATAAAGGGTGAAATATAACGGGCTACTTCCTTAGGTGTCAACTTAAGAAAAGCTTTTTTAGCAGGCAAAAGTCCGGGAAGAATAATTTGAAAAATAGACCAAATTTCCAATAAATGATTTTCAATAGGGGTTCCAGACAAGGCTAAACAATGCGGAACAGAGAAATCACGAAGATACTTCGCAATCTTTGTTTGCGTATTCTTCATGACTTGAGCCTCATCTAAAATAAGATAATCATATTTACCAGCCTTGTATGCCTCAAAATCCTGACGGAAGGAAGCATAACTAGTAATAATAATCTGATGATCCTCAGCAATAATGTCATCACGTTTAGGTTTGAGTCCGTAAGAAACCGCTACATCTAACTGAGGCGTAAATTTTTTAAATTCATCTTGCCAGTTGTAAATGAGGCTTGAAGGTGACAAAACTAAGACACGTTGTCCCTTTCCCAAATGTGCAGAGAGGTAGGCAATGGTCTGTAAGGTTTTTCCCAAGCCCATATCATCGGCTAAAATGCCACCAAAACCATAGTGGTGCAACATGGACAGCCACTGAACACCTCGTTCCTGATAGGGACGAAGCGCAACTTCTACCTGATAGGCCGGTAAATCAAAGGTTTCAGGATGTCTCAAATGTTGCGTCAACAGTTGAAAATCCTTCGAAAAACTAACCGAATGATTCTCTGAAAGAGCATCCATTAATTGGTAGGCAGCTAATTGAGTCAGCTCCAGATGCCCCTGTCCTGAATAACGAGCCCTCAAGTTTTTTAGACTCTCGCTAACACGATGTGTCGCCTCATCAAAGACAATCAATTGACCACTACGATTGATGAAATAAGGTGCGCTTTCCATCAAAGCTTCCAAAGCATGATCCACGTCCTCGTCATCAAGATTTGAAAAATCAAAAGAAATATCTAATAGATTTCCCTGACGTTCTACCTGAACTTGTGGACTCTGCTCAACACGTAAGTCACGCAAAGTCTCCCCAATCAGGACCATACCTGCATTTTCAAAAGCTGGAATAGTGTTGGTGAAGAAATCATAGAGTTCCTGGCTGCTATTTAACAATTTGTTTGATTGAAAATCGGGAGGGAAACCATACTTGTCCATCAAACGAAAAACAGCCTGTTCATGCCGATAATTACTCGTAAAGCCTAAATGGCTCAACTCATGGTGATTATTCACGAGAAGACCATCAAAATCAAAGGCCAGTGCCAAGGTAACCTCATTTTCAGACTTCAAATCGAAATGAAATCTGGGCGTAAAATCCTTGATATCAAAGGCCTTAGGAGCCTTAACTGGTCCCATAGTTTTAAAATCAAAGAGACTAGCAGCTAAAATGGATTGCTCATCCAAATTAAAACTGACATGCTTATTCAAATCACTCCCGATAGGCAGTGAGCGTAAACCAACCAAAAGCTTTTGTTGCTTGCGATTGAGACGGTAAAAAACACCTTGATAAAAGAGAATGCGATTATTAAAGAACGCCTGGCTATTCTTTTCAGCAACAGTCAATTCAATCATTTTAGGTTCAACACAAATCTCAAATGAGAAAAGGTCGGCTTCAGCAGTCAAATCTTCAACCAAAAGCTGATGGTATTCCAAGCCCTCCCATTCAAAACTAAAGCCGTCCAGTTCTTGCATTAATTTCAAACCCTCCTCGAAAAAACCGTAAGAGAGTCGCAGGTGGCGAGCATTGTTTGGCAACATGAAGTCCAAATTAGTCTTTGACTCATCCGGAAGCATCCGCCCTAAAAAATTCAAAAATGATTGTGAAGCCTGATCAAACTGGATAAGCGATATGGGTTCATAGTAGTTTTTACCTATCTGATAATACCCTTCAGTCTCTACCAGCTTAAGAAAGGCAGGAATATCACGAATGACATAGGAACGTTCATCTGGCAGACGTCTTAAACGTAAACTCCACCAAATTTCTGAACCATAGGTAGACTCCTCACCTTCTACAGTCAAGCTATACCTAATTGTATCATCTTCATTCAGAGAAAGCCCTTCTAAAAATAGACCACCAAAAGAATGGCCTCGCTCCTGTCCCTGATCGGATTCTTGCTCCTCTTCCAGTTCTGCTAAGAGTTGCTGACCTTCCTTATCATTTTTGAGATAATACTCGACTGCAGCTAAATGCGGACAATAGCCTTTTTGAGCGAAAGCATCACAGTCACACGTAATTTCAGAATCATTGAGTGCATAAATTAAATGATGTTGGTCCACTGTTGTGTCCAACTGAGTTTCTGAGACCTGATGAATGGTAATTACGCCCTTTTCGAATAGTTTAATACCCTCATTACGGACTCTACCCGGCATCAATTTTGCCATAGTATTCACCCCTATCCTATCCCTCTATTATAGCACAAATTCCTTATAAACTAGGCCTGTATCACGATAAATCAAAAACACCCCCTCAGGGAGTGTTCTCAACTTTTATTAGTAATCAAGTTTGTCTGAATGTCCTGAACCATTACCAACAAAGTAACCTGTCTTACAGTTGATACTAAAGAGGTAAGTTCCATCAGGAAGGTACAAGTTGTAGTAACCATTACCATTGATGATGTTAACTGGTTCAAGGATGAAGTTATCTCCTGAGAAGTAACCACGTGAGTGTGAAGTACTGATAACCTTATCAAGAATACCATCTCCCCAAGTCCAAGCTGGGTTACTTGTGTCCGCTACGACGTTTGCGTTGTATGGTACTCGTGAGCGATCACGTTGGAGAATAGATGGATTGTAATTAGTAATTCCTCGTGTCACAATTGTTGAAGCTGCAGCTGAACCACCTGTAGTTCCACTAGCTACACCTGTTGAAGCTGAGTTAGCTGAATCACTTTGAGCCCCAGAAGTATTTGACGCAGTGGCATCACCAGTATTAGAAGCAGCTCCAGATGTGTTACCACCTGATGGTGCAGCAGGACTAGCGGTATTGTCGCTGGCAGAAGCTGTCGCCGCAGATGTTGCACTAGCAACCTTAGCTTTTTCCTCAAGCTGTGTTTTACCACCCTTGATTGCTTCTTGAATGGTACTATCAAGACTAGCGTTACCAGTGGTAGTCACACTTTCTGGAAGATCATTGAAATTAGCGTCAGATTTAACAGAGATAGATCCATTGTAGCTACCATCTACAAGAGCATCTGATTCATACTTACTATTAATCTTTTGAACTGCTTCAATTTGTTTCTTCAAATTATTATATTTGGTTTTAGCTGACTCATAATACTTGGTTTTTTCCAATTTTTTAAGCAGTTTTTCCAAATCTGGTAACTTGCCAAATTGATCATTAGCAAGCTTTGTTTGCTCATCATCTGTGAAGAAATTCTTATACATTTCTTCGAAGGCCTTATTATCCGCAGCTGCTGTATCCTTGCTTGATGATGATGACGTTGCTGAAGAAGCCGTGCTGGCAGTTTTAGCAGATTGACTATGAGTGCCGTGATAAAGAGCATAGCCCCCACCAATTATAGCTAAAGCCAAAACCGTTAAAGCACCGATGACAACTCCCTTACGGCGGTAAACTGGAATATCATCATCAAAAGCACCCTTATGAGATGGTGAAACAGACTCTGAAGAGATTCTTTCTTCTGCTGAAGGACGATTAACACTCATTGAAACTTTTGGTGTCGCTGTCTCATCATCAGCTTTAGCCCCTGTTACCCCTGCAACCGATGCAGCAATGGCTGATAAATCAATGGTTTGTGAAATAGCAACATCATCTAACAAAGGCTTAGACTCTTGGGGCTCAGGAGTATTGCTATTAGCTACTTCAGGGCCTTGGGGTAGCGGATCATCAATGTTAGCAATCAAAGGATTGTTATCATCAATATTATCTACAGTTGCTTCGCTATAGACCGGTTGCTCAACTGAAGTAGCTGGTTCTGCGATAGCATCGCCAAGATCAAATTTTTCTGCTTCTGATGTGATAAAACGATCTGCGTTCAATGAAGTGATAACCGTTTCAGAGCTTTGACTTTCAGGTTGAACAATCACCTCAGGTTCCACAGGAGCATCTGGCAACTGTCTATCAACAGCAGGCGAAGTCTCTTCTTCCTTAGTATCAGTGACATTAAAACCAAATGTGACCGGTGTAACCTCTTCAGTAGCTGTTGTTGAGTTGATTGACTCATTAGCCATTGATTGACCAATTAAACCTGAATCCGCAAATTCTTGACGTTGCTTTTGAATAAAGGCATCCAAAGGTGAGGTATCACCATCAGCTTCAATTGTTTTGGAGAATTTTTGAGAAGCAACTTCTTCACGGTGTTGCTTGATATACTTATCCAAAATGCTATCCGTTTCTGTTACACCAGCATTAATCTCAGCTTCTTTGCGGACAGCCTCACCAACTGTCATTTCCTTAGCTTCTTGAAAATCTAGTTTTTGGCTACCTTCATAGCCATTTTGTGTTTTATCTTCTGACACGTTTAATTTACCTTTCTAGCCTCTGAACGGCGAACACGTTCTCCAAAATATTGATATAAATCAACTCGAAGGGTACCGTTATATAGCTTACGTTTTTTGTCGGCTTTCATACCGTATTTACTTTCAAATTGTTCATCACTGGTCAAGATAAACTTGCTCCAAGTTTTAAGCGGCGCAAAAGTTTTGCCCATTTCATTATACAAGATATCCACAGCCTTGTCATCCAACAAGCGCTCCCCATAAGGAGGATTTGAAATGATGACACCATTGATTTTATCCGTTTTTAAGTCTTGCAAACGCATTTGTTTCAATTTAATAACATCTTCAAGACCAGCCTCACGTGCGTTAGCTTTAGCAATCTCAACCATACGGCCATCAATATCACAACCCATGATATCCAATTCAGCATCATAATTTGCCTTACCTTCTGCTTCATCACGGACCGACTGTACTAAATCTTTATCCACCCAATTCCAGGCTTCAAAGGCAAAATCACGATTAAATCCGGGAGCAATATTCATACCAATTAGCGCCGCCTCAATACAGAAGGTACCTGAACCACAAGTCGGGTCAATCAGGGGTTTATCGGGATACCAATTACTCAGTTCAAGAATAGCGGCCGCCATATTTTCTTTAATCGGTGCTCCACCCTTATCGGTACGGTAACCACGTTTAAAGAGACTAGCACCTGTGGTATCAATCAATACCGTAGCCTTATCCTTTAAGATAGACACTTCAATCTTAAATTCCGCACCCGTTTCTTGAAGGGATACGCCTTCAGGACGGTGGAAATACTTCTGTAGTTTCTTAACGACAGCTTTCTTGGAGATTGCCTGAACAGATGGTTCGTTATGAAGTTTTGATTTGACACATTTGGCCTTTGAAATTGGAAACTTCGCTCCGAGGGGAAGATAATTCTCCCAATCTAAGGCAAAGACCCCCTGAAAAAGTTCCTCAAAGGTGCGTGCTGGAAACTCACCCACCACAATCTTAATGCGATCTGCAGCTCTCAACCAAAGATTGGTTTCAGCAATAGCACGAACATCACCCTGAAAACGTACCTTACCATTTTCAACCTGAGTATCATACCCTAACTCACGCAATTCACGTCCAACCACTGCTTCAAGGCCTGCCGCAGCCGTTGCTACTAATGTAAATGTTTCTTTCATTGTTACCCTTTTATCTAATCATTACAAGTCTAAATGTCATTAACCTCTCGCTTATCTTTTTCCTCTGTATCCTTAAAAAATTTGAAATGAGGGAATTCTTGCTAAAAGAAGGCTGAGACATGCGTCTCAGCCTCACCTATATGCAATTTTCTATAAGCCATGTTTTGTTCCAGAAGTGACTAGGCACCACTTCCTTCGATAATCATCTGTCTACTGCAAAGCAGTCAGGATGGTCCGTTCGTTTCCAGCCATCCCATGCCCCTACCAAAGTTTGGGTTGCTAGCTTGAGGGGTTTACCGCGTTCCACTTTTTAGGTTTCCCTAAAAACTCCGTCACTGTGGCACTTTCAGAGCTACTAAGACCTATCCAACGACTTAGCCGGTTCACTCGCCGTAACTTGAGAATCAAGTCCCTAGGCTTATTGATTCACCTAGCACAAACACTACTGGCATCACAGCCAGTGCTAGCATGGACTTTCCTCATGGAAGACTAACAACCATGCGATTATCCAAAAATTGCACAAAACCAGAGTTATTCGACAATTTGTTTTCCAAAGACTTCTTTTTCCAAACGACTGATACGTTTTAAAATATCGTAGTTTGAAGATGAAGCTACATTGGCAGTGGTACGCGATGGTTCACTTGTTGTACTTGCATAAGCTGAACGACTCGCAGGAGCAGCTGAGGCTTTAGCCTTCAATTTTGCATTTTCCTCTTGCAGTTCCTTAACCAGTGCAATATAAACACCATAGTCTTTGATGACATCATCTAGAAATTCATCAACTTCTTTTTTATCGTACCCACGCATACTAGTTTTAAATTCTTGTTCGTAGATTTTCTTGGGCGTTAAATTAATTTTAGCCATGATACTCTCCAATACTTGTCTTATCTAACTTACTAATACTTTACTGTCTAATGTTTTTATGATACAGAAAAAATAATAAAATTGCAAGCTTAAAAAACAATTATATCCTATTCTGACATCAACTCATTGAGGTCATCAAAAGTCAGCCTAGATAGAGGATAGTCCTTTGCTTCTAACATCATATCGTAAAAATATTTCAGATTTGTTTCATTTTCAGGTTCATAAAACACATAGGCCTGATCGGTATTGTCAATGAGAAACTGGTTAAACTGTTTGAATTGAGCTGGTGATTGGTAGGCAGGAAAACTATACTTAACAAAATCGACCTGCTTAAAAGCTGCAAGTTTGGCCTGATTCGCTTCATTCCAATTCTGCCCATGCGTTTCAAATGGAAAAAGGGTGGCTAATTTCAAAGAGTAATCTTCTTGAAGTTCCTTAGCCACTTCCAACGCCCAAAATTCAAAACCAAGATTTCCAGTAAAAATTATCCAGTCTACCCCTTCATCCAAAAAACGCTTAAAATCACGCTTAATAGCTTTTTTTATGATAGTTACCTTGGGATCATTATCTTTAAAAACACCAAGTTCAAAGCTCTTATAGCCAGTTACCAGTAGTGATGTCATTCCTTGTTTTCCTCGTTCATTTTATGGTATAATGAAATAGTCTTTATGCATATCTTATAAAGAAGAAGGGAAAGAAATGGTAAACTATCCCCATCAGATATCTCGTAAGATTGCACAGGCACGTCCTAAAAAATCCAATAGTGTTGACTTTGCCAATCGGGGAATGAGCTTTGAATCTGCTATTAATGCGACTAATGATTATTATTTGTCACGTGGTTTAGCTGTTATTCACAAAAAACCCACTCCTGTTCAGATTGTCAAGGTTGATTATCCAAAGCGTTCAAGAGCAAAGATTGTAGAGGCTTACTTTAGACAAGCCTCCACTACCGATTACTCTGGTGTTTACAAAGGATACTACATTGATTTTGAAGCCAAAGAGACACGACAAAAGACATCGATGCCTATGAAAAATTTTCATGCGCATCAAATTGAACACATGTCTCAGGTTATCAATCAAGATGGGATTTGCTTTGTGCTACTTCATTTCTCAACGCTTAAGGAAACCTACCTTCTGCCCGCTAAAGACCTGATTGCCTTTTATCAGATTGATAAGGGGACAAAATCAATGCCTCTTGATTATATCAAAAAAAGAGGCTATGCAATTGCAGAAGCAGCTTATCCTCAAGTTCCTTATTTAGAAATCATTGAAAAATTATTAGGTGGTAACACATAATGGCTAAATTTAATTTCAGCAACTTTAAAGAATCACTTAACGGTTTGACTAAACGTGCTAAAAACATAAAGATCAATCGTTCAGATTCTTCTCGCTATAGTAAAGGAAAGCGTTCAGCTTCGTCTGATCAAAGTCTCGGTTGGCGTATTGCAAAATACGGATTCATTGGACTACTAACTTTCTTTGTAATCTGTGTCATCGCAGGTGGTGGGCTCTTTGCTTACTATGTTAGCAGTGTCCCTAAACTCACCGAAAACAAACTTCAATCCACAAACTCAAGTAAGATCTACGATACCAATGGTAGTCTTATCGCTGACTTGGGGTCTGAAAAACGTGAAAGTGCATCAACAGATGAAATTCCAACAACTCTCGTTAATGCCATTACTTCTATCGAAGACAAGCGTTTCTTTACTCACCGTGGTATTGACGTTTACCGTATCATGGGAGCAGCCGTTAATAACCTTCGTCATAGTAGCACCCAAGGGGGATCTACACTTGACCAACAGTTGATTAAATTGGCTTACTTCTCTACAAATACCTCAGACCAAACTCTTAAACGTAAATCTCAAGAAATCTGGTTGTCTCTTCAAATGGAGCGACAATTCACTAAGCAAGAAATCTTGACTTTCTATGTTAACAAGGTATACATGGGTAACGGTTATTATGGTATGAAGACCGCTGCAAAATCTTACTTTGGTAAAGATTTGAGTGACTTATCTGTGCCTCAAGCTGCCTTGCTTGCTGGTATTCCACAGGCTCCGACACAATACGATCCGTATGCTAACCCTGATGCAGCAACAGAACGTCGTAATACTGTTCTTAAAGAAATGTATGACGATAAAAACATTTCTAAAGACGAGTATGAGAAGGCAAAGGCAACAAGTGTATCAGATGGCCTTCTTCCACTTACGAAAAAAGCTAGCTATGAACCTTATTTAGATAACTACATTAAACAAGTTATTGAACAGGTATCTGACGATGCTAATGCTGACATCTACTCAGCTGGATTGGATGTCTACACTAATCTTAACCCTGACATCCAAAAATACATTTGGAAAGTCTACAACTCAAACGATTATATTGCTTATCCTGACGATAAACTTCAAGTAGCTTCTACTATCATTGATGTTACTAATGGACATGTGGTTGCTCAATTGGGATCACGTCACCAAGACGAAAACATTGCACTTGGTACCAACCAAGCTGTTCAAACAGACCGTGACTGGGGTTCTACAATGAAACCAATCACTGACTATGCTCCTGCTATTGAAAAAGGTGTTTATACAAACACTGGTACGACTGTTTACGATAATCCTTACAATTTCCCAGGTTCTTCAACACCAGTTTACAACTGGGACCGTAAGTATTACGGAAGCATTTCATTGACTTATGCGATTCAACAATCACGTAACGTCACTGCGGTTAAAGCCCTTCAAGCGACTGGTTTGGAGTATGCTCAATCCTTCTTGAAAGATTTGGGTATTGAATACCCAGAGATGTTCTACTCAAACGCCATCTCATCTTCAACATCATCATCAGATTCTAAATATGGTGCTTCAAGTGAGAAGATGGCAGCCGCCTATGCAGCCTTTGCCAATGGTGGTACCTACTATAAACCATCTTATATCAGTTCAATTAAGTTTGAAGATGGTTCAACGAAATCATTCGATTCTAAAGGTACCAAGGCCATGTCGCCACAAACAGCTTATATGATGAATAGCATGTTGAAACAGGTTTTGACAGGTGGTACGGCAACTGAAGCTTATGTTCCTGGTACGATTAATGCCGGTAAGACAGGTACATCTAACTACGGTGATGATGAGTACTACCAAGTACAACGATCAAGTGGTGTCTATGCTGACCTTATGGTTCCTGACGAAACGTTCGTTGGTTATAATACTAAATATGCAATGGCCATTTGGACAGGTTATAAAAACCGTAAAACTCCACTTTATGGCTCAGACCTTGATATCGCTAAACAAATCTACGGTATCACAAGTAGCTATCTGAACCAAATGTATGGTGCCGGTTCTGAAGATTTTGATATGCCTAGCGGTGTTTATAACAACGGTAGCTATGTCTTCCTTACTGGTTCTTCGACATCAAATGTCTATACAGGTTCACTTGGAACTTCTAGTTCTTCATCGAGCCTAAGTTCAAGTCAAAGCAGTGATTCATCAAGCTCACAAGATAGTCAACAGTATGGCCCTGATGCATCAACAAATCCTTCAACATCGGGTTCTAACGGTTCTGAACATTCAAATTCAAACACCTCTACAGCTGATGAGTAAAAGCAATCGAAAAGAGTTATCCATTGGATAGCTCTTTTTACAACCATAAATTCTAATGAAGCCAACTAAAAACACTGGATAAAATTCCAGTGTTTTTTAAGTATCCTCTTATTTTGAAGCAAGGGCTCCCATTGGATCCCAAGGCGCAAGCACTTGTGGCTCTGCTTCATAAGCAGCTAATTCTTCAGCTGTAAGGAAGTCTTTGCGGACAACAATTTGATAGGTGTATTCATCCATCCAAGCATCGGAAGCAACAAAGTATCCTTTTTGTCCGACCTTATCTCCCCAAGAATTTTCAACCTTCCATTTAACCGATTTGCCATCGGCATTCAAATCCACTCCGGTCAATACCATGGCATGAGTCATGAGGGATTCACTGTAATCCAAACGTCCTGCCTTGTCTTGCGTCAAGTTAATATCCATGCTTGCTGTAAAATCATATACATTAGTTGCAAGAATACCTTTTTGACGATCTGAGACTTGACCAACATCTGAACCAAACCAAACAGTTTCTCCTGCCTTCATTTGTGCAATAGCAATCTCTTTGAAACGATCCATCGGAAGGTTAAGATAACGAACACTTGGCGCTCCTACAACATTTCCCAACATCTCAACAGTGTATGATTTTCCATAAGGTTTATCAGCTGTTGGAGCATTGATGACTGACACATAGTCGCTAAGTTTAAGACCTACATATTTCTCAAAGAAAGCTTGTGGAGTGATATTTTGCTCAGATTGGTAGTTGTTATCTTTATCACGGTAAGCAAAATCAAACTGACGTGGTGGTAAGCCAAGAGTCATAGCTAGATAATTGAAGATTTCTTGAAGAAGTTCTTCTTTCTTAGCTTGAACAGCAGCTTGATCAGCACCACCAGCAATCAAATCACGCAAAATCTGAGCATCTTGGCGAAGGAGTTTATTAAGGTATTGGTTAAGTTCGCGACTATTACTTGAAGCTACAGACTCTGGATATACTGATTTAGGAACGACACCATATTTTTCGAAAAGTGATACGACCATATCCCATTGTCCACCATCTTGTTGAGGGGTATCCAGAAGGAATTTAACCTTACGACTGCCAATCTCTTGATCTGCTGTAGCAATGATTTGTTCCAAGAACCAATTTGATTTTTCATACTTGTCCCAGAAGAAAGTATGAGCTTGAGAAAGCTCAAAGCTTTCCAATTTGAAGTCTGAAATCAATTTGTGACGGAAAGTATTAAGTGCCGCAAACATCCAGCAACGACCTGAAGCCTTTTGGTTAGACACTTCATCTTTAGTCAAATCAATTGAAAATACATGATCATTTTCAACTGCTGATTGACGTGTTTCGATGGATTTAAGCAAGCCGTTGTGTGTTACAGCATTCTCAATAGCACTGTATTTAGCATTGGCTTCATAATCCGCAAATAGTTTATCTGTGAAATCTCTTGATAGTGAAGTCATAAGATTCCTCCTTTTAAGACTTATTCCTTACTATTTTATCACTAATTTCTGAAAATTCAATTTAAAAATAACCCTAGGTCAAACCTAGGGTTACCAACAATCTTATTCCGCTTGATTAAAAACTGTTTGAGGCTCTGCTTTACTTGGCATACAAGACATGATTAAAAGTGCAATGCTTCCAAAAATTGAGAATAAAGCCACGATCGGTATGAACCCCATACAACTTAGAAGTACCCATGCTGGATGAAAGCCTGCATCTCGCAAGCGACGTGTTTGGAGGGACAATTGTGGGATGAGTTCAATTAAACCAAAGAGCATGACTGGCCATGCATAGCCCATAATCAATTGTCGCAGTTCAGCCGGATTATTTAACAGAGCTGGGTCGTTAAAATCAACATTACTGAACAATGGAATGAGAATACAAAATACGACAAGAATGGTCATAATAATGACATTAACCAAATAAGTCCACCAAAAATCTGGACGTGTTGAACGTCCTCTAAAGTCAAAAGCACGCTTCCAAAAGTCAATGTAAGCTTTAATCATAAATCATATTCTCCTCTTATTTCCAAAAATCGTCAAAAACAGTGATTGGCAAATGGCGTTTGTGTTGACCTTTACGCCACCAATTTTCAATGGTTTCTTGAGCCTTTGCTGATACTTCCTTGCCTTCAAGGTAATCATCAATCTCACGATAGGTCACACCAAGAGCCACTTCATCAGCGATTCCTGGCCGGTCCTCTTCCAAATCTGCTATTGGCACTTTTTCATAGAGAGCCTTGTCAGCACCAAGTTCCGCAAGAAGGGCTGCACCTTGACGCTTGTTCAGACGAAAAAGTGGCAAGATATCGGCACCACCATCACCAAATTTTGTGAAAAAGCCTGTAAGATTTTCAGCAGCATGGTCCGTACCAATGACTGCACCACTATTTTCACCAGCAACTGCATATTGAGTAATCATGCGTTGACGAGCCTTAATATTTCCCTTGTTAAAGTCAGAAATACTTACACCTGCCTTGGCAAGCTCAGCAACCTGACCATCAACAGCTTCCTTAATGTTAACCGCAAGACTCACATCTGGCTTGATAAAAGCAAGGGCATGTTGGGCATCATCCTCGTCTGCCTGCACTCCATAAGGCAAGCGAATGGCAATAAACTGATAGTCTTTCCCTGTCTCTGCACGAAGCTCTTCAACAGCAAGTTGGGCTAGACGGCCAGCCAAGGTAGAATCTTGACCTCCGGAAATCCCTAAAACATAAGTCTTAAGGAAAGGATGTTTGAGCATATAAGCCTTCAAAAAATCAACAGATTTTCGAATTTCTTCTTTTGGATCAATGTTAGGTTTAACCCCTAGTTGATCAATAATTGTTTCTTGCAAAGTCATAATGTCTCCTTTTACTCTGGCAAGTTATGGGCTTTCTTTCGTACATTGTCAATAAGGGTCATCTTGTTATCCCATACGTCTTTGGCCAAGTCAACTGGATAATCTTGAGGGTTTAGCATGCGCTTGTACTCATTCCAAAGCTCATCCAATTCCTTAGTCGCATAAGCCTTGATTTCATTAAGACTAGGCAAGTCATAGATGAGTTGACCCTTATCGTAGATAGGTACTAAGAGTGGTACCGCATCAAAATCACGGACAGTTTTATTGATGTAGGTGTAGGTCGGGTGGAACATATTAATTTCTTCTAAAGCATTAACATCTGTGTCCGCAAAGGTGATATAGTCACCTTCTGATTTACCCTTAGCACGACTTGTAATACGCCAGACTTGCTTCTTACCTGGTGTTGATACCTTCTCAGCATTGTTGGACAATTTGATAGTATCATGCATGACACCCTGATCATCCTCGATTGAGACAATCTTGTAGACAGCACCCAAGGCTGGTTGGTCATATGCAGTGATAAGTTTGGTACCGACACCCCAAACATCAATTTTGGCCTTTTGCATCTTCAAGTTAAGGATGGTATTTTCATCAAGATCGTTTGAAGCATAAATCTTGGCATTAGGGAAACCAGCCGCATCTAGTTGCTTACGAACTTGTTTAGACAGGTAAGCCAAGTCACCTGAATCAAGACGGACACCCAAGAAATTGATCTTATCACCCAGCTCTTTAGCTACACGAATGGCATTAGGAACACCAATTTTGAGAGTGTCATAGGTATCCACAAGGAATACACAGTCTTTATGAGTAGATGCATAAGCTTTGAAGGCATCGTAATCATTGCCATAGGCCTGAACAAGAGCATGAGCGTGAGTACCAGAAACTGGAATTCCGAAAATCTTACCGGCACGAACATTTGATGTCGCATCTGCACCACCAATCACAGCTGCACGGGTACCCCAAATTGCTGCATCCATCTCTTGTGCACGACGTGTTCCAAACTCTAAAAGAGGGGCATCGCCAATTACTGAGCGGATTCGAGCTGCCTTGGTCGCAATCAGCGTCTGATAATTGATAATGTTAAGCAAAGCAGTCTCTACGAGTTGACACTGGGCCAAGGGACCTTCCACCTGGAAAATCGGTTCATTAGCGAACACTAAATCTCCCTCAAGTGACGAATTGATGGTCAATTCAAGTTTTAAATTAGCTAGGTAATCTAGAAAATCAGCAGGGTAACCAAGGTCCTTCAAATAGGCAATATCGGTTCCTGAAAACGTCAGATTTTCAAGATAGTTAACAATACGTTCCAAACCAGCAAAAACGGCGAAACCATTCTTGAAAGGGAGCTGACGGAAAAAGACTTCGAAAACAGCTTTCTTATTATGAATGCCTTGGTTAAAGTAAACCTGCATCATATTGATTTGGTACAAGTCGGTATGCAAGGTTAAACTATCATCTTTATACATAGAATTTCTCCAATCTAATCGGTGCTTCATTTTGTTGTCAATAGCTTTTACATGCGACTATTATAGCATTTTTGGGCAATTGTCTCCACTTTTCAGAAAGTTAATTATTATTTGGATTTTCAAATTTTTCTAATGTTTGTATATTAAAAAAGAGTAGTCTTGGTGAACTACTCTTCATTTCTATTCATATCTTAGGGACTCGACAGGGTCCATTTTACTGATTTTACGGGCTGGAAGGTAGGCTGATACATAGCCCATCAAGAGCGAGAAGCCAAACATGATAAGAATTGATGTCAGATTTAGATCAAATACCTTGCTGACACTTGGGTAGAAATGTGAAACAATCATATTGGACAAGCTTCCAACTCCCTGCGATACAAGGAGGGCAAGAGCCAGGGAGATACCCGTGATCCAAAGGGCCTCGTAAACAAAGATGGCTTTCACATCACGATTAAGGTAACCTACGGCCTTCATAACACCAATCTCTTTTGAGCGTTGCATGATATTGATATAGATGATAATCCCAATCATAACAGCTGAAACTAGGATAGCTTGTGACGAAAGGATAATCAAGAGAGCCTGGATAACACGGATGAATTTAATAATCACATCTAGGATGGCCTGTTGAGAAAGCACTAGGTACTTTTTGTTTCTCTGCAATTTTTTAGTGACTTGCTCAGTCTTGGCTGGATTCTTAAGCTCCAAAAGCATGTAAGAGACTGTCTTGGTAAAACCATTTTCTTTGAGTAGGGCTTCCAATTGTTTGGCAGGCATATAACTAGTGCTTTCTTCAGCATCCTCGCTGTCATCAACAATACGGACAATCTTAGTCTTGATATCCGCTACTTTAGTTTCCTCAGCAGTATTTTCAACAATCTGAGCTGAGATTTCTTTGCCGATAAAGTCTTTAGCCTTGAGCTTCTTGCCGGTTTCTTGGTTGTAGTATTTGACAAAGCTCATCGGAAGGGTCAAGCCCTCTTCATCTGCAGATTTAAAAGGTTTCCCAGCTGAAATCTTATCCTTATCATTGCGAGATGTAGATATTTTTGTGTTCTTGTAGAGACTGATAACCTGAGAATAGTTTGGAAGGTCCTTACTGAAATCCACGGTCTTGCCATCTAGGGTAAGACTGGTCATATTCATGCCAAAGGGACTTTCCAAATACTTAATGTCATCACTCTTAATCTGACTACGAATAAACTTCTCATCATCCGCATTGAGAACCCCTCTGCCTGCTGATTTAGCACTAAGACTAATCTGAATTTGGGATGGAATGTTACCACCATCGGTACTGTCATTAATCATACCAACAATAGCATTTCCCAAACCAAAGGAAATCAAGACACCAATAAAACCAATGGAAGTGGCCGTAGCAATCAAAAGATTACGCCACTTACGTTCCATAAAGTTGCTCAATGACAATTTAAGTTTATGCTTGAGGGTCAACCCCTTATTTTTCGATTGTTTCAACGACTTCACCATCCTTCATTTTAATGACAACATCCGCATAATCCGCCACTTCAGGGTTATGGGTTACGATAATCACAGTTTTGCCTGCCTCAGCTAGCTCTTTAAAAATTTCTAGAACATTTTCCTGAGACTGAGAATCAAGAGAACCTGTCGGTTCATCCGCTACAATCATTTCTGGATTATTGACCAAGGCACGGGCAATGGCCACACGTTGTTTTTGCCCACCAGAAAGCTGCTTAACATTTTTCTTGATAAAGCCTCCAATTCCAAGACGATTGAGCTCTTTTGCCGCAATCTCGACCATCTCTTTGTCAGTCATATTTTTAACGTAAAGAGGCATCTTGACATTTTCAAGGACTGATTGATGAGGGATCAGATTGAAATTTTGAAAAACAAAGCCAATATGGGACTTTCTAAAATAGGTCAGGTCACGCTCTGAAAAATCACGCATGTTCTGATTTTTGAAATAAAGGTTTCCCTGATAATGACTATCCAAGCCGCTAATAATACTGAGCAGACTGGTTTTACCACAGCCAGATGGACCGTAGATAGCAGTAATCTTGCCTGGTGCAATCTCAAGTGTGACATCGTTCAAAGCGCGCTCTTGGTTTGTACCATCGAGATTATAGTACTTTGAGATGTGGTCAATGGTTAAAATGGACATGATTTCCTCCGTAAAATTGATTTAGATTAGATTTTGATTAGATTTCCTCTGGTTATCTGTAAGAAAATTTCAAGCAAAATAGCAGAAAAACTTAACTAATCGCCTTCTAAAACGATACATTAATTATAAACATTAAATGATTATAAAAATAGTGACATAAATGTCACTATGGCATGAGAAAAAGCCAAAGTCCCTAAGACTTTGGCTTTGGCTTTAGTTTATTGACAATAAATACGAATGGCTTCTGCAAGGAAGACTGCAGTACCTGGTCCTCCGACTTTATCGATAAAGCTAGAAAAGCGATTATCTGTTTGGTACATCTGACCTAGACCAGCTAATACCGTTTGGTCACATGGATAAAAATGCTGACTAATATAATCTTGTAGCACCTTTACTTGCTCCTGAACACTATTGTCATTAGGATTAGACTCTTTGAGCTGTCCAAAGGTAGACATAATTGCAGTCATCTCTTTTGTGACTTCAGGGAAGGACTCCTCTCCCTTAGCCGCAAAAGCTTGATAAGCTTCTGTCTGACCCCATCTAGCCTGAGCTTCTTCCTGAAAGGCTTCCACAGCTTTTTGATCAAACGCTTCAAATGACATTTCTTCTTCCTCCATTTGTAAGGCCTTAGCATGGGCTATGACGGCTTCTAAACGGGACTTTTTCAGCTCTAAGAGCTTAATCTGATCCCTAAGCGCTTGAACTTTATCATAACCTGGTTGACCTACGATTTCCTTAATTTTTTTGAGAGGAAAGTCTAACTCACGGTAAAGCAATATTTCCTGCAAACGGACAACCGCATCGCGATTATAGTAACGGTAACCATTTTCAGCCACAACTGACGGTTTCAGCAAATCAATTTCGTCATAATAATGAAGGGTGCGCACACTGACACCTGATAGTTGGCTCACTTCTTTTACAGATTTCATTAGAACTCCTCTCTGATTAAGAGTATAGGCTATGACGTGGCGTGAGGGTCAAGGGGAAGAGAGTCTTTTTTTGAAGTTCGTACAATTTCTTACTTTTCTTTCTTTTTCTGGCTTCGACGATGTAATAAGGCTTGGTTAATACGTTGGGTTCTCATATGCATTTGCCAAATGAGGTAAAGCCAGATAATAATATAAACGGAAATGAAGACAATCCATAGGATAGGATTCAGCACAGCATCAATCCAACCCGCTATTAGACAAGTCCCTATCAGTACAATCGCCGTCAACAAGAAATGCAAGATTACTCTAAGTCTGTAGGACATACGGTCAAGGTCTTCCAAAATCCACGAGAGCATCCCCATTAAGCCACTCATCATAAAGAGGGCTAAAATATTTCCCATACTAACTTTTGGATAGATAATCTGGGGAAATAATTGACCTAGTAAAAGGAGGGTAAGATAGAAGAACGATCCCGTTCTCACGCCGGATACAAAATAAGCAATAAAACGTTTCATAGGTTCCTCCTAGACCCCTAAATAATCCATCAAGGATTTGACATATTTTCGGCTGACACTAGACTTCACTCCACCTGTCATTTTGGCCATCATATTGCCAGAAAAACTATCCGATAGGGATTCCAAATGGTCTATATTCATAACGGCATGACGTGATATCTGTAAAAAACTTCGACGATTGATGCGATGCTGAAAGTTTATCAGTGTCTCTTTCATCGTATAGGTTTTGTCTATTGTATAAATCGTTAACACATTCTTATCAATTTCAGCTAGGATAATGTCATCAATTTTTACCATAACCAAATGATCATCCGTTTTAATAGGAATCACCACTTGATTTACAACTGAAAATTGTTCGAGGTAATCCATTACCTCTCGTGCTTGATCAGACAATCGCTCTGCTTGGATAACCACACAGGGGTCCTTTGTCGAAATATCTGATTTTTCTTCAAAACGAAGTTTCATTCCTATTCCAACTCTCACTTATTTTTTCTTACTAGACTTTTTCACTAAAACAGCCCAAAGAATGCCTACTAGAAGAATACCTCCTAACACTATAAAGTAAGTATTTTCCTTTGTCAACAACTCTTGCCACTTGAGTTGAACACCCATTTTCTCTTGGAACTCTTGGCGAAGATCATCTTGACCTTTAAAGGTCTCACTTAATGTTTCATTCATGAGGACTTGCCGATAAAGTGCAGCAATATAAGTTGCTGGGGTAGATTTCATTAGTAGTTGAGCAAAATTAGGTAGAACGCCCAAAGGTACATAAGTCCCTACCAAAAAACCGGAAGCTGTACCCACTATGGTCGCAAACTTTCCAAGACTATCTACTGATTGGAAAAAGTGAACAAAAATGGCATTCACTAAGCTAGAAAGTAGGCTACTAAGGAGCATAATGAGGAGCACTTCAGGTAATAGAGATAAGGTTGGAACTTCTCTAAAATAGCCACACATCAGCACATACATAAGGATCTGCATGGAAAAAGAAATGATGATTGCACTCGTTTGATACGAAAATGCTAACCGCCACTTTCCTTGATCCGATAAATAAAGATCCTGATCTACTTGATGTTCACGGTCCTTTACTAACTGAGTCAGGGCAGCCAGACTTGTCGTAATCCCTGTCACAGCCAGCGTCCCACTCATCAGCCAATTATTTAACAAAGGACCACTATTGGGAAGCTGAGCCCAGGCATCTGTTAGATTCTTTTGAAGAAAAATAATATAGAGAATAAAGGAAATCAAGGCTCCCAACAGGGAGAAGAAAACCCCTGAAAGATTCCTAAAATACAATAAAAAATTCCGCTTTAGTAAGGCTAGCATTAGCGAACCTCCCTTCCTGTAAGTGCAATAAAGGCATCATCCATGGTCCCTGGACGAAACTCAAAATGGGCTATTTTATCTCTAACTTGCGCCAGGTAATCAATGGCTTCCCTTTCACTCTCGGGTTGAAGAACATACTCCAATTGACTTTGTTGCTCTACTGACATTCCCAAAGATTTGAGACTTTCTATCTGCTGTCTCTCCTTGAAGCGAATCTTCAAGATGTTTTTTGCATACTGACTCTTAATATCTAATGCCGATCCTTGAGCAATCACTTTTCCATGGTCCACAATATAAATCTGATCAGCTTCATCTGCTTCATCAAGATAATGCGTGGTCAGTACAACGGTCATCCCCTCTTCCCTCTGCAATTGATAGAGCAAATCCCAAATAGACTTTCGAGTTTGGATATCCAAACCCGTTGTTGGCTCATCCAAGAATAAAATATCTGGTTGTGAGAGAAGTGCACGCGCAATGTCAACCCGACGCTTTTGGCCACCTGAAAGCGTCCCGTATTTTTGTTTTTGGAAGGCTGATAGACCTAATTGATCAATGAGATCTGACACACGATTAGGTTTAAGACCTTTATACTGTTTAGCACGAATAATCAGATTTTCCCTAACCGTCAGCATCTCATCTAAAACACTGGTTTGGAAGACCACTCCAATTTTAGTACCGGGTTCATAGATAATTTCGCCTTGCGTTGGTTGCTTCAAACCAATCAACATGGAAATTGTCGTCGATTTGCCGGCCCCGTTCGGACCTAGAATCGCATTGAACGTCCCTCTTTTAAATTGTAAGTGAATATTATCCACGGCAAGATGATTTCCGTAACGTTTGCTTATGTTTTTAGCTTGTAATATCATGTTCTCTCTCCTTTTGATAGAACCAGTCTAGCAAAAAAGCCGTTTAAAAAACGGCCTTTTGGGATAAGTGGTCAAAATGAGAGTCCAAGTGGTGAGATGGGAGAGATAAAAATGAGGACAAATTTATTGCAGCCATTCTTTACCCCATTGATTCAAGTCCCTTAAAATCGGCATTAGTGACTTGCCTTTTTCTGTCAGCTCATATTCTGTATGGAGTGGTATCGTTTCAAAATCATATTTCTCAATCAATTGGTTCTCTATTAAAACATCTAGTCCACGTGTCAAACTGATCGTTGTAATCCCTTCAACTTCTCTTCTCAATTGATTGAAACGAACTTTCTTATGCTTGTTTATAACCCATAATATATTCATCCTCCATTTCCCACCAACCACATCTAAGACTCGAGACATACTACAGTTCCAATTTTTATTTGTTAACATTTTTTCTCCTTACAAAAATGTGCCTACTATTCAGGTAGTTTGTAAAGTATTATAATCTATTTATCATTTATTTTAAAGGAGTCACTTATGTTTATTGTAAATCTTACCTATATCAAGCCCCTTGATAAAGTTGAAAAATTCTTAGAAAAACACATAGATTTTTTAAATCAGTATTATACAAAAGGTCATTTTATCGCATCTGGAAGGAAAAATCCAAGGACCGGCGGTATCATTCTCATGAGAGCTAAAAACAAGGAAACAGTTCAAGAAATCATTATGCAGGATCCATTCTATCAAAATGAGATTGCCCAGTATGATATCATTGAATTTGAGGTAAGTAAGTATTGTCCGGAATTTGAGACTATCATCAGTAAATCTTTTGACGACAAGTAACTAGATTAGAAAACAGTTGAAATCCATTCTTCAATACTAATAAAAATAGCTCCTTTCTACTTAGAAAAGAGCTGTTTCTATAAAGAGAAACACATTAATGTCCTTTATGCTTCTCCCTTCGTTTTTGCTGTTTGCGTTCAAATTTCTCTTGTTTGAGCAATTGCTTTTGGACACTAGATTGATGTTTTGAAATCTTTTTCCTTTCCTCATACTGCAACTGCAATAGTTCTTTCGACTTGGAAGAAACTTTCTGATTTACTTGTTTCTTCACCATTCGCTGTAATCGTTTAGGATTCTTGATTTTTACATGTTGCTTAACTATAGCTTCTGGACTAAAAGATAATTGAGTAAACTGAGTCTGTAAGATCTCTAGAAATTCATCATCTTTTGGCTCCTGACCAAATGTCACACGACAAACTTGATAAGTTTCTAGATACACTTGTTCGAACAAACCATGCCAAAATCCATCTTCAAAATAAACTGTCAATCCAATTGAAATTATTTCCACGACAGCACCTCCTTAAATCTATCCCTAAGAATGGACAACCAAGGAGGAAGGTTACTGATAGGCTTGCCTACGTCTGGACTACCAACCAGAACTGTGTTTTTATCTTAGTTGGGACTATTATAGCATATAGCGATACAAAAAATCCTCCAGAGCTTAACTCTGAAGGATTCATTTTTATTTCACAACGATATTAACGAGTTTATTAGGTACCGCAATCACCTTAACAATTTCCTTGCCATCGATCTCTGCTTTGACTTTGTCGTTAGCAAGAGCTACTTCTTGCAACTCTTCGCGTGAAAGATCTTTAGCAACCATGAGTTTAGCACGGACTTTACCTTTGATTTGGACGACGATTTCGATTTCATCTTCAATCAATTTGCTTTCGTCCCATGTTGGCCAAGCTACGTAAGAGATTGACTCACCTGTTGCTGCGACTGTTTGCCAGAGTTCTTCTGCCAAGTGAGGGGCAAATGGGGCAATCAATTGGACGAAGCCTTTGGCGTAATCCACATAGAGTTTATCTTCCTTGTTAGCAGCATTGACAAAGACCATGAGTTGGGCAATGGCTGTGTTGAATTTCATGGACTCGATTTGCTCAGTGACAGATTTAACGGTTTCGTTGTAAACCTTGTCCAGAGCACCATTGTTTTCCGCAACGATTTCCTTACTTGTAATCAAACGGTAAACACGGTCGAGGAATTTACGACTTCCTTCCAAGCCTTCTTCAGACCAAGCGATAGAAGCATCGAGTGGTCCCATGAACATTTCATAGACACGAAGGGTATCCGCACCATATTGTTCCACCACATCGTCTGGGTTAACAACATTCTTGAGGGATTTAGACATCTTGGCTGGTGCTTGCTCCAACTCTTCTCCTGTTTCCATGTGGAAGAAGGAACCGTCACGTTTTTCAACCTTGTCAGTTGCCACAAGAGCACCACGGTGGTCACGGTAGCTAGTTCCTAAAATCATTCCTTGGTTAAAGAGTTTTTGGAATGGTTCTTTAGTAGGAACGACACCGAGGTCATAGAGGAACTTGTGCCAGAAACGAGCGTAAAGCAAGTGGAGAACGGCGTGTTCTGCACCACCCACATAGATATCTACTGGCAACCATTGTTTGAGGAGGTCCTCATCAGCCAATTTTTCTGTGTTATGTGGGTCGATATAGCGAAGGTAGTACCAACTTGAACCAGCCCATTGTGGCATGGTGTTGGTTTCACGACGACCTTTGACACCATCTTCGCGAGTCACTTCCAGCCAGTCGGTCAAGTTAGCCAATGGGCTTTCACCAGTACCTGAAGGGCGGATGTCCTTGGTGACTGGCAAGACAAGTGGCAATTCACTTTCTGGAACGGCTGTTGAAGTTCCATCTTCCCAATGAATGATAGGGATTGGTTCACCCCAGTACCGTTGACGGCTAAAGAGCCAGTCACGAAGACGGTAAGTGATTTTTTCTTGACCGAAACCTTTTTCTTCCAACCAAGCCACGATTTTAGCAATCGCTTCTTCTTTGTTGAGACCGTTCAAGAAGTCAGAGTTGACGTGAAGGCCATCTTCTGTGTAAGCAGCCTCTTCAACGTTGCCACCTTCAAGCACTTCTACGATTGGAAGGCCAAACTGTTTAGCAAATTCCCAGTCACGCTCATCGTGGGCAGGTACGGCCATAACGGCACCTGTTCCGTAGCTAGCAAGAACGTAGTCGGCAATCCAGATTGGGATTTCTTTACCATTGACAGGGTTTACGGCATAAGCACCAGTCCAAACCCCTGTTTTTTCCTTGGCAAGGTCGGTACGAGCCAAGTCTGATTTAAGGCTGGCTTGGTGTTTGTAGTCAGCTACAGCCTCAGCTTGTTCAGGTGTTGTGATAGCATCTACCAAGTCATGCTCAGGAGCCAAGACAGTGAAAGTTGCACCAAAAAGAGTATCTGGACGTGTCGTAAAGACTGTAAATTCCTTATCAGTCCCTTTTACTTTGAAAGTGACATTGGCACCGGTTGATTTACCAATCCAGTTGCGTTGCATGTCCTTGATAGACTCTGGCCAGTCAAGGTCATCCAAGTCATTAAGCAAACGTTCTGCGTAGGCAGTGATTTTGAGCATCCATTGGCGCATTGGTTTGCGGACAACTGGATAGCCTCCACGCTCAGACGTTCCATCAGGAAGGACTTCTTCGTTGGCGATGGCTGTACCCAATTCTTCAACCCAGTTTACTGGCACTTTAGCTTCATAAGCCAAGCCTTTTTCGTAAAGTTTGGTGAAAATCCATTGCGTCCATTTGTAGTAGTTTGGATCTGTTGTGTTGACTTCACGATCCCAGTCGTAAGAGAAGCCAAGCGCATTGATTTGGCGTTTGAAGTTGGCAATATTCTCTGCTGTGAATTCTGCTGGGTCATTCCCTGTATCCATAGCGTATTGCTCAGCAGGCAAACCAAAGGCATCCCAGCCCATTGGGTGAAGGACGTTGTAGCCTTGTGCACGTTTGAAACGGCTGAGGATATCAGTTGCTGTATAACCTTCTGGGTGTCCTACGTGAAGACCCGCTCCAGATGGGTAAGGAAACATGTCAAGCGCATAAAACTTAGGTTTTGAGGCATCTGTTCCTGTCTTAAAAGTGTGATTGTCAGCCCAGTATTTTTGCCACTTGGGCTCGATTTCTTTATGATTGTAAAAACTCATGGTTTCTCTCCAATATTCGTAATGCTTCTATTATAGCATTTTTGAGGGATTTTTAAAGATGATAAGGGAACTTTAAGAGGCAAATTCACCCTAGTAGGTTTTGCGCTTTTTTCGTTCTTTTTAAGTTTTTTTGCGACTTTATGTTACAAAAAAACAAAAAGATGCTATACTGGAATCAGAAAGAAGGTGACTCATGTATCAGGAACAACGATTAGAGAAAATTTTGGATCTCTTAGACGAGCGAGGAAATCTATCCGTCAAGGAAATGGTTGACGCATTAGGTGTTTCCAAAGATACCGTCAGAAGAGATTTCGACTGTCTCAGCCAGAGGAATCTGGCTCAGCGTACTCACGGTGGTATTCTGCCAGTTAAAAACACCACTGTTCTTGGCTTCCAAGAACGTCAGAAAGGACTAACAGAAGACAAGAAAAAAATGGCAGACCTAGCACTTAGTTTTGTCAAAGACCAGTCTCTCCTCTTCTTTGATGTCTCTACCTTGATGCTTGAGGTTTCTCAAAAGCTAGATAAAAGCGTTACCGTCTACTCCCACTCTTTGGACAACGCCTTAGTCCTAAGCGGCAAAGAAGGCGTAGACTTTCATCTCTTGGGCGGAAAATTCTACAGCAAAAACCGCTTCTACTATTCACTTCACGAAGCCCAGTTCCTGCAACATCTACAATTTGACTTAGCCTTCTTTGGAGCGGCTAGTCTCAGTCAAGGATTGGTTAGCTTTGAAGATGAAGAGGACGTTGCCATCAAACAGCTAGCCATGCAGGCTGCCAGAACCAAGATACTTATTGCTGAAGTAGACAAGTATGAAAAACATTCCAAATATATATTGGGCAAGATTGAAGACTTCGACTACTGGATTACAGATAAGAAACCTGAGCCTGATTTAGTCGAAGCTCTTAAAGACAAGGTAACAATTTTATACGACGGGAAGGAAAGCAATTATGAGTAATATTCGTTTGATTATCAGTGACATTGATGGCACTATTCTCACCAGTCACCACCAGGTAGATGAGCAACTGATTAAGGTCATGCCAGAGCTTGAAAAGGCAAAGATCCCCTTTGTTTTAGCTTCTGCCCGTTCTCCACTAGGGATGCAACCAATCGCTCATAAACTGGGACTTCCTGAAAATCCTATCGCCTGCTACAACGGCGCCTTAGTACTCGAGGGTAATCGTACTATCATCGAACATCCTGTGGATAAAACTGAAATCCAAGAACTTCTTAGCTACTTATCCACAGACTACCCGAGTGTATCTGTAAATATCTACTCTGGCAAGGATTGGATTACCAACCAACTAGACAAATGGTCTCAGCTGGAAGCAGGTATCACAGGTGAATCTCCTATTCTTAAGGAACTACAAGAAACTGTCTCAGACTCTGAACCACCTGTCCACAAGCTATTGTTGATTGATAAGCCTGAAGTTATCCAGGACCTCCACCAAAAACTCCTAAGCATGGATTTCCCACAGACAGCCTTCTACTTATCCAAAGATAACTACCTTGAAGTCACAGCCAAACACGTTTCTAAAGAGCATGCTCTCCTTGAGGTTGCCAAATATTATGACATCCCGCTTGAACAGGTTATGACTATTGGTGATAACTTCAACGATAGCCCTATGCTGGCTCTGGCTGGACTAGGAATTGCTATGGGCAATGCACCTGAAGGGGTCAAGGAAACTGCAAACTTAGTAACGGCTTCAAACGATGATCATGGTGTCGCTCAAGCCATTACAGAGCACGTCCTAAACTAAATACTATTCAATGGTGGAAACAACTTTTAATGGCCAACTCGATTTTAGAACAGAAGGAAAGGTACCCTAAGGGGTCTTTTCTTTTTTCAAGGAAAAAAGCCTTCCTCTATCGAAGAAGACCAAAATTTTCTAAAGGTAAAGAAGGAGACCTACAAGAATTCCAATGACATAGCCTGCCAAAACATCACTAGGATAATGAACGCCACCTAGCACACGCAAGATAGCCAGAATTGCTGCCAAAAAAAGCATAGTCCCACCTAGACAGGGGTTAATCATCAGTGCCAACATAGCAATGACAGTCGCTGAGAAAACATGCCGACTGGGAAAAGATTTGCCAAGACTGTCCTTCTTAATAAGGGGCTGAATATCCCAAGTCTGATAAGGGCGTGGGCGATTATAGAGCCTACGACCAAGAGAAAGGAGGAAGAAGCCTCCTCCCATAATAAGCACTGTCGTAAAAAGAACAAACCAGCCATTCCTCAGCCAAACCAAACTAAGAAATATAGGAAAAAGTAGGTAAAAAGTCCTAGTTATAACCTTATTAAACCTCTCTAAAATACTAGTATAAGGACGCAATGGACCGCTAATCCTATCGTAAAATTGTTTATAATTCATCATCATCCGTTAGAAAAAGGGAGTGACACAGAACTAAATTTAAAAAATCTAGCTTCTAGTCTCTCCCTCATGTTTAATGAGATAGTCTTCCGAGGTTGAAATCTCTATCTCGACCTCTTTTTGTCTATCTTAAAGTTCAGCAATTTGGTAAAGTTCAAGCTCGGCTGCTGTTTCAGAACCAAACATGTTAATCATGATTTTAACCTTGTTATTGTCAATTTCCACAACACGGCCTTCTTGACCCATAAAGGCACCATCAATGATTTGAACCACATCACCAACCTTGATATTAGTATCAAAGACATCAACAGTTTGACCCATTGAAATCAAGATTTGACGAATTTCTTCTTCCAAGAGTGGAGTAGGTTTAGAACGGTTACCGTGAGAACCAACGAAACCAGTAACGTTTGGAGTGTTACGAACAACGAACCATGCTTCGTCTGTCATTACCATCTCAACAAGAACGTATCCTGGGAAGCGGTTTTCTTCCACTTCTTTAACCTTACCATTTTTCTCAACATTGACAGTTTGAGTAGGGATTTCAACGCGCAAGATATTTTCAAGCATGTTGTAAGTCTGAGCACGTTGCAAAAGGTTTTCTTTAACTTTGTTTTCGTATCCTGAATACGTTTGAAGGACGAACCAGCCCTTATCGAATGAATCTAACATTTTAGGATTCCTTTCTTTTTTACTAAAATGGCACTTAGACTCAGAGGAATCTGGATGAGATAGCCATCTGAGTGGTATATGCACGTGGAGTATCTGTTTTCATTCAAAGCCTAATAAAAAAGCCTCGTGGCCTTTGTTTTCGCTTTTATCTGCACTTATTATAACAAAAAAGAGCAGGCATTCCTACTCTTTTTGTGTTTTCTTTAGAAAAAGTTAATCAGTGCTGACATAGCGCGACTCAACAATACATCAAACGCATAGATGATGACTGTGAAGAACGCAGTATACTCAAGAACTGAAATAAAATCGTGCCAGCGTTGTTTGCGATCTGGCCAAGTCGTGTCTTTCAAGACTTTGAAAATACTTCCAGTTTGTCTCACGGTGTCTCCTATCTTGTTTCTTTATGCAAGGTATATTTTTTACAATTTTTACAAAACTTGTTCACTTCTAGTCGTGTTGGTTTGGGAGTGCTACTAACACTAATCGAGTAGTTTCGGTTCCCACAATCTGCACACGCTAGGCTTGCTTTTTTTTGTGCCATAACGCCTCCGTTCTTTCTATCTTACCACTTTTAAACTTAATTGACAAGCTATCTGAATAGACCTGAGAAGGAGTCTGAGATCTTATCCCATAGGCTACTTGCCTGGTCTTTGACATCATTCACAACGTCAGAAGCCTTGTCTGTCCATGACTTATTATTGCTATTACGTGAATCGTTTGGATTTGCTGTATAATCTAAGGTTTGACCATCAGCCGCATAAGCATTTTCAACAGTAAACTCAGTTCCTGGTGTATTTGGCAAAACATCTGCAGCGATATAGCTGAAAATAGTTGAAGCTGTTCCTGAGCTAGCCCCTGTCAGGTAGTGACTCTCATCGGTCTTGTCAAAACCAATCCAAGTTGTCATCACCACATCAGGCGTATAACCAATCACCCACTGGTCACTGGTCAAATCTTTGTTAAATTCTGCCTGAACAGTACCTGTCTTACCTGCCATAGTATAACCTGTATAATTGGCATTAACAGCAGAACCATTTGAATAGGTTCCAAGCATCATGCTGGTCATTTGATTGGCAACTGACTGGCTGATAACACGTTTAGACTTCTTACTATGAGTAGCGATGATATCTCCACTGGCATTTTCAATTTTAGTAATGAAATAGGCAGTGTTCATCTCACCACCGTTGGCAAAGGTCGCGTAAGCCTGAGCCATTTGAAGAGGACTAGCTGTCACACCACCACCAAGGGCAACTCCCAATTCTTCTGGGACATTGTCAAAGTTAAGACCAAATTTCTGACCATAACTAATTCCTTTTTGAATACCGATTTGATTAAAGAGGTAAACTGCTGGTATATTGTACGAATTAGCCAAGGCTTGATACATGGGCACATCCTCTGTCTCAACACCACCGTAGTTGGTTGGCTTATACCCGTTGTAGTCAATCGGTTTATTTGGAAGGTCCTTGTTAATACTCCATCCCGAAGCAAGAGCCGGGGCATAGACTACCAAAGGTTTGATGGTCGAACCAGGACTACGCTTCCCTTGGGTGGCATAGTTGAAGTTACGGAAGGTTGTATCACTGGTACCACCTACACGACCGACTAAACCACGGACTGCTCCAGTTGACGGATCGAGGGCCACACTGGCTGACTGAGCTGTACTACCATCACTTTCTGATGTTGGGAAGAGATAGGTATTTTCATAGGTCTGTTGCATATTAGCCTGTGAATTGGCATCCATCTCTGTATAGATTTTATAGCCGTTCTTAACAATCTCATCCTCACTCAAGCCGTAGGTCTTAGTGGCTTCTTCGATGACGGCATCAAAGTAAGAAGGATACTTGTAGTCATCACCAGTTCCTTGATAGGTATCATCCAAACGACTCGCCATATCTACTCCAGCAGCACTGTCAGCGTCAGCCTGGCTCAACTTCTTGTCATCAACCATGTTGGCAAGGACTGTGTTTCGACGGTTGGTCGCATTTTTGATATTGTCAATGGGATTGTAAATTTCAGGTCCCTTAAGCATACCAGCAAGGGTAGCCGCCTCATCAACGGTTAGATTAGCAGCACTCGTACCAAAGTATTTTTGACTGGCATCTTCAACACCCCAAACCCCATTGCCGAAATAAGCATTATTAAGGTACATGGTGAGGATTTCTTTTTTGCTATACTTCTTGGTTAATTCCAAAGAAAGGAAGAATTCCTTGGCCTTACGTGTCACTGTCTGCTCTTGAGTCAAAAAGGCATTCTTAGCCAATTGTTGCGTAATGGTTGAACCACCACCAAAGTGTCCCATAGACACAATCGCCAAGAGAAAACGTTGAACATTGACACCACTATTTTTGTAGAAAGTCCGGTCTTCTGTTGCGATAACAGCATTTTCCAAGCTATCACTAATGGCATCAAGCTCCACATAGGTTCCTTTTTGTCCAGACAAAGAACCAGCTTGATTGCCGTCTTTATCATAGATAACCGTAGTTGCCTTCAGGGCATCTTGAAGATCTGAGACATTGGTTGTCTTAGCAATGTAAAAGAGGTAGGAACCTATAGTCAGAACCAGTATAGCCACTAAAATAAAGAGAATCTTGCCAATATGATAGCGACGCCAGAAACGACGAATAGGATTTCTTGGTGAAAGGGTGAATTTGCTCAAGAAAGCCTGAACCTTACCCAGTGGCTTGCTTGTATCAATAGGTTTCTTTTGCTTAGAACGTTGATAACGTGAGGTTTCTTGATTTTCTCGAGACATATCTAGGTCTTCAACAGCCTGTTCGACCTCATCAGGCTTCTTGGCGAAAAGACCCTTAATCTTGTCTTGAAAATCCTTGGATTTTCCTACAGATTGATCATTCTTAACCCTTTTGCCATTTTCTTCTTTAAAAAGTTTGTTTTTTAGATTATCAAAAAATGTCATAACTTTATTATACCAAGTTTTAAGGGATTCTGTCCTCTTTGAAGCGTTCATGATATAATGAAACCATGACTTTACACGTAGATATTATCAATCCCTATCCCGCAACAACGGTCAAAGACCTGCTTGAGTCAAAACTCCTTATTCCTCGTAAAATTCGTCATTTCCTACGCACTAAAAAACACGTGCTCATCAACGGAGAGACCATTAATTGGCAAAGTCCAGTTGAAAAAGGCGATAAAATTAGCCTGACCTTTGACACAGAGGACTATCCTGATAAAACTATTCTCATGGGGGAAGCCAGCCTTGTAGAGCCTCTCTATGAGGATCAGCATCTCATCGTTGTCAATAAACCCGAGGGGATGAAGACGCATGGTAATGAGCCTACAGAGATAGCCCTGCTTAACCATGTCTCAGCCTACTGTGATCAGACCTGTTATGTTGTTCATCGACTAGACATGGAGACCAGTGGGGCTGTTCTTTTTGCTAAAAATCCTTTTATTCTACCAATCCTCAACCGACTCCTGGAAGATAAGCTCATCCAACGTCAATATTGGGCTTTGGCAGAAGGAAGGTTTCAGACTAAGGAAACCGTTTATAAAGACAAGATTGGTCGTGACCGCCACGATCGCAGAAAACGTGTGGTGGACCCTCGAAAAGGACAGCGTGCTTATACGACGGTCACGCGCCTCAAAACCTTCAATGGTGCTAGTCTGGTCAACTGTCAGTTGAAGACCGGCCGTACCCACCAAATTCGTGTTCATCTAGCCCATCATGGGCATGCTATCTTGGGAGATCCACTATATAGCCACCGACATGCATCCCGTCTCATGCTCCACGCCCACTCCCTTAGTTTCACCCATCCCTTAACACTCGAAAAAATCACTGTGCAGGCTAGATCAGAAAGTTTTGAACAAGGGTTGAGAAATCACAAACCATAGAAGCAAGCTCACTCTCAGACATGGTGCGAAAGGATTATCCTTATTTATAGGATAGTGGAAGCTTGCAAATAAGTTGCTTTTATTGACTTCGAAAGCCTTGACCACCTTGAATCTCCCTAGACATTATGTTAAGCTTTACATATCATATAAATTAGAGGAGTATTTCATTATGAATCCAGCAGATCAATGGTTAGCTATCAATGCCAAGTATTTCCCAACAGAACAAGTTCAATATATTCGCCAACGTATTGAGGCTCTTCCAGAGGCACAAGTCCAATTGCTCTATACACTTAGTTTCCAAGACCCAACCATGATGTTGGTTATCTCACTTTTCGGTGGATATCTTGGAATTGACCGCTTTATCTTAGGACACGTGGGATTAGGTGTTGGTAAACTATTGACAGTCGGTGGCTGTGGTATCTGGACAATCGTTGACTGGTTCCTTATCATGGATGCTACTCGTCAAGCAAATGCTCAAAAACTTTATTCTCTTATCGGCTAATGAAAATTTATTTCACACGCTTGTGGGCTTACCACCAGCGTTTTTTTAGACTGTACCTCTTACTTTTAGTGGCTATCTACGGAATTTATCTTCTACACCTTCCAACACCACTCAGCCTTATCCTTAAACCTTTTGGCATAAAAAGTTGGAGTGCCGGATTAACACGGGCTAGTGTTAGGCTTTTTCACTTAGATTGGCAGGGAGCTTGGGACTATAATCCCTTAATCTATCCTCTGGTGATATACATCTTTGCCTATGTCTTTCTTTTTCCTATTTTCAGCGATAAGAACGTTAATAGAAAAGCGCCAGGCAAATAAAGTAACCATTCCTATATGACTCCCATTGCGCATCATTAACACTATTGTTATAATTGTAATTATCAAATTTTATAATCAACTCAAACGGAGGTTAAAAACATGAATCAAAAAGATTGGATTGATTTTTTCCAGGCAGTTAACGGACGCAATCCAAGTATCCAAGAGATGGCTGATGCAGCCAAGAGAGGCGAATTTGTCCGAGAAAGCTCTAAAAGACAGGAACAACCTGTTGAGGTAAAAAAAGCTGAGGAAACGGTAGAAATCAAGGAACCTTTGGCACCTGTCGAACCAGCCAAAACTGGAGAAACATTAGAAACGACATCCCCTAAAGAAGCCACAGAAAGTGTTGAACCTGTCGTTGAGAGCTATGATGTCGCTGAAGAACCCTTAGTTGATTCTAGTATTGAAGAAAGACAAACTTTCCAAACTCCTAACCTAGGTCAAGAAGCTCCAACAGCTAACTTTCAAGCGCAAGTAAATCCAATACAGGGCACTACTAATAAGTCTTTAAATTCCTTTGCAGAGCAAGCTAATGCAAGCTTCCAACAAACAAATAGCACCCTCAACCAGCCTTGGAAGAAGCCAGAAAAGAAATCCCCAACAAACCTTATCATGATAGCCATCGCTACCATCCCTGTTATCCTTTGGGCTCTTGGATTGTTCATACTTGGAGTTGTTGGAGACGAGTCTAGTATGGGCTTGGGTTTGGCATTTTGGACTTTGATTGTGGGTCTACCAGCAATCATTATTGACATCCTACCAGCACTTCTAAACAAAACAGATAAGAAATGGCTAATCTTTGTTTTCTCAATACTATTAAGCTGGACTTTCCTTGGATGGATCATCTTACTCATTGTTTCCATCAACATGAATAAGGAAGCAGAACGTCTTAAACAGCAACAAATGATGATGCAGATAACAGGAGAACTCGGAAACACTGCTACCTATAATTCCTTCCAAACACAAGCAAGGACGGCTCAACAATTCCAAGATGCTTCGTTTGGCCCTAACTCAAATCCAAATAATAATAACTAAATTTCCTTAGTTGACACAAAAGACCTAGAAAAGTGAAAACTCTTCTAGGTTTTTATTGTTTACTTCTTAAAATCTTAGTAACCCATCATACCTGGATCCATAGCTGGCGCTGCTGGAGCCTCTGGTTCAGGCTTATTAGCAACGACTGCTTCTGTTGTCAAGATAAGACTAGCTACAGAAGCGGCATTTTGAAGGGCAGAACGTGTTACCTTAACTGGGTCAATGATTCCTGCTTCAACCATATCTACCCACTCACCGTTGGCAGCGTTAAAGCCTGTACCAACTGGACTATTCTTCAATTTATCAATGATAACTGAACCTTCATAACCAGCATTGAAAGCAATTTGACGAACTGGTTCTTCCAGGGCACGAAGGACAATGTTACGTCCTGTAGCGTCGTCACCTTCAAGGTCAAGTTCAGCTACCTTAGCAATAACATTGACTAGAGCTGTACCACCACCAGCTACGATACCTTCTTCAACAGCGGCACGAGTGGCATTAAGGGCATCTTCGATACGAAGCTTCATTTCTTTGAGGGCTGTTTCAGTGGCTGCACCAACCTTAACGACAGCAACCCCACCTGACAATTTAGCCAAACGTTCTTGAAGTTTTTCACGGTCAAATTCAGAAGTTGTTGTTTCCAATTGAGACTTGATAAGGTTGACACGGTTAGCAATAGCTTCTTGGCTTCCTGCCCCTTCAACGATAACTGTGCTATCCTTTTCAACAGTTACTTTCGAAGCTTGACCAAGCGCTGCCATAGTCGCGTCCTTAAGCTCAAGGCCAAGGTCTTCTGTGATGACAGTTGCTCCTGTCAAAACGGCAATGTCTTCCAACATCGCTTTACGACGGTCACCAAAGCCAGGGGCCTTAACAGCTACGACATTGAAGGTTCCACGAATCTTGTTAAGAACAAGTGTTGGAAGAGCTTCACCATCCACGTCATCAGCAATAATCAAAAGTGGACGGCTTGTCTTAAGCACTTCTTCCAAGAGTGGAAGAACATCTTGGATATTTGAAATTTTCTTGTCAGTCACAAGGATAAATGGATTATCAAGGTCAGCTACCATTTTTTCATTGTCAGTCACCATGTATTGAGAAAGATAACCACGGTCAAATTGCATACCTTCGACCACTTCGAGTTCTGTCTCCATACCACGAGACTCTTCAATAGTGATGACTCCGTCATTACCAACACGTTCCATAGCTTCTGAAATGTATTCACCAACTTTTTCAGAGCGAGATGAAACCGCTGCAACTTGAGCAATAGCTTCCTTATTGGCAACTGGTTGGGCAATGGCTTTAAGCTCTTCCACAGCTGTAGCTACAGCTGCTTCAATCCCACGACGGATACCAATTGGATTAGCACCAGCCGTTACGTTTTTGAGCCCTTCACGGACAATAGCTTGTGTCAAAACGGTTGCTGTGGTTGTTCCATCACCGGCAATATCATTCGTTTTTGAAGCCACTTCGCTAACGAGTTTGGCCCCCATATTTTCAAAGTGATCTTCAAGTTCAATTTCTTTAGCGATTGTCACACCATCATTAGTGATAAGAGGTGATCCAAAAGCCTTTTCCAAAACAACATTACGACCCTTAGGGCCAAGCGTTACCTTAACTGTATCAGCTAAAGCATCAACACCACGCACCATTGCTGCGCGTGCATCTGATGAAAATTTAATATCTTTTGCCATAGTTACTCCTTCTTTATCTTCGTTTATATTCTGATTGGCTAAAACCTAGGCTAGGACTGCTAAAATATCTGCTTCACGAATAATAGAAACGGAATCATCACCGTCTTTAACAGTGACACCTGCACCATTTTCGACAAGGACTTTTTCGCCTGCTGCAACACTAGGTGCAATCAATTCACCAGTAAGCGTACGAACGCCTTCACCTACTGCCAAAACCTCTGCAGTCTTTGTAGCTTCATGACTAGCTCCTGCCAATACAAAGCCACTGGCTGTTTTTTCTTCTGTTTCTTCAAAACGGACGACGATGCGGTCACCCAATGGTTTCAATGCCATACCAATTACCTCCAAATGTTATTTCGTATAAGTAACGTTTTAAACGTTGTTTTTAGCACTCGTACACGATGAGTGCTAATCTATATATTCATTTTAGCACTTGGTCAAAAATAGTCAAGAAAAAACTACCCAAAACATAAACTTTGGATAGTTTCTTTTCTAATCTCTTAACCAAGTACCAAGGCGTCGTCATTGAGGACCTGTCCACTATTTTTATGGAAGAGATCCATAAGTTCTGCCACAGTGAGGTTTTTCTTTTCTTCACCACGTACATCTACGACGATCTTACCATGATAGAGCATAACTAGACGATTTCCATATTCAATGGCGTGTTCCATATTATGGGTAATCATGAGAGTCGTTAACTCTTGTTCTTCGACAATCTTGCGAGTTAGATGCATGACCATGTCACTTGTCTTAGGATCTAGCGCCGCAGTATGTTCATCTAAGAGCAAAATCTTTGGACGGACTAGGGTTGCCATAGCAAGTGTTAAAGCCTGGCGTTGACCACCTGACAAGAAATTGGCATCGGTCTTCATACGATTCTCAAGACCAAGACCAAGGTCTACCAAGGCTTCCTTGAAAAGTTGGCGTTCACTTTCGGTGATTGACTTTTTAAAGAAGCTACGTTTCTTACCACGACGGTAGGCAATCGCCATATTTTCTTCGATAGAAAGGTTGGTCGCTGTCCCCATTCGAGGGTCTTGGAAGACACGGCTAATATCCTTAGAACGCACATCTACAGATGCTTCCTTAATAGACTGCCCTTCTAATAAGATATCTCCCTCATCAATGCTGAGGACACCAGCGATGGAATTCATCAAGGTTGATTTACCAGCACCATTTCCTCCGATAACAGAGATAAAATCTCCTTGTTCGATGTCAAGATCCAAACCACGTAGGACGTGGTTTTCATTGACTGTCCCTTGTTCAAATGTTTTATGAATCTTTTGTAAACTAAGCAAAGCCATTACTTGTCACCTCCTGGAGTCAATGATTTATTGGGCTTGATTTTCAATTTTCCTCGCACTTCAGGTACATAAAGAATGATAGAAAGCAAGATAGCTGAGGCCAATTTCAACATCTGTGCGTCAACGTTCATAGCAAGGATGATAACCAAAACCAAACGATAGAGAACAGCACCTAGGACAATTGACCAGAGACGTTTGCCAAGTGGTAAGTACTTAACAATAACTTCAGCCAGGATGATAGCAGCCAAGCCGTTTACGATTGTACCAGTACCCATGTTCATATCTGCATAGCCATTATTTTGGGCTAAGAGGGCACCTGAGAGGGCAATCAATCCATTAGAAATCATGTAGCCAAGAATTTTCATACGGTCTACCTTGATACCATTGGCTTCACCCATAGCAAGGTTATCACCGGTCGCACGAAGAGCTAGACCAACCTGCGTATTGAGAAGAACAACCAACATGAGCACGACTAGGCTAACAAAGATAAGCCCGAGTAGAATGACACCATTTAGCTTAGACAAACCAAGCCCCATAACCATGGTCACCAGCGTGTTATGACCTGCAAGAGAGACGTTGGCGCTACCAAGAACCAAAAGGTTAACTGAATAGAGACCGGTCAAGGTGATGATCCCCGTTAAGAGAGCCGGTATTTTCATTTTGGTATGCATAAATCCAGAAACAGCTCCTGCAAACATACCAGCTACAAAACCACCAATAGTCGCAAAGATTGGGTTAATCCCACGAATAATCATGATAGTTGTCGTCGCAGCACCAAGTGGGAAAGCCCCTTCAGCTGTCAAATCAGCAAGGTCCAAGATACGGAAGGTAATGAACACCCCAATGGCCATAATGGCCCAGAGAAGACCTTGAGAAATAGCTGTCAACACCACATTCGATAAACCATTTTTAGATGATTTCTTCACTTGAAGCTTGATGACACCCTTGTCTTTTTTAGCGATAGGTTTGTCATCTTTCATTGTAGAATTAGATTCCTCATCACTAATACTAGACATATCAATACCGAGTTCCTTGGCCATGTCATGGTTAATCACAACATTCAAGGTCTTAGGATATTCGGCATCTACATCCTTGATTTTCTCACCTCGGATGACACGACCTGCCAACTTACCGGTTTGGCGACCAAGTGCTTCATAGTTCGTTCCGTAGGTAAAGAGAACACCTTTTTCAACACTTCCAGCATCACCACCGACAACTGGTATCTTCGTCTCCTTCGAAAGGTCGACCAAGGTATTGATTGCACTAACGATGGTGTTGTCCGTCGGGATGAAGATAACTTCTGTCTGACTCATCAAGCTCTTAGCTGTGTCTTGGATATCATTGGTTGATGAAATCCCTTTAACAACTGTCTCAATACCAGCTTTCTTGAAGTATTTCTTGGCTTCTTCAACCTGGACCTCTGAATTACGCTCACTGGTCGTGTACATAATCCCAACTTTTTTAGTATTCGGAAGGACCTTTTTCAATAATTCAACTTGTTTATTGATAGGTGACATATCACTCGTTCCGGTGACATTGCTACCAACATTGTCCATAGACTTAACCAACTTAGCTGAGACTGGATCCGTAACAGCTGTAAAGAGAATGGGTTTAGCCTTTGTCAAACTACTCAAAGACTGGGCCGCAGGGGTTGCGATAGCCAACATGAGATCGTTATCTTCAATAAGTGATTGAGAAATCGTCTGTAAGTTAGACTGATCTCCTTGCGCATTTTGATAATCAATCTTGATGTTCTTACCATCGACATAGCCTTCCTTTTTGAGTTCTTCAATGAACCCCTTACGTGCCGCTGACAAGGACGGGTGCTCCACATATTGGAGAACACCAACGTGAACCATTTTTTTGTTAGAAGCATTGGAACATGCAACCAAGAGGACAGCTGTGAGAACAGCCATCATACTGACCAAGAATTTCTTCATCTTGTATACCTCTATTTTTTATTCTATCTATTTTCGATTCCTTTTTCTGAAGCGGTCAGGCTACAAACAAGCGTCTTCGTCGTTTCATTGTTCACTTCAAGGAAGCACTTTCCCAAGTCATCCATCAAGTAAACACTGGCACGCTTTACATCTCAGCGATAAGTAACCAAGATATAGAAAATGCGTGTGGTAAAAAGAGATATCAAAAATAGACCACGGCATGGAAAAACCAGCTAGGACAGGCCCAACTGGTTTTCTGCATCTTGACTAGCACAAGCTAGCTTATGTCACCGGTTAGACCTATTCATCTAATCGGCTAATCCACCACAAAATGCTTTAGCTTCATAGATACAAACTGACTGACGCTTGTATCCTGAAACACAAACGTCCTATCTAAAGAAACTAAAGTAATAAAAAGCTTTAAGATTTCCCAAATGGGTCGCTTTATTAAGCATGTGATGCCTCCGTAGTTAAGATAGTTTTAAGTTTACACTATTTAGACAATTCTGTCAAATTGGAATTTGTCTCCTTCTCCTTTCTTAACCATATTCACACTTAAGACAAAAAATCTCTTCCTGCCTCTGCAAGAAAAGATTTTTTAAAGATTAAGCATTTTGTTCTGTTGTCAAGATAGCAAGTGTTTCAATCAAGTTATCTGCGTTAACTTCAATAGTATCACCAGTTGCCTTGATTTTAACTTCAACAACACCTTCGCTGGCTTTTTTACCAACTGTCACACGGATTGGAAGTCCGATGAGGTCACTATCAGAGAATTTAGAACCGACACGTTCGTTACGATCATCTGTCAAGACATCATAACCTTCAGCCATAAGAGCAGCTTCCAAACGTTCTGTCAAGGCAGTTGCTTCCTCGTCTTTAGTGTTAACTGTAATCAAGTGAACATCATAAGGCGCCAAGTCTTTAGGGAAATTAATACCCCAAGCATAACGGTATTGACCTTTTGGAGTCTTGTTAACAAAGAGACGTGCATGTTGCTCGATAACCGCTGATAAGATACGGCTAACACCGATACCGTAACATCCCATGATAATTGGAACTGCACGACCATTTTCGTCAAGAACATTAGCCCCCATGCTCTCTGAGTAACGCGTACCAAGTTTGAAGATATGGCCGATTTCAATACCACGCGCAAACTTAAGAACACCTTGACCGTCTGGAGAAATCTCACCTTCTTTGACTTCTCGAATATCCACGTATTCCGCCTTGAAGTCACGCTCTGGATTAACTCCTGTCAAGTGGTAGCCATCTTCGTTAGCTCCAACGACAGCATTAGCCACATCTTGAACCTTACGGTCGGCAATGATACGAATATTGTCAGGAAGGTTGACCGGACCAAGAGAACCAAAGTTAGCACCAAAGACTTGACGAGCCTCGTCTTCTGTAGCGGGTTCAAGGAAGTCCGCTGCGAGGAAGTTCTTCAACTTCACATCATTAACATGATCATTACCCACGAGAAGGGCGACTACAGGTTCATCATCTGCCATAAAGAGTAAGGTCTTGATAGTTTGTTCTTCTGGAACATTCAAGAAAGCAGCAACTTCATCAATTGACTTGCAATTTGGTGTTTCAACACGAGTCACTTCTTCTTGTGTCACAACCTTGGTCGCTGGTGTGTAGGCGTTTGTTGCCATCTCAAGGTTAGCGGCGTAACTTGATTCTGTAGAGTAAGCAATCGTATCTTCACCTGATACCAACCATGATGTCAATTCATGCTTGATGTCTTCCATGACATCTTCTGGGATTTCATCTAATGAAGCGATTGACTTGTCAAGAACGACCCAACGATCAAGGTCTGTACGCTCAGGAGTAACCGCCATGAATTCTTGAGAATCCTTACCACCCATGGCACCACCGTCACCGATGATACCCTTAAATTCAAGACCAGCACGTGTGAAGATAGCCTCATAGGCCTTACGGTAGTCTTCATAAGTGACATCCAAATCTTCATAGTTTTGGTGGAAACTATAGCCATCTTTCATGATAAACTCACGTGTACGGAGAAGACCGTTACGTGGACGTTTTTCATCACGGTATTTAGATTGAATTTGGTAGAGGTTAAGTGGCAATTGCTTGTATGATTTAACCGCATCACGAACCAAGGCTGTGAACGTTTCTTCATGAGTTGGACCTAAGATAAAGTCAGATTTATCACGGTTTTTCAATTTATACAGGTCTTCACCATAGGTTTCATAACGGCCTGATTCACGCCACAAATCTGCTGTCAAAAGCGCTGGCGCCAACATTTCAACCGCACCGATTTTTTCAAATTCCTCGCGCATGATCGCTTTGAATTTTTCAATAGCACGGTTTGCTAATGGCATATAAGCGTAAATACCAGCAGAGACCTGACGCACGTAACCCGCACGTACCATAAGGGCATGACTGATAACTTGAGCATCACTTGGCATTTCACGAAGTGTTGGAATCAACATTTTACTTTGTTTCATCATTTACATACTAAGGAGCTGGCCCTTGGGTCAAGTCCCTTAGACTTCCTTTCATTTCATTTTTTGTTTCTAATTAAAAGAAAGCACGTATAATATCATTCCAAGTGACTGCAATCATGAGGACGACCATGACCGCAACACCTGCAAGTGTGATATAGCTTTCAATTTCTTGATTAAGGGGTTTACGACGAATGGCTTCAATAAGGTTCATGACAATTTTACCACCGTCAAGGGCTGGAATTGGAATAAGATTGAAAATTCCCAAGTTAATAGAGAGCATTCCCATAAGGTTGAGAATATCAACCAACCCATTTTCAGAAGCTTGAGCAGACATCTGGAACATGGCAACTGGTCCACCGAGTTTGTTCAAACTAAAGTGGGTAATAAGGCCCTTCAGCGCCACAAGAATGGTTGTTGTCCCTTCCCAAGCCATTTGGAAACCACCAAAAATCTTATCTTTAAGACCTGTCTTTAAGGCAGGAGAGACACCCAAAAGATAGCTACCTTGGCTCTCCTTCGGTTTAATAGAAACTGTTTCTTCCTGACCACTGCTTCTCTTAACTGTCACAGAAAGGCTGTCACCTTTGGAGAATTTTTGAGTATTACTTGTCAAAGCTGCTTTTAAACTATCCCAATCCGTAACCTTGTCCTTATTGATAGCCTCAATGGCATCTCCATTTTTCAAGCCTGCCACCTGAGCAGCACCACCATCTGCCACTTGAATACGGTTGGTTGATGTGTCGTGGACACCTCCTTGAACAAAGGCTAAGATAATAAAAACAAGCACTCCAAGAATGAAGTTATTCATAGGACCAGCAAAGTTGGTTATTAAACGTCCCCAAATGCTAGCATTTTGATATTGGACGTCCTTTGGAGCGATACGAAGTTCTGTACCATCTTCCTCAACAATAGTAGCATCATGGTCAACGTCATAAGTCTTGGTTTCATCTAGAACTAGACCAGTAATGGTCAACTTATCTTCTAAATCATAGGCAGTGACATTCATAGGCAAAGCCGTCTGGTCAACCTGACGATTAGAAAGATTAATACGCCTTACCTTACCATCAGTCCCAATCGTTAGACTGGCAGGGCTACCCGTCTTAATCTCAGTTGTATCTTCACCCCAACCAGCCATACGGACATAACCACCCAAGGGAAGGATACGAACAGTATAAACGGTACCATCCTTACCAGTGTGGGCAAAGATTTTCGGTCCCATTCCGATGGCAAATTCACGAACCAGAATGCCCGAGCGTTTGGCAAAGAAGAAATGGCCAAATTCATGGAAGACGACAATTACACAGAAAATCAGTAAAAAAGTAATAATAGCTTTCATTTAGACACCTCCACCCTTAAAAAAGTCCTAGGAAGTGCATAATTGGAAAAACGACAATCCAGCTATCACAACGGTCCAAAATACCACCGTGCCCAGGAATGAGATTTCCTGAGTCTTTAACGCCGAAATGACGTTTAATAGCTGATTCCACCAAATCACCAAATTGACCGAAAATACTAAAGAGAATCGTACAGATAAGCAACCAGAAGAAGTTGTGTGGGGCATAAACTCCATGGTTAATCAAACCAAAGACTAGTGCTACAATGATTGCTGATAAGATACCACCAACACTACCTTCAATGGTTTTGTTTGGTGATACTTTTGGCAATAACTTATTCTGACCAAATTGACGCCCAAAGAGATAGGCTCCAATATCTGTCGCCCAAACAATGAAAAGCGCAAAAAGAACTTTTTCCCAACTATCCAAACGTGCCGCAATAAGATTTTGGAAACCGAAACCAACATAAAAGGCAGATGCGATCGGATAGGCTGCATCGTCAAAAGAATAGTGGTCGCTATTAAGGACAATCCCTGCTAAAATCAAAAAAGAAAGAATAGCAAAGCCTGTCACACTGGCATTTGTCGGAAGACTGATAAAGTAATGGTCAATCGGCACTGCCAAAATAAAGGCTGCCAACATAGACAAAATACCTTCGATAGAGAAAATCTCCAAGTGCTTCATACGAAGCATCTCAGACACTGCAACCATGGCCATAGCCCCAACCAAAAGCTGGAAAGGAAGACCACCGATAAAGAGCAATGGGAGGAAAATGGCTGCTGCCACACCCCCACCAATTAAACGTTCTTGCATGAGAGTTCCTTTCTAGACACCACCGAAGCGACGGTGACGTTTGTTGTAGTCAGAGATGGCTTGGCGTAGCCCTTTCTGGTCAAAATCTGGCCAGAAAACATCTGTGAAGTAGAACTCACTGTAGGCAGACTGCCAAGGTAAGAAATTACTTAGACGAAGCTCCCCACTCGTACGAATAATCAAATCCGGATCACGGTAGAGGTACGGCAACTTATCCGTCATCAAATGCTTCGCAATAAGATCTTCATCAATAGCCTCAGAACTAAGTTTACCTGCTTCAACTTCTTTAGCAATGGCTTGAACAGCAGACACAATCTCCGCACGGCCACCATAATTAAGCGCAAAGTTAAGAACCAGACCTGAATTATGTTTAGTCTGCTCAACCGCCTTCTCAAGAGCCTCCAAAGTTTCCTTAGGTAGACGACTATTATCCCCAATCGTCAAAATACGAACATTGTTTTTGTCTAATTCTGGTACATATTTGTTAAAAAATTCAACTGGCAAATTCATGATGAATTTTACTTCATCTTGTGGGCGTGACCAGTTCTCCGTCGAAAAGGCATAAACCGTCAACACCTTGACTCCAAGTTGTGACGCTTCGATGGTTACCTTTTGCAAAGCATCCATCCCAGCCTTATGACCCATCACACGTGGTTGCAGACGCTTTTTAGCCCAACGGCCGTTCCCATCCATAATAATACCAATATGGTTAGGAATCTTGTCTAGAACCTCTTGATGAGATTTTTTTCTAAATTTAAACATGGAATATCCTCTAAATATAGTTTACCCTTTATTTTACCATATTTTTAGGGGTTCTGAACAGTTTTTAACACTAGGGAGATTAGAAAACGTAAAAAGAGGCTGGAACAAAAGTCGCCAACCTCTGAATTGGAATTATAACTTCACAACTTACTTTTCATCAGAAGACTCAATGGCTGAATCTTCTTCAATGACAGTCTCTTCACTAGTTTCTGTTTTTTCTAAACTTGGTGCAGGCGTAATCACTTTCATGATTGAACGGCTCAAATCGAAGGTCAAGAAAACACCTTCAGCATCCAAAACGATACGATTATTTTCTTTATCAACCTCATCAACGATAGCAATTAAACCACCAATTGTTTCAACTTCAGCACCTTTAGCAAGACCTGAAAAGCGGTCTTCTTGAGCTTTTGCCTGACGACGACGGCTATAAGCGATGTAAGCAATAAATGCAATCACATAAATAGCAAGAATAGGTATTATTTTCATATTTCGTGTTCCTCCAATAATTCACTTGGCTACTACTATATCAGATTAAAGCAGGACAAGCAAGGCAAATCTTTAGACAAATCACATAAAAACACTTTCCATTCTGAGGAAAGTGTTTAATCACATTACAAGTCTGCTACGTTATGATAAACTTTTTGAACATCGTCATCTGCTTCAAGTGCATCAACGAGTCCTTCAAAGACCTCAAGGTCTTCACCTTCGAGAGTAACTTCAGATTGTGGAATCATTTCAAGCTCAGTGACTTGGAATTCCTCTTGACCGTTAGCACGGAGAGCTTCCAGAGCTTTGTGAAGGTCTGTTGGTTCTGTGTAAACAGTAATTGTTCCATCTTCTGCTTCTACATCTTCAACGTCTACATCTGCTTCAAGTAACTGCTCAAAGATAGCGTCTGCATCTTCGCCAGCAAATACAATAACACCTTTTTTATCGAACATGTATGATACTGAACCTGAAGCACCCATGTTACCACCGTTTTTACCAAAGGCAGTACGTACATTGGCAGCTGTACGGTTAACGTTTGAAGTCAAAGTATCTACGATGATCATAGAACCATTAGGCCCAAATCCTTCATAACGCCCCTCAACGAAAGTTTCATCTGTGTTACCTTTGGCTTTATCAATGGCCTTATCAATAACGTGTTTTGGCACTTGTGCTTGTTTAGCACGTTCCAAAACGAATTTCAAAGCTGAGTTTGATTCTGGATCTGGTTCACCTTGTTTAGCAGCTACATAGATTTCAACACCAAACTTAGCGTAAACCTTTGAGTTAGCACCATCTTTAGCAGTTTTCTTAGCAACGATATTAGCCCATTTACGTCCCATGGGATTCACCTCTTCTAAGAGATGTTCTGACATCTCTGATTTGTTTTTTTCTTTTTTGAAAATAGCAAAACACGCTAAATTCACAATCCCTTACATTATAGCACTTTGACTGCCGTTAGTAAAATTGAAATAAAGACGAACCACTTAGCTTACAAAACATCTACTCATCACTCTCTCCCAAACGAACAATCTTATCAAAATATGGTTCATTTTCCTTTATAAGATGGTGGGTAACCGTGATAAAAGTGATATCGGGATCACTTAATAATTGGTACTCAATACGAGTAGCATTATCATGGTCAAGATTTGCGGTAGCTTCATCAAAAATAACAACTGAACTTCCTTTTAAGAATGCTCTTATAAGACCTATTCTTTGTTTTTGTCCCTCCGAAAAGCTTCCATCATTTACTTGCTCATCTATACGACTTAGGAAAGATAAAAGATTAACTCTTCCAAGAGCTTCCTTGATGTGCGTATCAGTAATAGCATCATTCCAAAGAGTTAGATTATTCCTCAAGGTGTCATTATAAATATGGGTTTGACTCCCAACATAGGCACATGAAGACACGATTGAATTCTCATCAATTTCTTTTGACTCCAATTTTCCAAACAAGATTTTTCCTTCATAATCTTTAAGATTTCCTAGGAGCAAATTAAGCAGGGTTGACTTCCCACTACCTGAGCATCCAGTAATAGCGTATTTACCTCCCTCTTTAAAGGTTTGAGTGAATCCCTTAATAATAGCATTTTCTCCAAAAGAATAACGCACATTCTCAAAATTAATATCCTGAAAAATAGGTAGATCAAACTTTGAGGCCGTAGGATAATCTTCGAATTTTTTTAAGATAGGTTCAACAGACTTAATGGTTACTTGTAGCTGATTAATAGTTGATAGAGAGTTAAATATGTTACCTGAAATCTGACCCACAGAAGCAATGGTACCCACGGCAATATTCCCAAAAATAATTAACAAACCGGTTAAGAGTAGTATCAACATCTGAGCGATGACTGAAAACAAGGACATCAAAGTCTCTGTACTAGTGCTCCTTTTTGTATAAATGATTTTCTGGGAAATATAGTCCTCAACAATAGATTTCACTTGTCTAAGAAAAATATGTTTACGACTGGCGTAATAAACATCTGCATATCCATATAACTGGTCACTTATTCCTGAGACAAGTTCCTCATTCGCTTTGGAAAATCTCTCCATTGCTTTCTGCATTTTAGTGGCAAATGGTTTAGGAAGATAAGTCAGGCACAAAGTTAATAAAATGACTAACAGAACAATCCTTACATCATAACTTAATAAGGCGATAATCGAAAATAAGGTAGTAAAAACCGTTGAACAAAGGATATAAATACTTGTAAAGCCGTTCGATTCAATCAATTGAATATCATTATTTAATACTGAGAGATGTTCTCCAATATCAATCTTTCTGAATTCACTAAAAGAATGATGAGTAATTTTACTAAGATAAGATTGCCGAATCACCAAAGACATCTTCTGAATTAATTTCGCCTGATGAACTGTGATAATATAATTCAAAACTAAATAAATAACGTAAAGTCCTACCTCCAGACCTAATAAGGCCAAGAAAGATTGGATTTGCTTTGATACCAGCTGATTAGTCATTAAAGCTAAAGTAACCGAAGCACTCACAAAAATAGCGGCATTCAGCGCTAACAGTAAGATATGAACTAAGTTTTCATACTTGTATTTAAGAATATAGGTTCTCATAGACTTCCTCACAATCTACATCACCTTAGTATATAGCTAGTTGGATAAATCGAAGACATTGGAATGCCTTGTATCCATTGAAATTTAAAAACCATAGTGATGTTGTACTATGGTCTTAGTTTATCCTATTTTTTTGCTCATTCTATAAAATTGTCATATAGTGGAATTCAGCAACTCTTGATACTCCGCATCCTTCATAAGCAATAACTTTTCTGCACCTAAATTTCTAAGTGTTTCTAAACACCCCTCAATTAGATTTCTTCCTTCAGCAACTTCACCCGACTTTATCAAGTAGAACCCCATTACAAATATCAACTCATGTCTTTCATATAATAAAACCTCAGGAATTCCAATATCATTGACTAAATCTAAATAGTATTTCGCAGAATCTAATTCATCACGTCGTAAAAATTCATAAGCTGCATTAATGAGAAGACTAAGTCGAACTCTTTGATTTGAGTCGCTATTTCCAAAAAGGCTAGTTCTATACACTATCTCCTTGGTCAAAATATTAAGTGTCTGGGTGGAAATAAATGACATACTATTTCCGAATATGATTAACTCTCTTTTTCCCCATTGTTCAATGCTAAAAAGATAGTCTGTTAACTCCCTTATCTTATTTTCATCAACTTCTTTATTGGAAACACTTGCCAAAAAAGATTCTAGCATAATACTGTTATAGAGAAATGATTTTTCTTGTGTGAGCTCAAATTTATGACGCTCTTCTCCAGCGTACCTCTGTAACAATAAAACATCGTTTTGATAATACGCCTTACTAGCATTTTCTAATAACTTTTCAGTATGAGTTGGATTATCTTGATATAAAATGCCATAGAACTCTTCAATACTGACATCCAACTTATCTAACAAAAGAAAAAATCTAGATAATGAGATATCAGATTCTCCACGTTCAAACTTGGATAGGAAAGATACTGATAAATAATCACTAGCAAGTTCTTTCAATGTTAAATTCTTTGATAAACGAATTTTTTTCAATAAAGCACCCATTTCCGTAGGTCCAATCATAATCCATCCTCCTATGATGAATTAATTATAGCAACAATCATCCCTAAATTAAAGAGTCATAAAACCCAACTAGCCGGTTCAAACATGTTAAAACAAAAATCGTAAATTAACCTACAAGAAATAATTAATGGAGAGTTTTAGCCTACAAATGGATAAAAAAAGACCAGCCAAAGCTGATCTTATCTGATAATTACAAGCGAGCGTTAAGTTCTGCTCCAAGTTCTTCGAATCCTGGTTTTCCAAGAAGAGCAAACATGTTTTTCTTGTAAGCTTCTACACCTGGTTGGTTAAATGGATTAACAGCATTCAAGTATCCTGAAAGAGCAATCGCAATTTCAAAGAAGTAGATGATGTAACCCAATGTAAAGGCATCTTGTTCAGGGATAGTGATGAACATATTTGGCACGTCACCATCTGTGTGAGCAAGAAGAACACCGTCTGTTGCTTTTTTGTTAACAAAGTCAACATCTTTACCTTGGAGGTAACCAAGTCCATCAAGGTCTTCAGCCAATTCAGGAATAACAACATTCTTACGTGGTTTATCTACACGAACAACAGTTTCAAAGAGGTTACGTGTACCTTCTTGAATGAATTGACCAAGAGAGTGCAAGTCTGTTGAGAAGTTTGCTGAAGTTGGGAAGATACCTCTTTGGTCTTTACCTTCAGATTCTCCAGCCAATTGTTTCCACCATTCTGAGAAATATTGAAGTGATGGTTCATAGTTAACCAAGATTTCTGTTGTGTAGCCTTTACGGTAAAGGATATTACGTACAGCTGCATATTGGTAAGCTTCATTTTCAGAAAGTTTATCTGAAGAATATTCTTGACGTGCAGCGTTGGCACCTTCCATAAGAGCTTTGATGTCAGCACCTGAAGCTGCAATAGGCAATAGACCTACAGCTGTCAATACTGAGAAACGTCCACCGATGTCATCTGGTACAACGAATGTGTCCCAACCGTTAGCGTCTGCTTCAACTTTAACAGCACCTTTTTGGCGGTCAGTTGTTGCATAAATACGTTTGTTGGCTTCTTCTTGACCATATTTCTTAATAAGGAGTTCCTTAAAGAGACGGAAGGCAATAGCTGGTTCCGTAGTTGTCCCTGATTTAGAGATAACGTTAACTGAGAAATCCTTGTCTTCAACATATTCAAGCAAGTCTGCAAGATATGTTGATGAAATTGAGTTACCGGCATAAACGATTTGTGGTGCCTTACGTTCTTCTTTAGTTTGAAGGTTAGCGAAGTGGTGGTTCAAGAAATCAATTGCTGCTTTGGCACCAAGGTAAGAACCACCGATACCAATAACAACCAAAACATCGCTATCTTCTTTAATTTTTTCAGCAGCTTTCAAGATACGATTGAATTCTTCACGATCATAGTTTTCTGGAAGGTCACGCCATCCAAGGAAGTCAGCACCTGGGCCTGTTCCTTTACGAATCATTTCATCTGCTGCAGTTACTTGTGCTTGAAGGAAATCCACTTCATGTGGTGCTACAAATTTATCCAAAAGTTTTGAATAATTAAATGTAATATGAGCCATTTGTCTCTCCTTATATATATTCAATTACAACTTATAGTTTACTCTTTTATTTGCCTTTTGACAATGTTTTTACCTTTATTCGGCCGAATATCGCTAAAATTTTACTAAAACTCTAACTCTGCTTCAAGTCCGTAGTGATCACTAACCAAAGGTTGATTGTTGCCATCAAAAATGACACTAAGTCGGTTGACTGTCCAATCTTGACTAGCAAAGACATAATCGATACGTAAAGGCTCTTCATTGCCCTTCCATCCATCGATACCTGGTCCAACTGTATAGCTACCAGTTGTTTCTTTAGCCACTTCAAAACTATCCTGAAGATGGAGTGGGCTAGCCAAGATAGCTTGGTAGCCTTCCTGACCTGCTGGGTTGTTAAAGTCACCTGCTAGGATAAGCGGTTTTCCAATAGCTTTGAAACGTTCCTCAATACGTGCCCACTCTTCTTGGAAACCTTTGTCCCACCATGAAAGGTGAACGCTAGCGACAGCCACTTCTCGGCCATCTACAGTCGTCTCAGCAACGGCTACACGGCGTGTATGGTAGTCCGTCGGATCATCAACATCTGAAACCAAGATTTCGCTCGCTGTCAATGGTTGACGTGATAAGACAGCAACTCCTTCATTAAGGTGATCATAACCAATGTGATTATAAGCCCAAGTCCAATGATATTGAAGGCCTTCTTCGGCTAACTTTTCTACCAAAAGACGGACAAAATGATCTTGGTGAATTGGTGTCGCTGAAGGAAGGGCATGATAGTAGGCATCTGTTGCTACTACTGAAGTCTCTATTTCCTGATTGACTTCTTGAAAACAAATTAAATCATACTGGGCTTTAAGAATCTGTTTCTTTAGGGTTTGGAATTTCCCTTCTGCATCTTCTTCCATCCAACTGTGGGTATTTAGAGTTAGAAATTTCATACGTTTATCCTTTTCTCTGTCTTACATATACTGATAAGGAGGTCTCTTACAAACAAAACAGCCCAGGGGCTGTCTGTTTGATTATGATGTAGCCAATTAAAGTTCTACTTTTGCAACTGGAGCTTTAGCTGCCAATTTACCTGTATGTTCTACTTTAACTGATTTAATAGCATCTGGATTTGTAAAGACAACAACTGTAGTTGTTTCACGACCTGCCTCACGGATAGCAGCAAGGTCTGCTTCTACCAAGAGGTCACCCGCAGCAACTGTTTGACCTTCAGTAACTTTAACCTCGAATGGTTTTCCTTCAAGACTAACAGTGTCAAGTCCGATGTGAACCAAAACTTCAAGTCCATTGTCTGTTTCCAAACCAATAGCGTGTTTAGTTGGGAAGATACTTGCCACTTTACCAGCTACTGGAGAAACAATGTTACCGTTATCTGGTTCAACAGCGAAACCGTCACCCATCATTTTTTGTGAGAATACTGGGTCTTTGACATCTTCAATGTTGATGACTTGACCGTCTGCAACTGAGTAGACATCTTCAGTAACACCTTTGAATTTAGCTTCTGCTTTCTGAACAGCAGTCATTTGGCTTGGAAGTGTTTCTGGAATAACTTCACCTGAATCAAGTACGTCTTGGATATCAGATTTCAAGACGTCAGCCTTAGGACCGTAGATAGCTTGAACACCTTGTCCTTTCATGACAAGACCCATAGCTCCTTCGGATTTCCATTGAGCTTCAGTTCCGACTTTTTCAGCGTCTTTGACAGTAACACGGAGACGTGTCATACATGCGTCAACGTCCACGATGTTAGCACGTCCACCAAGAAGGTTGATGATGTTGATAACTTGTGAGCTTGCTTTGCTTGTTCCAGCACCAGCTGATTCACCAGATTCTGAAGAATCATCATTTTGTTCGTAGTTACCATTACGTCCTGGTGTTGCGTAATCAAATTTCTTAATCATGAAGTTAGCGATGAAGAACATGATAACACCAAAGAGTACAGTTACCCAAATGAAGTTAACGATATCCATCGCCAAACCAGCGTTAATAGCGAGTGGTGTACGTGTCAAGAATTCGATAGAACCGAATGAGTGAACACGGAGGTGAACAATGTCAGCCATTGCAAAGGCAGCACCTTGTACAAAAGCGTATACGATGTAAAGTGGAGTAGCCACGAACATGAACATGTATTCGATTGGCTCAGTTACCCCTGTCAAGAATGTTGCAAGCGCAGTGGCAGTCAACATACCTTTGTATTGATGTTTCTTGTCTTCGTCAACGTTACGGTAGATAGCTACGACCATACCCATCAAGATACCAAATGAACCAATCATTTGACCAACTTTAAAGCGGGCTGGTGTGTAGGCTTCAAGAAGGTGTTTGTATTGATCTGGATGCGCACCTTTAAGGTTAGCAAGGTCAGTAACCCATGCGAGCCAGAGTGGGTCTTGACCCAAAACTTTAGTACCTTTTGCAGCACCAGTCAAGACTTCATAAGTACCACCCAATTGAGTGTAGTTAATTGGGATAGTCAACATGTGGTGGAGACCAAATGGCAAGAGAAGACGTTCCAAAGTACCGAACAAGAACGGTGCCAAGATTGGAGCAGTTTCTTTTGAGTTGGCAATCCACATACCAAAACCGTTAATTCCAGATTGGATAATTGGCCATACAATAGCAAGAACGATAGCTGCAATAGCTGAACGAAGAATAACTACGAATGGTACAAAACGTTTACCATTGAAGAATGACAAAGCTTCTGGCAATTTACGGAAGTTATAGTATTTATTGTAAGCAGTAGCTCCGATGAAACCAGAGATGATACCTACGAATACACCCATGTTAAGGGCTGGAGCTTCCAAAACACTGATGAAGTAATCAGATACCTTGATTGATTGGCCAAGAAGTGTGTGTACCATAGCACTCTTATCAGCAAGAATATCTGAAGTAACACCAAAGATTGAACCAGTCAAGCGGTTAATCAAAATAAAGGCAAGACCTGCTGCAAAAGCACCTCCTGCACGTTCCTTAGCCCAACTACCACCAATGGCAAGGGCAAACAAGATGTGAAGGTTACCGATAACCCCCCAACCAATCTGCTCAAGAAATCCACCTGTAATAACGAGTGGTGCCACGTTTGGATTAATCATGGCAATCGTTTTACCGATAGAGATCATAAGACCTGCTGCTGGCATAACCGCGATAACAACCATGAGGGCTTTACCGAATTTCTGCCAGAACTCAAAGCCAAATTTTTCTTTTAGCTTATTCATTTCATTTCCTCCTACTTTTGATGCAAACGTTTGCATACCTTATGTAATTATTATAGCATCTTTTACTGATTTGTAAAGCGCTTTCCTTAACTTTTTTTGATTTTTTTAAAAAAAGTTAAAACCCCAGTAAAACCGGGGCTTTTGATACGTATTAAGCCATCAAAACCATGAGAATAGGAATCACCACCATGGTTGCAAGTGTTGTCTCCGTCACCATGACTGCAGCGTAATCACTATCTGCTCCGTAGAGTTTGGCAACCACAGGTGCATTGGTCATAACAGGCATAGCGGACTGGATGATAAAGACTTGCTTCATCAAAGTTGGTAAGGGTGACCAATAAACGATGGCAGCCATCAAAAGTGGGGCAACCACAAAGCGACCAAGCAGAATTAAGACTTGATCCTTTTTAAGAGTCAGTTGCTTCACACCTGCATTGGAGACCGACAAACCGATAAATATCATAGATAAGGGGGTAGTCAAACTGCCTAGATACTGCAAATCACTGGCTAGAAAAGCAGGGAGCTTAATATGTAGAATAACGATAAGAAGCCCCAGCATAAAGCCCATCAAAGGAGGTGAAAACACCTTTTTCAAGCTTGTTTTTAGGTCAAACTCAGCTTCTCCTTCACCATCACGTTGGATGAGATAGGTCCCCAAGGTCCAGAAAAAGGTCGTATTACACATGTAATAGATCAAAACATAGGGAATACTAGCATCTCCAAAAAGGGCCTGATTGATGGGAAGCCCCACGAAAATAGTATTGGAATTAAAAAACATGGAAATAAAGAGTCCCCGACGGTCCTTTTTCACGGCAAAAATCCTAGCCACGGCTGTCGCAATACCAAGTAAGATAACCATAGATAGCGCTGGAAAACGTAAATCTGGCAACATTTTTAGGAGGTCAGCCGCTGTGAAACGTTGCGTGATGGTATAAAGCATATAGCAGGGCAAAGCAATTTGAGTAACCAACTTAGCGATTAAACCACGCGACTTGTCATCAAACCAGCCCTTCTCACCCATGACGAAGCCCACTAAAATCATACCCAAAATGACTAGGATTCCAGATATACTTGTTAAAAAGATTTCCATGTTTTCTCCTTTTTATTATTTTTATGAGGGAATGATAGACATTAACAAATAGCCAATGGGTTTGTTTGACTACATTTAAAGCCTTTTTCAAACAATATCTCAAAAACTACTTTAGTATATCACAAAAAGAACTTGATTTCTCAAGCTCTTTTCTTCTATTTATTCTGCTTTTAAAAGAGGTTCAAAGATTGATACCAGTCCAAAGAAAGCAATGAAGATCAATGTGATGGTCGCACTTGCTGGCGTTTCCCAATAATAGGAAATGAAGATACCAGAGAGCATACCGACCAATCCAATACCAATGGCCCAAAAAATCACGGATTTGAAGGTTTGACCGATTTTCATGCCAATCGCTGCTGGAAGAATCATAATGGTAGAAACCAAGAGCGATCCTGCTGCTGGAATCATCAAAGCAATGGCTACTCCGGTTACGATATTGAAGAGGAGAGACATAAGACGTACTGGTAAGCCATCGACATGAGCAGTATCCTCGTCAAAGGTCAAAAGATACATAGGACGAATAAAGAATAAGGTCAAGACCAGTACAATCGCCGCAATCACAAAGAGGGCACGCACCTGTTCGGAGCTAATTGTGATAATAGATCCAAAGAGATAGCTATCTAAGCTCATGCTACTGCTACCCGCCTTGCTACTGATAATCAAGGCTACAGCCAAGCCCATAGACATCAGGATAGCCGTTGAAATCTCCATATAGTGCTTGTAACTAACCCTTAGATACTCTAGGACTAGAGCAGCAATCACCACAACCTGCAAGGTGGTCCAAGTAGTTGATTGCCCCAAGAAAATGCCCACAGCCACCCCAGCTAAAGAAACGTGACTCAAGGTATCACTCATCAAGCTCTGACGACGAAGAATCAAAAAGAGTCCCAAAATAGGTGAAAAGATACTGATAGCGATGACGGCGAGAATAGCACGCTGCATAAAATCATAGGTTAATAATTCACTAATCATGTTTGTGCCCCTCTCCATCTTTTTCATGGACGTTAAAACAACGCCAAGGCAATTTCTGATTACGAACCAGATGGATATTACGGTCCGTGTATTCCTTGACCTCTTCTGGGTCATGGGTAATCATCAAGACAGACTTACCATGCTTATGAGCTGAGTGGTGCATAAGTTCATAGAAGGTATTGGCTGTTCCTGCATCCATCCCTGTCGTTGGTTCATCCAAGACAAAAATATCTGGATCTGAAGCGAAAATACGAGCAATGACGGCACGTTGCTTTTGGCCACCTGAGAGATGTCCAATCTGCTTGTGACGATTTTCCCACATACCAACAGATTCTAGAGCACGTTGAACATGCTCTAAGTCATGTTTGTTCAAACGACGGAACCATCCCTGATGGGGGTAACGACCTGACTTGACAAACTCATAAACGGTACTTGGGAATCCTGCATTAAAGCTGGCAATTTGTTGTGGTAGATAGGCCATTCGAAGCTTCTTGCCATCTTTGTTAGTATCAGAAATCGTCACAGTCCCCTTCTTAGGTTTGAGAATACCCAAGGTTGCCTTGATAAGCGTTGATTTGGCAGCACCATTTTCCCCAGTCAAGGTCACAAACTCTCCAGAGTCCAAGTGATAGTGAATATTATCCAGAACGGGCTCCGCATCATACTGGAAGCTCAGTCCTTCAACTGTAATATAACGCATCTTATTCCTCGATTTTTTCTTCTAATTTCGTCAAGAAACGCCCTATAATCTGACGTTCTTTACTATCAAACTGCTCCAATACAGAGCGATAGACACCTAACGTTTCTTGGTGGTGTTCCTCATGCTCCTGGGCAATGGGTTGAGCCTCTTGTGTCAGGACAAAGTAGGTCACCCGTCCATCATCCTTATCCTTCTTGGCCTCCAACATTCCTTCCTTGACCAAGGTCTTAACAGCCTTAGTAACAGCAGCCTGACTGACATTTAAGGTCTTTGCCAGCTCCGAATTGGTCTTGCGACCCTCAGCCAAAAGCATCAGAATATGTTCCTGAGTATTAGTCAATTTAACTTGACTACGGCACTGCCCAATAAGGAGCTCATGCTGATTTTCAGACTTGAGCACGATTTGATTAATCAATTGATTGACTTGTTCTTCTAGTTCTAGCATTGCTTTCTCCATTTACTTAACCAGTTAATTATATCGAAAATACAGAGGTTTTGCAAGGGAAGAGCAAGAAAAAGATTGGCAGTGCACTGTCATCAATATCAAGGAAGAATAAGAGTAAAATAAAAACCTAACCAAGCTGGTTAAGTTTTTATCAGATATAGAGTTATCGCAAAGTCGCAAAGATTTCTTCAACCTGAGCAACAGACTCGGCACGTGAGACTTCGCCACGAACCTTAGCTGCTCCTGCTGTTCCACGAAGATAGTGTGGTGCCAGACCACGGAATTCACGGACAGCAATCTTTTCACCTTTAAGGTCCACCAAACGTTTGAGGTGGTCTTCAGCGATGTCCAGCTTCTTATCAAATGGAAGCTCTGGCAACTCCTCTCCTGTTTCGAAGAAGTGATTGATTTGTGTGAAGATGTATGGATTGTTCATAGCTGCACGACCCACCATAACGGCATCGACACCAAGTTCTTCAATCATGAGCTTAGCATCTTGAACGCTACGAACATCGCCATTTCCGATAAATGGAATCTTAGTGATAGCCTTAGCAACTCGGGCCAAAGTCTCGTGGTCACAGTGACCTGTGTACATCTGCTCACGAGTACGACCGTGCATAGCAAGGGCAGAAACACCTGCAGACTCCGCTGCAAGAGCGTTTTCTACAGCCAAATCACTGTCTGACCAACCCGTACGCATCTTAACAGTCAAAGGAATATCAAGTACTGACGTTACTTCCTTGACAATGTGGTAAATCTTATCTGGATCTTTGAGCCACTTGGCACCAGCTTCATTTTTGACGACCTTATTGACCGGACAACCCATGTTGATATCAACAATATCAGCCTTGGTATTGGTCTGGATAAAGTCGGCTGCACGCTTCAAACCTTCAGCATCACCACCGAAAAGCTGGATAGACATTGGATGTTCATTCTCATCAATATGAAGCATGTGGAGGGTCTTCTCATTATTGTAGAGGAGCCCTTTTTCAGAAATCATCTCCATCACCACAAGACCAGCACCAAACTCCTTTGCAATAGTACGGAAGGCCGAGTTGGTCACACCTGCCATCGGAGCTAGCACTGTACGATGAGGAATCTCCACATTCCCAATCATGAAGGATGAATTAAGTTTAGTCATTGATGAGTTCCTCCAGGTCAGCTTCTGAAAATTCATACTTGTTTTGGCAGAATTGGCAGACGATTTCAGCACCGTGATCTTCATCTTTAATAGCTTGAAGTTCATCCTTACCTAGACTCAAGAGAGCATTTTCAAAGCGTTCACGTGAGCAATCGCACTCAAAGCTAAGCTCCTCTTCAGACAAACGTTTGAAAGGCTCATCCCCATAGATAGCATGCAGAAGCGCTTCAATATGGTCATCAGATTCCAATAGTGTTGAAATGGCAGGCATCTCTTGGATGCGTTTTTCATAACGAGCGATTTCTTCCTCGCTGGCACCAGGCAAGACCTGAAGCATAAAGCCACCAGCAACCTTGACCTTGTCCTCCTCGTCGAGAAGAACATTAAGACCAACAGCAGATGGGGTTTGCTCAGATTCTGTTAAATAATAGGCAAAATCTTCACCAATTTCACCAGAAATAAGTGGTGTTGATGACGTGTAAGGATTACCAGTTCCATAATCGATGATTGAAACAAACTGACCTTGTCCCATGAAAGGACCGACTAAGACTTCACCGGTCGCTGTTTTCTTGATGTCTACACCTGGATTTTGGATGTAGCCCTTAACATGCCCCTTGGTATCGGCTACAGAAATGATATGTCCAAAAGAGCTGTTTCCGATAACCTTTACCGTAATCTTGCTATCACCTTTTTGGTTAGCAGCCAAGATTTGATTGGCAATAAGGGTACGCCCCAAAGCGACTGTTGATGATGATAATGTATTGTGTTTTTCTTGTGCGGCTCTAACTGTTTCAGTGCTATCAAGAACGTAAGCACGGAAAGAACCTGATTCTGAAATTGTTTTTATTAATTTATCCATAGTGACTCTATTATAACACAAAAAAGAGGGTGGAAAAGTCGTAAACGCTTGGCGTCTCCTCTCCCACACTCTCTAGCAAATTACCATGAAAATTCTGAAAGTTTAGCTTTCCAGTCCATTATTTGGCGATTATCCAGTTGATGTTTTTCCCTTATTAATGGCGGTAAATTCTCCAAATAATCAATATAAACACTCACCAAAAGCTTATAATCATTAGGTGTCAAACGTTTGAGTTGACCATGGACAAATTCAGTTGCTTGACGGTATTTGGAACGAAGCACCAAATCATCAATATAGTCATTCCCACTTACCATTTGACCATTTTCATCTTCGACCTGACCCAAATCAATATCCAGACTCTCAAACTTAAAAACCTTATTGACGACGTTGGCTGTCCCACGAATCTGATTGAGCAACCAGTCGTTATTATACACTCCCATGTTAGTCCCCTTTCACTATTGCTGTATCACCTTTATTATACTGTTTTGCCTAGGTATTGTAAACGTTTGCTCACCTAAAAAATAAAAAGGAGGCGACTAAGGAATCACCACCTTTTTACGGTTTAATTTGCCTTGGCTTCTTCTTTGTAATTTTTAGCCTCTGCTTCTGTAGCATAAACAAAATGTCCTGGTCGGATTTCATACATTTGTCTACTTTCCCCATCATTTTCAATAGAGGAATCGTAAATCAAATGTTGACGCTTACGCTCTCTTTCTGGATCTGGTTCTGGAATTGCAGATAATAGACTCTTCGTATAAGGATGAATCGGGTTATGATAAATCTCATCTGCAGGTCCTACTTCAAGGAGTTTACCCCAATGCATTACACCAATACGATCGGATATATATTTAACCATTGATAGGTCATGGGCAATAAACAAATATGTTAATCCCTGTTCATGTTGCAACTTCTGCATCAAATTAACCACCTGTGCTTGAATAGAGACATCCAAAGCAGAAATCGGTTCGTCTGCTACGATAAAATGAGGATTAACCGCTAAAGCACGCGCAATACCAATCCTTTGGCGTTGACCACCAGAAAACTCATGAGGATATCTTGATAAGTGATCTTCATTTAATCCTACCAAATCAATGAGCTCTTTAACCTTGGCTTCACGTTCTTCTTTGGTTTTAGCCAATTTATGAATATCAATACCTTCAGCAATAATATCACGGATTTTCATGCGTCCATTAAGACTAGCTTGAGGATCTTGAAAAATCATCTGAGCTGTCTTACGGAATTCATGAAGGTCTTTCCCTTTTAAGCTTGATATGTCATTACCTGCAAAGGTAACAGTACCCGAATCAATATCATAAAGCTTTAAAATAGAACGACCAATGGTTGTTTTACCTGAACCAGATTCACCAACTAGGCCAAAAATTTCACCCTCATAGATATCAAAGCTAACGTCATCAATGGCTTTAACTTCGTTTGATTTTCCTTTATTAAAAGTTAGAGACACATTTTTTAGTTCTACTAACTTCTTACGTTCTTGTGTCATCTTATTTCTCCTTCATCTTTGACCATTTTTCCCATCGTTTCAATATTGGTGAAGGAGGGGTTACTTTAGGAGCTCGTTCATCCAAGAGCCATGTTGCTGCAAAGTGCGTATCTGATACCTTAAACATTGGCGGTTCTTCCTGATAATCAATATCTAAAGCAAAGGCATTTCGAGCAGCAAAGGCATCACCTTTAGGAGGATAAAGCAAATCTGGAGGAGTCCCTGGAATAGCTTCTAGGCTACCAGATTCTGTTTCTGTTGTAGGCATAGAGTTAAGAAGACCCCATGTGTATGGGTGTTGCGGATTGTAGAAAACCTCATCCACAGTCCCATATTCCACTATTTTACCAGCATACATTACCGCCACACGATCAGCCATCCCAGCAACAACACCCAAGTCATGTGTAATAAAAATAATGGATGAATCACGCTTTTCTTGGATTTTTTTCATCAGATGAAGAATTTGTGCTTGAATCGTAACATCTAAGGCAGTAGTAGGCTCATCAGCAATCAAAATTTCAGGATCTGCAGCTAGAGCAATGGCAATTACTGCTCTTTGACGCATTCCCCCTGACCATTGGTGAGGGTAGTCATTTATATGTTCTTCGGCATTAGGTATACCAACATCTTTCATTAATTGTAAAGCCATATCTAAGGCTTCTTTCTGAGATACCTTGGTATGAAGCATGATAGGCTCAGCAATTTGGCGCCCAATTTTCATAGTAGGGTCAAGACTGGTCATAGGATCCTGAAAAATCATAGCAATATCATTTCCACGAACCTTAACCCAATCTTCCTCCTTCAAGGTTTGCATATCACGCCCATTAAAGGTAATGTCTCCAGTTACCTTAGCGTTTTTGTCTGATAGACCCATTAGCGTCCTTGTCGTTACAGACTTTCCTGAACCAGATTCACCAACAATCGCTAGTGTCTCACCTTTTTTCAAGTCAAAATTGACATCACGAATCGCTTTTACTTCTCCAGCGTAAGTATGAAAATTAACATGGAGATTTTTTACACTTAAAATCGTTTCTTTCATCATTATTACGCTCCTATTAGTTTTCTTTGTTAGATTTAGGGTCAAACGCATCACGCAAGCCGTCCCCTAAAAGAATAAAGGCAAGAGAGATAAAAACAAGAGCCAAGGCAGGAATAACCACCTGATAAGGGTAGTATTGGAGATTTTCAGAAGCATCTGTAATCAACGAACCTAAAGAAGCTGTTGGTGGCTTAACCCCCAAATTGATAGCTGACAGAACCGCTTCGTACATAATAGCACTTGGAACTGTCATCATAATTTGAACAATAATGATACCTGAAATATTTGGTAAAACATGTTTAAAAGCTATCTTGAATTTATTTTCACCCAAAGCACGTGAGGCTAAAACAAATTCACGTTCTCGGTAAGATAGGGTCAAATTACGTACTTGACGCGCCATGGACGTCCATCCGACTATGGCAATTGAGATAATGATTGACAACACACCACTACCCAAAAGAAGCCCTAACATCGTTACTATGACCAAGTTAGGGATAGATGAGATGACCTCAATAACACGTTGCATGAAGAGGTCAATCTTCCCACCTAAGAAACCTGACACCAGACCATAGGTCACTCCAATAATCAAATCAATTAAAGTAGCAACAATGGCAATTAAGAGAGAGATACGTATACCAACAATCACACGTTTCGCTAAGCTACGTCCCAGATTGTCAGTTCCCAAAATAAATTTATCGTCTTTTGGAACTGATTGATCAGAGTACACATCATTAGGCTCCGTATTACCTGAAAATACAATACTACCATTCCAGAATGGTAAGCTATCTGATAGTTTAGGTGGTAAATTACGATATGTCTTAACTTCATCACCATTAAAACTATTAGCATCCTTGGCATTAACAAAGAAATTTGAGCCAATTGAAAAGACCAGTAGAATGGCTAAAAACCAAAGGGATATGGTCGCCAATTTATTTTTTTTCAGACGTCTCCAAGCATCTTGTGTAAAAGAGAGAGTCGGTTTTTCAATTTTTTCTTGTGATTCAGTATTTCCAGCACCAACAAGTTTAAATAGTTGTTTTTCTTCCATGATACTCTCCTTACTTCAGACGGACACGTGGATCCACAAAACTAGTAATGATATCTGTCAATAGGATAGCTACCATAAGCATAACGGCATAAACGATAGTGGTTCCCATAATGACAGGATAATCTTTTGTCGGAATAGAGGTAACAAACTGTTGGCCAATTCCAGGAATTGAGAAAATCTGCTCTATGAGTGCTGAACCTGTTAAAATATTAGCAGCCATTGGACCGATTAAGGTAAGAACAGGAATCATTGAATTGCGATAAGCATGTCGATTACTAATTTGACGTGCTGTTAACCCTTTAGCCCTAGCTAGTTGAATATAATCAGTATTCATGGTTTCAATCATTTCACTACGGAAAAAACGAGTAACTTGAGCAAATACTGGAATAGCAAGAGATAAAGTAGGTAAAATCGTTTGGCTAAATGAACCCCATCCAGATAAAGGAAGAACTCCCCACTTAAATCCAAGGTAATCCAAAAGCAAAAGACCAATAATGAATGAAGGCACTGAAATACCGAGTGTTGATAACACGCTCAAGATATTATCAATCCAGTTATTTTTATTACGTGCTGACACTGCTCCTACAAAAAGACCAGACAATACCCCAACGACAAGGGCTTGAATACCCAGTTGCGCTGAAACTGCCAAACGCTGACTAATCATCATGCTAACAGGCTGATTTGCAGACTGATAACTTGTTCCTAAATCACCGTGCAGGACATTCCAAAGATATTGCAAATACTGTTGCCATACAGGCTTATCTAAGCCATATTGCTTATTCATAACCGCAATCATATCATTCGTTAATTTGGGATTATTGAATGGTGACCCTGGCATAACTTGCATTAGGAAGAAAGATAGAGTGACAACCACCCATAGGGTAACTAGCAAAATAGCTATCCTTTTCAATAAATATTTCGTCATAAAATTTCCTTTATGTAACAACGAAAGAAGCTGGGACTAAAGCCGCCAGCTTCTTAGTTCATTTTGCGATAAACGTACATACAGTAGCTGATGAATGTTCTACTTTACTCTGTCATTATAATGATAGCAACTATTTATCTTTATAAGCATAGGTGAAGTCAACATCAAGACCAGTTGAGTTACGTACAAGTCCTTTGATTGAAGGATTTTGCAAGCCTTTTGTAAATCGGAAGTAAATCGGATTATACATCGCTTCATCATAAAGTGCTTTTTCAGCAGCTTTATAATCATTTGCAGCGGCTGTTGGATCTAATGCATCAGTCGAAATAGCTTTTTCATAGGCTGCATCGTATGTAGAGCTATTTGCCTTACCATAGTTATAAGCGGAATTTGAAGTGAACAAGCTATAGAATGTTGATCCTTCTGGATAGTCACCACCCCAAAGAACAAGAGCAACATCAAAGTTTTGATTCTTAGTATCTTCAAGACGTTGTTTAAATGTCACAAATTTTTCTTCAACAGTCAAACCAGGAAGAGCTTTTTCCCAAGTTTCTTTAATGTAATCAACTGCAGCTTTAGAAACAGGTGAATCTGAATCTGCTGTAATTGTCAATTTCAAGTCACTTAAACCAGCTTCAGCAAGACCTTCTTTGAAGAGCTTAGCTGCTTCTTCCTTGTTATAGCTATAGCCAGGTGCCACATATTTAGATAAATCAGTACCATCAGGTAATTTTTCCAATCCAGTAGGTGCAAAACTAGTTGCTGGGACTGAACCTGTATCAACCGCAGCTTCGACAATACCTTTACGGTCAGTAGCAAGGTTGAGAGCTTGACGGATTTTAAGATTATCTAGACCTTTAACTTTACCAGTTTCATTATAGGTCATATAACTTGTTGTTGCTTCTGGAACTGTAACAACATCTTTGTTTTTCTTATTGGCATTAAAAATAGCAGACGTATTTGAAATATTTGCAAAGTCAAGTTGACCTTGTTTATACATTTGGACGGCTGTATCAGGTTTTTTAACCGTTTGAATATTGATTGTCTTTGTTTTAACGTGCTTAGCATCCCAGTAATTGTCATTTTTGACAAGTTTGAAGCTACCACTTGTACCATTCCAATTTTCAACTTTAAAAGGTCCAGAATAAATTTGTTTATCAGACTTCGTTCCGTATTGTTTTCCAGTCTTTTCTACAAATTCCTTATGTTGTGGGACAAAGTTTGAGAATGACAAAAGACTCTTGAATTGTGGAGAAGGATTTGACAAAGTAAAGATAACTTTATTTCCTTCAGCCTTAACACCCAATTCATCAACGCTCTTCTTACCAGCAATAATGTCTGCAGCATTAACAAGGTGAGAATCTGAAGCAAGGTAAGCATACTCAGAAGCTGTAGCAGGATCAACCATACGTTGCCAAGTATAGACAAAGTCCTCAGCAGTAAGCTTAGTACCATCTGAATACTTCAAGTCATCTCTAAGAGTCGCTGTATAAGTCAAACCATCAGCTGATACATCAACCTTTTTAGCCAAATCAGGTTGCAACTTCCCATCTTTATCAACACGAAGTAAGTTACTTTCTGAGTTCCCAAGCGCCAAGGCTGAATAGTGATCTGTATTTTTAGAAATATCAAGGGTCAATATTTCAGTAGGGGTGTACCAGTTAATTTCATCTTTACTTGAGGTTGATTTTGAGCCACAAGCAGCAAGAAGTGTTGCAGAAGCTAAAGTAATTACTCCAACGGCTACAATACTCTTAAAGTTACGTTTCTTAATCATAATTATAAGAAACCTCCTCCAATAAAAAATTTACTTTCGTGTATAATTATACCTTAAAATTATCTAAAGTAAAGACGTAATTCTTAATAATTCGACAATTCAGTTATTTTTGTCTTTAAAAAGACTCGAAATATCCCAAAAATGATGCATTTATAGCTCTTGCTTCGCTATACATAGGCGATTTACAATCAATGCCAACAAAAAAAGGCTAAGATGCCTATCTTAACCTTTTTTGTTTTGAACTAAATTCTCAGTTTACTCTGTATTTATACACGAGCTTACTTCTTACCCAACTGATCCTTCCATTTCATAACTAATCAAGCGGTTAAGCTCAACAGCATATTCCATTGGAAGTTCTTTGGTAAATGGTTCTACAAATCCCATGACAATCATTTCAGTTGCTTCTTGTTCGGAAAGACCACGACTCATGAGGTAGTAGAGTTGCTCTTCAGAAATCTTAGAAACTTTGGCTTCGTGTTCTAGGGCCACTTGAGAATTGTGAATTTCATTAAATGGAATCGTATCTGACTTAGATAAATCATCCATCAAGATCGTGTCACATTCAATGTGAGAACCAGACTTTTTAGAGTCCTTATTGAAAGTTACTTGACCACGATAGTCAACCTTACCACCATTACGGGCGATTGATTTAGAGACAATAGATGATGATGTATGTGGTGCATTATGGATCATCTTAGCTCCTGTGTCCTGGTGCTGACCAGCATTGGCAAAGGCGATAGAAAGCATAGTCCCACGCGCACCTTCACCATCTAGGTAAACTGATGGGTACTTCATTGTTTTCTTAGCACCAAGATTACCGTCAATCCACTCAACAGTCGCATTTTTCTTAGCAGTAGCACGTTTGGTTACCAAATTATAGACGCTATCTGACCAGTTTTGAATGGTTGAATAACGCATATAGGCTCCTTCAAGCGCAAAGATTTCAACGATAGCCGCATGAAGGCTGGCTGAAGTATAGGTTGGTGCCGTACAGCCTTCCACATAGTGAACGCTGGCCCCTTCATCAACGATGATGAGTGTGCGTTCAAACTGAGCCGTAGCTTCATTATTGATACGGAAGTAGGTTTGAAGTGGGATATCTACCTTAACACCTTTTGGCACATAAATAAAGGTACCGCCTGACCAGAAGGCTGAGTTAAGGGCCGCAAATTTGTTATCTGTTGGAGGAACCAGTTTTGAGAAGTACTTCTTGAAGAGTTCTGGGTACTCTTTAAGAGCTGAGTCTGTATCCGTAAAGATGATTCCCAACTTATCGTACTCTTCTTTCATATTGTGGTAAACCACTTCTGATTCATACTGAGCCGAAGCTCCTGCCAGGTAAGCACGCTCAGCTTCGGGGATACCAATACGTTCAAAGGTTTCCTTGATTTTTTCAGGAACATCTTCCCAGTCACGAGCAGGTCTGTCTGACGCTTTTTGGAAATAGGTCAAGTCATCAAAGTCGATTTCAGAAAGGTCTGGTCCCCACTCTTGCATAGGCATTTTGTTAAAGGTTTCCAATGATTTCAAGCGGAATTCAAGCATCCACTCAGGTTCCCCTTTTTCAGCAGACATGGCACGAACCACGTCTTCACTGATTCCTTTTCCTGTTGAAAAGACTGGTGTCACATCATCATGGAAACCGTATTTATATTCCCCAAGATCAATGGGTTTTGGTTCTACTTTTTCATTTGTTTCAGTCATAGTATTTTCCTTTTTTAAAGGGTTGATTAGTTTTCTTATTTTAAAGCTCGCTTCTCTCTATAGCCTTTTTGAGAGCATTCCAAGAGAGGGTTGCACATTTGATACGTTGTGGAAATTTGGAAACTCCTGCCAAGAGCTTAGCTTCACCTAATTTATCTGTATTGATGTCATGTTCTCCTTGAATCATGAGCGAGAAAATTTCCGCCAGTTCTAAAGCTTCTGCCTTAGTCTTCCCAATAACAGCATCCGTCATCATACTTGATGAGGCTGTCGAAATGGTACAACCATCGCCAGCAAAGGCAATGTCTTCAATCACATCCCCATCAAATTTGACTGACAGATTGATAACATCTCCACAAGTCGGATTATTCAGTTGAAGTTGCTCCACATCAGGCAAAACACCATGATGGTGAGGGCTCTTAGAGTGGTCGGCCACAACAGCCATATATAAACTATCTAGTCTAGAGAGTGCCATTGAAAAACTCCTTCGTCGCAAGAATTGCCTCCACAAGCTTGTCACAATCCTCTTTGGTATTGTAAACATAGAAGCTCGCACGGGCAGCTGATGAAATACCTAAATGAGTGATCAACGGCTGGGCACAGTGGTGACCTGCACGCACGGCCACCCCTTCATAATCAAGGGCAGTCGCCACATCATGGGGATGTAGTCCATCAATATTAAAGGCAATAACACCAGTATGTTGATTAGGATCTTCTGGGCCATAAACCGTCAAACCTTCAATTGCTTGAAGCTTAGGCAAAACATAGTCTACTAACTCTTGCTCATAAGCATGAACATTTTCCATACCCAGGTTAGTGAGGTAGTCCACAGCAGCACCAAGAGCAATAGCTCCTGCAATATTAGGTGTCCCAGCCTCGAATTTCCAAGGCAGTTCCTTCCAAGTAGCTTCTTGTTCGTAGACGAAATCAATCATCTCACCACCAAATTCAATAGGATTCATCTGGTTGAGAATTTCTTCCTTGCCATAAAGCACACCAATTCCTGTTGGACCTAACATCTTGTGCCCAGAAAGGGCAAAGAAATCACAATCCAAATCTTGAACATCAATGGTCATGTGAGGGGCAGATTGGGCACCATCCACAACCATATAAGCCCCAACTTGATGGGCTAGCTGGGCAATCTCCTTAACAGGATTGATACAACCTAGAACGTTAGAAACCTGAGCCAGACTTACAAATTTTGTCTTTTCTGTAATCTTATTGGTCAAGTCTTCCATATCCAACTGACCGTCTTTTAAGTAGGCATAGACAAGCTTAGCACCCGTCTTCTTACAAGCTTCTTGCCAAGGAATGACATTAGAGTGGTGCTCCATAATGGAAATAAGCACTTCGTCTCCTGGTTCAAGAACCTGCTCCGCAAAACGACCAACCCAGTTAAGACCGGTTGTCGTTCCACGTGTAAAGAGCACTTCTTTAGTTGTTTTCGCATTGATAAACTGACGTAACTTTTCACGACTAGCTTCGTAAGCAGCTGTTGCACGCTCTGCCAAGGTATGCACGCCACGGTGAACATTGGCATTATCCTCATGATAATAGGCCATAAGGGCGTCTAAAACCACTTGAGGTTTCTGAGTCGTCGCTGCATTATCCAAGTACACCAAGGGCTCATCATTAACTACTTGATCTAAAATGGCAAAATCTTGTCGAATCTTATAGGCATCTAAAGTTGACATCTTATCTCCCTATCTAGATATATCATAAGTTAGACTATCTGTGTCGATAGTTCCTAACGTTTGTTTAGTTTTGTATCTGTTACAGAAATCATCTCGTCACGCACTTCTTTAACTGGGATTTCAGTGATAACTGCTCCCAAGAAGCCACGGATAACCAAACGTTCTGCTGTGTCTTGATCAAGTCCACGACTCATGAGGTAGTACATATCCTCTGGATCCACCTGACCGATTGAAGCTGCATGTCCTGCTGTAACTTCATTTTCATCAATCAAAAGGATTGGGTTAGCGTCTGAACGGGCCTTGTCTGAAAGCATGAGCACACGGCTTTCTTGTTGCGCATCAGCACCCTTAGCACCTTTGACAATGTGACCAATACCATTGAAAGTCAAGGTACCACGTTCTAAGATAACCCCATGTTGTAGGATATGACCCACAGAGTTGTTACCATAATTAGTCACACGAGTATCAATTCCTTGAACCTGACGGCCAGATGAAAGTCCGATAACCTTAAGATTAGCATGGCTACCATCACCAATCAAGTCACTATCAAAGTCTGCAATGACATTACCCTCGTTCATAATACCAAGAGCCCAATCAAGACTCGCATCACGACCGATACGTCCTCGACGACTGATATAGGTTGTCACATTTTCACCCAAACGGTCAATGGCCGCAAACTTAACTTGGGCACCGTCTTGAGCAATAACTTCTACAGAAATATTAGCACTGGCTTTTTCAGTCGCTTCACCTAGGGTTTCAAAACGTTCAAGGTAAGTCAATTTACTGTTTTTACCAGCTATAATTAAAATGTGTTTGTTAAACGGAACATTTGAAGTCCCATCTTGGTAGAAATAGCCCTCAACTGGCAAATCAACTTCGACATTATCTGGCACGTAAAGGACCGCTGCACTATTGAAGTAGGCATAGTTATAAGCTGCCAATTTGTCCTCATCATAGGCTACAGCCTTACCAAAGAAGGCTTCAACGACTTCTGGGATTTCCTCAAGAGCAGTTGTAAGGTCTGTGAAGACCACACCTTGGCTAATCAAGTCAGCTGGCAATTGTTCAAGAACAGTATTGGTTCCTACTTGAACCAATTTAGGGTTGTTTCCGAGCGCTGTAAAATCAGGCACATTGGCTGATGGTTCATTTTCAGTAAGCGTGCCATCACCGAGATTCCAACGATGGAATTTTACACGCTCAATTCTTGGAAGACCCAAGCTTTCAAGCTTATCAAAGGCTGATTGACGAAGGTCTTGCAACCAGAGTGGCTCTGCCTTTGCTTGAGAAAAAGCGATAATAGATTCTTTTGACATAGGTTACTCCTTTTCTAGTTATTTCGAGTAACTGACTTAAGCTTCTTCGTGGTACTCGTAGCCGAGCTCTTCAGCGATTTTCGCATACCCTTCTTGCTCAAGACGAGCAGCCAACTCAGGACCGCCTGAAAGAACCACTTTTCCTTCCATCATCACGTGTACCACATCTGGAGTGATGTAGTTCAAGAGACGTTGGTAGTGAGTGATAATCATGGCACCAAAACCTTCACCACGCATGGCATTAACCCCTTTTGAAACTACTTTAAGGGCATCGATATCAAGACCTGAGTCAATTTCATCAAGAAGGGCAAATTTAGGTTCCAACATGAGCAATTGAAGAATTTCGTTACGTTTCTTCTCACCACCTGAGAAACCTTCATTAAGGTAACGCTCAGCCATTTCTTCACGCATACCAAGTAATTCCATTTTCTCATCCAATTTAGTGATGAAATCAAGGACAGAAATCTTATCCTCATCTTCTTTACCAGCGTTCATAGCCGCACGGATGAACTCAGCATTCGTAATCCCTGGGATTTCAGCTGGGTATTGCATGGCAAGGAAAAGACCGAGACGTGCACGTTCGTCAACTTCCAAGTCAAGGATGCTTTCACCATCAAAAAGGATGTCACCTTCTGTGACCTCATAGTTTGGATTACCCATGATAGCAGCTGAGAGGGTAGATTTACCTGTTCCGTTAGGTCCCATGATGGCAGCAATCTCACCCGTTTTAAGGGTCAAATTGAGACCCTTCAAGATTTCCTTATCTTCAACAGAAACATGAAGATTTTTGATTTCAAGTACAGACATTGTATACTCCTTTTTCATATATACAGCGAGACTCAGCTCGCAAAATATCATTATTTTTTGAAAACAGCATTGCTATTTTCTGGAAAACAGGAAACAAATTCCATCTTCCTTAATTAGAATCATTATAACAAAAAAGCCATTACTTGGCTTTTCAAATGTTTATTTTTTTCGTTCTTGCTTCCATTTCAACATGGTCGCTTGACGATAGTCGCTATTCCCGATAAATTTCAAGAGATTAAAGAGTGGTGTCCGACCAACGCCCCAAATCTCAAGCCCTTCAATCAGAATTTCCATTCCCAACATCAAGCTTAACAGTAAGAGAATACCACCTAGACGACTAGAAACATTAAGCAAGAGGGCAATCAATGAAAATAGGATAGCGATAGCATAGACTACTAAAACAGCTCCTCGATGAGTGAACCCCATAGCTAAAAGTCGGTGGTGTAAGTGCATCTTGTCAGCTTCCATAGCTGGACGCCCAGACAACTTACGACGGACAATGGCCACCACCGTATCTACAATCGGTACCCCAAGGATAATAACTGGCGATAAAATCGCTACAGCCGTTGCATTTTTCAAACCCTGAAGCGATAAGACACCAATCATAAAACCAATAAAGAGAGCCCCCGTATCACCGAGATAAATAATAGCAGGGTGATAGTTATAAGGGAAAAAGCCAACAATAGCCGCCACCAAGACAAAGATGGTCATGGTCAAGAAAATATCAGTATCATAGAGGAAGAAATAAGAAATTACCCCCATCGTCATAAGGGAAATGATGGAAACTCCTCCGACCAAACCGTCCAAACCATCAATCAGATTAATAGCATTGGTGATGGCAGTAATCCATAATACCGTTAAAATCAAGGTCAATACTGGCCCAAAATAAATCATAGGACCACCAAAAGGAATCTTAAAGCTATCAAATCGGAAGTCCGTAAAAGCCCACACGACGATTGCTCCAGTCATAATACCAATCATCTTAGGCAGAGGCTTTAATTCTAGAATATCATCAATAAAGCCTGTCAATGCGACGATAGCTCCCCCCACGACAACGGGTAGAATGTACCTAATATATGAAATATGCCAGATTTCCTTATGGATGACCATGGGCATGAACACCAAGGTTGATAATACAAAAGACAACAAAATAGCTAAACCACCTGCACTAGGCATTGGTTTTTTATTAATACGTCTAGCATTTGGATTGTCAACAGCTCCGACACGAAAGGCCAAAGAGCGAACTATAGGGGTCGTCACAACAGCGATTAAAAAAGCCCCAATCAAGACAAAAATATAGTTAATTGTCCAAGGCATATCTTAGCTCCATTTCGTTGCTTGTAATACCGGTAAGGCGTCCTCTTCCATCAAGATTATTGCATGCTCTTGTAGGTAGGCACGTGTGCGATCTGCCACATTTGCATATTCAAGGAAACGCGCATACATATTGTTCGCGTAGTAATCAGGCTCATCGGCCAAGTAAAGAAGGATTGTCATATAGTAGGCATCGCCAAGTTTATACAGCTCAGAACCTTCTACAGGCACATCCTTCAAGCCTTGCGTAAAGGTCACCACTTGATCAAAATCAGAGAAAGCCAAGACGTAGTGGGTATAATCTTCACGAATGTTTTCCTCAGCTTCTTCTTTGCTAGGTTCTGTCATTGACTTATCAACTTCTTCCAAAGTCTTTTCGAGTTCTTCAAGCTTATGGTGAGCCTCAATATCTCCCTTATCCATGAAGTTTCCTTCAAGAGCCTTGAGGAACTCTTCTGGAGAAAGGCCAGAGTACTCATCCATGTCAGACAAATCGTTGAAGTCAAGCTCTTCCTTAATATCTGATTTGGTTACGAAAACATCCACACGGTCCTTGCGTGGCGTGACACGAAAGCTCAGCATTCCGCTATTTTTAAAGTTATCTGGCAAGTCCAACTCATCCATAACAGTGTAGAAAAATTCCTCTGTTTTTTCCTGGGGAATCAAGAAATCTTTCAACTCCATACCATGCTCTTCAAGATCTTCCATGGTAATCATGATTTTTAGAGTTGTCTCGCTTATTTGTTTCATTTCCATATGTAAAAAACCTCGCACGAGTAGTTATTTCATTATACTAGAAAAGCCAAGAGATAGCAATTTCTGAGCAAGTTTAGATCTTATTTTAAGAAGCTTTTCTAAAAATTATCTAATGCTAATAAAACCTTGTATTCCCCCATTAATACCTATCATCTCCCCCAGAAAGTTGTATAATAAAAGTGAACCTATACGTGGAGGTGATGACCATGACTGCCTACAAAAAAGGGTGGCTACGAGCTAGCATTGCTGGGGGAATAACGAGTTTATTGACGCTCCTTCTCTACTTATCCGGGCAACCTCATCAAGTAAATAAATCTACCTTTCTTACGGGGCTAATTGTCGCCATCATACTAGCAACTGCTCCCATTTACGACGATAACCGTTTATCGCTCAAACAGCAATCACTGCTCCACTTCTCAATCATGTGTGTTACCATCCTTCCAATTCTATGTTTATCTGGATGGTATCCCTTGCATAATGTCGTGGACTTCTTGAAAATCCTAGCGAGCTTCTTAACTTGCGGACTGGTCCTTTGGACACTAGCTTATCTTATCTTTGGAAAACTTATCCACAAATGATTTCAAAACCAGATAAAAAGGACTCCAATTGAAGTCCTTTTCAGTTTACTTAAAAGTAATTATCCAAAAATAAGTTTGATTGCTCCATAGAGAAGCACGATAATACCAAGTACAATACGGTATTTTCCGAAAACCGTGAAGTCATGTTTCTTAATATAGTTCATCAAGAAGCGAATGACAAACAAGCTGACAACAAAGGCTGTTACACTAGCTACCAGGAGAATGGCTACTTGTCCTCCAGTCAATGTATTCCCATCAATAAAGTACTTAACTGCCTTAAGACCACTGTAACCAAACATGGTTGGAATACCAAGGAAGAAAGTGAAATCAGCGGCTACGCTACGGCTAGTACCAACGATGATACCCCCAAGAATAGTAGCACCTGAACGGCTTGTCCCTGGGATGATACTCAAAACTTGGAAAAGACCGATATAGAAAGCTGTCTTGTAAGACATTCGTGCCAAATCGGTTACCTTAGGTTCAACACGTCGATTACGGTCCTCAATCCAAATAAAGGCAATCCCGTAGACCACCAACATGATGGCTACAACAAGGAAATTACTGAGGTGAGCTTCCATCCAATCATCCAAAAAGAGTCCAATGAAAGCTGAAGGGATACAAGCAATGACTACCTTAAGCCAAAGTTGCCAAGTCAATTGCACTTCACGTGCTGTCTTACCAGGTTGGAAGGGATTCAAACGTTTAAAGTAGATGACCATAACCGCCAGAATAGCTCCAAGCTGAATAACGATATTAAACATATCGATGAAGGCTTTACTTTGTCTTAAGTTCAAGAATTCATTAACCAAAATCAAGTGACCTGTTGACGAAATAGGCAACCACTCAGTGACTCCTTCAACAACCCCTAGAAAAACCGCTTTTAGTAATTCAATAATATACTGTGCCGTTTGCATAATTCACTCCGTTTTAAAATGTTAGTCTTATCACACTAATAGTGAGTAAGGCTCTAAATTGTCCTTCCCATTATATCAAATTAGCAACTGTATTTAAAGACAATCCTGATATACAGTTTTTTTCTAGTCTTAACTTATTGTCATCAGTCCTAATTTCCTGTAAAATAGTAAGGAATGACATTTTTATAGGAGACATTGTTTCAATGAAAAAAATTATTGTAGCCTGCTTTGCAGCGCTTCTCCTCGTTTTTGGTGGGGTATCAAGCGCTCAAGCAGACGAGTATCTCCGTGTCGGGATGGAGGCTGCCTACGCACCTTTTAACTGGACACAGGACGATAACTCAAATGGAGCTGTTCCAATCGAAGGAACAAAACAGTATGCCAACGGTTATGACGTGCAAATCGCTAAAAAAATCGCTGAAGCTCAAGGTAAGAAACCTTTAGTCGTCAAAACGGCCTGGACCGGTCTCATCCCTGCCCTCACATCTAGTAAGATTGATATGATTGTTGCAGGTATGAGTACAACTGCTGAACGCCGTAAAGAAATCAACTTCTCAGATAGCTACTATACGAGTGAACCTGTAGTTGTGGTCGATGCAAAAGGTAAGTATGCCAATGCAAAAACGATTGACGATTTCAAGGGGGCCAAGATTACTGCCCAACAGGGAAACTACTTGGTAGACCTAATCACACAAATTCCAAATGTTGATAAACAAACACCCATGAGTGACTTTGGTGCCATGCGTCAAGCGCTATCTTCTGGCATTATCGATGGTTATATCTCTGAGAGACCTGAAGCACTTACAGCTGAGGCAGCTAGCTCAACTTACAAGATGATAGCTCTCAAAAAAGGTGACGGATTCAAGGTCTCTAACGACGACATTTCGATTGCCGTTGGTCTTCGTAAGGACGATACAGAAACACTCACTCAAGTTAATAAGGTCCTTGCCACTATTAGTCAAGATGACCGAGCTAAACTCATGAACCACATCATTAGTATTCAGCCTGCTGAAAAACATGATGAAACAAAGAAGACTGGCTTCTTTAGCCAAATGGCAACTATTCTAAGTAAAAACTGGCCACAATTCTTACGTGGTACAGGAATTACCCTTCTTATCTCAATTGTCGGTACTGTTGTTGGAACCTTCATTGGTCTTATGATCGGTGTTTACCGCACAGCTCCAAAGGCTGCGAATAAATTGGTGGCCTTGCTCCAAAAAGTCTTCGGTTGGATTCTCAATGTTTATATTGAAGTCTTCCGTGGCACTCCTATGATTGTACAATCTATGGTTATCTACTACGGTACTGCCCAAGCCTTTGGTATCAATATTGACCGTACCCTAGCCGCTGTTATTATTGTGTCTATTAATACCGGTGCCTACATGAGTGAAATCGTTCGTGGTGGTATCTTCGCAGTAGACAAGGGACAATTCGAAGCCGCAACTGCTCTTGGTTTCTCTCACGGTCAAACCATGCGTAAGATTGTTCTTCCACAGGTTATCCGTAACATCTTGCCAGCCACTGGTAATGAATTCGTTATCAACATCAAGGATACTTCTGTTTTGAACGTTATCTCTGTTGTCGAACTTTACTTCGCTGGTAATACTGTGGCAACACAAACTTACCAATACTTCCAAACATTCTTTGTTATCGCAGCCATCTACTTTGTCCTTACCTTTACAGTGACACGTATCTTACGTTACGTAGAACGCCGCTTTGACCAAGATACATACACACAAGGAGGGGCTCACTAATGACTGAGACGATTTTAGAAATCAAAAACCTCAAAAAATCATACGGACAAAATGAAGTCCTCAAAGATATCTCCCTCAGTGTTAAAGAAGGGGAAGTTATCTCAATTATTGGTTCGTCAGGTTCAGGTAAATCAACCTTCCTTCGCTCCATTAACTTGCTTGAATCACCTTCAGGCGGTGAGATTCTCTTCCATGGAGAAAATGTTCTTGAAAAGGGCTATAATCTTACTGCTTATCGTGAAAAACTAGGAATGGTGTTCCAATCCTTCAACCTCTTTGAAAACCTCAACGTTTTAGAAAATGCCATCGTGGCTCAAACAACTGTTCTCAAACGTGATCGCAAAGAAGCTGAGAGTATCGCCAAGGCAAACTTGGAGAAAGTTGGCATGGGTGAACAATATTGGAAAGCTAAACCAAAACAACTTTCAGGGGGACAAAAACAGCGTGTTGCTATCGCTCGCGCCCTCTCTGTAAATCCAGAAGCCATCCTATTTGACGAACCTACCTCAGCCCTAGACCCAGAAATGGTTGGGGAAGTTCTCAAGACCATGCAGGAACTATCTCAAACTGGTTTAACCATGATTATCGTAACCCATGAAATGGAGTTCGCACGTGACGTTTCAGACCGTGTCATCTTCATGGATCAGGGTGTTATCGCTGAACAAGGTAGTCCAGAACAACTCTTTGAAAATCCTAAAGAAGAACGTACCAAGGAATTCCTCAAACGTTTCTTGGGTTAAAAACGAAAAAGTTAAGGTTTCGACCTTAACTTTTTTTAGATTCTCAAATATATAAAAAAACGGCATCTGCCGTTTTTTTGTCTATAATTAGTTACGACGTGTACGTCTGTCAACAAAACCAAGGAAGGCCAAGATGGTCATAAAGAAACCTACAAGGCTAAGTCCTGCTGCAGCTGACTCACCTGTTGCTGGCAAGCTATCTGCTTCTTGTACAGGAGCTTGTTTCTCAGCTTTGGTTTGAACATAACTTACAGGAATTTGATCTACTGTTTGAGCTGCCTTTTCTGGTGTTGTGAAAGCAACAACCTTACCATCTGCATCATAAACAGGTACTGGTGTAAGACCTTTAGATGTGATGTCCGCAAACTCTTTAGCCAATTCTGTTTGACGTTCTTTGTCCGCCTTAGCTTTCATATAGTTATCAAAGACAGTTTGAAGAGTCGTATAGTCGCTTGTTAATTTATCACGTTTAGCGGACAATTCAACAAGTTTCGCACGCTCAGCTGAGAGAACACCTTTCGCCGCAGTCAATTTATCAAAGACTGTTGCACGTTCTGCCTTAGCCTTAGCTAGATTACCTGAAGCATTCGTAAGGGCTGCTACACGGTTCCTAGCAGCTGTCAAAGCTTGGTTTGCTTGTGTCAAGGCTGCTTGTTTCTTAGCAGTATCTTGTTTAGCAGCGTTATAAGCATTTGTCAAACGTTGCAAGGCCGCAGAGCTTGTTGCAAGATTAGCTTTAGCTGTTTGAAGCTCAGCTTGTTTTTCATCAAGAGCTGCTTGAGCTTTGCTGAGAGCTGCTGCTTTTTCTTGTGCATTATCATTAAGGTTGGCAACAGTAGCGTTAGCCTTTTCCAATTCTGATTTGGCTGTAGCAAGGGCTGCTTGTTTTTCAGAGAGGTTAGTCTGAGCTGTTGCCAACTTGCTTGCTGAAGCTTTAAGAGCAGAAAGTTCTGATTGTGTATTATTAAGTTTAAGAGTTGCAGACTCAGAGGCTGCTTTCTTGCTTGCTAAATCACTTTGTGCTTGATCGTTAGCTTGTTTAGCAGCTTCATATGCTTGCTTAGCAGCTGTTTGGTTTGAGCTTGGAGCTGGTTGAGATTGGTTAGTCTCATATGGATTAGGAATCTTAGTCGTATCAAAGTCACTATCAGGACCAGTAGAGTTTTTATTCACATTGTTAACGTGAACGTTAAAGGCACCTGCAACGACACTGACATCTGTACCAAGGTAAGTTTCGCCTCCATCTGCTAGAAGCCCTGCAATAGAACGAGCGTGGTTCCACTCTCTACCATTAAACATGAAGTCAAGCATAGCTTCAAATACATATTTCTTAAGGTCATTAAGAGTGAATGGACCTGTCAAACCTTGCCATGTGTTGAGGTTTTCACCAATACTTACACTATGGAAAGACTTACCAGCACGGTCAAGAGCTGCACCATCATGTTGGTTATTACGGATAGATTCCCAACCCCAGTTGTCAGCAACATAACCATCTGTAACACGGTCTGCTGCCAATACACTACCTTTAGATACAGATGTTTGAGTTGTACCAAAGGCTGTACGGATTTGGTTAACCAAACTTGAAGCATACAATGACAGATCTGTAATTTGAGCTTCACTAAGATTGTTCAAATCACTGATTGTCACATTTTTATCTGCTTCATTATCTTGGTAGCTATTGTTACTACGATCACGTTTGTTAACGTTCTTCAAAGTCTGTTCAGCTTGTGCTTTTTCTGCTGCTGTAGCTGTTTTTGACTCATATGTCTTAAGAGCATTGACATACTCTGACGATACTGTGAATCTTTGGCGAGCATTGGCTGTAGTAGCTGTTGAAGCTTCTGCTTTTTTCTTAGCTGCTTCGGCAGCTGCAAGAGCGGCTGCTTTTTCATTGGCTACTGTTTGGGCATTTTCATAAGCTGCTTTAGCTTGGTTAGCTGCATTTTGATCTGCAGTCAATTGCCCTTCTTTAGCTGCAATAGCAGTTGCCTTTTCTTTATCAGCTGCCTGAGCGGCTGCCAATTCTTCTTGGGCTTTCTTCTCAGCTACCGTTGCTGCATCAAATACAGTCTGTGCTTTAGCCTGATTAGAGGCTGCATCAGCAGCACTAGAACCATTAAGAGCAGCTTTAGCGGCATCAACTGATTTTTGAGCATTGGCAACTTCTGTTGCTTTGGCATTGACCTTAGCTTGGTCTGCATTTACCGCAGCTTGTTGCTTGTCTGCTGCAGCTTTAGCAGATTTTTCTGCTGATTGAGCACTAGAAACTGCTGACTTAGCGTCATTGGCTGCTTTTTCAGCTGTAGTTACTTGACCTTGAGCAGCTGCAATAGCTTCTGGACTTGCCTCATTGGCTGCTGTTTGCGCCTGTTGCAAGTTGGCATCTGCTGTCGCTAGGTTTGCTTGCGCCTGGTTAACAGTCGCTTCGTTATTAGCAACTACTGATGCTTGTTGTGATACTGCTTGATTAGCAGCGTTGGCTTGTTCTCTAGCCGTTTCGACTTGGGCTTGAGTTGGGACAGCTTGTGTAGCTGTTGATGATACTGATGCTGTTGTTGAGGCTTGATCGTTTGTCGTCACCTCATCAGCTTTAGCAACTGTGGCAGAAACCGCAAGAGCTGCAATTCCGGCTGTCGCCAAAACCTTTTTATTCATAAGACGAACTCCTTTTTATGTTAAAAATTCACTACTATATAATAACATTTTAATAATATTGAAACAAGATGTTGACTCCTAATTTTTAAAATTTAATTGTTTTATAAGCTTTCACAGCTTGTTTACAAAAAATATTAAATTGTTAGTCAAAAGTAGAAATGCTGTTTCAAAGGCCCTTTTTAGTCTTTGAATTTGCCTTATCTGTTCATTTTACCAAATTTTCGTTACAGTTTCTTAACTTTCTTTAAAAGATTTTTTGATATAATGTGTACTCATCACATGCAAAAGGAGGCTTACGATGGCAAAAGGATTAAAATCATTGGGTGACATCTTACTCGGAATCGTTTCATTCGGCTTATCTTACTGGTTTTACAGAGGCCATCTCGAACAGTACGTTCATTACATCGCCCATTATGGCTTCTATTTTCAAGTCCTACTTAACATTGTAATCATCGTTTTGCTTAGTTATGTCATCTACGCCTTCTTGAAACTCCTCCTGACTAGAAAACTTAAAAAGCAGACACTACTCTTACTCTATCTGATTTACTTTATAGCCCTCTTTTATCTGCTTTTTTTGAAAAATATCGGCCTACAAGGCCTCTCGCTTAACCCCCTTTCTTTCGCCCGAGAACTGTACTGGGGAAGCCACTTTGTTCCCATCATGAACCTACTAATGTTTATTCCTCTAGGTCTCCTCTTCCCTTCACGGTTAAGTAACCTACTGCTTTGCCTTATTGCCCTATTTTCTATCGAATCCATTCAATACTTTGGGCATATGGGAATATTTGATTTAGGAGATATTGTCTTAAATATGTTAGGTATTCTTATTGGAAATGCCATTCATCAACTTCCTCAATTTCAAACATTCATCAAAAAAATCTTAACATAGAAGATGCCTCCAGACCTAAAATCTGGAGGTCATTTTTGTTTTATGTTTAAGTTATTGTTACTAATTGTAAACGACATTTTGAGAGGAATACAACCTCCAAAGACGGTGCCCCTGAACTCGGGCTAAAATCCTAGTGAAAAAGAAAAACCGCTCCTTCATAGAGCAGTTCTATCTTCATGTATTCAATTGAACATGACCTAAGCACTTGGCAAAAAAGATAAAATCTCCTAGAAACTGAAGTTTCTTCGTCAATTTTCCTATTTTTGCTTTGTGCTTTTAACGGTCTTCGTATCTTGAATTAAACATAAACCAAAAGACAAAAATAACAGCCCTCTGAGTCTAGAGAGCTGTTTTGAACTCGAGCTAAACTCCTAGTGAAAATAAAAATCTCCCCGAAGGGAGATGAATCTGGTTTATTTTACCTTACGATGCTAGGAACCGAAGCCGAAGATAATACTGAAATTCTAGTAAAAAAGAAAAGCTACCCTATAACAGAGTAACTTAACTTTTTTGTATTCAATCGAACACGGCCTAAGCACTTGGCAAAAAAGATAAAATTTCCTAGAAACTGAGGTTTCTTCGTCAATTTTCCTATTTTTGCTTTGTGCTTTTGACGGCCTTTGTATCTTGAATTAACGACGGAGTCCGAGTGAGCTAATCAACTCACGGTAACGGTTAACGTCTGTGCGACGAAGGTATGCCAACAAGTTACGACGGTGACCGATTTTTTTCATCAAACCACGGTAAGTAGCGTGGTCTTTTTTGTGTTGTTTGATGTGGTCGTTAAGGTGGTTGATTTCCCAAGTAAGGACAGCAACTTGAACCTCTACTGAACCAGTGTCACCTTCGTGACGTGCGTATTGTGCAATGATTTCATTTTTTTTCTCTTTTGAGATTGCCATGTTTTTTCTCCTTTTTTTGCTCCATCCGAGTCTTAGGATTGGCTCTCCTAAAACCAAGAAAGAGTTGGTTTGTCTTTACGACCTCTCTATTTTAGCTTATCTACTAATCTTTGTCAATCGTAAGATTCCCTGTTTAAGACTTTCATGGCCTAGGCTTTTTTGACCATTTTTGAATTTAGAAGGAATCCTAGGAAAAGTAGAAAACTGACCACAGCATAAGCTAGGAAAATCCAACTAAAACTTGGAGAGACCAGTGCCAACAATTTTAAAACATAAGGAGATACGGCTGAGCCTAAGTTGCATCCTAGGAGAACATAAGCTGTCGCCTTATTCAGCAAATTTCTAGTAATACGTTCAGAAAGACGGTTAAAGATAATGGTCAAAACAATATTGTAAAAGAAACCAACACCAACAGAAGACAAAATCAATATCAGCAAGTTGTTAGCTAGGGATATTCCAAGTAGGCAAGTAGATAGGCAAAACAGCGCCAGCGGCAAGAGACGGTTCTTAATGTGACCTATCAATGAAGCAAAGCTAAGTCCAGCTACAATACCAATTCCCTGCTCCAAACTAAGGACCAGAGCTGATTGACCACTTGCAATGGTCTTACCATCAACTTGAAACAGAGGCACGCGCAAACTAATCGATGAATTAACGCAAATCACAAAGCCTGCTAAGAGGGCCATACCTAAAATCATAGCCAAATCTTTTTTATCCAGACCTTGTTTACTTTTTTGTGCCTCTTTCTTCTCTGTCTGCTCCATTGGTGGTACAAAGAGGAGGTACATGGTTAGGATGATAAAACCAAAACCATAGATAAGAAAAGCAAGTGTCCAATGAATTTTCAGTAATTGTCCAACCAAAAGGGAACACGACGCTCCACCAATCAATTCTATGGAACCTCGAATCCCAAGCATTTGAACCCTCTCTTTGCCCTGATAACGCTGACTGATAATGGAAATAGCCTTAGCATTGATGAGACCAATTCCCATTCCAAAAACAAGACGTGACAGTAAAACAAGTGGATACAATTGAACAAAGAAGGGGAAGATTCCAGCACTACTTAGTAAAATTAAACCTGTCATAATCAATTGTCTGTCATTTAACCATCTGTCAACCAAAGGGTTAAGTAAGAGCATAGCCACTACAGAAAATGAAGGAACAGACACTAAAAGCTCGACTTGAGAAGCAGTATATGTTGGACTATAGTAGTCCAACATAGGTGGTAGAGCGGTTGAAATCGAGAAGGCCGAAATCAAAAGCAAGGATAGCCCAAGCAGGCTTATTTTTTCTAAAATTTTTGTCATAGTATCGGGATAAGAGCATCCTTTCTTTACTTGTCTGATAGTTATTTTTTCATTATAATCTAAGAAGAGCTAAAAAAATAGGACCTAGGTCCTAAAAAGGAGACATATGCCTAATCCCACTACAAGACCTCAGCTTGACCAGGTCTTTCCTGCAGCCTACCTTAATCAATTACAAAAGGTCACCTTTCAGAAAGGCGACTACATATGCACACAAGGGCAAGCTATCACTGAGCTAACCTACATTTTATCAGGTAGAGTAAAAATTGTTCGCTCCCTATCCAATGGTAAAGAACATATCCTAGAAATGCTTCACCAACCACAGCTATTGGGAGACGTTGAACTCATGACTAATCAATTAGCGGGTTCCTCAGTCATTGCCCTCGAAGACGTTCAGGCAGTTCAACTGCCATTAAATAATAAAGAATCTCTCCTTGAAGACCCAGTTTTTCTCTATCAAATTGGGCGTAACCTAGCAATGGCACTACATAAGCAAGGTATTACTGCCTCAAGAAATGTTAGCTACCCTGTCAGGGAGCGTTTGGCTACCCACATCTTGAGTATTGAGGAAGAGGGTAACTTCCAACTGTCGCCATCTATTTTAGCAGCCAGTTTTGGGACCAGCTACCGCCATGTCCAAAGAGTCATCAAACAGTTTATCGACCAAGGAATCATTGAAAAGGTAGCCTTTAAGACCTATGGTATCTTACAGCGACAGACCTTGGAAACACTAGCTTTTATTGATTAGAAAAAGCTTTCGCTGAACCCTTGATGGTTTAATTTTCACCCCTTTTGTGCTATAGTTATAAACAAGTAAATCAAAGAAAATAGAGGTAAATAAATGGACGCTCAAACTAAAATTATCCGCGCCAACCATATGATTGATATGAATGATATCATTCGTGAAGGTAACCCAACCTTACGTGCTGTCGCTGAAGACGTAACCCTTCCACTTTCAGATGAAGATATTATCCTGGGTGAAAAAATGATGCAATTTCTTCGTAATTCACAGGATCCTATCATTGCTGAAAAAATGGGGCTTCGTGGGGGAGTCGGTCTAGCAGCCCCACAATTAGATATTTCAAAACGTATTATCGCCGTTCTTGTCCCAAATCCTGAAGACGCTGAAGGCAATCCACCAAAAGAAGCCTACAGCCTTCAAGAGATTATGTATAACCCTAAAGTCGTTGCCCATTCTGTTCAGGATGCTGCCCTAGGTGAGGGAGAAGGATGCCTTTCAGTAGACCGTGATGTCCCTGGCTATGTTGTTCGCCACGCACGTGTAACCGTTGAATACTTCAACAAAGAAGGTGAAAAGAAACGCATCAAATTCCGTGGCTACAATTCAATCGTTGTCCAACACGAAATTGACCATACTAACGGTATCATGTTCTACGACCATATTAACAAAGACAATCCATTTGCCATCAAAGATGGACTCTTAATTATCGAATAACGACAATAGCCCTCAGTAGAAATACTGAGGGTTTTTGATTGAAGACAAGACTTTTTTCTATTTACAAATAGAAAAAAATCGACTTTCGTCGGTTCTTTTCTCCTTAGGTAAACCTGTCCTCAGACAAGCATATTGTAAAGTGTTTCATTACCGTGAAGATTGATGTAACTTGGATCAAATTCCGAAAGACGTTCCTACTCAACGAGGAGAATTCCTCCGATTAGCATCAATTGCATCCTGATAATATCGTGCATTTGCTTGATTTCCCGCACGTTCTTCACAACGTTTTTGATGCATTAAACCTCTTTCAATACGGTCACGTTCATCCAAAGCCTTGTTTCTGTCATCTTGACGGCGAATATTATTCTGAACAGAGGTATCCATACCACCACCCGATATCGTGTTACTTTCGCTTGGCTCATTCATTGTTTCTGAGAATAAATAACAAATAGCTATAGCTGCAAGAACTAAGAGGGCAATAATTATAGTTGCACTAATACCTAACCACGAAAGAATAAAAACTACCCAACCATACTTTTCAATGAACTGACCAAGACGAGGAACCAGACCAAGGATGCCAGAAAACCACCAAACAGCAAGTACATAGACACTAGTATGAAAGGTTCCGCCTAGGAAATTTGCTAACCAATCAGGAAAAGATAAATGTGTAATCAAAAAATCACTAAATGGTTGAAAAACATTGTAAAGAAGACCATAAGTATATTTCAAAGCTATAATAGTCACTACACCAACCAACAGCCATTTACCAAATTGCTTCATATTTTAACCTCTAACATACATTAACAAGATTAGTTTACTTTATAATAAAAATAACTATCATCAGTTGTTCCAATTAGCGATTGACCGGCCCATATACGGTCCTTATTTTTGTCTGATTGGTCATCTACGTTGTCATTCGATGAAGTAATAGCATTTGTTAAGGATGCACCTTTAGGAAGAAATGCCATCGCTTCGCCACCAGGTCCTACGCCTGATTTTGGACCAGTACTTGCAGTAAGGTAGCCATCTGTAAATTTCGCATATTCAGTCGCTACCTTCTCTTTATCACTAACTAAACCGTTATTATCAAAGGTCAAGATGTCACCTCTACCATTTTTCCAAGTCCCAGCAATACTAGAGAAATCACCTTTTTGAATAGCATTAATATCCATGCCAGACTGTTTAGCATCAAACTTGCTTGAACTACTTTCTTTACTACTAGAGTCATTCTTAGCTTCATTTGTACTAGTCTGACTGTCATTGGAATCACTAAAATCTTTCCATGACTCTTGACCTAGTTCAAATAAACTAGTACCACTAAGACCAACTAGACTTGTGCCATCTTTTGTATCTGCCATACTAAAGTCAACAGACTGTGTCTGATTGAAAGCTCCATTCTTAATTTCATAAGTTTCTGCCTTAGCTTCAGGTCTCATTCTCTGGAATTGTTGACAGTAGATGGTACCATCACTGTAAATCTTCATATCAGTCAAATAACCACCCTTGGCAGAAGTCCCAGCACTAATAGCAAACACAGGCTGATCCGTATTATTAAGATAATAAATAGCGTGTACCTTTTCAGGAGATCCAATTAGAAGTTCATCCTTACCATCCTTATTAATATCAGCAAAACTATATTGAATAGTTTCACCCGCATTGACCGCATCAAAAATAATATTAGTTGCATAAGCTTCATCAGTGGATAAACCACTAGGAACAGAAGATACACTTTTATTCACAATAATTGGACGATAAATGTCTAGAACAGATGCATAGAGTTTTTCGTTATCTTCTTTTTTACTAGAACTACTTGAGGTTGAAGGAGCCTCATTTTGTGACTCTTTCACTTGAGAAGGTGTTGAAGTCGAATTTTTTATTTTCGATTGTGATGTCGGTAGCTTCTGGCAAGCGACAAGTGGCAACAGACTAGACAACAATACAAGACTTAATAATTGTTTTTTCATAATACCCTTTCAAAAGGAACTACCTAGCACAATCTAGATAGTTCCACTTTTATTATTTTTCTTTGGTTAATTCAGCTTTCAAACCTTTAGCAGTCAAGGTCAACTTATCGCCGTCCAAGGTATAGTCATAGGTGATTCCTTTATCTGATTTCATAGTCTTATTCTTCTTATCTATGGTAAGTTCTTCATCTTGAGAAGAACTCATTCCTAAAAAGTTTGACTCTGAAGTCATGGTTGCTTTTTTACCATCAGACTTAAGTGTCACTTCAACTCCCATAGTTTTTCCCTTATAAGTTCCCTTAGGGCCTGAACTACAGGCTACCAAAACAAGACTCATAGCTAGAAGAGAAACACCTAATAACATTTTTTCATATTTTTCATTTTACAATATCCCTTTTCAATAAATATGGTGTAAAGTCATCTTTATCCACGACGTTTACGAGCTGTCACACCTGCAAGTCCAAGGACGCCTAGTCCTGCTAAAAGATAAACTGCTGTATCAGCTTCACCAGTTTGTGGGAGTGGTGCTTGATAGCCCGTCGCTCCACGACGGTTTACGACTGCTTGCGTCGCCTCTGCTGTTGCTACTTGAACAGCAGAAAATGATGTCGTATGAACTCCAGCATATGTATTTGAGTTCACACGATTAGACTGGGTACCATTCACATCCTGTCTTACTTGTTTAGCTTTAGCATCACGCTCAGCTTGTCGGCGTAGCGCTTCTTCTTTTGCCTTTCGTTGAGCCGCTTCATAAGCAATACGAGCATCATAGGCAGCTTTTAAGTTAGTATACTTGGTGCCACTCAATGCCGTTTGAGCTTTCGCATTTGTTAATGCTACCATTGCTTTGTCATAGGCAACTTGAGCAACGTCTTGTGCTGCTACTGCTTTGGCGTAAGCTTGTCGAGCAGTTTCAAGATTAGCTTTAGCTTTCACAAGTTGCTCATAAGTAGCTTTTGCATCTATTACTGCTTGCTCAGCATCTTTCACAGCTTGTTCAACTTCACGAAGTTTAGCTTTTGCTACTGTTGTTGCAGTTTCACGTTGAGCTAATTCAGCATTAGCTGTTGCCAACTTGTTTTGTTCTGCAGTCAAAGCATTTACCGCTTCATCACGGGCTGTTTTTGCCATGTCTAATGCAGCTACTTTATCTGCATGTGATGCGGTCACTGTTGCCAATGTGTTTTCAGCTGTTTCAAGCGCTGTTTGGGCATTTACTAATTCAGCTTTAGCTGTTGCCAATTTTGCTTCTGCATCTGCTGTTTGACGTGGTGTTGCTACCAAGGCATCATAGGCAGCTTTTGCTTGTTCAAAATGTGTTTGGGCTGCTTGTGCTTGCGCTGTGGCTGTTACCAAGGCTGCTTGAGCTGCTCGGTCGGCAACTTCTGCGGCTTGCTTATCTGGAATTACCAAATCAGGTACGTTCTTGCTTGAATCTAGTAACGATTTATCATCTGTGCAAAGTACATGTGTTTCAATCATTGGAAGTTCACCGAAGCCTTGATTCGTATGAGTCAAAGTAAGAGCAAGACCCAATGATGGGTCTGTGATTAATGAAGCTGCATGTGTATATGAACCATTTGCTTCACCTTCATAAAGGAAACCTGCAACATTATCGGCAATTAAGTTATACAATTCTGATTTTGTTGCTTCAACTTTATCGCCAACTTTATAAAGACTATTACTATCATCATCTAAGTTGAATGATGATTTGATATATCCACCAGCCATATTTTCATAGGGATTCGTATAATAGCCGTTGTCATACCAATAACCCATTTCTTTTGCAGCATCATTGATAGCTTTCTTATCATGTCCACTAAATGGGTCATGGTTCTTTTCATATTTTTCAGCTACCAAGCTAGCAAATTTAATAGTATCTGTGTTAACAACAAGTTTTGGTTGACCAAGTTGTGCACGAATATCGTTAACCAAATAAGCCATATATTGACTCAATTCGGTTTGCACTTCAAGTGGAAGATGTTCAACATCATATTTAACACCCGTTGTATCAGGTGTAAATGTATCAAAATAAGCTTTATTCAATTTGATTGATGCAGCTTCTGATTCAACGATTTTATGAACAGCTTCACGTAGAGCTGGCATGTTATCTTTTGGTGCTTCAAATAAGAAGTATTTAAGATTTTGTTTGAATTCATCACTCATTACGACATGAGTCGGGCGATTCGCATCTTTAAGCACTTGTGCTGTTTCATCAGCTTTTGCTTTTGCAGCATCAACATCACTTTTAGCAACTTGAGCGGTTTGGTATGCTTTTTCAGCATTGATATCTGCAGCCTTTATATCAGCATCAAGTTTTGCATCATTTTGTTTAGCTGTTTCAACGCTCTGTTTAGCTTGTGATACTTTACTAGTCTTCTCAGCCAGTGTAGCCTGTGCATTGGTAACACCTTGTTTAGCTACTTCAACTTCCTTAGCACTTTTATCAACTACTGCTTGTTTTTCAGACTGAATTTGTGTCGCTTCATCAACCGCTTCCTGAGATTGGTTCACATTACCTTGTGCTTTATTAACGGCTTCTTGTGCTTGCGACTGACTAGCCTCTTTTGTGGTAACATCCGTTTTCGCAGTTTCAACAGCTTCTTTAGCAGACTGTACCTTAGTTTCAGCTGTTGGGATAGCCTCTTTAGCCACCTGAATATTAGTATCTGTCGCTGAGGCTGCGGCCGTTTCTGCTTTTGCAACAGCATCTTGTGCTATTGTGGTATTTGCTTTAGCAGTATCTAAAGCCTGCTTTTTACTGTCAGCCACTGACTGAGCTTGTGCTTGAGCTTCTTGATTGTTTTCAAATGTTGCTTTTGCGGATGCAACTTGTTCTGCGGTAACTAACTGGGGCTGTGCCTGACTGGCTGTTGTCGTAGTAGTATCAACACTATCAGCATGTGCTTCTTGGCTAATGATACCTGTCGCAAGGACAGCTGTCGCCAAGGAAACTGATGAAATGATTTTCTTAGAATTCATCATAAACTCCTTTTGACTTTTAAACACACCCCATTAATTAAAATGCCTCACTAATTATCCCCCCCCCGAAAATTTGTCAAGACTTTTTTGGATATTTTTTTAAAAAATTTAATAGCTTTTTTAGTATTCCTTAAAAGATAAAAACATTGGTATTACAACACTTTTACTAGTCGTTATATATTTTCAGAAAATAATCACGCTCTTTCTTTCTAATCTAATATTTATATTTGCAAATAAATTCGGACTCTTAAAGTGTATAAATAATGAAATTATAAGGCTTAACAAACTTATTTTGTTAAAATCTTTTTTAACTTTTTGTTTTTATTCTTAATAAAAACAAAAAACCAACTTTCGTCGGTTCTTTTCTCCTTAGGTAAACCTGTCCTCAGACAAGCATATTGTAAAGTGTTTCATTACCGTGAAGATTAATGTAACTTGGGTCAAAGTCCGAAAGACGTTCAAGCAGGCCATCATAATCATTCTTATCACTAAGAGCCACGCCAATAAGAACTGGACCTTTGCCTTTATTGGCACGTTTGATGTACTCAAAACGAGTGATGTCGTCATTTGGTCCCAAGATATCATTTACAAATTCACGAAGGGCACCAGGACGTTGTGGGAAGTTAACCACAAAGTAATGCTTGATGCCATTATAAATAAGGGCACGTTCTTCCATCTCTGGCATACGGTTGATGTCATTGTTACCTCCTGAGATGATACAAACGATGGTTTTTCCCTTAATCTCATCTTTAATCACTTCAAGGGCCGCTACAGAAGCTGCACCTGCAGGTTCTGCGATGGTACCAACTTTAGAGTACATATCAATTAAGGTTTCTGAAATCAGCCCTTCATCAACACCCAAGAGGCGATCCACATGTTTACGAGCTACTTCGTAAGTTTTGGTTCCCACCTTTTGGACAGCAATCCCATCCGCAAATTTATCGATTTCTTCGAGTTTTACAGGATAGCCACGGTCAAAAGCTGCTCTCATGCTACGAGCGCCACTAGCTTCAACACCGATAACCTCCATAGATGGTGCCACATCTTTGATATAAGTAGAAACACCAGAGATGAGACCACCACCACCTACTGGAACCAAGATACTATCAAAGGAAACACCCTCCTCTTGAGCCTGCTCATAAATTTCATAAGCAACTGTTCCTTGACCCGCTTGGACATTATAATCGTCGAATGGAGCAATGAAAGTCATGCCTTCAGACTTGGTATATTCCTGTGCTGCTTGAGCAGAAGCATCAAAGGTATCTCCCACCAATTTGATTGTTACAAACTTGCCACCAAAGAAACGGACTTGACCAATTTTTTGGTGAGGCGTTGTTACTGGCATAAAGATGGTTGCCGGAATCTTCATCTCGTTACAAGTGTAGGCAACCCCTTGAGCATGGTTGCCGGCTGATGCACAAACCACTCCACGTGCCTTATCCTCATCGCTTAACTGATGGATGGCATAGTAGGCTCCACGCAATTTGAAAGAGCGCACCTTTTGCATGTTTTCTTTTTTAATATAGATGGTTGCTCCGTATTTTTCAGACAAATAGCGATCAAAATCTAGTGGTGTACGTTCCACTACGTTTTTTAAGACTTCGTTAGCCTTTACGATATCATTTGCAGTAATCATTGGCTCTCCTTTGACACAATATTCAAACTATTTCTATTGTATCACAATTTTCAGAGAAATAGCAGTTTACCCAAAGAAAACTCCTTGTTGGCACAAAGAGTTTTACCTATTATTTGTTATCTTTTTTTGACATCAAGAAATTACGAAGGGCTGCCAGTGCGGCTGCACCTGCTAAAACAATGGCTGTAAGGATAGCCACAGCATGTTCCCCCCACTTATGAGATTTTGCTGTTTTGACAATTGTCTCTTTGAGACCTTCTGTCGTTCCTTTATCACCTTTTTGTGTTGTGGTTTTATTGGCAATATTAAGATTTTGACTACCACTGTAGGTGTTATCTGATGAGGCTGTGTTAGCAACTTCTTGAAGGGTCCCATGAGTGTAACGAACATTTGTCGTGATGCTATCAATCATCTCAACAATATTTCTAATTGTCCTTGCATCATATAAACCACCCTCAGTATCCTTTAAAATAGATACTGCTAATTTTTCAATAGAAGCTTCTGAAGATGCTGCTACCATAGAATGAACTTCTGAGCTTGCTGTTTCTGAATATCTTGCATAATTGCTAAAGAGTGACGCTGCTTCTGTGATTGTTTCTGAAGTACTTGGCAAGGATTCTGATACACGTGGAGAATCAGGGAATCTATTCCAACTATTGATGTTTTCTGATAGTCCACCAAGGATGACCTCTTCTGATGTGCCTACTGTTTCAGAAGTCGCCGAAGCCACTTCTGAAGGACTCACTTGACTTTCTGATTCTGTCAATGAAAGGACTGGTTCAGCCACTACATGTGATTCTGAAACGACTGTTGTCGTTGCAATGGCCGACTCTGAGACCATGGCACTGCTTGCAGGCTCTGATTCAGACATTGAAGATGCTGAAGCCCTTGTGTTGACTGAGGTTGCTGATGATACCGTTGCACTTTCTAAAATGTCTGATAATGCTTCTGAAGTCGCTAAGCTTATGGCCTCCGAAGCTAGTGTATTTACTGAAGCTGATTCTGGCGCTCCTTGACCAGAGTTAGATACCAGGTCTCCATCTTTCTCATCAAATGGTGTTTCTGATTCCATAGATACTGGGATAGCTGCTGATTTTATGAGTGTATCAACTAATGGTGCTGGTTGCATTGTTTCATCTGGTTGAACATGTTCAACAATCGGTTTCACATCTGTAGAAACTTCTGAATCTTTAGTTACTGATATGTTTTCTGAATGAGCTGTTTCTGAGCTTGCTTCAGCTGTTACGGTATTATCTGCTTTCTTACCAGCTTGGTTAGTAACTGATTTTAAGATAACCGGTGCTACCGGTGTTGCTCTTGTATCTTCCTTGATGTAAAGCATGTTCCAGAGAGTCAACTTAGGAACTGAAATAACAAGGACCGGTTGACCATTGTCATCTGTTTCAAGGCTTGCTTGTGCCTTCTTCATGCTTGAAGTTGCCCAATCATCTGGTGATGTCACATAGACTTGATTGGCAATCTTAGCGGCTTCTTGAGCTGTTTTACCTGCTATGCTAAGACGAACTGTGAGATTTTCTTGTGCATCCGGTGTTTTATTATCCGCATACCCCTCTTCATTATGCCAGCCCGCATTGATACCCATCATGTTAATCATTTGAACAGTTGAGAAACCTTTTCCTGATTTAGCAAATGTCCAAACTTGATTTCCCGTCACACCTAGCGCATCTTTAGAAAGGATTTCACCAGCAGCATTCTTGATAGACACAGCTTGAATGCTGTTAGTCACACCCTCGCCACGAAGAAGGTTTTCATAAGCAGTGATAAACTGTTGGTAATTGTAAAGCTTACGAATAGCATCCTTAGCCACACTGAGGTATTGAGTTGGGTAATAAGCACTTTGAAGGACGTTTAGGGCTGCATTAGCATTGGCAAGGGCTGCAATGGACATGTGGTAACCACCAGCTGCAGCTACTGTCGCATCTACCAGAAGGGTCGCATCGGTCTGCAATGGCTTACCAGCCAAGGCATCTTTACCAGCACCGTTAGTTGCTTTTCCGCCAGGAACAGTATAGTCAATACCTGGTTCTTCCATGTAGGCACCGACGATAAGTGATTTACCAGTTTTATTGCGGACCATATCAATGCGTGCTTTCAGATCCCCATAGGCAACTTGCATACGTCCTGGAAGCACTGAACCACCGTTTGTCCAAAGCTCATTATAAACAACATCTTGACGTGCCTTGGCTAATTTATCATCATTACCGCCATTGACATCATTGATTGTGATGTAATAGTTCTCACCAATAAGGTCTTTCATGGCATTAATAAATGATGCATATGAATCAGACATCATGTGTGAGTCAGCTTCGTCTGTGCTGTGACGGTGCTCATAATCTGTCACACGGTTGTCACCAATTGTATCACCTTGCCAACCATCAAATCCCATACGGTCCATGGCTGATTTCATGACACCTGCAATGTATTTTTGCCAATCAGGATTAGCTGGATCATAGTAAACTTGAGTTGGGTTGTCACCGATAGTATAAGTCATCGGCTCACCCTTCTTACCAAAGCTGTCATAGAAATTATAAACCAAAGCAGCGAGCGGAAGGGCTGGATTCTTTGGATTTGAATCTGCTGAAATCATGTTATAGAGCATGGCAACAGCGCCAGACTTATGCACTTGATTCACCAATTCTTTAACCGCCTTAGTGTCAACCTGGGTGTGACTCCAGGTATTCCATTTTTGAACAAAGCTATCAACACCCTTTGGGAAAGGATTGGTAGCTTCACTATAAGCATCGTAGAAGAAATATGAGTTAATATTCATAGACTTCATAAGCTCAAGCTCTTTACGGTAGGCCTTAAAATTTTTGACAAGGATACTATTTTGATCAGTCGGTGAACCTGCTACAATACCGTAACGTGGGAAGACTGTCCAATCATTTTCAACAGATAAGCCAACACGTTTACTTGTCAAGGCTTTACCCAATTTGTCGTTGACACTGATTGTCACCAAGTAACCTGTATTGTTTGTCAACCATTCTGACGCAACAGTCAAATTTGAAACCTTAACCGAAGCCCCCGCTGCCAGTCTCACATCGACATTATCTTGACCGATGATTTCTGAAGCCTGTTGAAGGGTCAAGTTGACAGTCAAAGTTTGAGTTTCTGCTGTTGGGTTAGATACAACAACAGAGTAGTTAACATCACCATCAGCCTTACTATAGGCTGCTTTTGTTGTTTCTGGATCTGTCAAGTAAGCATCGCCATTCAAGTTTTGTTCTGTCACTCCAGTAACTGGTGTTACTTGGGCTGTTGAATGACGTCCTGCTTCCGTAGCATTATCAGATGATGATGTGATGGTTTCCACAGCAGCTGACTCAGGAGCTAGCGCTTCACTAGCTACAAGAGTTTCTGAGCTAGCGCTCTCTGTTGGTACCGCTTGGGAAAATACTGTGGTAGCAGTCGCAGTTGTTGCCGTATCTGTCGTAACAGCTGCAGACGATGGACCTATTTCTGTTGTTGCAACTGGAGCAACCACCTCAGTTGGTACCACGACCAAGTTATCTGCCTTGCTGGTAATGGCGGGGTTGGTTGCTTCGGAACTGACAACGTTATCTGCCTTGGCTACTTGACTAATTCCCAAGACACCACCAGCTACAAACAAACCTGATAATAATTTAGTTGACGATACTTTCTTTGACATCCATCTCTATCCTTCTACAAAATCTTTATCACCTCGGCGTTTCAAATTATCACTATTTTATTTGCATGCAGTAAACTCGAGTCGTTTTTAGTTTCATAAAAACCGCTTGGTGTTTCTTATGAAATTAATGTTAACTTAATCTTTTTTGTAAAACAAGGGAATTTCCGGTAATCCTCGTAAACGGTAACTTTTTCATCATGAATGGTCAGATTTTTTTAGAAATTCTAGAGCAACATTTTTAATATCATTAAATATTCTTTATTTTTATCTTTCCAAAATGACAAAGATAATTCATAAATGCTGTGAAGATTCAGTCTAGCAACTTATAATGTCTTGAAGGTCATCTAGACTAGCAAAAAAACACTTCCCATATAAGGTGGGAAATGGTTTGCTTATCTATTTTTGGTATCTAAAATGATGGTCACAGGCCCATCATTAACTAGACTAACCTGCATATCTGCACCAAAACGCCCTCGTTCTACAGGAACATGTGTTGACAAGGACTGATTGAAATCGTCATAGAGTTGGCTAGCCATATCTGGCTTTGCAGCTCCTGTAAAGGCTGGTCGGTTCCCTTTTTTCGTATCCGCAAAAAGCGTAAACTGAGAAATCGACAAAATCTGGCCACTAACATCCTTAATAGAGAGATTCATCTTGCCAGCTTCGTCTGAAAAAATGCGCATATTGACAATCTTACGCACCGCATAATCCAAATCCTCTCTGGTGTCCTCTGGACCCACTCCGACCAAGAGTAAGAGACCCTGATTAATAGCACCAACCGTATGATCCTCAATAGCTACGGAGGCCTTTTGCACACGCTGAATCACAATCTTCATAGCAAGAGCTCCTTAACCATTGGTACGTTTAACACTGTAAACATCTGGAATAATTTTAATTTTATCCACAAGACCAGTCAATTCAATGAGGTTGGCAATTTCAAAACTAACATGAATATTGGCAAACTTCATGTCCTTAGTTGGTTGCGCATTGACCGTCGCAATACTCTTAGTCGTATTTGACAAGATTTGAAGAACATCATTCAACAGACCTGAACGGTTAAGACCATAGATGTCAATCTCAGCCAAATAAGATTTATTAGCATTACGCTCATCCCACTCTACTTCAATTAACCGTTGTTCATAACCTTCCTGACTCTTGATATTATGACAGTCTGATCGGTGAATGGCGATACCACGTCCTTTAGTGATGTAACCTTCAATTTCGTCTCCAGGCACTGGGTTACAGCACTTGGCAATACGCATGAGGAGACCTGAGGCACCTTGGATGATAACCCCATTTTCACTCTTGACCTTAAGAACCTCTTTCTTCTCAGTCTTGACTTCGCCACCCTTCATTAGCTCTTCAGCTTCAGCCTTAGCCTTAGCACGCTCTTCTTCACGACGTTCTTTTTCCGTCAAACGATTGAAGACAGCAGCGGCACTGATTTCACCAAAACCAACAGCCGCATAGAGAGCCTCCTCACTGCGTACGCTCATACGAGGAAGAATTTCCTCTATATGCTTCTTGTCCAGATATTTATTGGCAATGTAGCCCTGCTCTTGGAAGTAGCCAACCAAAAGCTCACGCCCCTTGGTGATAGAAGCTTCTTTGTCTTGATTTTTAAAGAATTGACGAATCTTATTTCTGGCCTTGGTGGTCTTAACCATCTTAATCCAGTCACGGCTAGGACCAAAAGAATTAGCATTGGTGACAATCTCAACCACATCACCTGTCTTGAGCTTAGCAGTCAAAGGAACCATACGACCATTGACTTTAGCACCTGTAGCCTTTTCACCGACTTGGGTATGAATGGCATAGGCGAAGTCAATAGGCCCCGAATCTTTAGGCAATTCCTGAACAGCACCATTTGGTGTAAAGACGTAGATACGTTCTGAGAAAATATCCTCCTTAACAGAGTCCACAAAACCCATAGCATCGCCATTTGAAGCATCTTGGAGTTCCACGAGATCTTTAATCCAGTTCATTCCCAAAGCAGACTCTTTCGAATCTACCTTGCCCTTGATACCTTTCTTGTAAGCCCAGTGAGCTGCAACCCCGTATTCGGCAACTTGGTGCATTTCCTTAGTACGGATTTGAATTTCAATAGGCCCTTTTGGCCCATAAACCGTTGTATGGATAGACTGGTAACCGTTGGATTTAGGATTGGCAATATAGTCTTTGAAGCGACCAGGCATGGGGCGCCAAAGCTCGTGGATGTAGCCCAACATGGCATAAACATCACTGTGCGTCTCCATGACACAGCGAATGGCAATCAAATCATAAATTTGATCGAAGCGCTTCTTCTTATCACGCATCTTACGATAAATTGAGTAGATGTGTTTGGGGCGGCCATAAATGTCTCCGACAAGTCCCTGTTCAGAAGTATAGGTCTTGATTTTAGCGACAATATCATCCACAAGTTCCTCACGTTCACGGCGTTTTTCCTTCATCATATGGGAAATTTTGTAGAATTCCACCTCGTTAAGGTAACGGAAGGCCATATCTTCCAGTTCCCATTTGATACGACTGATACCCAAACGGTGAGCCAAGGGAGCATAGATTTCCATTGTTTCACGAGAAATACGCTCTTGCTTGTCCTTACGAAGATGCTTGAGGGTACGCATATTATGCAAACGGTCTGCCAATTTAACCAAGATAACACGAATATCCTTAGACATGGCCATAAGCATCTTACGGTGATTTTCAGCTAGTTGCTCCTCGTGTGACTTGTACTCGACCTTACCAAGCTTGGTCACACCATCTACGATATTTCGTACATCAAGGCCAAAATCTGCTTCCAAATCATCTAGCGTCTTTTCGGTGTCTTCAACGACATCATGCAAGAAACCACAGGCCACTGTCACTGCATCAAGGTGGAGATCTGCCAAGATACCTGCCACTTGAATAGGGTGGATAATATAAGGTTCTCCTGACTGACGAAATTGCCCATTATGAGCCTCCGTCGCATAATGCCAGGCTTTTTCCACTAATTTTAAATCATCTGCTGACATGTAAGCCGAGCAAATGTCTAAAATTTCTTCGCCTGTTATATTTTTATCTTTAGCCATGATTTCTTCCTTCGCTACTTTTTAATTATCCTTTATTTTATCACTTTTACAAGTAAAGAAAAAGAGCTAGATAGGCAATTCTTAGTCAGAAGGAGGCAACTTGAAAAACACAATATCTTGTGTTAGAATGATTGAGCAAACACAAGATATAGATAGAAAGAGGACACTTATGTCTCAACTTACCCTCGTGTATATTAGTCTTAGTGGCAATACCCAAAGCTTTGTCAAACGGATGTCTGATTATTTATCCCTAAAACACGGAATTACCTGTCGCCAAATCAATATTAAAGAACTCAATCATGAAACCTTCCAAGTGGACGAACCCTTTGTTGCTCTATTGCCAACCTACCTTGAAGGAGGCAATGGTATCGACAATGGAGATGTCGAAATCCTAACTAATCCACTGGGAGACTTTATCGCAGCCCATGATAACTACAAACGTTGCTTTGGTATCATCGGTTCTGGTAACCGCAACTTCAACAATCAATACTGCCTAACTGCTAAGCAATATAGTAAACGTTTTGGTTTCCCTATGTTAGGGGACTTCGAGCTTCGTGGTACACAGTCTGATATCGAACGTCTGGCACCCATTATCCTAGAAGCACAAAAGAACTTTAAACAACTATCAAACTAAAGCCAAAAAGCCCTGATAGGGGCTTTTTATCTTGCTTAATTTTTCTCTTGCTTTTTGATTCCAAAGAATCCAGCCAAGGTCAAAAGAACCATTCCAGCTAAAGTTGCTGACACAGATTCGTCTGAATTCGTGTTTGGCAAGCTCTTGGCTGAGCTTGAAGGTTGAGTTTCTTGCACTTGAGCTTGAGGTAAGATAACGACTTGAGCGTTTGATAACTGGATAGCTGAAGCAGGTTTAGCCACGCTAGCAACTGCATTAGCATTTGGTGTCATACCCTTCGTTTGGTCCACTGTCACTGCATCTTTTGGTGACTTCTCAGATTCTTTCTTAGTCGTATCCTCAACTTGATTTGCCTTTTCCTTAACAACCAAACGGTACTCTGCAAATCCTGCCTGTGTTGATGGTCCTACATAACTAATGTCATCCTGACCAGCAAGATGAGCACGCGCATTGTCAGAAGAGGCAAAACGGATGTCTGCATTGGTAATATTAGGAACGAAACTCCAATTTCCATCGGCACTTGGATTGATTGTTTTCTCGCTGACGATATAGTCAATGATGGCCTGACGATTTTCAAGATTGAGGAGACGTTTTTCTGCAGCATCCTTAACACCAGGGAAATTACCAGTCGCACGGTAGTTATTAGTCACCACAAGGAAAGTCTGATTCAAATCAATGGGTTTACCTTGATAAGCCAAGTCACGAACACGACTAGCGTCTGGGTTAACCAACTTACCTTCACGATCATATTTGTTAGGTTGTGTCAAATCAAACTTGTAAGTCAACCCATCAATCACATCGTAATTATATGAGCGATAACTACTGTTAATAAGTTGTTGTGGTTCTTTGCTGTTAGGATCAATTTGATTGAACTGTCCTGCAGACATTTCCAACCATTCTTTAATTTGTGCTCCAGTCACTTTGAGTAGGGCTGTAACATTATCGTAGAGGTAGAGGTCTGCGACATTCTTAATGGCCAATGGCCCCGCTGGAATATCAGTATAGTAGGTCGCATCCCCACGAGTCCCCGCCTTGAAAGGTGCCGCTGCTGATAGAAGTGGAAGATTTTCATCTGCTGTTCCCGCTACTTGTTTTTTAGCATACCATAGTTGTGCATTATTAACGATCTGAATAGATGGATCATCCTGAACCTGAGCAAAATAGCTAGTAATTGGTGCAGTGGTCTCACCAACTTCCTTACGAACATAGTTGATTGTTCCATTATGGTCATGAGCAGCCATGTCAATTAAGTCCTTGTCCGCAACATCTGACTTAGTATCAATCTTTTCAAGCTTGGCCTTACTGTTGACAACTTTCCATTTACCATTCGTATAAGTCAACTTGACATCCATGATTCCGAGATGGTCTCCGAACTTACCAGCCATAACCACAGGTTTTCCATTGATGAGACCATTAACATCATCTACACCAGGATATTTAGCATAAAAACTTGTGCCATCTCCATTTGGAAAATCTGCATGAGAATGCCCTGTCGCAACAGCATCAACGCCTTCAATACCAGCAATTTGGTAACCTTCATTTTCCTCGTTCTTAGTGTATTCATTGTCACCAATACCAGAGTGAGCTGCGACCAGAATATAGTCAGCTCCTGCAGCTTTCATTTGAGGAACAATTGTCTTAACAGCCTCCATTGGATCGTCAACGGTTACCTTACCTTCAAGATTGGCCTTATCCCAAACCAAAATCTGTGTTGGAAGGACACCCGTAATACCGATTTTTAGTGTTACCTGTTTACCGTCTGTATCAGTAAAGGTCTTGTTAACAATCTTATAAGGATTGTAATAGTAGTCACCTGTCTTAGCATCACGCACATTGGCATTGATAATATTAATCTTAGCAGTCTTAACCATACGGTTCAAAAATTCGAGGCCATAGTTAAACTCGTGATTTCCAAGCGTTTCGGCATCATATCCAAGCATCTCAAAAGCCTTATACATAGGGTGAGTCTCACCTTGGGCAACAGGATCAATCAAAGCCTTATAAGTTCCAAAAGGAGTTCCCTGAATCGTATCCCCACTGTCCACCAAGACCGTATTGGGTTTGGTTTCACGGGCTTTTTTGATAAGAACAGCAGTTTTAGACAGACCAACTGTTTGAGACGGCTTATCTTGATAATAATCATAGTTAACCAAGTTGGTATGAAGGTCTGTTGTTGACAAAATCTGCATATCAACAGTTTGCCCCTCATGAGCAGGCTCTGTAACAGGTTCAGCCTGTACTGGTACTGCTGGTGTCACCTGGTTAGCATTGGTCAAAACAGCACTGGCTTCTTGACTTGCTTGGGACGTTGAAGTATTAGATGATGGCTCTGCAGACGCATTTGCCGCTACTGGTGTTGGGGTAGCAGATACAGTCTCTGCTCCTCCTTGAACAGCTGTCTCCGAAGTTCCTTGTCCTGATACAACAGAAGTCCCGCTATCTGTCACACTTTCGGTAGAAGCAGTTGGTACTGGTGCCGTTGCTTCATCAGCATGCCCTAGGACTTGTGGCACAGTCAAGAGGGCAAAAAGGCCCAAAACCACAGCGGATTGAGTCACATAGCGATTCGTTTTCATTAAAAATCTTCCCCTTTTATAAAGATAATACAATTATATTAAAACCAAATAAGATTATCAACTTTTTTAGAAATTACAAAGTCTATGTCAAAATAAACAGCCGGGAGTAAGTCTCAGCTTAAAAGTGTCCAAGACTAAAAAAAGTTGGAACAAGCCCAACTTTCTCTTATTGATTCAATTCTAAAGCGTAACTCACACTGCTCAAAGCATAGAGAGGAGCTGTTTCCGTCCGCATAATACGTGGTCCAAGGCCAATCTTAACGCCACCAGCCTCTTCAAAGGCGTCAATCTCAGACGGAGAAATACCACCTTCTGGTCCAAAGATAAAGAGGAGCTTCTGTCCATGTTCCACCTGAGCCAATTCACGCGCTAGAGTAGCCAACTCGCCAGCTTTGGCTGTTTCCTCATAGGCGATAAAAATCTTATCAAAATTAGCTAATTCTGATAGAAATTCCCCCTTTTCCTCGAACAACCTGACCTCAGGGACATGATTACGCTTGGATTGTTCTGCAGCTCCTAGAGCAATCTTGGCAAGCTTATCTTCCTTCTTGGCAAGCTTCTTACCATCCCACTTAACCACAGACCAGTCCGCAGGGAAAGCCCAGATAGCCTGTGCTCCAAGCTCCGTTGCCTTTTGTGTCACCAGCTCTAGCTTATCTCCCTTTGGAAAACCAGAGGCAATGGTCACTGAAACAGGCATCTCGACATTATCAGTTAAGTCTTCAATCACTTCAAAGACATGATTCTCACGGTCAGTCACACGTGCAAGACGCTTGATACCGTCTTCAAAAACCAAAACCACCTGATCATCCTCTGTTAAACGCATAACGTTAAACATATGCTTCACAGTATCCTTGTCTTTGATGATTACTGGATTTTCAACCTGCCCCCTTATAAAATACTGTTGCATTTAGCCTCCAATCACACCTGAAATATCATCTGTCTTCTTGAAGACACAGGCATTCCACTCTCCCTGAACCATGTGAGTTTCTAGGAAGAAACCAGCTTTCTCGGCCGATTCACGTACCATATCCCATTTTTCAGAGATAATTCCTGACATAATCAAGTAACCTTCATCCTTAACCAAACGGTAGGCATCTTCCGTCAGGTGGATGAGAATATCCGCTAAAATATTAGCCACGATAACATCAGCTTCTTGCGTCACACCCTTTAAAAGATCTCCCGCAGCAACATGAATATTTTCCATACCAGGATTCATGTCGATATTTTCCTGTGCCACTCGAACCGCTACGTCGTCAAGGTCATAGGCGTAGATCTCCTTAGCACCAAGAAGAGAGCTAGCAATCGAGAGGACACCCGATCCAGTTCCCACATCAATCACCGTCTCACCACCACGGAGCACCTGTTCAAGTGCAAAAAGACTCATCTTAGTCGTTGGGTGTGTTCCTGTCCCAAAGGCCATGCCAGGATCCAGCTTGATAATCTTCTCACCAACTGATGCCTCATAATCTGTCCATGACGGCACGATAGTCAGGTCATGGGTAATGCGAGCTGGTTCATAATATTTTTTCCAATTCTCAGCCCAATCCTCTTCAATCAACTCTTGAGTAGCCAAGTGAATATCTCCCGTTTCAAGACCAAAATCCGTCAACTCAGCCAAACGCTCATTAACTTGCTTGGTAATGGCCTTGATATCTGCTGATTCTGGATAATAAGCCGTAATTTTAACTGTCTCTACCTGCTCAACCTCAGGATAAAGTTCCCCAAAACGGTCCGCATTTTCCAAATAATCTGCACTATCATCAATAGCTACACCCTGGCTCCCAGATTCAATTAGAATATTAGAAGCCGCATCTTCGACCTCACGATTAACTTCAATCGTTAATTCCTGCCATTTGTCCATATATTATTTTCTTCCTTTTCTGATAAATAATCTTTAAAGCGTTCTTGCAACTGTGGAATGATTCCTTCTGCTTTTATAAAGTCCTCTATAAGCATCAATTTAAATTCTTGGCCTTCATCTCCAAAATCAATCTCCTGATACTGCTCCTGACTAATTTGAACAACCACAAAAACAGCTGACCTGTCTTTATCCAACATACTAGGATAGATTCTCGACCAAATAATTGATTTCTCTTCCAAAATCAATCCAAGTTCCTCCCAGACTTCACGTCGAAGACACTCAAGAGGCGTTTCCAGGCCTTCTCTTCCACCACCAGTCAATTCCCACATATTGGGCCAAGGAATAGCTGGTTTATTATCTCTGAGAATAACCAAAATACTTTGTTCTACGAGTAAGGCAGCCTTAACACCTGTAAAATCGAACTGATCTTTTAAATAAGCATCCATCCCTTTTCGCTCCCTTTAATACCTTGGATAAGCAAAAAACTCCTTCTCATTAAGTTGGGCTTTTCCTTTTTCGAAAGCATCTTTGTCCCAAACCAAACCGAATTCCTCAGGTCCATCATCAGATAGGAAATCCATCAAGTCACTCAACCCTTCTGTTGCCACCTCATTCAAGGTTTCTGCAAAATAAGCTAAAAACTCACGAGATAGACCTTTCTTAGGCTCATATGGAATTGTCACTAGGTAGTCCTCTTCATCAAAACGTGATTTTGCTGGATTGTAAAAGAGCACGTAGTCTTCAAAAATAACATCCTCATCAGACACTTCACCCTTGTCATCAATAGTCTCCACATTACCACTGTTTTGCGCTTCTAGGATGAAGGTTACTTCTACAGCGTGATTCTTTTTATCCCAGTCTATCGCAAAATCATAATCCAAATGCTTATCTAATTCTTCTTCTAATACTGACAAAAAGCCAAACTTAGCCATTTGTTTTCCTCGTTCTTTCTTAGTATCCTCCTTATTTTAGCATAAAAGGAGCCAATAAAAAACAGAGTAGGCTGTCCCACTCTGTTCTAGTTCGTTATTTCGCATTTTCAACCGCTGCTGTTACAAAGGCACTGTAAAGCTCTTCAGCATGGTTTGGACGGCTATGGTATTCTGGGTGGTATTGTGCTGCCACAAAGAATTTCTTGTCTGGGAGCTCTACCACTTCCATCAAACGATTATCTGGTGACACACCTGAGAAGACAAAGCCTTCAGCCTCAAACTGTTCACGGAACTTAGTATTAAATTCATAACGGTGACGGTGACGACGTTGCACTACCTCTTGGTTTCCGTAAGCAGTAGCTGCCTTAGAACCTGGTTTCAACTTACATGGGTAAAGACCAAGACGAAGAGTTCCACCCATATCTTCAATATCAATTTGATCACGCATAATATCAATAATTGGGTATTTAGTTTCTGGGTCAAGTTCAGCCGAGTTAGCCCCATCCAAGTGAAGAACGTGACGAGCAAACTCAATACATGTCAATTGCATACCGAGACAGATGCCCAACATCGGTACATCGTTCTCACGAGCATAACGAATAGCTTGAATTTTGCCCTCAGTACCACGTTGGCCAAAACCACCAGGAACGATGATACCATCAGCATCAGCCAAACGAGAAGCAACATTTTCCGCAGTCAAGTCATTCGCATTAACCCAGTCAATATCAATAGCAGTATCATTTGCCAAGCCTGAGTGTTTAAGTGCCTCAACCACTGACAAGTAAGCATCGTGAAGCTCTACATACTTACCAACAAGAGCAATTTTCGTTGTCTTCTTAAGATTAAGCACCTTATCAACCATAGCAGACCATTCTGTCATATCTGCAGCTGGAGCATCCAGTTTCAAATGATCACAAACAATTTGATCCATACCTTGAGCTTGCATATTAAGTGGTACTTGATAAATATGTTCCACATCTAACGATTCAATAACAGCCTCAGGTGCAACATCACAGAACTGAGCCAACTTATTTTTGATTCCTTGACCAACGGGTTGTTCTGTACGGATAACCAACATATTTGGTTGAATACCCAAACCACGCAATTCCTTAACAGAGTGTTGCGTTGGTTTTGTCTTCATTTCACCAGCAGCTTTCAAATAAGGAAGAAGTGTTGTGTGGATATACATAACATTATCAGAACCCACATCAGCCTTCATTTGACGAAGAGCTTCAAGGAATGGAAGACTTTCAATATCACCAACCGTACCACCAACTTCAGTGATAATAACATCAGAATCAGTCGTTGTCGCCGCACGCTTAATCTTGTCTTTCAAAGCATCTGTAATATGCGGAATCACCTGAACAGTCGCACCAAGATACTCTCCTTTACGTTCTTTACGTAAAACTTCACTATAAATCTTACCAGTAGTCACATTAGAGTATTTATTAAGGTTAATGTCGATAAAACGTTCGTAGTGACCAAGGTCAAGGTCAGTTTCAGCACCATCATCAGTGACATAAACTTCACCATGTTGGTAAGGACTCATCGTTCCTGGGTCAATATTGATATAAGGGTCAAATTTTTGAATGGTAACCTTAAGTCCACGATTCTTAAGCAAACGTCCAAGACTCGCAGCTACAATCCCTTTACCAATTGAAGATACTACACCACCAGTGACGAAAATATATTTTGTCATGTTAACTCCTTTAATATAATGTAAAACCATAAAAATAGCAGATGATTACCGTATTCGATAATCGAGATAGTCCTTTACCAGTGTCCAACATGAGTACTATTTAGTAACTCAATATCAACAAAACCAGTAAATGACATAAAACAAAAATGACCCCCAAGAGTTTTACTCTGGGAGTCTTGATCATGACCTCTTCAAAAGAGGTGCCCGATACATAGTCTAAACTATCCAAGACTATTTGTCAATGAAAAATTAATCATTTGACTCATCTTCATAGTCATCATCGTCATCTTCTTCAGACAGCTCAACATCATCTAAATCATCATCTGGAATAATTTCATTCAACTCAGAGTCATAAGATTCCACTTCGGCTTTCTCATCATCATCGTTATCATCATCGTATTCAAGACTATCAGAATTAGGTGTAAAGTTTTCATCTTCTGGGTCATCGTCATTGTAGTCAATGGCATCTTCATCACCATCCATGAAGGCATTAACTTTTTTATTCTTACGTTTTGGCGCATTTTCATCAGTATCTTCCAATGTGATGACTTCTTCATCAATTTCATCAATAGCGTACCATGAACGTAAGCCCCATTTGTTATCTCCTAGAGGAATGAAGCTCCCATCCGTATTCAAATCTGAATAAAAGAATGGCAAAGCTTTACGGATATCAGCATCCGATTTTTCTAAGTAATTTTGAATTTCATTGACCAAATCATTGAAATACATTTCATTATCACGACCACGTGTTTCTAAGATAGCACGGGCCACTTCAATCATTGATAATTCACTTTTTTCTTGTCCAGCAAATACGTCTAGTTCCAAAGTGGTTCTCCTTCATTCTTACTCAAGCTAATGTCGAAACAAAAATAGCTCGGCAATCAATTTTTCGCTACCCTCTATTTTACGCTAAAAAGAGTCAATAGTCAAAGCATTTATAGAAGAAAAAATCAAGTCTCAACAGAAACTTGATTTTAGTTCTATTATTTAACTTTTGCTGAGCTTGTGATAAGTTCAACAGCTTTTTTCATCGTAATATCATGTTTAAGCATCTCAGGTGAAAGAAGTGAAGAAACTTGTGATACTTCCATGTTGTATTCAGCTGCAAGATCGTTAATTTCTTTTTGGATTTCTTCTTCTGTAGCGTCGAATCCTTCAGCAGCAGCAACAGCTTCAATAACAAGGTTAGTTTTCACACGTTTGTCAGCATCAGCTTCATATTGCTTGTGAAGATCTTCTTGAGTTGTACCAGTGATTTGGAAGTACATTTCAGGAGAAATACCTTGACGTTGCATGTTACCCATGAATTCGTTCATAGCACGGTGAACTTCGTCTTCAACCATTTCAGCTGGCAATTCGACGATTTCAGCATTTTCAACAGCCAAATCAAGTGCAGCACCTTCAACAGCATCGTCAAATGCGATTTCTTTAGCTGCTTCAAGTTCTTTACGATATTTAGCTTTCAACTCATCAAGAGTTTCAACTTCGTCATCAAGGTCTTTAGCCAACTCATCATCAAGAGCAGGAACTTCTTTAGCTTTAACTTCGTTAACTTTAGTAACAAATACAGCATCTTTACCTGCAAGATCAGTAGCTTGATAGTCTTCTGGGAAAGTTACTTTAACTTCTACTTCATCACCAGCTTTTGAACCAACCAATTGGTCTTCGAAACCTGGGATAAATTGACCTGAACCAAGTTCAAGAGAGTGATTTTCACCTTTACCACCATCAAATTCAACGCCATCTACTGAACCAACAAAGTCGATAACAACAGTGTCGCCATTTTCAGCTGCACCTTCTTTAACGACCAATTCAGCCAAGTTTTTACGTTCGTTTTCAAGCTTAGCATCAACATCTTCATCAGTAACTTCTTTAGAAACTTCAACTGAAACTTCAAGATCTTTATATGCACCAAGTTTTACTTCTGGTTTTGTAACAACTTCTGCAGTAAGTGTCCAATCTTGACCTTTTTCAATTGATTTGACATCAATTTTTGGTTGTGCAACAACATCAAGACCAAGTTCAGTAATCGCTGCTTCATAAGCCGCTGGAAGAATCGCATTCAAAGCATCATCGTAAAGTGCTTCTTCACCAAATTTTTGGTTAAATACGGCACGAGGCATGTGTCCTTTACGGAAACCTGGTGCGTTCAAATTCTTTTTAACCTTGTTAAACGCTTGATCCAAAGCTGGTTGAATTTTATCTTGACCGATAGTAAATGTCACCACACCACGGTTAGTGGCTGTGTTTTCAAATGATACAGACATGTAGTCATTCTCCTTAAAATTTTATAGATACAGTTTAGTTTACCATATTTCAAAGCCTTTTAAAAGTTTTTTTCTCCAATTTAATCACAAGAACATCGTTACAAACTGCTTCTTTTCTCAAATTTTGATAAACTAGTGCTATGAATATTTTACAAAAGTATATCCAACAATTTAATTTCGAAGAAATCTTAATGGTACTTATTACCAAAGGAATCAAACTCCTTATTCTCCTCACTATATTCCTTCTCAGTAAAAAAATCATTGACTTTCTTTTTAAACATACTGTGGGACGATCTCTATCCTGGACTATTCAAACCCCTGCCCGACAAAAAACAATTGAGCGCCTGCTACACAATAGTATGAACTACGTGCTTTACTTTTTCCTTGTTTACTGGCTCCTCAGTATCCTTGGTGTCCCTGTATCTAGCCTCCTTGCAGGAGCAGGACTTGCTGGAGTTGCACTTGGTTTAGGCGCACAAGGCTTTTTATCAGATGTTGTTAACGGATTTTTCATATTATTGGAAAATCAATTTGAAGTGGGAGATTCAGTAGAAGTAGGAACTGTTACGGGTCGGATTTCAACTGTTGGTATCCGAACAACACAAATTCGAGGATTTGATGGAACGCTCCATTTCATACCCAATCGAAATATTACAATCGTATCCAACAAATCTCGAGGAGACATGAGAGCACAAATTGACATCCCAGTTTATATATCGACTGATATCAATAAAGTTATGAGTATCATAAAACAAGTTAATCAAGATAACATTGAAAAATATCCCGAAATCTGTGGAACACCAAATGTTATTGGATTAATCACAACACCGTCAAGCCAATTAGTTTTTCGAGTTGACATTTTTACACAAAATGGACAACAGACCCATATCTACTCAGACTTCCTAAAACTTTACCAAGAAGCTTTGATAAAAGAAAAGATTGAACTTCCAAAATTTTCCGGAAATTCCATAGCTGTAAAATAATTAAGATTCAATTACTCATCACAATAATCATCAACTGAAAAAACACCCAAAAATGAATGCACTGCACTCCCTATGTTAGATTTTATTCTATCTAACATAGGGGGTGTTTAGTTATGAAATCAGCTTATTAAGATAGTATTTATCGTTATAAGCTAGTGGTTAAAAGCAATCATCTCAAACTTTGATCATTACTAAAAGTGAATAGATACCATAGAACAAGATAAAAAACGTAATAAAATCGAAAATTAATCCTCCTCATTGTAAGGATCGAAATCAACCATCCAAAATCTTAACTCTCTAATCATCTTCTTTCTTCCCCTAAAACATTCACCAGCCAACAATCGATCTAACTTAGCAGAATCTTCAGCAGAAAGTTGATTACGAAAAGCCTTAATTTGCTGATCATAAACGATTCGGTCTACTGTATCTAATCCCTTATCTGGAAGACAAAAAGCGATATCTGAAATTTCTACATAACACTGCCTATTGATTTGACGCTTAACTGACTCCTGTCGTCTAACTTCGTCATTCAGTCTATTTCTAAACTTCGTTTTAAAATAACGACGTAGCTTATCATCATCACCTTCTAATTCGGGAAATTTGTTTAAAAGTTGATAAAGAGTCATCATAGCTTCTTGCTCCATATCTGCTTGGTCCCAAAGTTGAATAAAGTATTGGCGAAAAGCTTTAAGGACAATCGGTCGTACAACCTCATATGCGTGAACAAAAACTTCTTGCTGCATAAAACCTCCAATAAAAATAAAATAATGTAATCTAATTAAATTACAAATCCAGTATAAATGAAGTCAGCAAAATAAAATAGCGACATAAATGTCACTATAAAATTGAGAGAAAACACGAAAGAAAATCAAAAAAAACTTCAAACTTCCAAAGCTTAGATAACATTAAAAAAACTACTTTCAAGTAAAAAAGTGACTTGGGCTCCAAGCTGAAAACCTTTTCCTATTCAAGTCAACCGATATAGCAGAGCTAATTTTCATATTTCATCCGTAAAAAATCTTACTACTCAATAAAATTGAAGTGAACTACTAAAAAGTATGCGCTAAGATATTAATATCCTGTGACTCTATAATTTCTGTAGTGGGTAAAACCACCATAGAGATTATAGAGCTTTTTGAATGCAGACAAAAAGTCCCATAAGAACTATAATGAAAAGCAACCAAACCATCATTAGGAAGAACTTATGAGACTTATTAAGAATACCACAGAATTAATCGGAATTAAAGACCCAAACATCATTATTTCTCTTGTTTTTGAAAAAGATACCTACATTGAGGTTCAAGCAACACTTGATTATCCTGCACCACCATGTCCTCACTGCCAAGGAAAGATGATCAAATATGACTTTCAAAAACCTTCTAAAATTCCTCTCCTTGAACAAGCTGGAACACCTACACTATTACGTCTTAAAAAGCGTCGTTTCCAGTGTAAAAGTTGTAGGAGAGTCACGGTAGCTAAGACATCAATCGTTGAGAAAAACTGCCAAATCTCCAATCTAGTCCGGCAAAAAGTTGCACAGCTCCT
>NZ_GL698449.1:1467067-1614676 GCF_000187445.1 Streptococcus sp. C150 | reverse complement strand
GACTAATACTAATAGCTCGAGGACTTATCCAAAGCAAGTAACTGAGAGACATTGATAGCGTGAAGGTTTCTTGAGACGGTATAGATATTCAATTTTGAGTTGAGAATACTCAGAGTTAAGTGACGATAGCCTAGGAGATACACCTGTTCCCATGCCGAACACAGCAGTTAAGCCCTAGAACGCCTGAAGTAGTTGGGGGTTGCCCCCTGTTAGATATGGTAGTCGCTTAGCATTTATCCGCCATAGCTCAGTTGGTAGTAGCGCATGACTGTTAATCATGATGTCGTAGGTTCGAGTCCTACTGGCGGAGTATAGTACTTGTGGTCAGACTTTGTCTGACCTTTTTTGTTTTCAATTTATTTACTTGTTTATTAGGTCGAATTCAGCTATCATAGGACTATACTTTTATTTGTGAGGTGTCATTATGTCTATTTTTGCTTCGGATTTTACTCCAGCTTCAGTGTCTTTAGTTAAAGAGAAAATTGCTTCTGGAGAAAAGTTCATTTTATTTATTGGTAGACCTTCTTGTCCTTATTGTCAACGTTTTGAACCTAAATTATCGAATGTTGCTCATAGTTCTAATTTTAATATTTTCTACGTTAATAGTGAAAATGAGGAAGAACTTGAGGAAATTCAAGGGTTACGTAATCGATATGGTATTGCAACTGTTCCGGCACTTTTTGTATCAGAAAATGGTTCTGTCAAGGTCGTTTGTGATTCTTCACTTTCTGAAGAAGATATTTTGGATTTTATTTCCTAATTTTTAATGTATTGGGAGGTTCTTATGTTTATTTATAAACACGAGGTCCAGTATTATGAAACGGATAGAATGGGTATTACTCATCATTCTAATTATGTTCGATGGATGGAGGAGGCTAGAACATTCTTTCTTAGGGAAATTGGTTGGCCTTATGAAAGAATAGAAGAGGAAGGAATAATTTCTCCGGTTACTTCCCTGTCTTGTGAATATAAAGCTACTTCGACTTTTGCGGATGAGATCTCTATAGAGATTACTGTTAAAGGAGTTAAATCTGCAAGACTTTCTTTTGAATATCGTATGCTAAATCAAGATGGGACTATTGTCTGTACTGCTGTTTCTGAACATAGCTTTATGTCTAAAGAAGGTAAGTTTGTTAATCTAAAACGAGATTATCCAATATTCTTTGATTTGTTAAAAGAACAGTCTGAGTTAAAATAAAAAAGTGAAGTAAGACAATTGTTTTAAATGATTGTCTTGCCTCACTGGCTGTTTTAAGTTTACCTGTTTAATACTTAAGGTTAGAATTTTTATTCTAACCTTTTTATTTTGTAAGGAGTTCTTGATAAATACTTAAATTATCATCATCAAATACATTAAAAATAACTTTTTTAACGGTTGTAGAGTCTTTTATAAAGTCTTTAACAGTCTGAATTGCAATTGTCGCAGCCTTTTGTTTTGGAAAATTAAAGTCTCCTGTTGAGATACATGGAATTGCGATGGATTCAATGTTATTTTTTTCAGCTAGTGCCAATACAGATAGATAGCATTTAGCTAAAAGATCTTCATCAATTTGTGTTGGTTGGTTTTCTATCTTTGGGCCTACTGTGTGTATAACGAATGCAGAAGGAAGATTGTAAGCTGGCGTAATTTTAGCCATTCCTACTGGTTCCTCATATCCTTGCTCTAAAATGAGTTCGTAACAAGATTGGCGAAGCTGTACTCCTGCATAAGTGTGGATAGCATTATCAACACAATCATGAAGTGGCTTCATGCAACCCAGTAAGGTCTTATTTGCAGCATTTACGATAGCATCTACTTCGAGTTTTGTGATATCACCTTTCCAGATGTAAATTTGGTCATCTTGAGGAATTGGACGGAGTGTGTTGAGTTGTACAATTCCACGTTCTCCTTTTCTAACTTGTAGGTAAAGGTCTTGGATGGTCAAGAATTGTGTTGACGCTGCCATTGGTTTACGTGTATTAAAGAGTGCTCTTAGGAGTCTTTGCTTTTTCTCGAGCTCTTCTGGAACAATCAAATCATGTAATTCTAGATTTTCTTTTTTGAGTTCACCTATGAGATAGGTAATCATTGCATCTTTATCCATATATACTCTTTTCTATTTTTTATAGTGTTTTTATTATTATACATCCAAGCTATGTTGTGGGCAAGCGATGTCTATGATAGGCAATGACTAATATTTGATATGAATTTTTTATGTCTGTATCAAATTCTTGCAATGCTCTGTAGAATCATATAGAATAGGTCTACAAATGTTTACTATATCTAGGAGGATAATGAAATGACGCAAGTAGTAACAGATGCTACCTTTGAAAAAGAGACAGCTGAGGGTCTGGTTTTGATTGATTTCTGGGCAACTTGGTGTGGGCCTTGTTTGATGCAGGCCCCTATTCTTGAACAGCTTTCTGAAGAGGTTTCAGAGGATGAACTCAAGATTGTCAAAATTGATGTTGATGAGAATCCAGAAACAGCTCAAAAGTTTGGAATTATGTCTATTCCAACTTTGCTCTTCAAAAAAGATGGTGAAGTTGTTAAGCAGGTTGCAGGTGTACATACGAAAGATCAAATTAAGGCCATCGTTGCTGAGCTTGGTTAAGTAATCGACGAAATCCCGTTCAGGGATTTTTATTTTAGTTAATTGAAATAGGAGGAGATTCTTATGACTTACACATTTCAAAATCCTAGTGAAGAGGTTATCGATTCTTATTTGAAATCGGCCAAAACGATTGCCATTGTTGGTTTGTCTCATAGAAAAGAAACAGCAGCCTACCAAGTTGCGCATTTTTTAAAAACTGCCGGCTATCGTATTGTACCGGTTAATCCGAAACTTGAGGGGCAAGAAATTCTTGGAGAGCATGTCTATGGTCAACTAAAGGAAATCCCGTTTTTGGTCGATATTGTTGATGTTTTTCGACGTAGTGAGTTTTTGCCAGATGTTGCCTCTGATTTCCTTGAAGCGGATGCCAAAGTTTTTTGGAGTCAGATTGGTATTGAAAATGAAGAAGCTGAAATCATGCTACGTCAGGCAGGACACCAGGATATTGTAATGAATCGCTGTACAAAGATAGAATATATGCGACTCTTTGTTTAATAAATGAAAGGATGAGTGAGCTAAGCTCGCTCCTTTTTGTTATAATAGACCTATGATTAAAATTTTTGATACGCATACCCATCTTAATGTGGATAATTTTGCAGGAAAAGAACAAGAAGAAATAGATTTTGCAGTTGAACTTGGTGTTACTAAAATGAATATTGTTGGTTTTGATAAACCGACAATTGATAAGTCTTTAGAACTTTCAGAGCAATATGATCAACTCTATAGTACGATTGGATGGCATCCTACAGAAGCGGGGTCCTATTCTCAGGAAATTGAGGATATGATTGTATCACAATTGGATAATCCGAAAGTAGTGGCACTTGGTGAAATTGGATTGGACTACTATTGGATGGAAGATCCTAAAGAGGTTCAGATTGAGGTCTTTAAGCGTCAAATAGGCTTATCAAAGAAACATAATTTACCTTTTGTTGTCCATACACGAGATGCACTTGAAGATACTTACGATGTCATTAAAGAAATTGGAGTTGGTCCCCGTGGTGGTATTATGCACTCGTACTCAGGATCCTTAGAAATGGCTCAAAAATTTGTTGATCTTGGAATGATGATTTCCTTTTCAGGTGTTGTTACCTTTAAAAAAGCATTGGATGTCCAAGAAGCTGCTCAGAAATTGCCTTTAGATAGGATTCTGGTTGAAACGGATGCACCTTATTTGGCACCTGTTCCGAAACGTGGTCGTGAGAATCGTACCGGCTATACACGTTACGTAGTAGACAAGATTGCTGAGCTTCGTGGATTAACAAGTGAAGAAGTTGCAAGAGCTACTTATGACAATGCAATGAGGATTTTTGGGCTTAATGACTAAAATAAAAATTCAAGAAGTTATCGTTGTAGAGGGTAAGGATGATACGGCAAACTTGAGACGTTTTTATGAGGTGGACACCTATGAAACTAGAGGCTCTGCTATTAATGAAGATGACTTAGAGCGTATTGATAAGCTTAATGACTTACGTGGTGTTATTGTTTTTACTGATCCGGATTATAATGGAGAACGTATCCGTAAAATCATTATGGGAGCTGTCCCAACGGCCAAGCATGCTTTTTTAAATCGTGGTGAAGCTGTTCCCAAATCCAAGACAAAGGGGCGTTCTCTAGGGGTTGAGCATGCTAGTTTCGAGGATCTTCAAAAGGCTTTGGCAGGAGTCCTAGGTAGTTATGATGATGATAATCAGTTCAATATCAGGAAATCAGATCTTATGCGTTTAGGACTGGTAATGGGAGCAGACAGTCGAAAACGTCGAGAATATTTGGGAGAAACGCTTCGTATTGGTTATTGCAATGGAAAGCAGCTTTTAAAACGTTTGGAATTATTTGGAATTACATTAGAGGAGCTTGAAGAGGCTATGGCCCGTTACTAGAATATATCGGTGTTCTGATTAGGCAGGTGACTGCTGAGGTTGAATTTGAAATAGTTATTCCAGTTAATGAACTGTAAAAGTATCAACCTTATTTTTTGGCTCGAGTAAGCAGAATCGTAATATAACAATAAGAAGAGAGAAGAAATGAGAATTGCAGATTATAGCGTGACCAAGGCTGTTCTTGAGCGTCACGGCTTTACCTTTAAGAAGTCTTTTGGACAGAACTTTTTAACAGATACAAATATTTTACAAAAGATAGTAGATACGGCAGAGATTGATAAAAATGTCAATGTTATCGAAATTGGACCTGGTATCGGAGCATTAACTGAGTTTTTGGCTGAAAATGCTGCAGAGGTTATGGCTTTTGAAATCGATGAGCGTTTGGTTCCAATTTTGGAAGATACACTACGTGACCATGATAATATTAAAGTGATTAACGAAGATGTTCTCAAGGCAGATTTACAGACACGTGTCAAAGAATTTAAAAATCCAAACCTACCAATTAAGGTCGTAGCCAACCTACCATACTATATTACGACACCAATTTTAATGCATTTGATTGAGAGTAAGATTCCTTTTGCAGAATTTGTTGTCATGATGCAAAAAGAGGTTGCTGACCGTATTTCTGCAGAGCCCAATACCAAGGCCTATGGTTCGTTATCAATCGCTGTTCAGTATTATATGACTGCTAAGGTGGCATTTGTTGTCCCACATACAGTTTTTGTACCAGCACCTAATGTTGACTCGGCTATTTTGAAGATGACGCGTCGTGAGCAACCTCTGGTTGAAGTTAAAGACGAAGATTTCTTTTTCCGTGTATCGAAGATTAGCTTTGTGCATCGTCGTAAGACACTTTGGAATAATTTGACAAGTCATTTTGGTAAATCTGAAGAAGTCAAAGCTAAACTTGAGCAGGCTTTGGAAAATGCAAATATAAAGCCTTCTATTCGTGGAGAGGCTCTATCTATAACTGATTTTGCCCGTTTATCTGATGCTTTGAGAGAAGCAGGTTTATAGCTTAAAAATCCCACCGAACATAAATGTCAGCGGGATTTTCTGTACAATGATGCGGAGAAAGGGATTTGAACCCTCACGCTCGTAAGAGCACATGCGCCTGAAGCATGCGTGTCTGCCATTCCACCACCTCCGCAGATGTTATGCTTATTATACTGCAAATTAGTAAAAATGCAAGGAGCCCAAAGGAATTGAGCTCCTTACTTGTTTTGGGTCAGATATGCTTGCAGTTTTGTGGTATAATAAGGCTATTAAACGAATGAGGAGTTCACTTGCAAGGAAGAATTATCAAAGCGCTGGCAGGTTTCTATTATGTAGAGCATGATGGTGTTGTATACCAGACGCGTGCACGAGGAAATTTTAGAAAAAAAGGACAGACGCCTTACGTTGGAGATTTTGTTGAATTTTCAGCGGAGGAAAATTCAGAAGGTTATATTCTTAAAATTGGGCAACGCATTAATAGTTTAGTGCGTCCACCTATTGTCAATATTGATCAGGCTGTGGTTATTATGTCTGCTAAGGAACCAGATTTTAATAGTAATCTTTTGGACCGTTTTTTGGTCTTATTAGAACGCAAACATATAAAACCTGTAATCTATATTTCTAAAATGGATTTGATTGAAGATGATTCGGAAATGAAGGAGATTCAAAAAAAGTACCAAAAAATTGGTTTTGATTTCGTTTTCACTTTGGAAGAACTCTTACCTCTCTTGGCCCATAAAGTTACCGTATTTATGGGGCAGACAGGTGTGGGTAAATCAACTCTATTGAACCGTATTGCTCCTGAGTTGAAGCTAGAAACGGGTGAAATTTCCGACAGTCTGGGGCGTGGACGCCACACAACGAGAGCTGTGAGTCTTTATGATGTGCATGGTGGGAAAATTGCAGATACACCTGGATTTTCTTCCTTAGATTATGAAGTGGATAATGCAGAAGATTTGAGTGAATCTTTTCCAGAAATTCGTCAAGCCAGTCATGGTTGTAAGTTTCGATCTTGTACCCATACGCACGAGCCTTCTTGCGCTGTTAAAGATGAGGTGGAGAATGGACGAATCTGGCAAGTGCGTTATGATAATTACCTTCAATTTTTGAGTGAAATTGAAAACCGTCGCGAAACATATAAAAAAACTATCAAAAGAAAGTAGGTCTCTCATGTCATATAAAATTGCTCCTTCTATCCTAGCTGCTGATTACGCTAATTTTGCTTCAGAATTGGCTCGTGTTGATGCATCGGGTGCAGAATATGTTCACATTGATATTATGGACGGTCAGTTTGTTCCTAATATTAGTTGGGGAGCAGATGTGGTTGCTAGTATGCGTAAACACAGCAAGTTAGTTTTTGATTGTCACCTTATGGTTGTTGATCCTGAGCGTTATGTGGATGCCTATGCACAAGCTGGTGCAGATATCATGACGATTCATGTTGAAGCGACTAAACATATTCATGGTGCTCTTCAGAAGATAAAGGCTGCTGGTATGAAAGCAGGTGCTGTGATTAATCCAGGAACCCCAGTTGAGGCACTTATTCCTGTGCTTGATTTAGTAGATCAAGTGCTCATCATGACTGTAAATCCAGGCTTTGGCGGTCAAGCTTTCATTCCAGAAATGATGTCTAAAGTGGAACGTGTTGTCGAACTTCGCCAAAAAGGTGGCTATTCATTTGATATTGAGGTTGATGGTGGTGTAGATAATAAGACGATTGCTGCTTGTGCCAAGGCAGGAGCTAACGTATTTGTAGCAGGTTCTTATCTCTTTAAGAATCCTGATTTAACTGCTCAAGTTCAAACACTTCGTGATGCTATCGATGCCTAAAGTAGCTTTGTTTGTCGGTGGTGAGCTAGATTGGTTCACTACCGATTTTGATTATTTTGTTGGAGTGGACCGTGCTTGTTTGTACTTATTGGAGTGGGGGTTACCTCTTGACTTGGCTGTAGGGGATTTTGATTCTGTCTCCGAGTCAGAATTAAACGTTATTCAATTGACAGCTAAATCTTGTAAGAAGGCTCCCGCTGAGAAGGATGACACGGACACTGAATTAGCTTTAAAATTGATTTTTCAAGCTTTCCCTGAAGCTGAAGTAACTATTTTTGGTGCATTTGGTGGCAGATTGGACCATATGTTGTCAAATGTATTTCTGGCTAGTGATCCTGAACTAGCTCCCTTTATGAGTCGTATCTGTTTGAGAGATAAGCAAAATAAGGTTACTTATTGTCCAGAAGGAAAACATGATATTTTTCCTGAACCAGGGATGACTTACGTTTCTTTCTTACAAGAAGGAACTGGGGAATTGACGATTTTGGGCGCAAAGTACGAATTAACTGATAGGAATTATTTTCAAAAGAAGAACTATTCTAGTAATGAATTCCTTGATGGCCCCATTCATGTTGTAGTTCCAAATGGATACGTGATTGTCATTCAGACTAAAGATAGGAGTTAGTATGATTTACCTGCTTACACTTTTGACCTTGTTAAGTTTAGGAATTCTTGTTGTTCTTTTATTGAAAAATGCGGAGTTAAAGGGTCAGATTAATAAGAGTCTGGAGGGAAATGCAGATAATCTTTCAGATCAACTGTCTTTTCAGTTAGACGGCTTTGCCAAGGCAAACCAACTTGAAACAACAAGGCAATTGAATCAATTGCAGAAAGAACTCTATCGACAATTAACGGATATCAGAGAAGTTTTACACCAAAACTTGTCTGATAATCGAGATCGCTCTGACCAGCGCCTAGAGCAAATAAACCAGAGCTTGACGAAGGCCGTTAAAGAAATGCAGGATTCCAATGAGAAACGTTTGGAACAAATGCGTCAGACGGTTGAAGAAAAACTGGAGCAAACCTTACAGACACGATTACAAGCTTCCTTTGAGACGGTGTCAAGACAGCTGGAGTCTGTTAACCAAGGTCTGGGGGAAATGAAAAATGTTGCTAGGGATGTTGGAAGTCTCAATAAGGTCCTTTCAAATACAAAAACACGTGGTATTATGGGAGAACTTCAATTAGGACAAATTATTGAAGATATATTGACTGCTAATCAATACGAGAGAGAGTTTCCGACAGTGTCGGGTTCAACTGAGCGAGTTGAATATGCGGTTAAGATGCCAGGAAACCACAAGGACGAATATATCTATCTGCCTATTGACTCTAAGTTTCCTCTTGAAGACTACTATCGCTTGGAAGATGCTTATGAGTCCGGAAATAAAGAGCAAATCGAGAATCATCGTAAATCACTTTTGGCTAGCATTAAGCGATTTGCTAAGGATATTAACAAGAAGTATCTTAATCCACCTGAAACCACAAATTTTGGTATATTATTTTTGCCGACGGAAGGGCTTTATGCTGAGGTCGTACGTCAACCCTCATTCTTTGACGCTCTTCGTCGTGAGGAGAATATTGTTATTGCCGGGCCATCAACATTGTCTGCACTATTGAATTCATTGTCAGTAGGATTCAGGACCTTGAACATTCAAAAAAATGCGGATGATATCAGTAAGATTTTAGGCAACGTCAAACTGGAGTTCGGTAAGTTTGGAGATATGCTTGCCAAGGCTCAAAAACAATTAAATACAGCCAGTAAAACTGTTGATAGTCTGCTCAATACAAGAAGCAGGGCTATTGTTAGAGCTCTTGATACCATTGAAACCTACCAAGATAGTGCGACACAAAGTTTGTTAGATCTACCACAATTAGAAAATGAGGACAAGCATGAAAATTAATCAAATGAAAAAAGACGAGTATTTTGAAGGCTTTTATCTGATTAAGCGTGCAGAAGTACGTAAGACAAGGGCTGGTAAAGACTATATTGCCTTTACCTTCCAAGATGATTCTGGTGAAATTTCGGGAAATCTTTGGGATGCTCAGCCTTATAATGTTGAAGAATTTACAGCTGGTAAGGTAGTTCATATGGAAGGACGTCGAGAGGTTTATAATAATACTCCTCAGGTAAATCAAATTACTTTACGTTTGCCTGCATTTGGAGAACCAAATGATCCAGCTGATTTTAAGGAAAAACCACCGGTAAATCCGTCTGAAGTGCGTGAGTATCTTGAACAGATGATTTTCAAAATAGAGGAAGCTACATGGCAACGTGTGGTCCGTGCTCTTTATCGAAAGTATAACAAGGAGTTTTTTAGTTTTCCTGCTGCTAAAACAAATCACCATGCTTTTGAAAGTGGGTTGGCCTATCATACAGCTACAATGGTTCGTTTAGCAGACAGTATTGGGGATGTTTATCCGGAACTAAATAAGAGTCTGCTCTTTGCGGGGATCATGCTCCATGATTTGGCTAAAGTTATTGAATTGACTGGTCCGGAAAATACAGAGTATACTGTTCGAGGTAACTTGATTGGGCATATCGCCTTGATTGATGAAGAAATTACCAAGGTTCTCATGGAACTTAACATTGATGATACACGTGAGGATGTTGTTGTTTTACGTCATGTCATTTTAAGTCACCACGGACAATTAGAATACGGAAGCCCAGTTCGTCCTCGTATCATGGAAGCGGAGGTTATCCATATGATTGATAATCTTGATGCTAGTATGATGATGATGATGACAGCTCTTAACCTAGTTGGATCTGGAGAAATGACTAATCGTCTCTTTGCTATGGACAATCGTTCCTTCTATAAACCAAAATTTGATTAAAATCGAAAGTAAACGAGCATTAAGGCAAAAATGTTCGTTTTTTAATGTGTTATGGTATAATAGTAAAAAAGTACAGAAATTATAGGTAATTTATGAAATTAAAACGAAGTGAGCGCATGGTAGTGATTTCAAACTACCTGATTAATAATCCTTATCAGTTGACAAGCCTTAATACCTTTGCAGAGCGTTATGAAGCTGCAAAATCTTCAATCTCAGAAGATATTGCAATCATTAAGAAAGCTTTTGAAGAGAGTCAGATAGGTGAAATTGAAACAGTAACAGGGGCCTCTGGTGGTGTTATGTTTACACCAACCATTTCCGATGAAGATGCAAGAAGTTTAGTCGAAGGTCTCTGTGAGAGACTTTCTGAGAGTGATCGTATCCTACCGGGTGGGTATCTCTATTTGTCTGATTTATTGAGTACACCGTCTATTTTGAAGAATGTTGGACGTATTATTGCTAGCGCATTTAAGGGTCAAAAGATTGATGCTGTTATGACTGTTGCAACAAAAGGTGTTCCTTTGGCAAATGCAGTAGCAGATGTCCTAAACATTCCCTTTGTTATTGTACGTCGTGATTTGAAAATCACAGAAGGTTCTACCGTCTCAGTGAACTATGTTAGCGGATCAAGTGACCGTATTGAAAAAATGTTTCTATCAAAACGTAGCTTGAAACCCAATAGTCGTGTGCTTATTGTTGACGATTTTCTTAAGGGTGGTGGCACCATTACCGGTATGATTAGCTTACTTTCAGAATTTGATAGTGAATTAGTGGGTGTAGCTGTATTTGCAGAGAATGCCAAAGGCGACCGAGATATTCATGAATACAAATCATTGCTTACTGTATCTGATATCGATGTAAAATCGCAAAAAGTAGAAGTTGAAGTAGGTAATATTTTCGATAAATAAAAAACTTAAAAGGTAATTCCTAATCTAATGCTTAGGAATTTTCTTTTTGGCAAGAAATTCTTGACAAGGTTCCTCAAAAAATGGTATTATACTAGACGGTACTTTTTACTTTTGGTCTCTCAAAAGTGTACAGAGACGTGCTGACATAAGTTGCAAAAGTACACCCAGATATGGGCTGTCACCAAGTGCCATATCAACCAAAAATAAAAAACACAGGAGAATGTAGATGCCTACAATTAACCAATTGGTTCGTAAACCACGTCAATCAAAAGTTGTTAAATCTAAATCACCAGCTTTGAACGTTGGTTACAATAGCCACAAAAAAGTTCAAACTAATGTATCTTCACCACAAAAACGTGGTGTTGCAACACGTGTTGGAACAATGACACCTAAAAAACCTAACTCAGCCCTTCGTAAATTCGCTCGTGTACGTTTGAGCAACCTTATCGAAGTTACTGCTTACATCCCAGGTATTGGACACAACCTCCAAGAACACAGCGTTGTTCTTATCCGTGGTGGACGTGTAAAAGACCTTCCAGGGGTACGTTACCACATCGTCCGTGGTGCACTTGATACTGCAGGTGTAGCTGATCGTAAACAAAGCCGTTCTAAATACGGTGCTAAACGTCCTAAAGGATAAGAAGGGAGATAAGATAAAATGAGTCGTAAAAATAGAGCGCCTAAACGCGAAGTATTGGCAGATCCATTGTACAATTCAAAAATCGTTACACGTCTTATCAACCGTGTAATGCTTGACGGTAAACGTGGTACTGCTGCAACAATCGTATACGATGCTTTCGAACAAATCAAAGAAGCAACTGGAAACGATGCTCTTGAAGTATTTGAAACAGCTATGGACAACATCATGCCTGTACTTGAAGTACGTGCACGTCGTGTCGGTGGTTCAAACTACCAAGTCCCAGTTGAAGTTCGTCCAGAACGTCGTACAACACTTGGTCTTCGTTGGTTGGTTAACGCATCACGTGCGCGTGGTGAACACACTATGAAAGACCGCCTTGCTAAAGAAATTATGGATGCTGCAAATAACACTGGTGCATCAGTTAAGAAACGTGAAGATACTCACAAAATGGCTGAAGCTAACCGTGCCTTTGCTCACTTCCGCTGGTAAGAATAAGATACTGAGGGCGTTAAAAAAGCGATTGAAAATTAGGAAGCTTGACGTAGAATCAAAGATTCTAGGAAAGCTTATCTATTTTCCAAGCTTTTAGCCTGGGTTCAATTGAGCTCGGGTAGCTCTTGAGTTCTTTTTCAACTCATCTGCGAGTTGAAAGCAACAAATCAAAGACCAATGAGAACGGGTAGGTCCTGCCTATCCGTTTTTTGACAATAATGTTATAATAAATAAGTAAACTAAAATTTTTATAGGAGAATAAACCTAATGGCACGCGAATTTTCACTTGCAAAAACTCGTAATATCGGTATCATGGCCCACGTCGATGCCGGTAAAACAACTACAACAGAGCGTATCCTTTACTACACTGGTAAAATTCACAAAATCGGTGAAACTCACGAAGGTGCATCACAAATGGACTGGATGGAGCAAGAACAAGAACGTGGTATCACAATCACTTCTGCCGCTACAACAGCGCAATGGGATGGTCACCGTGTTAATATCATCGATACACCAGGACACGTGGACTTCACTATCGAAGTACAACGTTCACTCCGTGTATTGGATGGTGCCGTAACCGTTCTTGACTCACAATCAGGTGTAGAACCTCAAACTGAAACAGTTTGGCGTCAAGCAACTGAGTATGGTGTTCCACGTATCGTATTTGCCAACAAGATGGATAAAATCGGTGCTGACTTCCTTTACTCAGTAAGCACACTTCACGATCGTCTTCAAGCGAACGCTCACCCAATTCAATTGCCAATCGGTGCTGAAGATGATTTCCGTGGTATCATTGACTTGATTAAGATGAAGGCTGAAATCTATACTAACGACCTTGGTACAGATATTCTTGAAGAAGATATCCCAGCTGAATACGTTGATCAAGCTAACGAATACCGTGAAAAATTGATTGAAGCTGTAGCTGAAACTGACGAAGATTTGATGATGAAATACCTTGAAGGTGAAGAAATCACAAATGAAGAATTGAAAGCAGCTATCCGTCGTGCAACAATCAACGTTGAATTCTTCCCAGTTCTTTGTGGTTCTGCCTTCAAGAACAAAGGTGTTCAATTGATGCTTGATGCAGTTATTGATTACCTTCCAAGCCCACTTGATATTCCAGCAATCAAAGGTGTTAACCCAGATACTGACGAAGAAGAAACTCGTCCAGCATCTGATGATGAGCCATTTGCAGCTCTTGCCTTCAAGATTATGACTGACCCATTCGTAGGTCGTTTGACATTCATCCGTGTTTACTCAGGTGTCCTTCAATCTGGTTCATATGTAATGAACACTTCTAAGGGTAAACGTGAACGTATCGGACGTATCCTTCAAATGCACGCTAACAGCCGTCACGAAATTGAACAAGTTTATGCTGGTGATATCGCCGCAGCTATCGGTTTGAAAGATACAACAACTGGTGACTCATTGACTGATGAAAAAGCAAAAATCATTCTTGAATCAATCGAAGTTCCAGAACCAGTTATCCAATTGATGGTTGAACCTAAGACTAAAGCTGACCAAGATAAGATGGGTATCGGTCTTCAAAAACTTGCTGAAGAAGATCCAACATTCCGTGTTGAAACAAACCCTGAAACAGGTGAAACAGTTATCTCTGGTATGGGTGAACTTCACCTTGACGTCCTTGTTGACCGTTTGAAACGTGAACACAAAGTTGAAGCCAATGTTGGTGCTCCACAGGTATCATACCGTGAAACATTCCGTGCAGCTACACAAGCACGTGGATTCTTCAAACGCCAATCAGGTGGTAAAGGTCAATTTGGTGACGTTTGGATTGAATTTACTCCAAACGAAGAAGGTAAAGGTTTCGAATTCGAAAATGCTATTGTTGGTGGTGTGGTTCCACGTGAATTCATCCCTGCACTAGAAAAAGGATTGGAAGAATCTATGGCTAACGGTGTCCTTGCTGGATACCCAATGGTTGACATCAAAGCTAAGCTTTACGATGGTTCATACCACGATGTCGATTCATCTGAAACTGCCTTCAAGATTGCTGCATCTCTTGCACTTAAAGAAGCTGCTAAGACTGCACAACCAACTATCCTTGAACCAATGATGCTTGTAACAATCACAGTTCCTGAAGAAAACCTTGGTGATGTTATGGGTCACGTTACGGCTCGTCGTGGACGTGTTGATGGTATGGAAGCACACGGTAATAGCCAAATCGTTCGTGCATATGTTCCACTTGCTGAAATGTTCGGTTATGCAACAACACTTCGTTCTGCAACTCAAGGACGTGGTACATTCATGATGGTATTTGACCACTATGAAGATGTTCCTAAATCAGTTCAAGAAGAAATCATCAAGAAAAACTCTGGTGAAGCTTAATTAGCACATATAAAAGTTAAGGTACTTATGAAAGTAAGTGCCTTTTCTATTTGCAATTTTTTGAAAAAAATTATATAATATGACTGTTGAAAGGTTAGATTGAAAGCGCTCAAGTTAATCTTTTCACAATAGGGAGAGCTTGCTCTCAAATTATATTTATTTGATTTTCATAAGGAGGAAATCACTAATGGTAGTTAAAGTTGGTATTAACGGTTTCGGTCGTATTGGTCGTCTTGCTTTCCGTCGTATCCAAAACGTAGAAGGTGTTGAAGTTACTCGCATCAATGACCTTACAGATCCTACAATGCTTGCACATTTGTTGAAATATGACACAACTCAAGGTCGTTTCAACGGAACTGTTGAAGTAAAAGAAGGTGGATTTGAAGTTAACGGTAAATTCGTTAAGGTTTCTGCTGAACGTGATCCAGAACAAATTGACTGGGCTAGTGACGGTGTAGAAATCGTTCTTGAAGCAACTGGTTTCTTTGCAACTAAAGCAGCTGCTGAAAAACACTTGCACGCTAATGGTGGTGCTAAGAAAGTTGTTATCACTGCTCCTGGTGGAAGCGATGTTAAAACAATCGTATTCAACACTAACCACGATACACTTGATGGTACTGAAACAGTTATTTCAGGTGCTTCATGTACAACTAACTGTTTGGCACCAATGGCTAAAGCATTGCAAGATAACTTTGGTATTAAACAAGGTTTGATGACTACTATCCACGCTTACACTGGTGACCAAATGATCCTTGATGGACCACACCGTAAAGGTGATTTGCGTCGTGCTCGTGCTGGTGCTGCAAACATTGTTCCTAACTCAACTGGTGCTGCCAAAGCTATCGGTTTGGTTATCCCTGAATTGAACGGTAAACTTGACGGTGCTGCTCAACGTGTTCCAGTTCCAACAGGTTCTGTAACTGAATTGGTTTCAGTCCTTAACAAAGAAGTAACTGTTGATGAAGTTAATGCAGCAATGAAAGCAGCTGCTAACGAATCTTACGGTTACACTGAAGATCCAATCGTATCTTCTGACGTTGTTGGTATGTCATTCGGTTCATTGTTTGACGCAACTCAAACTAAAGTTCAAACTGTTGATGGACATCAATTGGTTAAAACTGTGTCATGGTACGACAATGAAATGTCATACACTTCACAACTTGTACGTACTCTTGAATACTTCGCAAAAATTGCTAAATAATTCAATAGTATATTAAGAAGGGCTTAGGCTCTTCTTTTTCTACCATTTGTCAAGTATAATACGGTTTCTGACTCAACATTATTTCTGATAGAGTATAAAAGGAATTTATGAGAAATAGTTCAAGCCATTTTTTCTGACATTTGAGCATATAAAAACGACACCTTATCTGGCATTTTTTGAAATAAGGTGTTAGAATTACAGGGCATAGACGACTTTAATGACTTTGGGCTAAAGTATAGTCGTAAAGTTTATTATGCATTATAAGATAATACATTGTCCTAATAAGGCGATGTATAGAGGCAATCGTATGAGGCTTAGTTGAAGTTGTCTGCGATTGTCTTTTTCGTTTCTCATAGAAATCTGCGATATGGCAAGGATTGGTATGGCTAGCTGAAGCGATATTGTGAATACATTTGTACAGAATTTTTCTTGCATAAGGATTCCCACGCTTAGTGATATGCTCTTGACCTAGGAAATCTCCCGATTCATAGTGTTTGAGATCAATACCGATAAAAGCGTTGATTTGATTAGCAGACTTAAAGCGACGAATGTCTCCTAATTCGCCAATAACGCTTGTAGCCGTTGTTTCTGCGATACCAGGAATAGAGAGAAGAATCTCATATTCAGGTAGAGGTTTAGCTAACTCTATCAACTGTTCTAAAACTTGTTCCCGACGGTTTGTCAACCTTATAAGTTCCTGTGCATTATACTTAACCTCTTCTATCATAGGAGAGGTTTTTGAAATGGCAGAATAAGATTGCTTTGCCAGTCCAACTAACTTCTCAGCTAAGTTACCTACTCTGTTCTCTGAAATACGTTTAGAGGTTGACTGGCGAATAGTCTCTTTCAACTCAACTTCCGATAATTCTAGCACCCAATGATTGGTTGGGAAGATAGAAACAAGATTCCAATATTGCTCACCTGTAGGAGTAGATAGTAGATTTTCGATTTCTGGGAAGGCGACTTGAAGAACTTTGTGCAGCCTATTCTTCGTCCTTACGATATCCTCTGTCAGATTTTGGTAGAATCGGCTAAGATCATGCAAGTTTTGATAGACTTTTTCTTGAACATAAGTTGGCATACGGTTTAAAACGAATTGTGACGAAGCTAATTTCTCTGCATCAATCTTATCGGTTTTCCGAACTCGTAATCCATCAAGTTGTTTCTTAGCTTCCAAAGGATTAAGACGTGTATAGTCATAGCTGTTTTCTTCTAGAAAAGCTTGGAGTCGGCGAGAGTAGACACCAGTAGCTTCGAAAATAATTTCAGGGTTGCTCACGGTCTTTAGATCCTTCAGTAGATGAGAAAATCCGATAATGTCATTAGGCATAGTATATCCATGAACCCTTTCACCATTCACAAGAATAGCGACTTCTGAGCTTGCTTTACTCACATCAATTCCAAAAACTGTCCGCATTATGTTTACCTCTTTGTCTTGAATGATTCCTTATTTTAGTGATTTCATTTTCAATACTCGACGTCTAGCGTCCAACATACTTTGATAAAATTCCATCTAAAACAGGTGTCTTGCCAGTTTTTTGTACGACGTCTAGCGCCAAAAGAAGCCACGACTTAACAAGACACCTCTACTTTAACACAAAGAAAAAGTAGTGAGTACTCTCTCCCGTCGGAGATTTCTTCACTACTAATCTTAGTATGTTTTTTGTACAGAAAATGATGGCTCTTTTGAAGCAAGTTAAAGGGCGTTTCAAAAACTGCAATGGCAAATTGTAAACCGGCTAATAGGATTAAACGTGTCCATAGTGAGACTGAGGTTTGGTTAATGTAGGAAAAGAGTGTTTGCTTAAAGGTAAGAAAGAAGAAAAGAGGAATAAGTGTAAGTATGAGGATTATATTTAAATCCTGATCAGCTTTTTTCTGAATTTTATTTAGTAGTTTTTTCATTACTATTCTACCTTTCTATTTTGATTATATGATAGATGTACTTGTACTAGTAATAAGCTAGAAATCCTTCTGATTTTGCTATCTCTTTTAGGTATTTTGTGATATAATGAAAACGTATTAAAAAATTAAGGAGTCTGATCAAATGGCTAAATTGACTGTTAAAGATGTTGACTTGAAAGGGAAAAAAGTTCTCGTTCGTGTTGACTTCAACGTTCCTGTAAAAGACGGTGTGATCACTAATGATAACCGTATCACTGCTGCTCTTCCAACAATCAAGTATATCCTTGAACAAGGTGGGCGTGCAATCCTCTTCTCTCACCTTGGACGTGTAAAAGAAGAAGCTGATAAAGAAGGTAAATCACTTGCTCCTGTAGCTGCTGACTTGGCTGCTAAATTGGGTCAAGAAGTGAAATTTATCCCAGGTGTTACACGTGGTGCTGAATTGGAAGCAGATGTTAACGCTCTTGAAGATGGACAAGTTCTCTTGGTTGAAAACACTCGTTTCGAAGATGTTGATGGCAAGAAAGAATCTAAAAACGATCCTGAACTTGGTAAATACTGGGCATCACTTGGAGATGGTATCTTCGTAAACGATGCATTCGGTACAGCTCACCGTGCACACGCATCTAACGTTGGTATTTCAGCAAACGTTGATAAAGCAGTTGCTGGTTTCCTTCTTGAAAACGAAATTGCCTACATTAAAGAAGCAGTTGAAGCTCCAGAACGTCCATTCGTGGCTATCCTTGGTGGATCTAAAGTATCTGATAAGATTGGTGTTATCGAAAACCTTCTTGCGAAAGCTGATAAAGTTCTTATCGGTGGTGGGATGACTTACACATTCTACAAAGCTCAAGGTATCGAAATCGGTAACTCACTTGTAGAAGAAGACAAATTGGATGTAGCGAAAGCTCTTCTTGAAAAAGCAAACGGTAAATTGATCTTGCCAGTTGACTCAAAAGAAGCAAACGCATTTGCTGACTACACTGAAGTGAAAGACACTGAAGGTGAAGCAGTAGATCCAGGATTCCTTGGTCTTGATATCGGTCCTAAATCAATTGCTGAATTCGATAAAGCCTTGACTGGTGCGAAAACAGTTGTATGGAACGGTCCTATGGGTGTATTTGAAAACCCTGACTTCCAAGCTGGTACAATCGGTGTGATGGACGCTATTGTGAAACAACCAGGTGTTAAATCAATCATCGGTGGTGGTGACTCAGCTGCTGCAGCAATCAACCTTGGACGTGCAGATAAATTCTCATGGATCTCTACTGGTGGTGGTGCATCTATGGAACTCCTTGAAGGTAAAGAACTTCCAGGATTGGCTGCCCTTACTGATAAATAATCTAATTAGAATGAAAAGAGTTGGGTAACCAACTCTTTTTACGTTGTCATTTTAAAAATATTTAGTGAAGAATATGTAATCAAAATCATTTAGAATAGCCAAAAGTTTCATAATCATGTTAAAATAGTTGAATGGGATTGAAATTTGAACCGAAAAAATTTAAATTTGGTATGCGTACACTGAAGACGGGGATTGCTGTCTTTCTTGTTTTAGGCTTGTTTTCTGCTTTAGGGTGGGAAGGGCTTCAGATTGGTTGTTTAACTGCTGTCTTCAGCCTTCGTGAAAACTTTGATAGAAGTATTCAATTTGGGAAGTCACGTATTTTTGCAAACACGGTTGGAGGTCTGCTATCTCTTTTATTTTATTTTGTGAATATGTTGTTTGATCATTCGGTTTGGGTGACATTGATATTGGTTCCAATTTTAACCATGTTAACTATTGTGATTAATGTGTCTTTCAATAATTCCTCTGGTGTTATTGGAGGAGTTGCGGCACTGCTAATTATTACCTTATCTATCCCACCTAATGATACTTTTGTTTATGTTATTGCTCGGGTTTTTGAGACCTTTTGTGGTGTTTTTATTGCTATCCTCGTGAACTATGATTATAATTGGCTGACTAAACACCTAAAATAAGAATAATAGAGTTCTCAGGGGCTCTATTTTTCTGTTTTCAATGACAAAACTCCTCAATTTGAGTGAATAAATGGTGAAACGTTCGGGAACTACTCATTATGTTAGAAAAAGTGACATAAACTGTTGACATGTAGAAATATTCAGAATATAATTGTTAGGAAAGGAGGATGATCATGGCAAGAGAGAAAGAATTAAGGCGTTCTCTAGCTGTTTTTCCGATTGGAACAGTTATGAAGTTGACGGATTTAACCGCTCGTCAAATTCGTTACTATGAAGATCAAGGTTTAATTCAACCTGAACGTACAGCTGGAAATCGTCGGATGTACTCATTAAATGATATGGATCGTTTATTGGAAATCAAAGATTTTTTGGATGATGGTTACAATATTGCAGCGATTAAACATGAGTACGAAGAGCGTGAAGTTCGTGCCCAACAAAAACAAGTGGCTTTAACAGATGCGGACGTTCGACGTATCTTGCATGATGAACTCCTTCAGCAAGGCCGTTTTACGACCCCGTCACAACAATTTGGTAACTTGCGTATCTAATTACGCTTTGAACTTTTATTTTTGGTTTTTATAAAGGAGACCCCTATTATGGCAATCACAGCAGCTGATATTCGTCGCGAAGTCAAAGAGAAGAATGTTACTTTCTTGCGTTTAATGTTCTCTGATATCCTTGGTGTTATGAAGAACGTTGAAATTCCTGCGACAGATGAACAGTTGGATAAGGTACTTTCAAATAAAGCTATGTTTGATGGTTCATCAATCGAGGGATTTGTTCGTATCAACGAATCTGATATGTATCTTTACCCAGATCTTGATACGTGGACAGTTTTCCCTTGGGGCGATGAAAATGGTGCAGTAGCTGGTCTTATTTGTGATATCTATACTTCTGCGGGTGAACCATTTGCTGGTGACCCTCGTGGTAACTTGAAAAAAGCTTTGCGTCATATGGAAGAAGTTGGTTATAAATCATTTAACCTTGGACCAGAACCAGAATTTTTCCTTTTCAAATTAGATGAGCAAGGTAATCCTACGCTTGAAGTTAACGATAAAGGTGGTTATTTTGACCTTGCTCCTACTGACCTTGCAGACAACACACGTCGTGAAATCGTTAATGTGTTGACAGAAATGGGATTTGATGTTGAGGCATCTCACCATGAAGTGGCGGTTGGTCAACATGAAATCGACTTCAAGTATACAGATGTTTTGAAGGCTTGTGATAATATCCAAATTTTCAAATTGGTTGTTAAGACAATCGCTCGTAAACATGGTCTTTATGCGACATTTATGGCGAAACCTAAATATGGTATTGCTGGTAGCGGTATGCACTGTAACATGTCTCTCTTCACTGAAGAAGGAAATGCATTCTTTGATCCAGAGGATCCACGTGGTATGCAATTGTCTCAAGACGCTTACTACTTCCTTGGTGGTTTGATGAAACATGCATATAACTATACTGCAATTATTAACCCAACAGTTAACTCTTACAAACGTTTGGTTCCTGGATATGAAGCTCCTGTATATATTGCATGGGCAGGTAGCAACCGTTCACCATTGATCCGCGTTCCTGCGTCTCGTGGTATGGGTACACGTTTGGAATTGCGTTCAGTAGACCCAATGGCAAACCCATACTTGGCCCTTGCTGTTCTTTTGGAAGCTGGTCTTGATGGTATTATTAACAAGATTGATGCTCCAGATCCAGTTGAAACAAACATTTACTCAATGTCTCCTGAAGAACGTAAAGAAGCAGGTATTATTGATTTGCCATCAACACTTCGTAACGCTCTTAAAGCATTGGAAACAGATGAAGTGGTTCGTCAAGCTTTGGGTAATCATATCTATACAAACTTCCTTGATGCGAAACGTATGGAATGGGCAAGCTATGCTACCTTTGTTTCACAATGGGAAATTGATAACTACTTGGATATTTATTAAGAAATTAAATTTGAAAATCAGGTTATGCCTGGTTTTCTTTTTCTTTTAAATTTATTAAGTTCTTGGACAAATTACGTAGTTTTAACTGAGCTGTTTTCTTTTGTCATATTTCTTTATTCCTCCTTAATCGCATTAAAATATGAGAGTGTTAAACTAATTTCATATTAATCTTATTCAGGGGGAATTATGAAAACTACAAAAAAAGCTGCTTTGGCAGCAGCCTCAAGTGCATTATTGCTCGGTCTTACAGTCGCACAAACAGTTAATGCTGATACTTATACAGTTCAAAATGGAGATTCATTCTTCGGGATTGCTAGTCAGTATGGTGTAGATCCTTATCAATTAGCAGCTGAAAATGGCATGACTATTTGGTCAACAATTGTTCCTGGTGGAAGCTTGGAAGTTTCAGGAGCTACTACGGCAGTTGAAGAAACAACAGAAGTTTCTTCTTCAGAGGTAACAGCTACTGATTCAGATGCTACTTGGAATCGTTATCCAGTTGGTCAATGTACATGGGGTGTTAAGGAAGTCGCTCCATGGGCAAGTAACTGGTGGGGTAATGGTGGCGATTGGGCCGGAAGCGCTGCTAGCCAAGGTTATGCTGTAGGTTCAACACCTGTGACAGGATCAATTGTATGTTGGACTGATGGTGGTTATGGTCACGTTGGTTATGTAACACAAGTTGGTCAAGATGGTCAAATTCAAATCTTGGAGTCAAACTATAACAACCAGCAACAAATCAATAACTATCGTGGTTGGTTTGATCCACAAAACTCAACTACACCAGGTTCAGTATCTTACATTTATCCAGGTGCATAAAACGAAAAGAAGCGCTTATAGCGCTTTTTTACTTGCTGGAAGAGTTGTGCTCAGACTGGATTTAAACTTAAAAAATGGTAGCTAGATGGCTACCATTTTTTTATTTATCAGGTGTGAGAATCATTGGAATAATGATTGGTTCACGTTCTGTTTTTTCATATAGGAATGGGCGTAAAGCATTGACGATAGCTCCGTTAACAGATTGGATGCTAGCATCTTTATTCTTAAGAGCGATACGAATAGCATTGAATAGAATGCGTTGGCTTTCGCGGATAAGATCGCCAGATTCACGCATATAGATGAAGCCACGACTGAGGATGTCTGGACCAGCTAGAATCATCTTAGACTTGAAGTCAACAGTAGCTACGGCAAGTACGACACCATCTTCAGAAAGATCACGACGGTCACGAAGAACCGCGGCTCCGATATCCCCAATACCATTACCATCAACATAGATATCTTGGGCATTGAAGTGACCTGCACGACGCGCAGAGTCTTTTGTTAGGGCTAAGACATCACCATTTTCCATAATGAAGATATTATCTTTTGGAACGCCACAATCAACAGCAAGACCTGCGTGGACTTTCTGCATGCGGTATTCACCGTGAACAGGCATGAAGAATTTTGGTTTGATCAAACGAAGCATTAGTTTTTGCTCTTGTTGACCACCGTGTCCAGAGGTATGGATATTGTTGATTTTACCGTGGATAACATCAACACCAGCTTCTTGAATGGTATTAATCAGACGGTTAACGCTAGTGGTGTTCCCTGGAATAGGACTAGATGAGAAGATGACAGTGTCACCAGGTTGTAGTGTCACTTGGCGGTGCATCCCATTGGCGATACGTGCAAGGGCCGCCATAGGCTCCCCTTGAGAACCGGTACACATGATAAGAATCTCACTGGCATGATAGTTTTTCATCTCACTAGGATCAATGATAGTCCCTTTTGGAACCTTGATGTAACCTAGTTCGACCCCGTTGACAATGGCTTTTTCCATAGAACGTCCGAAGACAACAATCTTACGGCCAGTTTTTACAGCGGCTTCGGCAGCTTGTTGAAGACGGAAAATGTTTGAGGCAAATGAGGCGAAAATAATACGTCCGTGGATGCCTTCAATAATTTTCATAATGGATTGGCCAACAACCTTCTCGGAATTAGTGAAAGTTGGTACTTCAGCATTGGTTGAGTCTGAGAGGAGGCAAAGAACGCCTTCCTCACCAAGTGCAGCCATACGGTGAAGGTCTGCTGGTTCCCCTACTGGGGTGAAGTCAAACTTAAAGTCACCGGTACACACAATTTTACCTTGAGGTGTATGGATGACAATACCGAGAGGTTCTGGAATTGAGTGAGTAGTGCGGAAGAAGGTCACGCTCATATTTTTGAAAGTAAGCTCTGTATTAGCATTAATTTCGTAGAGTTGTGCGTCACGAAGTAGTCCGTGTTCTTCCAATTTTCCTTTGATAAGAGCAAGAGCAAGCGGTCCTGCATAAATTGGGATATTTGCCTGTTTAAGAAGGAAGGGAATCCCACCAATATGGTCTTCGTGACCGTGGGTAATGACAAGTGCCTTTACACGATCAACGTTTTCAACGATGTAAGAATAGTCTGGGATGACATAGTCGATTCCGAGAAGATCGTCTTCGGGGAATTTAATACCCGCATCGACGATGATAATCTCATCTTGGTATTCAATACCATAGGTGTTTTTACCGATTTCCCCCAAACCACCAATCGCATAAACCCCAACTTCTTCAGGTTTTAGATTGATTTTTGATGCCATGGTCTTAGAACTCCGTTACTTCAAAAACGCCTGTTTCTTTTTCGTATTCAAGGGCTTTTTCTGAGAGGAGCTCGATGAATTCGATGTTATAGGCAGTGTTTTTTTCGATGATTTGACGAGCTTGGATACGTCCCTCAAGTTCAGTTTCTGCATCGATATCTAGGTAGAGTGATTTTGTCTGTTCACGGCGTGGATTACGCTCTTTAGTTTCTTGGTAAAAGACTTTATAAATCATGGTTTTCCTTTCTTTCCAAAAGGCTCTGCCATTCTATAAAAAAACCGGTCAAGTTAATCTTTCTTTGATTTACTTGACGTTATGATATTCACTTTATGAGTAATAGCTAGTAGCCTTGATTCGTTTAACAATTACTATTATTGTACCATAAGATAAGGGCTAGATAAAGAAAATGGCGGAAAAAGTTGGAAAATGTTCGTTTCTGGGAAACAGTGACTTGTGTTATAATAGAAAAGCATAAAAGGAAACAAGGAAAAAAGATGAAAATATTAGCATTTGATACTTCTAGCACTGCTTTATCAGTAGCCTTGTTGGAAGAAGAGAAACTAGTGGCAGAGACAACTGTCACAGTAAAAAAGAACCACAGTATTAGTTTAATGCCCACCATTGATTTTTTAGTTGCTCAGGCAGGCTGGCAGCCGTCTGATTTAGAACGTATTGTGGTTGCACAGGGGCCTGGATCCTACACCGGGCTTCGTGTGGCTGTCGCAACAGCTAAGACGTTAGCCTATGCGCTTGACATTGATTTAGTGGGGGTTTCAAGTCTACAGGCGCTGACAAACCTTTCGGTTGTCGGTGTTGTGATTCCTATCATGGATGCCCGTCGTAATAATGTTTACGTTGGTTTTTATGAAAATGGTCAGGCTATCGTCCCTGATTGTCATGCTGCCTTTACAGATGTTCTTGAGCAAGCTAAAGTTTATGAAAAGGTGACATTTGTCGGTGAAGTGGCTAATTTTGCGGATCAGATTAAGGAAAATCTTCCAGAGGCAACGATCTTGTCTAGCCTTCCATCAGCTCAGTTAATTGGTCGTTTAGGCTTGTCCTTGCCTTCTGTTGATGTGGATGCTTTTGTTCCACATTACTTGAAGCGGGTTGAGGCAGAGGAGAATTGGCTCAAGACGCATGAGGAGACTAATCGTGACAACTACATCAAGCGCGTCTAGATTGAGTAGCCAAGAGCAAGCTCAACTGATTTATCAGATTCTGTCGGATGTTTATGACAAGTCTCCTTGGACGATAGAACAAGTGGCAGCAGACTTGGCTTTAGATACTACGGAATATTTCTATGTGTATGATCAGGAAGAAGTTGTTGGTTTTTTAGCCCTTCAAAATTTGGTGGGTGAGCTTGAGGTGACCAATATCGCCGTTTTAAAAGCTTATCAAGGGCGTGGTTATGCTAGTCAGTTGATGAAGCATTTGGAAGATCGTAGTGAGCCAATCTTTCTTGAAGTGAGGACTTCAAATCAAGTTGCTCAGGCACTTTATAGAAGATTTGGTTTTGAAAATCTAGGAATTCGAAAAAATTATTATCATGAGCCTCAAGAGGATGCGGTTATCATGAGGCGAGAGGAAGTCTAATGGCAGATAGATATATTTTGGCAGTGGAGAGCTCATGTGATGAGACTTCAGTTGCCGTTTTGAAAAATGAAAAGGAACTTTTAAGTAATATTATTGCCAGTCAGGTGGAAAGCCATAAACGTTTTGGTGGTGTTGTTCCTGAGGTGGCTAGTCGTCACCATGTGGAAGTGGTGACTCTTTGTATTAAGGATGCCCTTTCAGATGCGGGCATTAGTGCTGAACAACTAGATGCTGTAGCGGTAACCTATGGTCCAGGTTTGGTCGGGGCACTTTTAGTTGGCATGGCAGCGGCTAAGGCCTTTGCTTGGGCTCATGGTTTGCCTTTGATTCCAGTTAATCATATGGCTGGGCATCTGATGGCGGCGCGTGAGGTTCAAGAGTTAGAATATCCCCTCTTAGCACTTTTGGTGTCTGGGGGACATACAGAGTTGGTTTATGTGTCAGAACCGGGAAATTACAAGATTGTTGGTGAGACACGTGATGATGCAGTTGGTGAGGCCTATGACAAGGTCGGCCGTGTGATGGGCTTGACCTATCCAGCCGGACGTGAAATTGATGAATTGGCTCATAAAGGGAAAGATGTTTATGATTTTCCACGTGCTATGATTAAAGAAGAAAACTTGGAATTTTCATTTTCAGGTTTGAAGTCAGCCTTTATCAATTTACATCACAATGCAGAGCAAAAGGGAGACCTTCTAGTCAAAGAAGACCTTTGTGCTTCCTTCCAAGCAGCTGTTTTGGATATTCTCCTAGCTAAGACCAAGAAAGCCTTGGAGCGTTATTCTGTCAAGACACTTGTTGTGGCTGGTGGCGTGGCAGCTAATCAGGGCTTACGTGAACGTTTGGCTGAAGAAATCACAGATGTAGATGTAGTCATCCCACCTTTACGTCTCTGTGGTGATAATGCTGGCATGATTGCCTTAGCAGCAGCTATTGAATGTGATAAGAAACATTTTTCTGATTTGGACTTGAATGCTAAGCCAAGTCTAGCTTTTGAAGGATTTGAAGAATAAGAAGAACCTCTTACTAGTCTGGTAAGAGGTTCCTTTAGAAAGGATTGTGTGTGTCTGACTTTCGTTTGGGTGTGAAAGCCGCAGTACCCACAGCTCTAGGTTATGTGGCTATTGGCCTTGCCTTTGGTGTGGTAGCAGCGGCTTCGGGACTATCAGCTCTTGAAGTTGGTCTTATGTGTGCCTTGGTCTATGGTGGCTCGGCTCAATTTGCCATGTGTGCCTTAGTGGTTGCAGGGGCCAGCCTGGGTGAGTTAACCTTGACTGTTTTCTTGGTTAATTTGCGTAACATGTTGATGAGTTTACATGCAACGACGATTTTTACAAAAACAAGTCTCTGGAATCAGCTGGGAATTGGTAGTCTGATTACGGATGAAAGTTACGGAGTCTTGTTGGGAGAATATGTGCATCATAAAGATATTTCCGCCAACTGGATGCATGGTAACAATATTTTCAGTTATCTGGTTTGGATTGTATCATCAGTAATTGGTTGCTTGATTGGTTCAATGATTCCTAATCCTGAGCTTTTTGGCTTGGATTTTGCCTTAATTGCTATGTTTATCGGCTTGTTAAGTAGCCAGATTGATGCCTTGTTAGGGGAAGGTGTGCGTAAGCTACTCTTGATTCTACTATCTATTGCGGTGACTTATCTGAGCTTTAGTATCATCTTGTCAGAATCTTTGGCAGTCCTAGTGGCAACTTTGATTGGATGTAGTGTGGGGGTGATGTGTGACGGCCGTCAATAAGTTTATTCTCATTGCTATTCTACTTGGGTTTGTGGTCAGCTGGGTTCCTCGTGTTCTTCCCTTTGTCTTGGTTAAATACAAGGGCTTACCAGATATTGTTGTTCGTTTTTTGCACTATCTGCCAGTTTCTATTCTCTTTGCCCTGATTCTCTCAAGCCTCATGACTGAGAAAATCGGTCACTTGCCGCAGTTTAAGTGGATGGAAATACTGGCTACGGTGCCAACGGTAATTGTAGCATTTAAGAGTAAGAATCTCCTCTATGCTGTGATCGTCGGTATTGTGTCTATGGCCCTGATACGATTAGTATTTTAGTAAATGAAAAGACTTGGAGTTGCTCTCAGTGAGTCGCTTTCCAAGTCTTTTTCTTTAGTTGCTGTTAAAAAAGGCTGCAATATCATCTTCGCTGAGCCCAATCATTGGGTCAATAGTGGCCCAATTGTCTTCAGTTAAACGATAGTTTTCTACTATTTGCACAGGTTTGTTAACAGACTTATCCACAGCTTGTGAATAAGTGTTGATAAGAGTTGTATCTGTATTGACATCTTCTGAGAATCCTTTATTTTCAAAGGTTTCTGAAGGGTCAGCCTTTTTCGTTTTTGTTTGATTGGAGGCGTCTTTTGCCTCGTTTTTAACAATCTTTTCGACAGACTTACCCACAGCTTGTGTATAAGTTTGTTCAAATCGTTGGATGAGGTAGGTATTGCGTTTGGCGCCTTCGTTGTGAACGGCATAATCGAAGGCTGCAATTTCCCCTAATATGACTAGCTTACTCTTGGCGCGTGTGATAGCGGTGTAGATGAGGTTACGCTGTAGCATACGTCCACTTTGGCGTGTGATGGGAAGGATAACGACAGGGAACTCACTTCCTTGGGATTTATGGATTGACATGGCATAGGCCAGGGTAATTTTATGCCATTCGTTGCGAGGATAGATAACCTCATTACCATCAAAGGACATGTAAATTTCGTCCTGCTTGCTTTCAGTGTATTTACCGGGAATCAGGTCGGTAATGATACCGATATCACCATTGAAGACATTGAGTTCTGTATCATTAACCAGATGGAGAATCTTGTCATTCTTACGGAAGAATATGTCATTAAAGGCAAATTGATTGGCCTTTTCTTGGGGGTTGAGTAGGTCCTGCATAATGGTATTGAGATTGTTGATACCAGCCTGGCCTCGGTACATGGGGGCTAGAATCTGCACATCCTGAGCAGCAATCCCGCTCTTTATAGCGGCTGAGACAATTTTAGGAACCATCTGTGGAATATGATTGGCATTGGCTTCAAAGTAAGAGCGATCTGCCTTTTTCTCTGTGAAATCAGCAGGTAGTTGGCCTTGACGCATTTGACTAGCCAAGGTAACGATGGTGGAATCTTCGGATTGCCTGAAAATTTTGGTCAGCGAAACCTTAGGAATCTCATTAATTTGTAAGAGATTAGCCAAGACCTGACCAGGACCTACGGAAGGTAGCTGGTCTTGGTCACCCACAATGATAACCTGAGTAGAGTCCGCAATGCTCTCAAAGAGTTGATTGGCCAACCAAGTATCAACCATAGAGAACTCGTCGATAATAATTAAATCGCAATCAAGGTAGTCCTCTAAGGTCTTGAAATCATCCTCGCTATTGAGGCCTAAATGTCTATGGATAGTGGCGCTAGGAAGATTGGTTAGTTCCTTCATCCGACGCGCAGCCCGTCCCGTTGGTGCTGCTAAAATAATGGGTAAATCAGATTTTTTGAGATCTAAACCATGAAGGTCAGCATAGGTTTTAATAATTCCGTTGATGACAGTTGTTTTTCCTGTTCCAGGACCACCCGTCAGGATGAAGACCTTGCTTTGTAGCGCTTTAATAATGGCATCTTTCTGAACCTTGTCATAAGTAATACCAAGGTCCTCTTCCACTTCTTCAAGGCTTGCAAGGATTTTGTCTTCAGCACTGATGTCAGGCTGGTCTTTCATGATACGACTCAGGTGGGTATAAATGCCCTGTTCCGCAAAATATAGGGTATTATCAAAGATTTTAGTCTCTATATTTTGAACCTTGTCTTCTTGGATGAGGTTGGTTAATTGGTGAGCAACCAAGGCAGGGTCAAGCTCAATCTGGCGGGCACCCTCCAAAAGGGTAATCGTCCTTTCAAGCAAAGCTTTGGCTTCGATGTAGGTATCCCCCTCTTCCATACAGGCCTCTAGCAGGCAATGTATTAGGGCGGCTCGTAGACGTTCAGGGGCATCGCTAGCAATTCCCAGACGTTCAGCCAGTTGATCTGCCATTTTAAATCCGATTCCTTGAACTTCCTCTACTAAGAGATAGGGATGTTCTTCGATAAGGCTGAGCGATTCTTCCTTGTACTGATTGAAAATTTGTGAAGCAGCCTTTGGTGTCAGTCCATAGCTGGAAAGCTTGGACAAGATTTGCTCGGTTCCATAGTTGATTTTTAACTTTGCAACGAAGGCTTCTCGGTTAACCTTTGAAAGGTTAGGAATCTGTTCTAACTTGCTCGGGTCCTTGAGAATTTTGTCAATAGGATCTTCTCCATAAAGATCGACAATGCGCTCAGCTGTTTTCTTACCAATTCCCTTAAAATTGTCGCTAGAGAAATACTTGATAAGCCCACTGGCAGAAGGTTTTGAACGTTCGTAGCGAGTCATTTGTAGCTGTTCACCATATTTTGGGTGGTTGGTTAGCTGACCCCAGAAGGTATAATCTTCCCCCTCCATGACATCTCCCATGGTTCCCGTGACAATAATTTCGAAGTCTTCAAAGTCACTGTCAGTTTCGTCAATCTCTAAGAGTAGAATACGAAAGAAATTACTGGCATTTTCAAAAATGACACGTTGAATAGTTCCTGAAAAATAATATTCTTGCATGTGTGTTTTCCTAGATACATAATAAGGCTGGGTTTCCCCAACCTTATTTTATTTAGTGTGATTAGTTGTCCTCAACGCCACCGATTTTATTAAGTGGCCAAAGTGGCCAGAAGCGGAATTTGACTTCTCCTACAAGAGCACTTTCATCAAAGTAACCAACTGCACGGCTATCTTTAGAAACGATACGGTTGTCTCCAAGTAGGAAATATTTGCCTTCTGGAACAGTGACCGTGAAGGTTGTATTGCCCTCAGCATTGACTGTGAAGGCCTTGGCATCCTTGGCTAACTGTTGGAAGTAATCGCGGTAGTCATATTCTTTTTGTAATTTGTCCTTAGCAAAGGCAGCCTGAAATTCCTTGAGATATTTCTCTTTAACTTCCTTGCCATTGACGGTAAGTTTATCATTTTGATAGGTAATGGTATCACCTGGCATCCCAATGACACGTTTTACAATTTGTTTGGTCTTACCTTCTTCAACTTCCTTAGCAACGACAATGTCAAAACGCTCAATAGACGTGTGCTTCAAAACGATAACACGCTGTCTATCTGCTAGGGTTGGATCCATTGAGTGACCGTCGACTTGGACAGGGAGCCAGAGGAAAAGACGTGTCAAGAGGAAGAAGGTGATAAAGAGGATGAAAACTCCCCATTCACGAAGGAATTTGAGGAATAATTGGGTCCATTTGTTTTGCATAGTTAAGGCCTTTCAGGATTATTTTAAGCGTTGGTAGGCTTTTTTAGTATTGGCGAAATGATATTTAGCAGTTGCTTGGAGAGCCTGATCTCCATAAGCTTGTAGGAGCTTGGCAGCGACCTGATCGGACTTGGTTCCTGCTCCCGAAGGCAGGGTATAGCCCACTTCTTGGCTGAGTTTATCCAGATTTTCCAGGAAGAGATTGCGAGCGATGATAGAACTTACCGCCACAGCTAGGTAATTGCCTTCAGCTTTCTCTTCTAAGGTGATGGGATTGTCAAAGCGATTGCGCTCCTTCTTAAGGTATTTTTGATAATTTTTCTCACTGGTAAAAGCATCAATGACAATCTTATCTGGTTTAGCTCCTGCTTGTAACAGTAGGAAAATAGCTTGATTGTGGAGGGCTACTTTGACTGATACAGCATTGTGTGCCTTGCCGTCTCCTACCACTTCATTGTACTTCTGGGGTGAAAGTAGTAGTGCCTTGTGAGGAATCTTCTCCTCCAAGAGCGGGGCAAGTTGACGAATCTTGCTATCATTGAGATTTTTAGAATCATCGACCCCCAAGGACTTCAATAAAGCATGGTCGGCTGGTGTCACTAGACTAGCTACGACCGCTAGTCCACCAAAATAGGAGCCATTTCCCACTTCGTCTGATCCAATTAGGGCTAGATTTTGCCCTTCAGGTGACTGCTTAGGCTCAGCTTGGTAGCCAAAACGGCTAGCTAGAACCTCTGGTTTAGCACCCTGGAAGGTTACCTTACCTGAAGTATAGGCAATAACACTTGTACCATCAACCTTGGCTGAAAAACTAGCATAGGGATTGTTAGTCGCAGTCGCATAGCTTGCCAGGTCTTTCTGAAGTGTTGAAATCTGCTTTGCTGTCATTTTGAATACGATTGTGCCCATGGAATCTATTTTAGCACAAAAAAGGAGAATTGGCAGATATTTTACAGGGACTAAGTCTTGAAAAATGATTTTTCTGGGGAAGTGCAAAGTCTAAAATTTACGAAAGTTAAAATTTAGGATATAATGATTAAAAAGAGAATGCCGATTTTTGCCTTTTTTTCTAAATTGCAAAAGAATGTCTGGCATTTGAGTATCAAATACGCCCCAAGGCAAGTGTATAAATCTTGTTCGGTAAGAAAGAAATCTACTACACTAATAAGTAAGGAGAAGCTGCGGTGGACAATCTATGACCACCATTAATTAGGCAGTTAATAAGCAAATGGCAAGTAAAAACCGTTACAAATTTCATTTTGGAGAGAAAAAACTGACGCTAACGACTGACAAGGATAATCTATTCATGGAAGAAGTAGAGCGTGTTGCTCATGAAAAATATAATATTATCAAGGAGCAGATGAAAAAGGCTGACAATGAAACCATCGCTATTTTAATGGCTATTAATTCATTGTCAACGCAATTAGAACGTGAAATCCAAGTGGAAGATATGGAAAAAGAGTTGGAAATCCTAAGAGCTAAGCAACTCGAACAACTAAAAGGCAAAGCAACGGCTAAGCGTAATGGGGATGACGCATGATTGGGCTTCTTGTCTTAGCCATTGTAGCTTGGAATTTTTACATTGGCTACCGTCGTGGTCTCTTTATGCAAGCCTATTATGTGGTTTCAGTCATTATCGCCATGGGTGTGGCTGCTTATTTTTATCAACCGCTAGGCGAGGCTATTAATCTTTGGGTACCTTATACCAATCCGACTAGGGATGCTAGCATAGCTTTCTTTACAGACCAGAATATTTTTTCACTTGACCGTGTCTACTATGCTGGTGTCGCTTATTTCGCCATTTACTGTGTGGCTTATTATGGTTTGCGTTTTCTTGGGATTTTCTTTCATTTTGTGAGAATTGAGCGACTTGACCAGAGACGTTACCAAGTGGTAGGTGGTGTTTTGGCTTCATTGGTGAGCCTTGTTCCCGTGACCATGTTAGGTAACATTCTTGCAACTGTGCCTATGAACAACATCCAAACACTCCTGTCATCAAGTTGGGTATTACGTTTTTTGATTAATTACTATTTTCCAGTGAGTCAAATTATCCAGCACTTGTGGACCAGTGTGATATAGAAAAAAGAAGTCTTCCTTGATTGAGGGAGCCTTTTTTTGTTACTGGATTTGGAGCGTATGAAAAAGACTGGACATAGTGTCTCAGTCTTTCTTATATTTGCTTACCCTAGAGTTGCAATGGTACATCCAGAACCACCGGCACTTTGTGGGGCATATTCAAAACTTTTAACATGGCGATGACGGCGGAGATATTTGGTAACAGCATCACGGATGACACCTGTACCAATACCGTGGATGATGTCCACCTGACTCATGTTATTAAGTAGGGCTTGGTCAATAAAGGCATCAAGCTCTTGCATAGCTTCTTCGTAACGTTTCCCACGAAGGTCTAGACGGGCACGAGGACCACCAGATGCCTTCTTGGCTTTTTTAACCACGTTAATCTGTTTCTTCTTAGGTTGTTGGGCTTCAGCTTGGGCACGAGCCAGAGTGAATTCATCCGCTTTGAGTGTCATCTTGATGAGACCTACTTGAGCTTCCCAGTTACCATTTTTGGTCTGACTGGTAAGAGTACCACGTTGACCATAGGCGGTAACGATGATATCATCTCCAACACGAGGAGCACGCGCAGCCTTTTCTTTCTTGGCCTTACGAAGGACCTTATTCTTAGAGAGGTCCACTTGTGGGGCAAGTTTCTTGAGTTTTCCTTTGGCATCGATAACTTCATGAGGCTTGAGTTGACTCTTATCATGAAGATTTTTGAGAATACTATCGCTCTCAGCCAAAGCGGTATCAATCATATCCTGAATTTCTTTTTGAGCTTTTTCGAGTTCCTTGTCGTACTCATGGGAGAATTCATTATAGAGTTTCTTAACCGCACGGTTGAATTTAAGGTTCTCTTGCTCAACGTCCTTGATGTGTTCCAGACGTTTTTGTGTTTCCACAGTTTGGGCTTCAAGTTGCTCGATGATACGGTTGACATCACTATCAGTATCCGTGAGGTTTTCTGCCTCCTTGACAATGATCTCATTCAAACCGAGGCGTCGAGCAATTTCAAAGGCATTAGAACGACCAGGAACCCCTTGCATAAAACGATAGGTTGGGCTTAAAGTCGCTGTGTCAAACTCCATGCTGGCATTTTCCACATGTTGCGTCTCAATCCCATAGGCCTTAAGTTCAGGATAGTGAGTGGTAGCCATGGTCTTAATCTGACTTAAACGGAGGTGCTCTAAGATTGCCATGGCTAGACTAGCCCCTTCCTGAGGGTCGGTACCAGCCCCAAGCTCATCGACCAAGACCAGACTGTTACTGTCGGCAGCATTCAGAATCTCAACAATGTGGGTCATGTGACTAGAGAAAGTTGACAAACTTTGTTCGATAGACTGTTCGTCTCCGATGTCCGCAAAAATCTCTTGGAAAATGGCAACACGGCTGCCCTTATCAGCCAAAATTGGCAGACCAGATTGAGCCATTAGTTGTGCTAGTCCTAGCGTTTTAAGCATGACCGTTTTACCACCAGTATTGGGACCTGTGATGACAATGGCCGTGAGGTCCTCATCAAAGCGCAAATCGTTGGCTACTGGATTGACCAAGAGAGGGTGACGAACGTTAAGCAGTTGTAGTGTTTGGTTGTCACTAATCTTTGGAATAACCGCCTTTTTATCATGGAGATAGAGATATTTTCCTCGAATGAAGTCCATGTGGCCCAAAATCCAAGCGTTGTTAGCGATAGCAGCAGCTTGTGGGCGCAGTTGAACAGACAGTTCATGCAGGATACGAGCCATCTCGTGGCGTTCGTCTGCACGTAATTGTGTAATTTCTTCGTTAAGCTGGATAACGGCACGTGGCTCGATATATACTGTGTTTCCAGAGCTTGAGATGTCATGCACAACCCCTGCGATACGGTTACGGTAGGTGTTTTTGACAGGAAGCACCGAACGACCGTTACGACTAGCAATCAAACTCTCAGCCAACATGTGGCCAGATTTCTTGAGAATGTCTTGTAAGGTCTGGCGAATGGCATCATCGCAAGATTTAAGTTGACGACGAATATTTTGCAACTCTGGGCTAGCAAAATGCTCAATAAAACCACCGTCATTGATGCTCTGAAGACTGCCTTGTAGACTTGGGAAGGCTTCAATCTTATCAAAAAGACGTTTAAGGGCGATGAGCTCTACATTTTCAAGGTCAGCGTAGAAGCGACCAAGGTCAGCAGAAGCTTGCAGCACCTTCTTGATGGCAATGAGCTCCTGGATGTTGAGGTCAGCATCTAGCTCTAAGCGACGCAAGGGCTCAGAAATATCTCGCAAGCTACCAATGGCAAAGCCATGGTGCTCTACGAAAATCTCAGCCATTTCTTGAATTTCTGTAAATTGATTTTGAATTCTTTCTGGATTGGTCATAGGCACCAAGTCACGTAACTCTGCCTGAGCCTGTTCAGTCTGCAGGTATTCTGTGAACTGGTCCTTGACCTTGTTAAATTCTAATTGGTCTAAAATCTTTGTGTTCATAGCTTCTATTATAGCATATTTGGATATGGGGGAGTGGTGGTGGAATGATGTTGATATTCTAATGACATATAATAACTTTACAAAACATAAAATTTTATTTGACACATTAGTATAAAAGATATATACTAATAATCCGAAAGGAGTTGGAAATGAAACAAATGATTGAGTCTGCTTTTTCTTTTGAAATGAGCAAGCAGCAGGATGATTTCTCTGAGTTGTTTTTTTACTATGTATCAGGTCAAGATTACCTGACAAATGGAAAGAGATTAAATGATTTCTTGACGACTAAAAATATTGTTGAGAATCAAACTAGATTCATGGAATGCTTGGAGTCTGTCCGAATTGATGATTTATCCGTTTTTCCAAAGGTCAAGGTGTCTAAAGAAGAGGTTCATAAGGAAAAACAAAATAACGTAATGATTGACATGATAAAAGTTCCGAACAAAACACGTTTATCTTTTTTTGAGGGTGATTCTGTTTCCACAGAAGAAATTCATCTTGATCGTTTAAATAAAGAACATGTAGAAGCAATTTTCTTAACAGAGCTTTGTAGACAATCTTGCATGGTTTGTGTAAATAATTTCTTAGGTGAAAATTCTGATTACTATATTATCGAAGAATTCAAGAAGTTTAAGAATATTGTAAAAAGAAATGAACCTGTGCAAATTCAAGTCTTACCGGTAGTTGGTAATAAAAGACGAGGAAGAGGAATTTGTGTATTTGTTGTCTTTCAGGGCGATGTAGTTTGCTTGACTGGCTTTTATCAAATGATTTATACAAAGAGGAGAGACGATGTTTAATAGGAAAAAATTGATTGTGTTTGCAATGTGTCTAGGAGTCTTTTTGACACTTATTGATACAACAGTGATGAATGTTGCCATGCCAAATATTCAGGCTTCGATTCATACAACAATGGTTGGCATGAACTGGGCTCTAAATATTTATAGCTTACTGTTTGCAGCTTTAGCAATTCCTCTAGGCCGCTTTGCTAGTCGTTATGGGGTTCATAGGTCTTTTGTTATTGCAAGTGTTGCTTTTTTAATAGGGTCAGTGGTTTCAGGAATCACAGGTTCTATTCAGTTACTAATTGTAGGACGCATTATGCAATCAATAGGTGCAGCTATCATCTTACCTTTGGGGATGGCTATTGCCTATAGTACTGCTGATTCTGTGGAGGAGCGAGCTCCTATTGTTGCAACTGTGGCATTGACACAAGGTTTAGCAGGGGCATTAGGACCTAGTTTGGGTGGTGCCTTGACGCAGTATCTCAATTGGCGCTGGGCATTTTATATTAATATTCCATTTGTTATTGTCATTATTGCCATTTGTCTGACAGCACTGGATTTGAAAAATGAACCGGTTAATAAGCAAAAAAATGATCTTATAGGTTCGTTCATTTCGATGGTTGGTCTTTTTTCACTGACACTCGCCCTTATTCAAGGTCGAACTTGGGGCTGGTTGAGTATACTAATTATCAGTTTATTTGTACTTGCAGTCCTTACCCTTATTTTCTTCATTCTGTATGAAAGAAAGATTGACTCACCTATGATTCCAATGGAATTATTTGGTTTTCGCAATTTCAATGCAGCTTCTTTAGTAATGGTCTGTTCAACAGTGTTTCAGGTAGGGCTCTTTATTGTTCTCCCTACTTATTATTCACAAGTTCTTGGACATACGACGGTAGCTTCGTCATTGCTACTTATGATTGTATCTATTGCACTGACGATTTGTTCACCTCTCGCATCCATGACTCTATCTAAGATTGGGCCACGTTTCACTGTCATGCTTGGTTTTGTACTGATGGGTATTTCTTACCTTCTTTTTGGAACAATTACGGCTACGAGTACGTTGCATCTTTATTTGGCTTGCTTGTTCTTAGGAGCGGGATATGGGCTATTACTTGGGCCTTCTCAAGTGCTGGGAGCTAGTGATTTTGAAGGAAATTTATTGAACGCATCTCAGTCTGTTCTCTTTGTTTTTCGTCAAGTAGGACTGGTATTGGCTTTCGCTATTTTCTTGTCTCTCTTTAATGGGCATTTACAGGAGTTGGGACATATTTATGATAAAGTAACAGTATTTACGTCAATTTATAAGCTGTCTACAATCTTAGTTTTTGCTTGTGTCTTACTAGGTTTTTTGTTTAAGAAAAAAGGAAATAAATGAAATCAGTCCACTATTTAAAGACTTCTACAAAAAAATACTGTCTTGAATATTGTTCCACCCCTGTACCTAAAATAAAAAGTAATGAAATTTTAGTGAGAATTAGATGTTCTTCTTTGAATATCAATGATTATGAAAGATATAAACCGCAAAAAACTATCTTAGCGAGATTGATTAATCTATTTCAGGGACGAGAAAGTCATCCGTTAGGGGGAGAATTTTCAGGAATTGTCGAATCTGTTGGTGTTGATGTAACCAATTTTAAAAAGGGCGACTTCATTATGGGGATGTCTGAAGGCGTATTTCCATACGGTTGTTGGGCAGAGTATGCTGTATGTAAATCAGATAGAGTTGTGAAGAAACCTTCATATCTTTCATTTTATGAAGCAGGAGTAGTTTCGTTATCAGGTGTGGCAGCTATATCAGGTTTATTAGTTTGTGATATCAAACAAAATGATAGTCTCCTTATTATTGGAGCTAGTGGAGGGGTTGGTTTATTAACTTTGCAATTGGCAAAAGCCCTAGGATGTCGAATCACTGCAATATGTAGTTCTAGAAATATTCCATTAGCTTATAAATATGGAGCAGATAGAGTATTTGATTATAATTCAATAGAGGGATTATCTTCTGTGGGAGTTTTTGACAAGATCATTGGTATCAACGGTAACTACAAACTTAAGGATATAGCTAACTGTTTAAAAGTAGGTGGAGTTTATACGGTGGTGGGAAATGTAAAACAATTGTTTTCAACAATCCCTTGGCTTCTTTTAAGCAAAGTAATTAGAAAAGATTTTCGCATTAGCTCAGTGGCACTTTCACGATGTGAACGTGAATTAAGTGAATTAATCAGAGTTATGAGTGATTCTTATATTATTCCATATATTGATAAAATATATACTTTAGAAAATATTGAAGAGGCATTAGATTATATTCTTAAAAATCATGCTCAAGGGAAAGTTGCTATTTCTGTGAACTGATTTAGTGTATTTATCGATATTTTATTGATATAATTTAAATATATCAATAAGGTTAATGGAGGTATACTATGTCATATTCAGCGGCCTTTTCTCAAGCGGTAGAAATCGTACTATATCTAAGTATCAAACAAAAAGAAGATAAATTGAAATATTTATCAATTCAGGTCATTTCAGAGAAATTGGAAATTCCTATTCCTAGTGTTAAGAGATTGGTGTCATTATTGAAAAAAGAAGGTATTATTTCGTCAAAAACAGGAATAGCAGGTGGTTTATCTATTCAAAAAGATGTTGAAACCATAACTTTATTTGATATTTTCCAATCTATTGAGGGAAGTAAAAAGCCACTTTTCAATTTTTATGATAGCTTTGATTTATCTCAATTTGAAAATAGTAGCGATGTAGAATTATATCTCAATAATTTTCAAGAAATTTTGACAAATGCTGAAAGTGCCATGGTTAAAGAGTTGAAATCATGTACTATATCAGATTTGCTTTATAAAGCATAGAATGGATAAAAATGAAAAATATAAAAATGATAGCTGTAGACATTGATGGTGTTTTGTTGGAAGATACTTTTAGTCCTATATTGTATAGGTTGGCTAAAAAATATCATAAAACTTATTCTCAAGAGTTAGAGGTAAATACCTTCTCACAAAATAGACAAGAAGCTGCAATTTTTTTAAAAAGCTATTTTGAAAAAGATAGTAGTTTAGAAATGATGATACAGGAATATTTTGAAGAAAGAGATCGGTATCTGAATGGAAGGAATACTACTATCAATTCAGGTGTTCCCCAATTTTTAAATATGTTAAAGGCCCTTGAGATACCTTTAGTATGTTATGGTGGGCTTGAAGAAGGAGAAATTGACCCAAGTTTTACAGTTTTTTTATCAAATTTTCAAGAGTATATCTGTACTAATGATTTTCGTCCTGGTCTAAAAGAAATTATTTCAAAATATAATTTGGATTTTACTGATGTTTTATTCATTGATGACGTAGCTAAGGTTGCACTGGAAGCAAAAAAATTTGATATTCCATTTATTGGAGTACCAAGTTCACATGAATGGGGCTTCCAAAAACAATTGATGCAGAAAGCAGGTGTTAAATATATGGTTTCCTCTATAGAAGAAATTACAGAAGACTATTTAAGACTTGTAGATGAAGATATCAATTTGTGGGGGGAGAAATAATGTTTAACGACTCAAAAAATGAAGGTAGTTTTCTTATAGATAGGCTGTTTGGTAATGATGCTGAGGCAACTAGAATTTTATTGAATGGTGATTTTGCAGATGTTGAGCGTTATATTACTGAGTTCTCATTTGGAGAAGTGTATATGCGAGAAGGTTTGAACCTTGAAGTAAGAGAAATTATAACTTTGACAGTACTAATTGCAATAGGGGCTTCTAAAGGTCAGTTAAGAATGCATATTAAAAGTTTATTGAAATTAGGCCTATCAAAGAAAGATGTTGCAGAAGTAATTATTCAAACGCTACCGAATGTTGGTTTTCCCAAGGTTTTGGATGCGATTGGAGTGGCTAAAACTGTTTTTAGTGAGTAATTATATGGAAGTTATTGTTGTTCGTCATGGCGAGACAGCTGCAAATAGAGAAAATCAGATTCAGGGACAATCTTTACAAGGGTTGACTGAGAGAGGACGAGAAGAAATCAAGTTAGTTGGTGATAAATTACGTTCTAAAAATGTATCAATTAGTTGTACTTACACCAGTGATCAAAATAGGGCGATTGAAACAATGGAGATATTGAAGAAACAGCTATTTTGTAAATCACAGACTATTGTTGATAATCGTCTTAGAGAATGGGATTTTGGAAAACTTGACGGTCAGGATATGGATAGAGTGTTAGAAAAGTTTGAGTCTATTTTGTCAATTTCAAGTTCAAGTATAAAACTAGAGGAGATTGCTAACTATATTTATTTAGTAAATAAAGGACAATCTGTTAATAGCTGGAAAATAATTCAACAAAATATTACCTCTTTTTTAGATGATTTAAAGAAAAATGACAAGGATAATGAGGTAGTTCTAATCGTCAGTCATGGTCTTACTATATTAACTATTATTAGTGTAATCAATCAAAGTATCGGTTACTTTAAGAATTGCCGAACGGATTTTTGTTTACATTTACAATCTAAATTTTAAGCAGAAATTTATCAATCACATAACATTTAAAGAGCACTAATTTTAGGTGCTTTTTAAATACTCTCATACCATCCATCTCTCCCATCTATGCTATAATAAACCTATGACTAATCAGAAAAAATTACTATTAATCGACGGTTCATCCGTTGCCTTTCGTGCCTTTTTCGCACTTTATAATCAAATTGACCGTTTTCGTAACAATAACGGCCTTCATACCAATGCCATTTACGGTTTTCACCTCATGTTGGACAACCTGCTTGAGCGAATCCAGCCGACCCATGTCTTGGTAGCCTTTGATGCTGGTAAAACAACTTTCCGTACAGAGATGTTTGCGGACTATAAGGCTGGCCGTGCCAAGACCCCAGAGGAATTCCGTGAGCAGTTCCCTTATATCCGTGAGATGTTGGCTGCACGTGGCATCGCCTATTATGACTTGGCTCAGTACGAGGCAGATGACATTATCGGTACCTTAGCTAAGATGGCTGAAAATACCAGTGAGGACTATCAAGTTACGATTGTCTCTGGGGATAAGGACTTGATTCAGTTGACTGATGTCAATACCGTGGTTGAGATTTCTAAAAAGGGTGTGGCAGAGTTTGAGGCCTTCACCCCTGAATATCTCATGGAGAAAATGGGGATTACTCCAACGCAATTCATCGATCTCAAGGCCCTCATGGGTGATAAGTCCGATAATATTCCAGGAGTTACTAAGATTGGTGAAAAGACTGGTCTCAAGCTCCTCTTGGAACACGGTTCCCTTGAAGGTATCTATGACCATATTGATGAGATGAAGAAGTCTAAGATGAAGGAAAATCTCATCAACGACAAGGATCAAGCCTTTCTTTCTAAGACCCTGGCGACTATTGATACCCAGTCTCCTATTGAAATTGGCCTAGATGATACGGCCTTTACGGGACCTGACCTTGAAAAATTGGCAGCCTTTTATGACGAGATGGGCTTTGTTCAGTTCAAAAATGCCCTTGGTGGAGAGGCTGTGCCACAAGATTTTGATGTGGCCTATGAAGAGCCTAGCCAAGTAACAGCGGACCGCTTCAGCCCTGACGATTTCTTCTATTTTGAAATCCTTGGTGACAATTATCACACTGAGCCTATCATCGGTTTTGCATGGGGTAATGATAAGCAGATTTATGCGTCTACAGATACTGACCTACTCAAATCAGACGCCTTCCAAACAGCTCTTTCTAAAGCTGTTAATATCTACGATTTCAAGCGTAGTAAGGTGCTCTTGAGCCATCTAGGTATTGACTTGCCTACGGCTAATTTTGATGCCCGTCTGGCCAAGTATCTCCTCTCAACCGTTGAAGACAATGAATTGTCAACCATTGCCCGTCTCTATACGGACCTACCGTTAGAAACAGATGAAGTGGTCTATGGCAAGGGTGCTAAGCGTGCGGTTCCTGAAAAAGAAGTCTTGCTCAGCCACCTAGCTAAAAAAGTCAAGGTCCTGCAGGTTGCTAAACCGGTCATGCTAGAAAAACTAGCTGAACACAGCCAATCAGAGCTTCTTTTTGACATGGAATTACCACTGGCAAATGTGTTAGCCAAGATGGAAATCGCCGGTATTAAGGTCAAGGGACAAACCCTTAATGAGATGGCAGTGGAAAACCAAGTGGTTATCGATAAATTGACCCAAGAAATCTACGAAATGGCGGGCGAGGAGTTCAATATCAACTCGCCTAAACAGTTGGGTGTTATCCTCTTTGAAAAGATGGAACTGCCTTTAGAGTACACCAAGAAAACCAAGACCGGTTACTCAACAGCTGTGGATGTCCTTGAACGTTTGGCACCAATTGCTCCAATCGTAGCTAAGATTTTGGAGTACCGCCAAATCACCAAGCTTCAGTCTACCTATGTCTTGGGGCTTCAGGATTATATCCTTGAGGATGGTAAGATCCATACCCGTTATGTGCAAGATTTAACACAGACAGGTCGTTTGTCATCAGTGGATCCTAACTTGCAAAATATCCCTGTTCGCTTGGAGCAAGGCCGTCTCATCCGTAAGGCCTTTGTCCCATCGACTGAGGATGCAGTGCTTTTAAGCTCGGATTACTCACAGATTGAGTTGCGCGTGTTGGCCCACATTTCGGGAGATGAGCATTTGATTGCTGCATTTAAAGAAGGAGCAGATATCCATACCTCTACAGCCATGCGTGTTTTTGGCATTGAAAAGCCAGAGGATGTCACACCTAACGACCGTCGTAACGCCAAGGCTGTTAACTTTGGTATCGTTTATGGCATTTCTGACTTCGGACTTTCTAATAACCTTGGCATTAGCCGTAAAAAGGCTAAGGAGTATATCAACACCTACTTTGAGCGCTATCCAGGTATTAAGGCCTATATGGAAAATGTGGTTCGTGAGGCCAAGGATAAAGGCTACGTAGAAACTCTCTTCCACCGCCGTCGTGAGTTGCCAGATATCAACTCTCGTAACTTTAATGTCCGCAACTTCGCAGAGCGAACAGCCATCAACTCTCCTATTCAAGGAAGTGCCGCTGATATCCTCAAGATTGCTATGATTAACTTAGACAAGGCTCTGGTAGAAGGTGGCTATAAAACTAAGATGCTCCTCCAGGTGCACGATGAAATCGTCCTTGAGGTGCCAAATGACGAACTTGTAGCCATGAAAGCCTTGGTTAAAGAAACTATGGAAGCTGCAGTAGAACTCGCTGTCCCACTCATTGCAGATGAGAATGACGGCCGCACATGGTATGAGGCAAAGTAAAACATGAAAGAAAATTTTCCATTTACCTACTTTCTCTTGCGTTACATGCTAGGATTTCTGGCCGTTGTCCTAGGTATTGTAGCAGTATTGGTGATTATCACCTACTTTATGACCAAATAGAAATAGACAGATGAAAGCTGGACTGAGGTCTGGCTTTTTTTGATAGAGATACTTGTAATTTTAAGGAAACGTCCATCTAATATCTAGATATTTTAATCAGATTTCTAATTTAACTGAGGATAAAATCACTGAATAATAGTATCAATAACACTAGATTTTATTATATAAGCAATTATCGATGTATAGACTTAGATTAATTTTTCAAAAAATACTTGACTTTTTAACTATGCAATTGTTAATATAATGTCAGAGAAATTTAAATGGTTTAATGTTTATATTAGGTCGTTTCTTATGAAAGGATAGTATGAAAAAGAAATTAACAGGATTTGCGCTTCTATCAAGTTTATTCTTGCTGACAGCTTGTAACGCAACAAATACGGGTGGCTCAGGCTCAGGCGACAGCGCTTCTAAGTCTGAGCAAGTGAGTGGCGATTCGTCCGAAACCGAGGAAGTGAGCTACGATGATCTCTATGCTTCAGTCTTGGATCTCTATCGCCCGATTGCTCTGAACGGCGATACATCAGCTGTTCCAAGCAACCTCTCAACTGAGGAAGCTTATTCAACTAATACGATTTTTGAAGCCAATAGAGTGGGTGAAAAAGTCCAATATAGCTATGTAGACATCAACGATGATGGTTCGGCTGAGCTTTTGATTGGTACTCCTGACAGTGTTCATGCGCTATATTATCTTGATAATGATGATAAGCCAGTATTTGCCAAAAGCGCTGGAACCTTTGCCAAGGGTGGTTACTTGAATACATTGCGTTTTTATAAAAATGGGATTATTTATTGTCAGTTATTTCATAGAATGAAGCCTGAAGCAAAGGCTGAGACCTATGAAATCAAGGATGGAGTCTTTAACCAACTTCAATCGGTTGATTTCAGTATGTCTGAGACAACTGATGGTGCCAGTAAGGTTGGCTTAGGTAACGAACAGACTTTGGATTTATCTTCCGAAGATTGGTATGACTTTGACGACTCAAGTAGCGACGAGACAAAAGATAGTAGTAGCGACAGTAAGTCTAACAAAGAGACTGGTATGGACATCAATGCTATTCAGAATGGTGATTTCTCAAGTATCGCTGGAACTTGGAAGAATGGCAAAGGCTATACAATGACCTTTGATAAGAATGGGTTAGTGAGTGATACTGAGAAGGTAGCAATTGAATATGGTAAAATTACTGATGGCTACCTTAAATCGAGTACAGGTCCGAAATCTGGTGTTGGAGTTGGCGGAGGAGCAATAGCATTCTTACCAAAAGGAGTGTCTTTGACTGGTTCTGTAACATCATCACCAAATGAGAAAGCTGATGACCAATCTGATAAGACCAAGGAGCGTCTTTGGGTAGGGCAGTCACTTTATGGCACCACTGACGACAGTTACTTCTTCTACAAAGTAGACTAAAAATTCACAAGCTGAAATTTAATCGTTTCGGCTTTTTTGTTTTCTCCATAGTGACATTTATGTCACTATTTTTTATTGGCTATCTTACCTATAATAAAAGCATAACTGAGGACAGCGACAGGAGTTCTTAATCAAAAGGAGCGTCGTATGATGATTGCAATTTTGATGTCAAAAAATGTGACTTATTTGGACTTGTTTGATATTTTTTCGGGAGTAGTTCTTTCAAAAGTATACCTTGCCTTGCGTGGTCGTAAGCACGCTAAACTTGACGCATAAGAAAAAGGGTAGCACTCAATGCTATCCTTTTTTGCTGTCTTCATAAGTTTTAATCATTTTCTTTTGTGGAGTGGCCATTGGGAACTGGTCGAAGTCTTGAGCTGCTACCCAGCATAACTCCTTGTCGGTAGGGAGTTTGTCGTCTGTAACGATACCTTCCACCATCTCGATGGTCCATTTTTGGTGGCTGAAGGTGTGTTTTACAGGTGTAAAACCATTGTCTGTCCAGTCTGGTTTGAGGGCATAATTTTCCTCGAAAATAGCTTTTTGTGAAACGGTTTCGAGGACATAATTATCGTTTTCAAAAAGACTGAGTTGTTGGCCAATAAAGTCGGTTTCCATGATAGGGAAGGACCAGAACCCACCTAGTAGGCGCCCCTCGATATTTTTTTCGAGAAGAAATTCACCCTTCATATTTCTGATAACAAAAGCCTGAATTTGCATTGGCTTGGGCTTTTTCTTAGGTAATTTGATGGGGTATTTGTCATAGGTTCCGTTGAGATAGGCTGCACAGAAAAAGCGAATAGGGCTTTCGTCTGGTCTTGGATTTTTAGCTGATTCGATATCGGTCCCGAGGTCCATAAGGGCCTGATTAAAGTCGCCGGGTCGGTTAGGGTCAATCAAAATGTCCATAATCGCTTGGAAAATCTTACGATTTTTGGCATCTCCGATGTCATAGTTAACCTCAAAGAGACGGGCCATAACCCGCATAACATTACCATCTACAGCAGGTTCAGGCAGGTCAAAAGCGATGCTAGAAATAGCACCAGCAGTGTAAGGGCCGATGCCCTTGAGTTTGGAGATATCGTCATAGGTGTCTGGAAATTGGCCGCCAAAATCCTCCATGATTTGCTGGGCAGCCTTTTGCATGTTTCGGACACGTGAGTAGTAACCTAATCCTTCCCAGGCCTTGAGGAGTTTCTCTTCTTGAGCTGCAGCCAGATCTCTAACGGATGGAAACCAGTCTAAGAAGCGCTCGTAATAAGGAATGACAGTCTGTACCTGGGTTTGTTGTAGCATGATTTCACTGACCCAGATATAATAAGGATTTTTGGTCCTACGCCAAGGTAAATCACGTTTTTCACGATCGTACCAGTCGAGGAGCGTGCGACGGAAGGAAGCAATCTTCTCAGCATCCCACATGATGATGCCGTAATCTTTTAAATCTAACATGTCTCTATTGTAGCAAAGAAATCTTTTTTCAAAAAATCTTGCGTTTTCGAGTAAAAAGATTGACAAAAGTAAGCGTTTACATTATAATGAAATTGTAAGGAAGATAAGGGTTCATCAAGGAGGTAGTAGCCATGGTGACGATCAATATTTCAAGGTATAAGAATGGAGACTGAGCTCTCTAATAAAACAGTAGGCAAAACAAAAACTTTATAATTGGTCTCTAAGGAGTGTAGCAGTATGACAGTAGGGCGTTACAAGAACGGAGATTAAGAGAGTCGCATAAAATAGCTACAAGGGAGTGATACCACCAGAAATCGTAAGTTAAATTCAAGAAAATAACGTCAAAAAGTGAGGTAAAGCTCATGAGAAATGTTAGTAGATATAAAAATGGAGATACTTAAGTTGTTGTTTAAGATGGCTTAAGAAGTGATATCCATGCGAGTAGAATAATTTATCGGAAGCATTTAATACTTAAATCTTGTTACAAAGTACCGAGGTGACGCTTATGTTGATGTTTGATGTGAGTCGTTATAAGAACGGCGATAAGTAAGTCTCATTGAGTGGTCAATAGGAAGATGGGTCCCAGATGATAAGAATCAGGGGTGATGGCTATGATGATGAATCTAGGACGTTATAAAAATGGAGACTCTTCAAGTTATTGCACAAAATAGCTTAAGGAGTGGTACCAATGTAATAGAAAATCGTGACTTAGTTACAATTCTTTTGTAAGTTAATGGAGGTAATCTATGATTGCTAGATTGAAAAATGGTGACACACAGTGACACCTCCTTATGAAAAAATATTTTTACAAAAATTCTAAAAGGAATAGTCTGATGACAATAGAAGATTCTTAAAAAGCTCATTCTAGCGTGTAAGGATGAGCTTTTTGTTAGCTCTCATTTCAGTTTTTTATGACGCTTGTTGGAAGTTTTTAACGTTATTTGAGGTGCCATACGATAGAAAGGTAAGGGGGCTGTGTTCCTACTCTCTTGGTGATTTTAGTTTCTCCCAAAAAAGGACACATACTACTTACTTTTTTTCCTTGCATTATCCTTTAATCTTTGGTAGAATTATATCTTGTGAGTGCACCTCACTTACTCGTGGCGAAAGACCATGAGTCATTAGACCAAAAGAGGAGGAAAATATCAATGGCTAAATACGAAATTCTTTATATCATTCGTCCAAACATTGAAGAAGAAGCTAAAAACGCTTTGGTAGCACGTTTCGATTCTATCTTGACTGACAACGGTGCAACTGTTGTTGAATCAAAAGATTGGGAAAAACGTCGTCTTGCATACGAAATCCAAGATTTCCGTGAAGGACTTTACCACGTTGTTAACGTTGAATCTGATAACGATTTTGCTCTTAATGAGTTTGACCGTCTTTCAAAAATCAACGGTGACATTCTTCGTCACATGATCGTTAAACTTGACGCTTAAGAAGGTAGATGAAGGTAGATTATGATTAATAATGTCGTACTCGTTGGTCGCATGACCCGTGATGCGGAACTTCGTTATACACCAAGTAATGTTGCAGTAGCAACTTTTAGCCTTGCAGTTAACCGTAACTTCAAGGGTGCTAATGGTGAACGTGAAACAGACTTTATTAACTGTGTTATCTGGCGCCAGCAAGCTGAAAATTTAGCTAACTGGGCTAAGAAAGGCGCATTGATTGGCATTACAGGTCGTATTCAGACTCGTAACTATGAAAATCAACAAGGTCAACGTGTTTACGTAACAGAAGTTGTCGCTGACAATTTCCAAATGTTGGAAAGCCGTGCGACACGTGAAGGTCACAGTGGTGGTTCATACAACGCTGGAGGATTTGATAATTCAAACTCATTCGGTGGTGGAGCTTCAGCTGGTGGTTCATTTGGTGGATCACAACCTGCACAATCTACACCAAACTTCGGTCGTGATGAAAGTCCATTTGGAAACTCAAATCCGATGGATATTTCAGATGACGATCTTCCATTCTAAGGATGGACAAAACGAATTAAATATATAAAGGAGAAATAAACATGGCTCAACAACGTCGTGGCGGATTCAAACGCCGTAAAAAAGTTGATTACATCGCAGCTAACAAAATCGAATATGTTGATTACAAAGATACTGAGCTTCTTAGCCGTTTCGTTTCAGAACGTGGTAAAATTCTTCCACGTCGTGTAACAGGAACTTCAGCTAAAAACCAACGTAAAGTAACAACAGCGATTAAACGCGCTCGTGTTATGGCACTTATGCCTTTCGTAAACGAAGACTAAACATAATGCTCTCGCTTGAGAGCATTTTTTTATGGCTGAATTTAGGTAATCACTTCATGATTTCGAGATGTTATGGCTCGAAAAGTTTCATTTTATTCAATTTTTAAGCCTTCTTAGCTGTATGGAAATAAAGAAAAACCAACTGGTCTTTTCAATTACTCTTGAAAAGCTAGTTGGTTGTTTTTGGGTATGAGGACAGAGTCTTTTAAGAAATCATCAAATTTCTGGTCGTTAACGAGGATATCAAGGTTATCTTTGAAGACCTTGAAACGGTTAGACAACCAGTGTGTTTTGATGTCTGCCCAGGTGTTGAAGCGACTCCAGCGGTAAGGAAGTGTGGGATCTTGTTTTTCAAAGACATAAACGTTACCGTCTTTCTCATAAGCTATAGCAGTATAGATATTGCTAACATTATCGGAGCTATTTTGAAAGACTGATAGGAGTTTAACCTTTTCTGGAAACTTGAGTCCAGCTTTTTTCCAGGCTTTGAGGAGTTCATCTGTAGATTGGTAGTTGGGGTTATCCCCAAATAGGAGACTATAGAGGGCTTGGTCCTTGGCAGTTAACTCCTTGTGGTGAGATTTTAAATTCAAGTACTCATTTTGCAGGGGGAGATCTCGTTTAGTAAGATCGCTTGAGCTAGTCAGGAGGCTATGGAGGAGAAGAAAGGATGCTTGTCGGTAGTTTAAGTCATCGGTGAAGTGAGACTTATTGTCTTCAACTATTTTCTCATCTAGGGAGGTGACAAACTGATTCTTATCCTTGCCAATTTTACTTTGCGTCCATTTTTTGACAACTGGTTGAATGCCTGTGTTTTCCTGGTTGTAGTGGCTGATATAAGGTTCTAGAGTATCCCAGTTTTTTGTGGGAATACCTTTGCTTCTTAAGTCTTTGACTAGTTGCTTTTCCTGAGATGAAGTAGTTACGTTATTGAAGCTATAGTAAGCTTGATAGTTTTTTAGAGTAGTCTTGTGCTTGTGGCTACAAGCCGTCAGTAATAGGCAACAAGCGATGATAAGTAGGGGGAATTTGATACGCATTTATTGGGGTTCTTTCTTTTGTCTGTTAGCTTTAATATTTTAGTATAGAAGAGCCAACTGTGTCAAGATTTCTGGTACAAAAAGACACCCCTCAGGGTGCTTAAATACTGCTTAAGATGCAGGTGCGTAAGTGCTTTGTACGTTGTAGCGACGTTTGAAGAAATATTTAGCAACACCTGCGACAATACCAATGATGAGAACGACAATTGGTGACAGTCCTGGATTGAGATAGCTAGGAAGAAGTGCCGTAAGGCTGAAGAGAGCAAACCATGCGATGAAAGAAAGTGTGATGATGGTCATGCTGAACCACCATTTTGGACGTTCTTCTTTTGGTTTGTTACTGTGGCGGTAAATATAGTGGTAAGGGGTATACATAGCTAGACCACCGATGAATGATACGGATAGAAGAGTTGTGAGGCCGTAGCTTGTTTGCGTACCAGAAAAACCAAAGACTGCATTCATGATGGCAACAATGGCGAGAAGGAAAAGTGAGGTATCAAGCCACATCTTCCAAGGTGTTTTGTCTGTTTCTGGGACTTCTTTGCTGGTCTTGTCTGAGTTAGGTTGTGGATGTTTTTCAGGAGAGAAACTAGCTGCCCAGACCGTTGGAGCACCAAGGAGACTGCGTCCTGTGATTCCTTTTTTCTGATTTTCAAGGAGTTCAGGAATGACATTGCCAAGGATGTCTTTGATTTCTTGGTCTGACTTACCGTCTTTGATAAGCTGATTGGTTGCGATGTGGATGAATTCTTGGTTTTTCTTGGTGAGTTTTTGGATGTCCATGAGATGACCTTTCGATAAATAGTATTAATTTTTTAGTTTAGCAGTTTAGGGAAAAGAAGAGGTTCTATGTTAGAACCATTTTTTCCTGATAAAGTAGACAACAACGCAGGATGACCCGAGGGCTGCCATGAAGAAGATGACCCAAAAGGCGTTATCTAAATCGTTTAGGGGCATAGAATTGTTTTTAAAGTTCATACCGTAAGCGGAGAAGATAACGGTTGGGATGTCCAGGGCCATCGTCATAAGAGCCAGTGTTTTCATGATAGTGTTCTGGTTATTACCGATGATAGAGGCAGAAGTTTCGGCCATGGCATTCAAGACATTTTCATAGATGCCTGCCATCTCAATGGCCTGTTGGGTTTCGACCAAGGTGTCTTCCAAGAGGTCTTCGTCCTCGATGTATTTTTTCAAGCTAGAGGCGTTACCTGTTAGCTTTTTGACAATTCGTTCATTCATCTTAAGTGAGGCTTTTAGATAGACAATGGATTTTTCCAATTCCATCATGTCAATCAGATGCTCGTTCTTTGTCGCATTTTCCAATTGAGCTTCCAATTTATCGCTCTGACGGTCGATAGAACGTAGGGCAGTTAGGTAAAGTTGGGCATTGCGGTAAAGAATCTGAAAGACGAAGCGTGTCTTCATGAAGGTGTAGAAGTTGCGCACACGGTGATTGAGGAAATTATCCATGAGACTGATGTCCTCGAGACAGGTGGTAACAACAACTTCATCCGTAACGATGATACCCAAGGGAATGGTGACGTAGTAGCTTTTGTTATTACGCTCTTCCTGGGTTGGAACGTCGACCAGAATCAAGGTATAGTCGTCTTCGACATCAATACGTGATGTTTCTTCTACGTCCAGAGGGGCGCGGAGGTCTTGGATATCAATGTCAAATCGTTCAGCGACCTTCATGGCCTCTTCCTGGGAAGGGTTTACCAAATGAATCCAAGCACCCGGCTCGAATGTCTCAATTTCTTTGAATTCTTTTCCAGTGGATAAGAACATTTGTTTCAATGGGAACCCCTCCTTTGTCATTCGTTAAGTGTTGGCATGTTTATCTCAAAATGTCTGGTCCTTCCTTGGACCAGAAAAAGTCAGATAAATCAGCAGCACTTAGCTTTTTAGTGATGTCAATTGAGGCCTAGAGACGACGTTCTTTGCCTATTTTACATACTCAACCATTATACTACATTTGAAACATTTTTGGGCTGGATAAATTGAAATTTTGTTATAATATGAGAGAAAGTCGGGATGGCGTTTCCATCCGTCTGTAGAAAGGAGTGGCAGTGGCTTTAGGGCTGGGGCCTCTTGAAAAATATGCAAGATAAGTTAGTGATTCATGGAGCAAGAGCTCACAATTTAAAAAATATTGATGTGGAGATTCCTCGTGACAAGCTCGTCGTCGTGACGGGGTTGTCGGGGTCTGGTAAGTCTTCTTTGGCTTTTGATACCATTTATGCAGAGGGTCAACGCCGTTATGTGGAGAGTCTTTCAGCTTATGCCCGTCAGTTTTTGGGAAATATGGAGAAACCTGATGTGGATTCGATTGACGGGCTTAGTCCTGCCATCTCCATTGACCAGAAAACAACGAGTAAGAACCCTCGATCAACTGTAGGGACAGCAACGGAGATTAATGATTATCTTCGTCTTCTTTATGCTCGTGTGGGTGTTCCCTATTGTCCTAATGGACACGGAGCTATTCAGTCATCCTCTGTGGAACAGATTGTAGATGAGGTTTTAGCCCTTCCTGAACGGACACGTATGCAGATTTTGGCGCCGATTGTTCGTCGCCGAAAGGGGCAACACAAGTCCATTTTTGAACGTGTGCAGAAGGATGGGTATGTTCGTGTTCGTGTGGACGGTGAGATATACGATGTGACGGAAGTCCCCGAATTATCTAAGTCTAAGATGCACAACATCGAGGTGGTTGTAGACCGTTTGGTCAATAAAGATGGTATCCGTAGCCGACTCTTTGATTCAGTAGAAGCAGCGCTGCGATTAGCGGATGGCTACTTGATTGTGGACACTATGGATGATAACGAATTGCTCTACTCAGAGCATTATTCTTGTCCGGTTTGTGGCTTCACAGTTCCTGAGTTGGAGCCTCGTCTCTTTTCATTTAATGCGCCATTTGGCTCTTGTCCGACCTGTGATGGTTTGGGCAATAAACTAGAAGTTGATATGGATTTGGTTATTCCTGATGCTAGTAAGACCTTGCGTGAAGGTGCTCTGGCGCCTTGGAATCCGATTTCATCCAACTACTATCCAGCCATGCTTGAGCAAGCCATGGAGCAGTTTGGCGTGGATATGGATACGCCATTTGAAAACCTGAAAAAAGAAGAGCAGGATTTGATTCTTTATGGGTCTGGAGATCGTGAATTCCATTTCCATTATGTTAATGATTTTGGTGGGGTGCGTGATATTGACATTCCTTTTGAAGGGGTTGTGACTAATATCAATCGTCGTTACCACGAGACCAATAGTGATTTCACTCGCAATGTTATGCGTGGTTATATGAATGAGTTGTCATGTCCAACTTGTCATGGCTATCGTCTCAACGAAGCGGCTCTCTCGGTTCGTGTTGGTGGTGAGCATGGCTTAAATATTGGTCAAATCTCTGATTTGTCTATTTCAGATCATCTTGAGGAAATCGATAGCTTGGAATTGGGTGAAAATGAAGGAATGATTGCCCGTCCAATTATCAAGGAAATCAAGGATCGATTGACCTTCCTAAATAATGTCGGCCTTAATTACTTGACCCTTTCTCGTATGGCTGGTACCCTCTCAGGTGGTGAGAGCCAACGTATCCGTTTGGCGACACAGATTGGTTCTAACCTTTCTGGAGTCCTATATGTTTTGGATGAGCCTTCTATCGGGCTTCATCAGCGTGATAATGACCGCTTGATTTCAAGTCTTAAGAAAATGCGTGACTTGGGCAATACCTTGATTGTGGTAGAGCACGATGAAGATACCATGCGTGAAGCTGACTGGCTCATTGACGTGGGACCTGGTGCTGGTGCCTTTGGTGGACAAATCATGGCCTCGGGAACCCCAGAGGAAGTGGCTAAAAACAAAAAATCAATTACTGGTCAGTACCTGTCAGGTGCTAAATCAATTCCTGTACCGATGGAACGCCGTGTAGGGAATGGTCGTTTTATCGAGGTTAAAGGTGCTAGTGAAAATAACCTTAAAAATGTGTCGGTCAAATTCCCACTTGGGAAATTAATCGCAGTGACAGGTGTCTCTGGTTCAGGAAAATCGACTTTGGTTAATGGTATTCTCAAGAAAAAGATTGCCCAAGAGCTGAATCGAAATAGTGAGAAACCTGGAAAACACAAATCTGTGACTGGCATCGAGCATATCGAGCGCTTGATTGACATTGACCAAAGTCCAATTGGCCGTACACCTCGTTCTAATCCAGCCACTTATACAGGCGTCTTTGACGATATCCGTGACCTTTTTGCTCAAACCAATGAGGCCAAGATTCGTGGTTACAAGAAGGGGCGTTTCTCTTTCAATGTCAAGGGTGGCCGTTGTGAAGCCTGCTCTGGTGATGGTATTATCAAGATTGAGATGCATTTCTTGCCCGATGTTTATGTCCCTTGTGAGGTTTGCCATGGCACACGCTATAATTCTGAGACCTTAGAGGTTCGTTATAAGGGAAAAAATATTGCTGAAATTCTGGATATGACAGTTGATGATGCGGTTGATTTCTTTGCGGCTATTCCTAAGATTGCTCGTAAGGTGCAGACTATCAAGGACGTGGGACTTGGCTATGTGACCTTGGGACAACCCGCAACAACCCTATCAGGTGGTGAAGCCCAACGTATGAAGCTGGCTAGTGAGTTGCACAAGCGCTCTACTGGGAAGTCTTTCTACATTTTAGATGAACCTACGACTGGTCTTCATACCGATGACATCGCACGTCTTTTGAAGGTGCTTGAGCGTTTTGCGGACGATGGTAACACAGTTCTCGTGATTGAGCATAATCTGGATGTTATCAAGACTGCAGACCATATCATTGATTTAGGTCCTGAAGGTGGTGTTGGTGGCGGTACCATCGTAGCTACAGGTACCCCCGAAGAAGTAGCAGCTGTTCCAGAAAGCTACACAGGACAGTATTTGAAAGAAAAATTGAAATAAAAGAAGAAGGCTCTCTGAGTCTTTTTTGCTTTAGGCTGGTTTAAGTTGAGTTTGCTATTCTCTTGTTAAGAAAAAAACATACAGGAGTCAGACTATGGTAAAAAAGCGTTTTTTCATAGGGTTTAACGGTATTCTTCTAGCTCTATTTTTGGATATTTGTCTTTTAATCAGTATTCGCACAGTGGATCATCATGGTCATTTTCAATCAACTACGGATAAATGGGAAACCTTACTTTATGTTATAGGTATTTATGTTAGTTTCCTCCTTTTTGAGATGATTTTGTTTCTTATTATGAGACACCGTAAAAGTAAACACATTTTAGGACAAGTCTTATAGCGACTGGTCCTTTTCATGTCTAATTATGGTGACATTTATGTCACTATTTTTTTGAGACAGGAGATTCTATAATAGAGGCAAGCCCTGTAAAGCTAACTACTAAAGGTTAGAAAATTAAGAGAGTAGCCGTATCTTTCGGCCTCAAATCTTATCTAAAAAATTGCTCAAGAACAGCTGTTTTTAGAGTTATTAGGGGTTAGAATGACCAGCTTTGAAAGGACCAGATATGGAGAAGAAAAATATGGATAAACAAAAAGCAAATCTTATTAATGGGTTGACCCTTGTTATTGTGATTGTATGGCTATTTATTGTAATGATGAACGCTACTTTAAGTTTTACAGAAGGCATCGCTTTTATTGACCATAGCCTTGTCTGGGCAACTCTTTCATTGGCTGTCTCTTTGTTTGCACTTAGACTAGCTAGTAAGGACAAAGAAAGATGATTTTCGCTAGTTACCTCTATAAGCTTAGACTGAGCTCATTGGCTCAGTTTTTTTGTGTCTTGCATTATTCTAGTGGGATGGTGACATTTATGTCACTATTTTTTCTTTGGATTCGCTTATATAATGAATTCATAGCTTAAACAAGGTTGTAAAGGCCTTGATTTTTTAATAACGAAAGGAGACGGATATGGTTATCAGTGTAATGGTTCCCTTGTTATTGTTTTTGGGTAGATAGAAAGGTTTAATACAGTCTTAAAAAAGGAGAATAGATGAAAAAAATACAATTTGTTTTGATGTCAAGCTTCGTTTTGGGAGCTTGTCAACTAGCGGTAATTAGTGGATCAGCAGATGAGCTAAATGCTAAGGAGGCGACTACCGAACTAGCCAGTGGTTCTGTTGAGAATGGTGAAGCGGGCAATGTAGAGGTTTCTTCTGAGAAAGCTTCCGAGCAAGTGTCTGAGAAGGTTGATTCTAGTAGTGAAAGCAAGGAAAATTCACTCTCTCACTCAGAACAGACAGAAGTGATTGAGGAGAAAGTTAGCTCCGAAGAGATTTCGGTCGAAACTTATGAAAAGAATCTTGAAAATGTGACACAAATCTCTTACAGCGACGTCACCAATATGCTAACTGAAGATGGTGGTGATCATATTCTGTATATTGGTCGTCCAAGCTGTTATTATTGTCGCCAAAATTCTCCCGTTTTAAAGGATTTTAATGCTTTAATCAATGGTCAACTCCTTTATTACAACACGGATTCGGATCATTTGGATCGTGATTCTCGTAAGGTTTTGTTTGATAAGTTGGGAATTCCGGGTACTCCGAGTGTGATTCACCTAAAAAATGGTCAATTGGTTTCTGGTTACTTGGGTAGTGCACCAGATGCTCAAGCTATTTATCAGGCCGTTTTTGCTGGCGAAAATGATAAAACTGAGTTGTCAGAGGTAAGGGAAGTGGCAGCAAAATCGGAGAATCCATTGCCCGAATCATCACCTGAAAGTCTAATTAAAGAGGATGATAAGTCTTTAAACAGTATTTCTGAGCCATCAGTTACTAGCGTGGTGTCTCAACTTAAACAGGTATTTTGGAGCCTGACAACTCTTCTTAAAAATTTTCTAGGAAAAATATTCTAATTTATATCTTATTTTCCTTAAAGTTTGGACTAGCAATTTAGCACAAAGAAAGGTAAATACATGACAGTACTAGAGGTGATAGGGTTAAACTATAGTTTTGGGAAGCAACCTGTCTTGGATGATATCTCGTTAACCTTGGAAAAGGGGGATATTACTGGGCTGATTGGCAATAATGGTGCAGGAAAGACGACCTTAATGAAATTAATTTCGGGTATCTTAGAGAGGACTAATGGAACTATTGACTTAAAAACCCAAACTGTGGGTGCCTTGATTGAGGCTCCAGCCTTATATCCCAACATGACGGTTGAAGCTAACCTTAAGTTTTATTGCAGACTTTATCATAAAGATTATTCATTGATTGATTGCTATAAAGAAGATTTGGAGGTAGCAACCTATCTCAAGCGTAAGGCTTCAAAGTTGTCCTTGGGGATGAAGCAACGTGTAGGTTTGTTTATCGCTTTAATTGCATCAGACGAATTTATCCTTCTTGATGAACCTACTAACGGTCTGGACCCTAATGGTATCAATAGTCTTCTGGCCTTGATTGAAAGGTTAGCTAAAAATCATGGTCTAACTTTTATCATTTCTAGCCACATCCTATCCAATCTAGAACAGGTTTGTACAAAAAAACTATTTGTTGAAGAATCACAAATTGACTTGTTTGGACGATGATGCAAATGCCAAATATAAAATTTACACTGAGGATTTGAGCATGAAGTCTTTGATGACCTTACTAAAACTAAATGACCTTGCTTTTGAATGTCAAAAGCATGACATTCTGGTTAAAGGAATAGAAAAGATTAAACAGGTTTTGGGACAAGAGGGGATTCCTTTCACATATGAAAAAGCAGGATTGAGTGAGGTACTTTTTAATGGCAACTAAATTGAGAACGGTATTTTTAAAGCAAGAATGCGTGACAAAGAGTGCCTTTATTTGTCTTGTATTGCAAGGGCTGATTGGTGCGATTGTTATCTTATGTGATGGCTATAAGGAGTCTTATCTTGGTCCATCTGCGATTATAGCTAGTTATTCTTTTATAGTGGATATCGTCTTTGCTTACTTAGCTGTATCCAGTTTGGGAAGAGAATTTCAGAATCGAACGATTAATATGATTCGGGTGAGTGACTTATCTGGTCTAGAGGTAATTCTCAGAAAGCTTCTGAGCTTCCTTATTTTATCCATAGTTGCAGCTACTATCTTGGTTTTAGAGTTGATTTTTTACAAGTACTCTGTGCAACATGTCGATTTTCCTTTGTGGGACTATATCAGAAAAATCTATGTTGATTTCCTAGCTTATGGAGCTTTTATTTATATGGTTTCAACTTTGGTTATCTTACTTTTAAAGAATACCTTAACAGCCTTTGTAACAGTCTATTTTGGGGTAACAGGAATGACCTTCTTTACACTCTATTTGGCTAGTTTAGGGGCTACCATGACTAAGCTGATGACTTACGTGCCGTTTAGTTTTATGAGAGCAGTCTTTACTAGCGGTCAACAGTTCTTTAATCTTCGTGAAGCCTTTGTTTTGTTTTCTTGGACCCTGTTTTTGCTCCTTTTGACGCCAGCGATTTACAAAAAGCGAGCCTATGTGTAATGCTTATAAAGTCAGAGTTTTATCTGGCTTTTTCTTTATACAATCAAAAAAACAGGCTAAACTGTCGATTTCATCCTTTAGAATCTGAAAATTTGGTATAATTAATCTAAAATACCTAAGGAGTCATTCAGATGCAACATAGACTTGATCGATTTGATGCGAAACTTGCTCAATCAGGGCTTGATGCCTTGCTTGTGACAGGACAAAATAACATTTACTATTTGACGAATTTCTGGGGAACAAATGCGACTGTTTTCATTACGAAAAATCGTCGTCTCTTTTTAACAGATTCACGTTATACGCTTATTGCTAAACAATCTGTGCATGGTTTTGATATTATTGAAAGTAAAGACCCTCTTAAAGATATTGTTAAACTGATTGAAGCTGACAAACTTGAAACAATCGGTTTTGATAACCAGGTGTCATTCGCTTATTATCAAGGGCTCCAAGCTATTTTTGAAGGTTATACTTTGTCACCACAAAATAACTTTATGGAAGAGTTACGTATGATTAAGGATGATAAAGAATTGGCGACTATACGTAAGGCTTGTTCTATTTCAGACCGTGCTTTCACAGATGTTCTTGATTTTATTAAGCCGGGTCAAACGACTGAACTCCAAGTGGCTAACTTCCTTGATTTCCGTATGCGTGAGTATGGGGCTTCTGGAACTTCCTTTGAGTCTATCATTGCCTCAGGCTACCGTTCAGCCATGCCTCACGGTGTAGCTTCAGAAAAGGTTATCCAGTCAGGTGAGACCTTGACGATGGACTTTGGTTGTTACTACAAGCACTATGTTAGTGACATGACTCGTACCATCCATATTGGGGACACGACTGATGAGGAGCGTGAGATTTACGATATTGTTTTACGTTCTAATCAGGCTTTGATTGATGCTGCTAAGGCTGGTATGACACGTCGTGACTATGATAAGGTTGCGCGTGACGTTATTGTTGAAGCGGGCTATGGTGCCCACTTTACACATGGTATCGGACACGGTATTGGTCTTGACATTCACGAAATTCCTTACTTTGGGAATTCTGATGAGACCATTGAGGCTGGTATGGTCTTAACGGATGAACCAGGTGTTTATTTGGCTGATAAATATGGTGTTCGTATAGAAGATGACATTATTATCACTGAGAATGGTTGCGAGTTGATTACACTTGCACCTAAGGAATTGATTGTGCTCTAAGATTTGGAGGAAAGATTTATGCCAAACCGTCTTTCTTGGCAAGACTATTTTATGGCTAATGCTGAGCTAATTTCTAAACGTTCTACTTGTGATCGTGCTTATGTTGGGGCTGTTTTGGTCAAGGATAATCGTATTATTGCTACTGGTTATAACGGTGGGGTTTCTGAGACTGATAACTGTAACGAGGTAGGTCACTATATGGAAGATGGCCACTGTATCAGAACGGTTCACGCAGAGATGAATGCCCTCATTCAGTGCGCTAAAGAAGGTATTTCAACTAAAAATACAGAGATTTATGTGACGCATTTTCCTTGTATTAACTGTACTAAAGCTCTCTTGCAGGCTGGTATCGTTAAGATTACTTATAAGGCCAACTATCGTCCTCATGGCTTTGCTATGGAACTGATGCAGCAAAAGGGTGTTTCTTATGTCCAACATGATGTTCCAGAGGTTCGTTTGGGAATGGATGACTAGTTCTTTTCTTTGTAAAGAGCTTAGGGCTAGGGCTGATTCTATAAAACATTTGAGCCCTACTGTCATTTATGGTAGAATAAACTGATAATAATTTTTACAAAGAGGTATTTAATAATGATTGAAGCAAGTAAACTCCGTGCGGGTATGACTTTCGTAACTAATGATGGCAAATTGATCAAAGTTCTTGAAGCTAGCCACCACAAACCTGGTAAAGGTAATACTATCATGCGTATGAAATTGCGTGATGTGCGTTCTGGGTCAACATTTGACACTAGCTACCGTCCAGAAGAAAAATTTGAACAAGCAATCATCGAAACAGTACCAGCACAATACTTGTACCAAATGGATGATACTGCATACTTCATGAATACTGAAACATATGACCAATATGAAATTCCAGTAGCTAACGTTCAAGAAGAATTGAAATACGTCCTTGAAAACTCAGATGTCAAAATTCAATTCTACGGAACAGAAGTTATCGGTGTTCAAGTACCAACAACTGTTGAATTGACTGTTACTGAAACACAACCATCAATCAAAGGTGCGACAGTTACAGGTTCAGGTAAACCTGCAACACTTGAAACTGGTCTTGTGGTTAACGTTCCAGACTTTATCGAAGCTGGTCAAAAATTGGTTATCAACACAGCTGAAGGTACTTACGTATCACGTGCCTAAGCCTAACTAAGTCTTTCAAATCACTGGTTTGAAGGCTTTATTTTCCAAACTAACGGAAAGGAAACATGGGATGACTACAGAAAATATCGGTGAAATCGTTATTGCCCCTCGTGTGCTTGAAGTGATTACAGGTATCGCTGCAACTAAAGTGGAAGGTGTTTACGCCCTTCAAAACAAAAATGTCACTGACAGCCTTAGCAAAACAAGCTTGGGCCGTGGTGTTTACCTCCAAACGGAGGAAGATGGTACAGTAAACGCTGATATCTACGTTTCTCTTCAGTATGGCGTTAATGTTCCTGCGGTTTCGATTGAGATTCAAAAAGCAGTCAAAGCTGCTGTCTATGATATGGCCGAAGTGGCAATTTCAGATGTTAACGTCCACGTTGAGTCTATTGTCACTGAGAAATCACAAAAACCAGACTTGGCTGAATTGTTTAACGAGGATTTTTTGAATGACTAATATCTTTAAAGATTCACGTCGTGACCTTCGTGAGCGTGCTTTTCAAACGCTCTTTGCTCTGGAATTTGGTGGTGAAGTCCTAGAACAAGCGCATTTTGCTTATACCTTTGACAAACCGATTGGGGAAGAAACTGAAGTTGATGTACCAGCCTTTCTTCTTAGCCTAGTAACAGGTGTCCGTGAAGAGTTGGCCCAACTTGATAGTCAAATTGAAGAAAAGTTGAAAGAGGGTTGGAGCCTCTCACGTTTGATTGTGACAGATCGTACTCTCCTTCGTTTGGGACTTTATGAAATCACGTCATTTGAAGAAACACCAGGACGTGTAGCTATTAACGAAATCATTGAAATCGCTAAAAAATATTCTGATGAAACATCTGCTAAGTTCATTAATGGTGTACTTAGTCAGTTTGTGATAGATGAAGCATAAGTAAAAGAAGTTGAGCGTTGTTTCAACTTCTTTTTTTCTACAAATGTAACAAGAAAAAAGTCGCAAGCGGAGATTTCTTGCGACTTTCATTTATATACTGCCACCAGCAATCAGACTCACTGGAAGTACATAATCACGATTAACTGTTTTGCCTTTAATTTTCTTGAGAAGAATTTCGACACAAAGCTTAGCAATTTCATCCAAAGGTTGTTGGATAGTTGCTAACTCTGGGTAGAAGTGACGGATAAAGGCGGTACCGTCATAACCGATGATTTTTAGGTCATCTGGGATAGAAAGTCCCAATTGTCTAGCTATCTTCATAACCAAGATAGCTGTTAAATCGTCCGAAACAAAGATGCCATCTGGTTTTTCACGAGAGATAATAGATTTGATTTCTAATTCTCGTCGCATGAGAGACAAATCGTTTGGAACAGGACAAATAATACCTTTCTTGTCCAATTCATAATTAAAACCTAGTTGACGAAGTCCTGTTGGAGAATCCGAATTATCATAGCCTGTAATCATGACAATGCGTTGACAGCCAGCCTTGACCATAGCTCTTGCGGCTAACTTGCCACCTTCAAAGTTGTCAGACGAAACAATAGGAATCTTTGGGGCGAGATTACGGTCGAAGGCAACGATGGGAGCTTCAACCTTCTCATAATCCTCAATACCAAGATTGTGACTAGACGAGATGATGCCGTCACATTGGTTGGCGGCAAGCATCTCCAAATAGTCTCTCTCCTTGTTAGGATCATGCTCACTATTACAAATAATGGTTTTATAGCCTTGCTTAAAGAGTTCATCCTCAAGACGTTCAATAAGTTCGGCATAAAATACATTGGAAATATTTGGGAAAATCAAGCCAACGAGTTTGGCCGACTTTCCTTGGAGGCCTCGAGCTAAATTATTTGGTTTATAGTTGAGTTCTTGCATAGCAGCGTGAACTTTGTCAATGGTCTTTTGTGAGAGGTAGCCCTTTTTGTTTATGACGCGAGAAACTGTGGTTGGGCTCACACCAGCCAGTTCGGCAACGTCAGTAAGCTTTGCGACCATAAATCACCTTAGTATTTCAAGTCGAAGTAGTGTCCAGAAACGTTTCCTGACGTTACTTTGATACCAGTTTGTTCTGCACTTGGGAAAACACGACTAGTGAAGACTTTCTCACCTTTGTTGAAGAAAATTTCAACGATTGAGTTATCTACAAAGATGTTAGCTGTAGCAGCTTGACCGGCCTCAAGAGTACATTCACGGCTTGTGCCAAAGTCTGTAGCATACTGTTCACCAGCTTTAGAACGGTCAAGAATAACTTTTCCGTTTTCAGTATCAACGGTAAGTGACAAGCCATTTCCTTCTTGGTCCGCGAAAAGAACAAGCTCGGTTTGACTATTAGCTTGGAAGTTAAGTTCAAGCTCGTAAGTGTTAGTTGTAGCTGTTTTTTCAGCGAAATCTTCTTGGTTAGCACGTAAGCTTGTAATAGCTTCTACTGGGTATTGGTAAAGTTTGCCATCTTTAATAGACAACTCTTTAACCAAGCTCATAGCACCTTGGTAGTCGTATTTGTCAGTTGGGTAATCCACGTCTGGAAGACCAATCCAGCTAACAATAAGGGCACGACCATCTGGAGTGTTAAATCCTTGAGTAGCATAGGCTTCGAACCCGTAGTCTAAGTTGATAATTGACGTACCATCAACAAGGGCAGGTTTCTCAGGATCGAAATCTTGGAAAATCTTATAAGTGTTAGGGTAGATATTACCGTAGTCAAGTTCAGCTTTATCAAGACCTTGAGGGCTATAGAGAAGAACAGGTTTGCCATCTACAAAGACGAGGTTAGGACACTCAATCATGTATTCTGAGCCAGTACCACCAAAGTCGAGGTCGCCAACTTCAACCCAATTTTCAACGTCATTATCAACTGCCTTGTAAAGTTTAATGAAGCCTTGTTTATCGTGGTTTTGGGCTCCTACGATAGCGTAGAATTGACCCTTGTAATCGAAGATTTGAGGGTCACGGAAGTGTTCAGTAGCATCAGCGGGTTGTTTGATAAGAACTTTATCGAATTTTTCGATGTTGCCGTCTTTATCCATCCAAGCACCGATTTGGCGAGGGTCACGAACCCAATTGTCATCACGAACGTTCCCAGTATAGAAGATAAAGAGTTTATCACCGATTTGATAAGCAGAACCTGAGTAGGCACCGTGGCTATCATTTTCATGGTCTGGCAAGAGTTTGACACCAGTTTCTGTGAAATGTACCAAGTCTTCTGATTCAGTATGAACCCATTGTTTCAAACCGTGAGCTGCTCCAAATGGCCAACTTTGGTAGAAAAGTTGGAACTTACCATTAAAGTAAGAAAAACCATTTGGGTCATTAAGAAGCCCTGTTTTTGGTTCAATATGATAACTGGCACGCCAAGGTGATTTGGCAACATTTTCTTTAATATGTTTTTTCTCTTCATTTGTCCAATCTTCATATGGACGGTAACGAACTTCTGTTGGTAGATTCATATAAAGTGATCTCCTAATCTATTTGTTAGTAATATAGTAAACGTTTTACATAGAAAAATCAATGATTTACCACAAAAAAATAAAAAAATATGTTAAACGGTTGACATATTACAAAAACATGATAAAATAAATATCGTAAAGAACAGCGAAACGCTTTCAAAAACAAATTTTATTAAGGAGAATTTTGCAAATGGATAACAAACAAATTGCAAAAGAAGTCATCGAAGCCCTCGGTGGACGTGAAAATGTTAACAGTGTTGCTCACTGTGCAACTCGTCTACGTGTGATGGTTAAAGATGAAAACAAAATCAATAAAGAAAAAGCTGAGAACATCGAAAAAGTTCAAGGTGCTTTCTTTAACTCAGGTCAATACCAAATGATCTTTGGTACAGGTACTGTTAACAAGATTTACGACGAAGTCGTTGCTCAGGGTCTTCCAACAGCATCTAAAGACGAACAAAAAGCAGAAGCTGCTAAACAAGGGAACTGGTTCCAACGTGCTATCCGTTCATTCGGTGACGTTTTCGTTCCATTGCTTCCAGCTATTGTAGCGACTGGTCTTTTCATGGGTATCCGTGGAGCCATCAATAACGATACAGTTCTTGGATTGTTCGGTACGACTTCTAAAGCCTTCGCTGCTACTGATTTCTACACTTACACAGTTGTATTGACAGATACAGCCTTCGCCTTTTTCCCAGCCTTGATTTGTTGGTCAGCTTTTAACGTATTTGGTGGCTCACCACTTCTTGGTTTGGTTCTTGGTTTGATGATGGTTAACAACGCTCTTCCAAATGCTTGGGATGTTGCATCAGGTGCTGCAAAACCAATTTACTTCTTTGACTTTATTCCAGTAGTTGGTTACCAAAACTCAGTCCTTCCAGCCTTCTTCGTAGGTTTGATTGGTGCTAAGTTTGAACAATGGGTTCGTAAATGGGTTCCAGATGTTCTTGACCTCCTCTTGCGTCCACTTGTTGTCTTTGCTGTAATGTCAGCCTTGGCCCTCTTTATCATTGGTCCTGTCTTCCACACAGTTGAGAGTTACGTACTTGCTGGTACAGAGTGGATTCTTAACTTGCCATTTGGTCTTGCAGGTCTTGTTCTCGGTGGTATTCACCAAGTTATCGTCGTTACAGGGGTTCACCACGTCTTCAACTTACTTGAAGCTAACCTTATTTCTAATACAGGTAAAGACCCACTTAACGCTATCATCACAGCTGCGATGACTGCCCAAGCTGGTGCAACACTTGCAGTTGGTGTTAAAACTAAAGACTCTAAGTTGAAAGCTCTTGCTTTCCCTGCAACTCTTTCAGCGGTACTTGGTATCACTGAACCAGCTATCTTCGGGGTTAACCTTCGTTTCGGTAAACCATTTATCATGGGTCTTATCGCTGGTGCTGCTGGTGGTTGGTTGGCTTCAATCCTTAACCTTGCTGGTACAGGATTTGGTGTAACAATCGTTCCTGGTACTCTTCTTTACCTTAACGGTCAAGTGCTTAAGTATGTGATTATGGTACTTGTTACCCTTGCTCTTGGTTTCACCCTTACATGGCTCTTTGGATACAAAGAAGAGGAAGTTGAAGCTCTTGAAGAAGTTGTAGCTGAAGATATTGCTTCAGCAGGTTCAGCTCCAGTTGAATTGCAAGCTGAAACAATCGCTGCTCCACTTAAAGGTGAAGTTGTAGCTTTGGAAAATGTTAATGACCCAGTCTTCTCATCAGGAGCTATGGGTAAAGGTGCGGCTATCAAACCTTCAGGTAACCAAGTGGTTGCACCATTTGATGGTGAAGTGCAAATCGCCTTCCCAACGGGTCACGCTTATGGTCTTAAATCTGATAAAGGTGCTGAAGTGCTTATCCACGTCGGTATTGACACTGTCTCACTTGATGGTAAAGGATTTGATGCTAAAGTTAAAGCTAATCAACGTGTTAAAAAAGGTGATGTCTTGGCTACCTTCGATAGCTCAGTTATCACAGGTGCAGGACTTGACGATACAACTATGGTAATCGTTACAAATACTGCAGACTTCGAAGATGTTTCATCAGTAGCAACTGGATCAGTTGCTGAAGGTGCAGACTTCATCGCAGTTAAATAATAATCTAGAAAAGTCGAAGCTATTTCGGCTTTTTTAGTTAAATATCAGATAAAGAAAAGAGATAAGTTCGGGTGTCTAAGACTGGTGAATCAAACGGAATATAGATTGTCTTTTACGCCACTTTTCTTTATAATTAAGATAGTAATTTATAGATCACAAAAGGAGATAGCTTGCATATGGCTAAACTTTACGGAAGCTTGGAAGCTGGTGGTACAAAATTTGTTTGTGCTGTTGGTGATGAAAATTTCCAAGTCGTTGAAAAGACCCAATTCCCAACCACTACACCATACGAAACAATCGATCGTACCGTTGCCTTCTTCAAACGTTATGAAGACCAATTAGCTGGAATTGCCATTGGTTCATTCGGTCCAATTGATGTTGATCCTAACTCAGAAACATACGGTTATGTTACCTCAACGCCAAAACCACACTGGTCAAACGTTGACCTTCTTGGTTTGATTGCAAAAGAGTTTAATATTCCTTTCTATTTTACGACGGATGTTAACTCATCTGCCTATGGTGAGACACTTGTTCGTAAAGGTGTTAAGAGTCTTGTTTATTACACTATCGGAACTGGTATCGGTGCTGGTGCCATTCAAAATGGTGAATTCATTGGTGGTGTTGGTCACACGGAAGCAGGTCACGTTTATGTGCCTCTTCATCCTAATGATGTTACTAATGAGTTTAACGGAACTTGTCCTTTCCACCGTGGTTGTTTGGAAGGATTGGCTGCTGGTCCATCGCTTGAAGCTCGTACAGGTATTCGTGGAGAGTTGATTGAGCAAAATTCTGAAGTGTGGGATATTCAAGCTTACTATATTGCTCAAGCTGCTGTTCAGGCAACTGTTCTCTATCGTCCTGAAGTTATCGTCTTTGGTGGTGGAGTAATGGGTCAAGAGCATATGCTTCGTCGTGTTCGTGAAAAATTCACGGTTCTTTTAAATGGTTACCTTCCAGTACCAGATGTGACTGAGTATATTGTGACACCTGCTGTTTCAGGTAATGGTTCTGCGACACTTGGTAACTTTGCCCTTGCCAAAGATGTGGCAGATAAACAAGCAAACAAGTAAGAATTGTCAAATCGCTTTAAGAGATATTCTTAAGGCGTTTTGCGCTATTTAGGAAGATCTATAGGGTCGGTGGTTTGACACTTGCCCAGGTTTAGAAAATCTAGGTAGGGTCGTCTGAAGACGGCCGTGGTATATGATATTTTAAGTGATTATATCGGTTAATAATGATGTTGCAGGTTGGAGAATTGATGGTCGAATGGAGGGTGCTGTCAATCAACCTAGCGAGGCTTAAATATGAGTAGAGAACAAATTTTAGCAGACCTTTTTAAAGGCATTGAAGTTGGAGAGACCTATTATTTTGAAGGGGCTTATTACCGTTTGAAAGATTATGGCGACCACATTTATGGCTTGCAACGAGCGATTCCAGGCATGTGTGGTGAAAAGACGGCCTCTCCCAGCCTTAAATTTCACTGGGAAAATGGGGCTTTGGACTATCAATTTTATGTGGATTTTGAAGCTAGTCCAATGCATATGACGGCTTATAGCAGTTCTGACCGAGCTTTCTTTGATCAAGCCTTTGATAAGCTCTTGCAGGATTTTCAGAAAATCCTAGAGAAGCAAGAACTATCTGAGGAAAAATTCTAAAGTGATATTGTCGTTATTTTCAGTGAATCTAATAAAAAAGTTTTAGTTTATTTGTCAATCCGTTGTGAAAGGCTTTAAACTAGGGCTTTTTTCTTTTGTCAATCCTTGTGTGATTTCTTGTTTAAAGGGTGTTTTTGTGGTAAAATATGGAGATAAAGACTGTCGAAAGGAAATAAGATGGCAAATATATTACGCAAAATCATTGAAAATGATAAAGGCGAAATTAAGAAACTAGAAAAAACTGCCAAGAAAGTTGAGGGCTATGCAGATGCAATGGCAGCCCTTTCAGATGAAGAACTTAAGGCAAAAACAGATGAATTTAAAAAACGATATCAAAACGGAGAAAGCCTAGACCAACTCTTGCCAGAGGCATTTGCGGTTGTTCGTGAAGGGGCAAAACGTGTCCTTGGACTTTTCCCATACCGTGTGCAAATCATGGGTGGTATTGTTCTTCACCATGGTGACGTACCAGAGATGCGTACAGGGGAAGGGAAAACCTTGACGGCGACAATGCCTGTTTACCTTAACGCTATTTCAGGTGAAGGTGTACACGTTATTACCGTTAACGAATACCTTTCAGAGCGTGACGCAACTGAAATGGGTGAGCTTTATAGTTGGCTTGGCTTGTCAGTAGGGATTAACCTTTCTGCCAAATCACCAGCTGAAAAGCGTGAAGCCTATAACTGTGATATCACTTACTCAACCAACTCAGAGGTCGGTTTCGACTACCTCCGTGATAACATGGTTGTTCGTAAGGAAAACATGGTACAACGTCCTTTGAACTATGCCTTGGTCGATGAGGTTGACTCGGTTCTTATTGATGAAGCCCGTACACCATTGATTGTATCAGGTCCTGTAAGTTCAGAGACTAACCAGTTGTATCATCGTTCAGATGCTTTTGTTAAGACATTGACTGAAGATGATTATGCCATTGATGTTCCAACCAAAACCATTGGTTTGAATGACTCTGGTATTGATAAGGCCGAAGAATTCTTCAACTTGGATAACTTGTACGATATTGACCATGTAGCCTTGACTCACTATATTGATAATGCCCTTCGTGCCAACTATATCATGTTGCATGATATTGACTATGTGGTAAGTCCTGAGCAAGAAATCCTTATCGTTGACCAATTTACTGGTCGTACCATGGAAGGTCGTCGTTTCTCTGATGGACTTCACCAAGCTATTGAAGCTAAAGAAGGCGTACCAGTTCAAGAGGAAACCAAGACATCTGCCTCAATCACTTACCAAAATATGTTCCGTATGTACAAGAAATTGTCAGGTATGACTGGTACAGGTAAGACTGAGGAAGATGAGTTCCGTGAAATCTATAACATGCGAATCATTCCGATTCCAACCAACCGTCCAATTCAACGTATTGACCATGATGACCTTCTTTACCCAACCTTGGATGCCAAATTCCGTGCGGTAGTGCAAGATGTTAAACGTCGTTATGAAAAGGGTCAACCAGTTCTTGTTGGTACCGTTGCCGTTGAAACATCTGACTTGATTTCTAAAATGTTGGTTGAAGCAGGTATTCCTCACGAAGTGCTTAATGCCAAGAACCACGAAAAAGAAGCCCATATCATCATGAATGCGGGTCAACGTGGTGCCGTTACGATTGCGACCAACATGGCCGGTCGTGGTACCGATATCAAACTTGGTGAAGGTGTTCTGGATCTTGGTGGACTTTGTGTCATTGGTACAGAGCGTCACGAAAGTCGCCGTATTGATAACCAGTTGCGTGGTCGTGCGGGACGTCAAGGGGACCCAGGTGAATCTCAATTCTACCTCTCACTTGAAGATGAATTGATGCGTCGTTTTGGTTCTGATCGTGTCAAACATGTCTTGGAACGCTTTAATGCTGATGATGAAGATATTGTCATCAAATCACGTATGTTGACTCGTCAAGTGGAATCAGCTCAAAAACGTGTTGAAGGGAATAACTACGATACACGTAAACAAGTCCTTCAATACGATGACGTTATGCGTGAGCAACGTGAAATCATTTACGCTGAGCGTTATGATGTTATCACAGCAGAGCGTGATCTTGAACCTGAAATTAAGGCTATGATTAAGCGTACAATTAATCGTACGGTCGAAGGTCACAGTCGCAATGATCAAGATGAAGCTCTTAGGGCAATCTTGACGTTTGCCCGTCAGGCCTTGGTTCCTGAAAATGCCATCTCACTTAAAGACTTGAAAGAAGTGGGTGAAGTCACTAAACGTAGTGTTAATTATGAAGCTATTAAAGTTTACTTGAATGAATTAGCAGATGATGTTTATGATCGCCAAATCAAGAAATTACGTTCAGAGGAAGCTATCCGTGAATTCCAAAAAGTTTTGATTTTGATGGTTGTTGATAACAAGTGGACAGATCACATTGATGCCCTTGACCAATTACGTAACGCTGTTGGTTTACGTGGTTATGCGCAAAACAATCCAATTGTTGAGTATCAATCTGAAGGGTTCAAGATGTTCCAAGACATGGTTGGAGCGATTGAATATGATGTGACACGTACCATGATGAAAGCACAAATCCACGAACAATCTCGTGAAAATGTGAATGAACGTGTTTCAACAACAGCAACAGGTAATATCCAAGCACAACAGACAGATGCGAATGGTCAGGATATTGACTTTAGTAAAGTTGGTCGTAATGATTTCTGTCCATGTGGCTCAGGTAAGAAATTTAAAAATTGTCACGGTCGTAAGCAATTTTAGGAAAAAAGAAGTAGGTAATTATTATGGTTTTTAAAGCAGTAAGTAAAAAAATTGATTTTGATGCAGTTAAAGAATCAACTACATTGACAGGTGAAGCTCTTGCCAAGAAACAAGCACGTGATAAAGAACTTGAAGCAATCATTAAGGGTGAAGATGATCGTACGCTAGTGGTTATCGGTCCATGTTCATCTGATAATGAAGAAGCCGTTCTTGATTATGCTCACCGTTTGGCTAAACTTCAAGAAGAAGTTAAAGACAAGGTCTTTATGGTGATGCGTGTGTATACAGCTAAACCTCGTACAAATGGTGATGGTTATAAAGGGCTTGTGCACCAACCTGATGCTGAAGGAAAACCAAACCTTATTAACGGAATTAAAGCTGTGCGTAACCTTCACTACCGTGTTATCACTGAAACTGGCATTACGACTGCCGATGAAATGCTTTATCCAGAAAACCTTACATTGGTAGATGATCTTGTATCCTACATTGCCGTTGGTGCACGTTCTGTGGAAGACCAACAACACCGTTTTGTGGCTTCAGGTATTGATGTTCCAACTGGTATGAAGAATCCAACATCAGGTAACCTTAACGTGATGTTTAACGGTATTTATGCTGCACAAAACAAACAAGACTTCCTCTTTAACGGTGAAGAAGTGAAAACATCAGGTAACCCATTGGCACACGTTATCCTTCGTGGTTCAACGAACGAATATGGTAAAAACGTGCCTAACTTCTACTATGATGATGTTCTTGATACAATTGAACATTATGAAAAAATGGGTCTTGAAAATCCGTTCATCGTTATTGACACAAACCATGATAATTCAGGTAAACGTTACTTGGAACAAATTCGTATCGTTCGTCAAACCTTGATTAACCGTGATTGGAATGAAAAAATCAACAAAGTTGCACGTGGCTTCATGATTGAATCTTACCTTGAAGATGGTCGTCAAGATGCACCAGATGTTTATGGTAAATCAATTACAGACCCATGTCTTGGTTGGGCTAAGACAGAAGAATTGGTTCGTGAAATTCACGACACTTTGTCAAAAAAGTAAGATAACAGAAACCATATTTGGGGAGTGAGCCGTTTGGGTGACCAAACGGTTCGCTCTCTTTTCGCAAAGAGAGGGAATTAAATGGGAATTCACCAAAATAGTCCGCTTATTGATGCGGCGGAAGTTAGAAAATTGCATGCCCTTACAGGAGATGCCTTAGCAGCCAAACAAGCTAATGATGAGACTTTGGCAAAAATTATCAAGGGGGAGGACAAACGTCTCCTCTTGGTTATCGGGCCATGTTCATCTGATAATGAAGAGGCTGTTCTTGATTATGCCCATCGTCTGTCTCAGCTTCAGGAAGAAGTGAAAGACAAGATTTTCATCGTTATGCGTGTTTATACAGCTAAACCACGTACTAATGGAGATGGTTATAAAGGTCTTATTCACCAACCAGATGCAGAAGGTGACGTAGATCTTCTTGCGGGAGTTAAGGCTGTTCGTCACCTGCAATCACGTATTATTATTGAAACAGGTTTGCCTATTGCAGACGAGATGCTTTACCCATCAAACCTTGACTTTTTTGAGGATTTGCTTAGCTACCATGCTATTGGCGCACGTTCGGTTGAAGACCAAGAACACCGTTTCGTGGCTTCTGGTATTGACGTGCCAACTGGCTTTAAGAATCCAACATCAGGTAATTTGAATGTGATGTTTAATGGTATCTATGCTGCGCAAAACCAACAGCACTTCATTTTTAATGGAGCTGAAGTCAAGACAGATGGGAACCCATTGGCGCATGCTATTTTGCGTGGGGCTAACAATGAAAATGGTCAGAGTCTTGTCAATTACCACTATGAGGACTTGGTTAAGGCTTTGGATAAATACAGTAATTTTAGTTTGGAAAATCCATTTATTCTTGTTGATACCAACCATGATAACTCTGGTAAAAACTTTATTGAGCAGGTTCGAATTGTGCGTGAAGTCCTTCTTAACCGTGAGTGGGATGAGCGTATTGCAGATACTGTGCGTGGCTTCATGATTGAATCTTATCTTGAGGATGGTCGTCAAGATACGCCTGAAATTTACGGAAAATCAATCACAGATCCGTGTCTTGGTTGGGCTAAGACAGACAGTCTTATTCGTGAAATTCACGACCGACTATAGTAAGTAGCTATGATTATTGGACATGGTATAGACTTGCAGGAAATTTCAGCTGTGAAAAGGGCTTATGATCGCAATCCGCGCTTTGCAAAGAAGGTTTTGACGTCGAAAGAATGGGAGCGCTTTGAGTCTCTTTCTGGGAGTCGTCAGATGTCCTATTTAGCAGGGCGCTGGGCCGGTAAGGAAGCTTTTTCAAAAGCCTGGGGAACTGGAATTGGAGCGGTCGGTTTTAAGGATATTGAAATTTTGAACAATGACAAAGGAGCTCCTGTGGTAACCCAGTCACCTTTTGAGGGGAAAGTCTTCATCTCGATTTCCCATAGTGGTGATTTTGTTCAGGCAAGTGTCATTTTAGAAGAAAATTAAAAGATAGGTGTTGGAAGAGGATAGCTTATGATTTCAAGTTTACATCGACCAACCTTGGCAAAGGTTGATCTATCAGCAATTTCAGAAAATATTGAACAAGTGGTTAGTCATATTCCTAAAAAGGTAAAGACTTTTGCAGTGGTTAAGGCAAATGCTTACGGTCATGGAGCAGTCGCAGTGGCTAAGCAGGTGTCTGAACGGGTAGACGGTTTTTGTGTGTCCAATCTGGACGAAGCGCTTGAACTCCGTCAAGCTGGCTTAGAGCAGCCAATACTCATTTTAGGAGTAGTCTTGCCAGACGAGGTTCCTTTGGCTATTCAAGAAAATATTACTCTAACGGTGGCTTCGCTAGAGTGGTTGGAAATGACTAAGAATCAAGGGCTTGATTTGACTGGTTTAACCTGTCATATTAAGGTTGATTCAGGTATGGGCCGTATTGGGGTGCGTAGCCAAGGGGATGCAGATAGCTTGATTGCTGGTCTGAAGACACTTGGTGCCGATGTCGAAGGTATTTTTACCCATTTTGCAACTGCTGATGAGGCGGACGATAGTAAATTCAAGCGCCAATTGGCCTTCTTCACAAATTTGGTGGAAAATTTGGCTGACCGTCCTCGTCTGGTACACGCAAGCAACTCAGCAACAAGTATCTGGCATGCCGAAACCGTCTTTAATGCGGTACGTTTGGGTGTTGTTATCTATGGTCTCAATCCTAGTGGTAGTGCTTTGAATCTTCCTTATAAGATTCGTCCTGCCCTAAGTTTGGAAACAGCTCTTGTTCATGTTAAAACCCTACCAGCAGGTCAAGATGTCGGTTATGGTGCCACTTATACGACGACGACTGACGAGGTTATTGGAACGATTCCAATCGGATATGCGGATGGTTGGACTAGAGATTTACAAGGTTTCCACGTTATTGTGGATGGTCAATTTTGTCCTATTGTTGGGCGTGTGTCTATGGACCAAATTACCATTCGCTTGCCTAAAGTCTATCCCCTAGGTACTCCTGTTACGCTTATTGGCGAAAATGGGAGAGCAAGCATCACTGCGACAGAGGTGGCTGAAAAACGTGGTACTATCAACTACGAAGTTCTTTGTTTACTTAGTGATCGTGTCCCTCGCAGTTATGAGTAAAAAAGAGGAATCCAGCTTTCGGCTGGATTTTTTGCTTTTCGTGAAGACTCATCCCATGTGATATAATAGCTGGTAAGACTTCCTCTTTTACGAGGGACAGAACACGATAGAAATGATAGAGGATATGATTCAATTAGATTCACCAATTGCGGATTTGAAAGGGTTTGGGCCTAAGTCCGCTGAAAAATTTACCAAATTAGATTTGCACACGGTTGGGGACCTCTTGCTTTATTTTCCTTTCCGATATGAGGATTTTAAGAGTAAATCTATCTTTGAACTGATGGATGGCGAAAAGGCTGTTATTACGGGAACAGTGGTGACGCCTGCCAATGTGCAGTATTATGGCTTTAAACGGAATCGTCTGAGTTTTAAAATCAAGCAAGGAGAGGCTGTGATTGCCATTAGTTTCTTCAACCAACCTTATCTTGTGGATAAGATTGAGATGGGGGCAGAAGTGGCTATTTTTGGCAAATGGGACCAGAAGAAGTCTGCTGTGACTGGTATGAAAGTTCTGGCTCAAGTTGAGGACGATATGCAGCCAGTCTACCATGTGGCCCAGGGTGTTAGTCAGGCCCAACTGATAAAGGCCATAAAGGCAGCTTTTGATAGTGGGGCCCTTAATTTGTTGGAGGAAAGTCTCCCTCAGGTGCTGCTGGACAAGTACCGTCTCATGGGACGTCAAGAGGCTGTGCGTGCCATGCATTTTCCGAAAGATTTGGCTGAATATAAGCAGGCTCTACGTAGGACCAAGTTTGAGGAGCTCTTTTATTTCCAAATGAATTTACAGGTGCTGAAGGCTGAAAATAAGTCCGAAACCAATGGTCTAGCAATTGCTTACGATGAAGCCAAAATCAAAGACAAAATTGCAGCATTACCATTCCCCTTAACAGAGGCCCAACAGCGTAGTTTATCGGAAATCCTAGCTGATATGAAATCTGGGGCTCATATGAACCGTCTCTTGCAAGGAGATGTGGGCTCAGGGAAAACAGTTATCGCTAGCTTGGCTATGTATGGGGCCTATACGGCAGGATTTCAGTCTGCCCTCATGGTACCGACGGAAATCTTAGCAGAGCAGCATTATCAGAGTTTACAGGGGCTTTTTCCTGAGTTAGAGGTAGTGCTCCTAACTTCTGGAATGAAGGCGGCGGATAAGAAAGTAGCCCTTTCCAAAATCGAGTCTGGGGAGGCTCAGATGATTGTGGGAACCCACTCGTTGATTCAAGATGCAGTGACTTATCATAGTCTTGGGCTAGTCATTACTGATGAACAGCACCGATTTGGAGTTAATCAACGTCGTATTTTCCGTGAGAAGGGTGACAATCCTGACGTCCTCATGATGACAGCTACCCCTATCCCTAGGACTTTGGCAATCACTGCCTTTGGGGAGATGGATGTATCTATCATTGACCAGATGCCAGCTGGACGTAAGCCCATCATCACACGTTGGGTTAAACATGAGCAGTTAGATACTGTATTGACTTGGATTAAGGGGGAGTTGGAAAAAGACGCTCAGGTCTATTTTATTTCTCCTCTGATTGAAGAGTCTGAGGCTCTTGATTTGAAAAATGCGGTGGCCCTTCATCAGGAACTCACAGAGTTCTTTGGGGATTCAGCTACAGTAGCTCTGATGCACGGTCGTATGAAAAATGATGAAAAAGACCAAATTATGCAAGATTTCAAGGACAGAAAATCTCAGATTTTAGTATCAACTACAGTTATCGAAGTAGGTGTTAACGTGCCAAATGCTACAGTTATGGTCATTATGGATGCGGATCGTTTTGGACTTAGCCAGCTTCACCAGCTTCGAGGGCGTGTTGGTCGTGGCGATAAGCAGTCCTACTGTGTTTTGGTGGCTAATCCTAAAAATGATACTGGTAAAAAACGCATGCAGGCCATGTGTGAGACCACGGATGGCTTTGTTCTAGCTGAGGAGGATCTTAAAATGCGTGGCTCAGGTGAAATCTTTGGGACACGTCAGTCAGGTATTCCTGAATTTCAGGTGGCCGATATTGTGGAAGACTACAATATCTTAGAGGAAGCCAGACGGGTGGCTAGCCAAATTGTATCTGACCCTAACTGGCGAGAGAATCCTGAATGGCAGGTGCTAGGAGCACATTTGAGAAGCCAAGGCGAGTTTGATTGAGGAGGAAACTAATGAACAAAAGACAGTTAAAACTCGATTTTTTTGCTATCTTGCATCCCTTGTTTCTTATGATGTTAGGTCTTATATTTTATTTTTTCGCCTTCATCTTGATTTGGTTTATTACCGAATTGACAAAGCTGATAGAAGGAAAGACAGACTTTCATACCCTATATCTTTATTCACTTCTTATCTCTCTAGCTTGTTCGATATTACTGATTATGTACGTCGCGGGTTTTATAGCTCAACTGATTATCCATATACAGCATCAAAAGGAAAGAACGCTTTTGCCGGTCTGGTGCATGCTTACGGCTGTACTGATGCTTGTGCCCCTATTCGAAGATTTTAGTATCTTAGGCTCGTCTTGGAATTTTAAAGGGTATTTTCTTTCCATAGTTGCTTACCTTGCCTATCTCTTTACAAAGCTACCCAAGGTTATTGAAAGTTACCGCTATCATGCGACAATTCGTTATGCTGTTTGGGTGGCTCTGGTCTTGGGAATTATTTTATCCATGCTTTAGACAGAAAAACTCTCAGTGAAAGCACTGAGAGTTTTAAGTTTCCTTCAAGTTTATTACAAGCTTTCTTTAAGTTAGAGACCCTATAATAAAACCATCAAAACGAGATAGGTTTTGATAATAAAACGTTTTGGCTAGGCCGAACCATTCCTACGAAGGAGGACAAAACAATGACAGTAAAAATCAAAGTAACCTACAACCCAAATTTCCAAAAGGATCCTCAAGACTTTAAGGTTTATCAAAACTAGTATTGATGCTAGGAAGAGGCTAAATTTACCCATATTCTACAACTTTCATTCCTCATTTTCCAAAATCCCTTTTTCCTTTTTTTCATAACGTAGAATCCCTCTTCTTAAACTCATAAAAAGTCTAGACGGAAGGATGACCAGTCTAGGTGATTAACATAAGTAAGCTAACCAGTTGAGATTTTCTTGACTGGTTTTTATTTTTTGAAATTTAGATAAAAAATATCGAAAAACGATAAAAATGTGTTGACAAGGAGAAATAAAGAGTGTAATATATAATTATCGAAAAACGATAATAAGTTTTCGATAAAGATAATCTTATTCGCGAAAAAGAGAAATTATATATTAAAAACTATTTAATAAAGGAAATACTTAAACCAATCATCAACGCTCTTCTTATTCTTCTTATGGCAATCTACGGTTTTGCAATGCTTGCTTTACTTATCCTTCCTTTTGTGAACGTGGCCAATCTTTTCCCAGGTGCAGAGGTTCAATACCTTTCTGGTTGGGGTTACTGGCTGGTCGCAGAGCTACAATTTGCCTTCTATCTTGCCTTGATTTGGCTCCTTCGTAAAGAGCTTAAAGACTTTACTTGGAAGGCACTTTGGACAGAAGATTTCTCTCTTTTCTTGAAAAAGGCTGCCCTTCTAACCTTTGTGCCATCAGCCTTGAATATCTTCTTGCAGTTGGGAACGACAGATCACCTAGTAATGGACTTCAGCACATCAGTTTGGCTCTTCTTGGTCTCTCTAGCTTGTGATGCTATCCGTCTTCGTAAGGGACAAACAGCTGTCAAATAATTGAATGTATCTTAGTTGAAAAGTAGTAAAATCTTATCTATAAACTAGTATTTTATATTGATATTCGATATAATTGATACTGTTAATAGTTAGCTGCTGATTTAGTATAAGGTCAAGGGCTCCTAGAGGCACCTTGGCTTTTTCTAGTCTATACTCCCAAAAAATCAAAATGTATTTACAATCGAGGTAACACATGTCAACTATCTTATTCTATTTTTTAATCGTCCTAGCCTTGGCTGGCTCTAGTTATTATGGTTGGAAATCGGCTAAAAGTGCTAAAAATCGTCAGGAGACGCAAGAACAGAAACGTCTGCGTAGTGTTCTCCTGTTCGTTAATGTCCTCCTTTTTGCGGGCTTTTTAAGTCTTGTTATTACCATTCTTAATGACGCCTTTATTCTGACTGGTCATGAAGGACTCTTACAACAAGGTTTGCGTATGCTTCTTGGGTCGGGAGTTACCGTGAAAAGCAAGGGTCCTAGTTTGACACTTTTTGCAGCAACCATTGATTTCCTTCGTATGGTAGTCAACATAGGTTTCTTGTTGTGCCTACATGCCTTTCTGATTAACCTTTATCGTTCTGATATTTTCATCGCTAAAAATGCTAAGTTGGTTCGTTGGTCAGCGCATTTGCTCGTTCTTGGGGCTTTTATCAATAATGGTATCTTTACATTTGGAACTGGCAACCAGAGTTATAGTTTCTTTAATATCAGTTATTTGCTAGTTAGCTTTGTCCTCTATGCTGTCGCTATGATTTTGACTAAGGCTAATGCCATTGCTGAGGAAAATGAGTATACGATTTAGGAGGGGCTTATGATTATTGTCAATTTGGACGTTGAACTTGCCAAGAAGAAGATGCGCTCGGGTGAGCTGGCAGAACGGATTGGTATTACCCCAGCCAATCTCTCGGTTCTTAAGACAGGCAAGGCCAAGGCAATCCGTTTTACAACACTGGATGCTATTTGTAAAGAGTTAGATTGCCAACCAGGAGATATTCTTGAATATAGACCTGACGAAGAAAACTAAAAGCCTGAAGCAGTTCAGTCACCTTTCTAGTGACCATGCTTCAAGCTTTTTTATTTTTTCTTCATCCATGCAATTAGGGCTAGACTGGCTAGCACAGTACCACAGACCATGGCGACATGTGTTTGTGAGACGGTTAGTTCATAGTGGAAATCTTTATTTTCCAATTTATCGGTTGCTTCAATGCTAAGTTTCATGTCTTATCCCTCAATATAATCTTTCAATTCTTGGCCTTCTAGTCCTGCACTAAGTGCAATGAGGAGTTTGAGGCGAGCCTTTGGTGCATTGAGTTCTTTAACAAACATAACGCCTGCTTCTTGGAGTTTAACGCCACCACCTTCATAGGCATAGACAGGTTCGGCGATACCGTTAAAGCAACGGGATACGAGTACAACTGGCACTCCCTTGTTCATAAGTGACGTAATTTCTCTTGCAGCTAGTGGTGGGAGGTTTCCAGCGCCTAGTGCCTCAATGACTACCCCGTCAATTTTTTCAGGATCTAGGAGGCTGATGATGCCATCGCCAATTCCCATACCAGCGTAGGCCTTAATGATTGGCACAGTTCCTGAAATTTGTTGCAAGTCAAAGCGAACACGAGGTTCAGCCGTCTTGAACCAAAGAATGTCGTGTTTCATGATGATTCCTAGAGGGCCATGAGTGGGCGTGTGAAAGGTTGCTACGTTTGTGGTATGGGTCTTGGTCACATACTTGGCTGCATGGATTTCATCGTTCATAACGACTAGGACGCCTTTATCTGCAGCCTTGTCATTGCTTGCGACACGAAGGGCTGAGAGATAGTTGTAAACGCCATCGCTTCCCAGTTCGTTTGATGAACGCATGGCACCTGTTAGGACGACTGGAATCTCAGGAACAGCCATAGTATCTAGAAAATAGGCTGTCTCTTCAAGGGTGTCTGTGCCGTGGGTAATGACCACACCATCATATTGTCCAGCTGTTTCCTTGATTTTTTTGTAAATATCAAGCATGTGGTAGGGGGTGATATGTGGACTAGGAATGTTAAGAAAATCCAGAACGGTAAGTTCTAGGTTGTCCAAATCAAGTCCAACATGGTTCATGGGATTATCAGCGTTTTGACTGACCTTGCCATCGTCATCTGCGGACATGGAAATGGTTCCTCCAGTATGAAGGACGAGAATTTTTTTTGTCATTTGGATACTACTCACTATCATATTTATGTTATAATTTATTTTAGCATAAATGTTAGACGGAGGGGGAGCCAAGTGGCGATTAAAGCAGTCTTTTTTGATATTGATGGGACTTTTTTAAATGACCGAAAACGTGTGTCAACTTCAACCAAAAAGGCTATCAGTCAGATGAAGGAAGATGGCATTTTGGTTGGTTTGGCGACAGGCCGTGGGCCAGGATTTGTTCAGCCTTTCATGGATAATCTAGGTCTGGATTTTGCGGTGACGTATAATGGTCAGTATATCCTTACTCATGACAAGATTCTCTATCAAAATCAACTCCCTAAATCAACGATTTACAACTTAATTCGTTATGCGACCAAGCAACGTAGAGAGATTTCTCTAGGTACGAGTACGGGGCTTGTCGGTTCTAACATCATCAGTATGGGGACTAGCAAGTTTGGTCAAATAGTGAGTCGTATCGTGCCCAAATCTTGGGCTAAGATGGTGGAACGTAGTTTTAAGTCTCTCATTCGTCGTTTTAAACCACAGAGCATGGAAGCTCTCAAAACCATTATGCGTGAACCGGTCTACCAAGTAGTTATGGTAGCGACAGTGGGTGAGACTCAAGCTATTGAGGAGAAATTCCCACACGTTAAGATTACTCGCTCAAGTCCTTATTCTGCGGATATTATTTCTGCTGGGCAATCTAAGCTCAAAGGGATTGCTCATTTAGGTGAGGTATTTGGTTTCGAGCTCAGCGAGGTTATGGCCTTTGGAGATTCGGAAAATGACCTGGAAATGTTGTCTGGTGTCGGTATCGGTGTTGCCATGGGAAATGGTGAAGATGAACTGAAGGATCAGGCAACCCATGTCACGGACACCAACAACCAGAATGGGATTGCCAAAGCTCTATCACACTATGGCCTAATTCACTTTGAAACAGAAAATTCATTTACCAGTGATGATGACAACTTTAACAAGGTTAAGGATTTCCATCACTTGATGGATGGCTCTACCAATGATATGCCTCGTGTCTATAGTATTGAGGAAGCTAGTCATCGTTCGGACTTCAAGTTGGAAGAAATCGTCGAATTCCTTTATGCTTCATCAGGTGGGGACAAGCGTGTCTTTGGACAGGCTGTTTTGGACCTACATGCTGCTCTTGATAAGGCAGCTCTCAAGGTTAGCTCTAAAGAACATTCAGAGTCAACGATGGTTGGTCAGGTCGATGCTTTGACAGATTTGCTTTACTTGACTTATGGCTCCTTTGTCCTTATGGGTGTGGATCCTAAGCCTTTCTTTGATACGGTTCATGAGGCTAATATGGGTAAAATTTTCCCAGATGGTAAGGCTCATTTTGATCCAGTGACCCACAAGATTCTGAAACCAGATGATTGGGAGGAGCGCTTTGCGCCAGAACCACATATTAAACTGGAGTTGGATCGTCAGATTCAAAAATCTCTCCAAAGAAACAAGTAAAATGATTGAGTCTTAGTAGAGGTCTACAGATATTTTTGCCTGTTCTAATAAGGTTACATAAAGAATTTTATATCGTATTTAATAAAGGTTTGGACAACTTGTACCAAACCTTTTTCTAATGAAAATGGCATTTAATAATGTTGCTATTTGTGATAAAATAGAATCATTCTATGTATTTCTAAGGAGATTATTATGACTAAAGCAGATTGGTTAGATTTTTTTGAAGCCATCAATGGTCGTTCAGCGACTGAAGAAGAAATTGCGGCAGCACTTGCAGCTGGAGAATTCCAAGACGATGCCCCAGCTCAGGGAGCTCCAGCGCAACCAGTATTTGCCAATGTACAAGAAGCTCCAGCTCAACCAGGCTTTGCAGCTGCTCAAGAGACTCCAGCTCAAGCAGCGCAACCACAACCAGCCTTTGCTGGCACTCAGGGAGCTCCAGTTCAAGGAGCTCCAGCTCAACCAGGTTTTGCAAGTGCTCAAGCAACCCCAGGACAAGCTGTACCGAATCAAGCATTTCAACCTCAAGCAGGTTTTGCGAATGCGCAAGCTGGTCAACAAGCAGCCTTTGCTAACGGTCAACCTCTTCAACCAGGTCAAAATGTTCAATTCATTAATGGTCAAGCAGTAGTTGTTCCAGCCCAACCATCAGCATTTGGAACAACTTTCAAAAACTATTGGACATGGTTGCTTAATGCATGGCGTCGTCCAGCAGATATGACAGATTATGGTAAGCACAATGGTTGGCTTAACTACATCTTCTTGTCACTCTTGACTGGACTTGCATTCTTTGCAATTTTGAGCGCAATGGCACGTAAAGTGGTTAATACTTTAGAGTCAACAGCGGGTGTATTCAGTAGTGTCTTTGGATCTTTCGGATCAAATGATTACTCATCATCTGTTTCAAGTCATGCCTCTAGTATTGGTTTTGCGGCTTTCTTTGCAAGTATTTTAGCTGCCTTCCTCTTTATCTTCGCCTTCATCTTGGCAGGATTTGTGACACGTAAGGCCATCTTCCGTGACCCTGCAACAACTTTCTTAAATAGCTTTGACCGTTTTGGTCGTTTGACATCATTAGCCTTGCCAGTATTGCTTGTAACTATCTTGTTAGGAGCTATTGGACTTGTTGTCTTCCCAGGCTTCTTGTTCTATGTTGTTTACTTCTTATTTGCACTTGCTAACCTCTTTACAATTGTTCCTGTAACAACTGCGTGGAAGGCTGATAAGTTCTATCAAATGATCTTAGCAGCACTTTTGAATGGTGTTATTTTGTCTATCTTGTTTGCAATCGTATTTACTATCATGTCTTCATTTACGGTAGGTCTTCTATTCTAAGTAAACCTTTAGCATTTTTTGAAAAAGCAAGTTTATAGGAGTAGTCCTTATGGCAACAAAAGAAAAGTGGATTAATTTATTTGAAAAGGCAGTTGGTCGTTCGCCTCATGTTTTGGAAATTGAAGAAGGCCAAAAAGCAGACTTTGATTTAAAGGCTATTAAAGGCATTGCGGCTATGGGTCTAAATCAAGAAGTTGCCGCTCCCGAGCCAACAGAAGAAGTTGATGAGTTCGACGTTGCTGAGGAAGTGTTTGATGATGTCTCACTTGACGACCAAGAGGAAGCGTCTCCTTCAGAAACGGAAGAGTTTACACCAGTATCTCAAGTAGGTCAGAATCAATCTGAAGAAAAGTCAGCGTCTGCTTCTAAAGAAGCACAAGCCATTTGGATGAAGGCTTTTAAGACCTATGTTGGTCGTCAGCCTCTTCCAGAGGAATTTCTTCTAGGTAAGTCTTCGGGATATGATGTGTCAACCATCCATAAATTCATCTCAGATGGCAAGGCAGCCAAACCAGCTAAGCCAGCCATGGCTAAGAGTAAAAAAATCTTGATGATTGCTGGTATTGTTGTTGCAGTCTTGGCCCTTACTGGCTACAGCTTTGGATCTTATTATTACTCACGAGGTCAAGTAGCAGAGCGTTATGAAACAGCTGCTAAGAAGAGCTTCAAGGATAGTTTGGAATACCAGGTGTGGTCTGATACTAAAAAAGAAATTAAAACATCTGAAGTTAAGTATACAGACACCAAAAATACAACAACCTATAGCAAGAGCCAACTCATGTCTGGTGAACGTATGCAAAAGGTTGGACGCCAGTTCCTTATCTTTCCAAAGTGGAGAGTCGTGGTTGATCCTGGAACAGTTGATTTGACGGTTAATACAGCTGATTTGAATCTGACAATCAATGGTGTTTCTTATGCTACTACAGATGGAAATAACTACACCGCTGAGCTGAAACACCTCTATCCAGGAACTTACAATTTTGTGGCTTCTGGTAAGGTCAATGATCAGGATATCACGGTGTCATCTGAAGAAAATGTCACATCTAGGACCGAAGTTAACCTTTCAGTGAAGTATCTCAGCTTTACTGTTAAATCTAATCTTAAAGATGGGGACCTTTATGTTGGTGGTACCAAGGTTGGAACCCTCAGCTCAGGAAAATTGGATGTCAACAAGGTAGCAGTAGCCGGCTCTTCAGCTGTTTACGTTAAGAAGAATTTTGACGATGGTAGCTCTATCAAGACTGAGACACTGTCTATTAAGAAAATCTCTGAAGGTCAAACAGTTACTCTTGATGCTGACGGAGTTCTTGACCGTGATACGGCAGACCGTCTTTTGACAGCAGCCTACGGTAAATTTGGCAGTTATGCCTCAAACCATAACACGACTCCAGATGGTGTTTCCGACATTTTCCTTAATGGTACTGATGATACCATGTATAAGGATGTTATCGCTGATATTGATAAAAATACTACGGGAGCCAAAAACCGTTCCGCTGATAGTATTACCTTCTCAGATGTTGATGTGACCGATGTTGTTCAGACTGGTGAAAAGACCTTTAAAGTAACTTTCACAGCAGTCTATGATTTCTATTACGGCTATGATTCGAAATTTAAGTCATCAGGAGATATTAAAGATAAAATCTCTTGGACTTGTAATGTGGAATACGTTGGCGATGATGATAGTGATTCTAGCAGTAGTAGTTCAGACTACAGTGATTATCGTATCAACGGTAAGGCTGGCGAATCACAACATGTGAGCCGTGAAGATACCGTGAAATAGCAACTTCTTTTGCGGTTTACTAGTCAACCGTGAACTAGAAAATGATTAAGGGGTTCGAACCTCAATCTAACAAGTGGAGAACTTGGCTATTGCCAAGTTCTTTTTGCTTGCCTTAACTAACCTCTTAGGGCTAAAACTGAGCCACTTACCTGAAAAGCCTTGTTTTGTTTAAAGCAGCTGCTATAATAAAACCATTAAAAGTACAGGAAAGGAGTATTATGAAAGTTAGCATCGAACTGGACCCATCCATGGATGAGCCTGAAATCTTGATTCGAGCTCCTCAATTAACAGAAGAAATAGCGCGGCTCCAGGAGTCCATTTTAAAGCAAAAGTTGACCCCTTTAGCCTTTTACAAGGATCGTAGTGAGTACTTTCTAGATTTGGAAACGATTCTCTTTTTTGAAACAGATGGGGAGAAGATTTATGGGCATACCAGGGACGAGGCCTATGAGGTCAAGCAGAAGCTCTATGAGCTAGAAGAACTGCTTCCGATTGCCTTTTGTCGGATTTCCAAATCAACCATTGTCAACGTAAAGCAGATTTATTCTTTAGAGAAGTCTTTTTCAGGGACCAGCACGGTTAATTTCTATCAGACCCATAAGCAGGTTCATGTATCAAGACGCTACTATCCGGTCTTAAAAGAACGATTAAACGAAATGAGGTAACATGATGAGAAAAAAATTAATTGGGGTTTTCTTAATCCTTTTAGCAGCTTTGGTAGTTTTACAGGGCTATTTTGTAACATGGGAAATTAGCATTTGGATGCTGGCTTGGGTGGTCTTGTTGGCCGTTCTTTCCCTTTCTAGTTTTTTGAAACGCCATTTTGGTTGGGGCTTCATCTATGGTGTTTTGGCCCTATTTTCACTCAATGGACAGTTTCATTTTCTTCCAGTATCCAACTCTGTCGTTATCCTTTCTTCTATCCTTGCAGTTATTGGCTTGAATATTCTCTTCAAACCTTCAGGTAAAGCGAAAAACCGTTTTGGTTCTTATGCTGCCGGCTCAGACGCTCAAAATGGTGGTAATGATATTGATGTGACTTTTTCAACGGTGACCAAATATCTCAATGACCAACACTTTACTCATGGAAGTGCGGATGTAAGTCTGGGAGAAGCATCGGTCTATTTTGATAACTGCCGTATTGAAGGGCCGTCTGCCCAGTTTGATGTGGACGTTTCTCTGGGAAGTCTTAGTCTCTATGTGCCTAGTGATTGGCGAGTTCATGTTAATGTGGACAACTCGCTTTCGGCTATTCAGCACCAGGAAAATCCAAGCAATTTGACTAGCAAGGATTTCTATATCAAAGGAGATGTTTCCTTAGGTAATCTAGAAATCATCTATGTTGGAGAGAATGTGATTGATTAAGTTAGTGGAGGGAACCTCTGATTAATACAATACCTATTGTTTTATCTCATCTCCTGTGATAAGATAGGCTCAATCTATTTTCAGGAGGGATAAGACATGGTTTCCACTATTGGTATTATAAGTTTATCTAGTGGGATTATCGGTGAAGACTTTGTCAAACACGAAGTGGACTTGGGGGTCCAACGTCTCAAGGATCTGGGACTCAATCCTATCTTTTTGTCCCATTCGTTAAAAGGCTTAGATTTTATCAAAGAACATCCTGAAGCTCGTGCGGAGGATTTGATTCAGGCCTTTTCTGATGATAGCATCGATATAATCCTATGCGCAATCGGTGGAGACGATACCTATCGTTTATTGCCCTATCTTTTTGAAAATGACCAACTAGAAAACGTTATTAAACAAAAGATTTTTCTTGGCTTCTCGGATACGACCATGAACCATCTCATGTTGCATAAACTAGGAATCAAGACTTTTTACGGCCAATCCTTTTTAGCCGACATTTGTGAGTTAGACAAAGAAATGTTGCTACATTTTCTAAAAACATTCTAATGTAAAGTCTTTCCTTAGAATCCCGAGGTTTTGTCCTTGAATCCAAGTTGTTTTTCTGTTATACTAATAAAGTAATAAGGAGAAATATATATGACTAAACAGAGAATTAATCAAGTTGTTGGTTCAATTGGTGCCTTTATCGGGATTATTGTATTTATAGCCTACATCCCTCAAATTTTTGCCAATTTACAAGGGAACAAAGCTCAACCATTCCAACCTTTATCAGCAGCTGTCTCTTGCTTAATCTGGGTCATTTATGGATGGACACAAGAGCCTAAGAAAGACTGGATTCTAATCATTCCAAACTCAGCCGGGGTTATCCTTGGCGGACTGACTTTCCTTACTGCTCTATAAGAATACAACTACTATAAAAAGCAACCACATCGAGCGGTTGCTTTTTTACTATTTTCTCGATCTAAAAGTCTTCTTCTGACTCTAATTCTTGTTGTTTTATCTCATCTCCTGTGATAAGATAGGCTCAATCTATTTTCAGGAGGGTCAAGACATGGTTTCTACTATTGGTATTGTGAGCTTATCTAGTGGAATTATCGGTGAAGACTTTGTCAAGCACGAAGTGGACTTGGGTATTCAACGTCTCAAGGACCTGGGACTCAATCCTATCTTTTTGCCCCATTCACTAAAAGGCTTAGATTTTATCAAAGAACATCCTGAAGCTCGTGCAGAGGATTTGATTCATGCCTTTTCTGATGATAGCATCGACATGATTCTATGTGCCATTGGTGGAGACGATACCTATCGCTTGCTACCCTACCTCTTTGAAAATGACCAACTACAAAAGGTTATCAAACCAAAGATTTTTCTCGGTTTCTCGGATACAACCATGAACCACCTCATGTTGCATAAGCTAGGGGTCAAGACTTTTTACGGCCAATCCTTTTTAGCAGACATTTGTGAATTAGACAAGGAAATGTTGCCATACAGCCTCCACTACTTCAAAGAATTGATTGATACGGGAATCCGCCCTAGTAACGTTTGGTATGAGGAACGGACTGATTTTAGTCCCAAAGCCTTGGGAACACCTCGTGTCAGCCATGCAAATACAGGTTTTGACTTGTTACAAGGCAATGCTCAGTTTGAGGGAGAAATCCTCGGTGGTTGTCTTGAGTCTCTCTATGATATTTTTGACAACTCTCGATACCTAGACAGCACGACTCTCTGCCAAAAATACAAACTTTTCCCTGACTTGTCAGACTGGGAAGGAAAGATTCTCTTGCTAGAGACAAGCGAAGAAAAGCCTAATCTTGAAGATTTCAAAAAGATGTTGCGGACTTTAAAGGAAACTGGTATATTCGAGGTCATCAGTGGACTATTAGTCGGAAAACCTATGGATGAAACTTTCTATGACGACTATAAAGAGGCACTATTGGATATCATTGACAGCAATATCCCAATTGTCTATAATCTGAATGTCGGACACGCAACTCCAAGAGCGATTGTTCCCTTTGGAGTCCACGCGTATGTAGATGCAACGGAGCAAGTCATTCGCTTTGACTATAACAAAGAAAGCTGAGGTGAGATTCTCAGCTTTTTTTAGAAAGTAGGAGTATCTTAGTTGCTATAAAGCAAGACAATTAGTGAGATAATATCTCCTATATTTCTAATTTCATCCAGTCTATCAGATTAATTGACACTCAAGGGAGTGGGACAAGGAACAATTTTTGAAAAGTTGTTCGGTCTCACTCCCCTTTTCCTATTTTATAGTCTCTTTATTTGTGATAATATAGTATAGTGAAAAACTAGACTGGAATGACTATACTCTATTGGCGTTTTATGTGACGAAAATGACATTAAAAAATCTAGGCGAATACCTGCTAAGACTGACAGTCAGATAAACTCAAGATGAGACTAGAAGGGAAATTGTTATGAGAAAAAAAGCAATTGGTATTGATTTGGGAACAACCAACTCGGTCATGGCTGTTGTTCGTGAAGATGTACCAGAGATTATTCCGATGGGAACGAATGACGATCAGGTCTTGCGTTCAGCGGTCTACTTCTCAAATATCGGTGGTAAAAACCATGTGTCCTTTGGTAAGGAAGCTATCGAGCGTGGAACAGAAATCGGAAGTACAGAAAACTTTAAATTTGACTTCAAACGTGATATTGGTCGTCCGATTGCCAGTGACACACCGGATCACACACGTGTTAATTCTATTATTCTTTCAGCCTTGGTTTTGAATGAATTCCGTAAACGTGCTTATGTGGTTGGTCAAGAAATAGGTCAAGCAGACGGCATCAAGGATGCTGTCATCACTGTTCCTGCCTACTTTACGTCAGATCAACGTGCGGCCACTAAGAATGCTGGTCGTATTGCAGGATTTAACGTCTTGCGTATTATCAATGAGCCTACGGCTGCGGCTATTGCCTATGCCCACACTAAAAATGCTCAAGGAAATGTCTTGGTCTTCGACCTTGGTGGGGGAACTTTTGACGTTACCATCATGCGCGTGGCTGATCATGCTTATGATATTTTGGCAACTGACGGGAATTCACGTCTTGGTGGGATTGACTTTGACAAACGTCTTGTTGGCTACATCATGCAGGAGTTGGAAAAACAAGGGGTCAATATGACCAACCTTTCTGAGAAGGAAAAAATCCAACTTCAGTATAAGGCTGAGCAAATTAAGACTAGCCTATCTGTTAATGCCCAAGCTCTCTATGAGCACTATGTCAATGGTCAAGGTTATGGTGTCTTGATTACCCAGGCGATTTTCAATGAACTTACCTTGGACCTCCTCAAAGATACTGAAATTAAGGTACAGTCTACCCTTCAAGCGTCCGGTTTGAAGTGGGAAGAGATTGACCATATTCTCCTTGTGGGTGGGTCAACACGGATGCCAATGATTCGTCAAATGATCCGCTTAATGAGTGGTTTGGAACCTAAGTTTGACCTGAATCCAGATACTATCGTGGCACAGGGAGCATCTATTCTAGCCGATCTTATTGTCAACAATGAGGTTAGTTTCTCTGAGCATCAGGACGGTAAGACAACTGAGACAGATAGGGTTGTTGTCAAGGATGTGACCTCTCAGGGAATCGGTCTGCTCTTCAAGAAAAACCCTAACAGGAACTATAGCTTTGTGGGTGACTACTACAATAGTGTCGTGGTTCCTCGTAACTCTGTCTTGCCTTTGGCCGTTACTAAGGACCTCTTTGCGGTTGTAGATGGACAGAATAAGTTCAAGCTACGTATCACAGAAGGTAATTATGAAAATCCTTTTGCCGTTAAGATTTTAGGAGAAGTGAAAGGCCAGGTTGCACAGCCACGTCAGAAAGGTGAGCTCTTGGCTCAAGTTACTTATGCCTTTGACTCAGAACAAATTGTTACAGTGACAGTGTCTGATCCGAGAAGCAAGGTTGTTGTGGCACGCTTCTCAGTCAACGCACAAGTCAGTCAAACCCAAGAAGTGGTTAAGGAAGACTTGTCAGAACTTCAAGCTATTTTTGCTAAATTCATCTCATGATAGACTATTACAAAGCAATCGATACAGAGACAGGACAAGAATTGTCCTATTTGAGAGCGGTCAGCAATCGTATTTCTCCCGAAATGTCGGCCCAAGACTGTTTCGTGGCCCTATCCTTTCTACGTGAGGAACTAGAGGAGCTTTGGACCAATGGAACCCTGGACCAAGAAGGAGAACGTCTGCGCAACGAACTTTACACGATTCGCCAGCTCTTTTTCTCAGATTATGAAAAATTTCAATACGATCGAAAACTCAAAGAAGCTAGAAGAAAGGTTTTAGAAGTTGAGCAAAAGCCGATTTCTAAGAGGGTAGAGGTGTCTGCTAAAAAGGAAATCCCTTTTGCACCTGTTAGGGTGACTCAGGCTAAAGAGTCATCTTTAAACAATTACCTATTTGCGGCCCTATCTTTTGTGATTCTATTAAGCTTGATTCTCTTCTTCAACATCAATGTTATCGTTCTTATCATCGGAGCCGTCCTTATTGTGGCCCTGATGTTACTTATGTCTTAGGAGATTTTAATGGAAACCAATCAATTAACATTTGAACATATTTGTTTTAAATATAAGGGAAATGATAACCAGCTCTTTACAGATTTGGATGTTACGATGGAGACTGGTCAAGTTGTCGGCATCCTTGGGGCTTCTGGTTCTGGGAAGACAACCTTAACGGAGATTCTCCTTGGTCAGCTCAAACCGACTTGTCAACAATTTCGTATCTTGGAAAATGGAAAACCTGTGACAGCAGGCTCACGTTCCTGGTCTTATGTGCCCCAACAGAATCTGCTTCGGGAGTATCTTAAGGTGTCCGAGACTTTTGATTTTTATGCGGCCCACCATCTTAAAGGAAGCAGTAAATCGACTAAAAGGCAACGCATCGCTGGCATCATGGAAGATTTGGGCTTAACGGAATTTGCCAACAAGAAAATTTCCGAGCTTTCTGGTGGGCAAAAACGCCGTGTATCCATTGGTATCGAGCTTCTTAGCCCTAGTCCTTACTTTATTCTGGATGAGCCGTCTTCCGGCTTGGATGCCCTTAGTGACCGTAATCTCTTACGGACCTTGAAAATCTTGGCTAAATCAGCCCACAAGTCTATTGTGGTTATTACCCACAATACGGAAAATTTGGCTATTTTTGACAAAATTATTTTCTTGTCTAAGGGTCGTCCGACCTTTGCAGGGACTTATGAAGAGTTGCTTTTGGAATATAAGACCAGCGATCCTTACATGATTCGTAAATACATGGACATGAATATCGCAGATGTCTATCAAGAGCTCAATGCTTCAACACGCATTTACAAAATTTAGGGAGACTTATGAACGCAGCATTACGATTAAGTTGGTATAAATTTAAACACCACTACATGGATTTTGTTAAGGTTCTTCTAGGCATCATTGCTTTTGAAGGGCTAATCCTCTACATTCAAGATAAGGGATTCTTGAAAGATTTCGAAACAACTCGAATGACGCTCTTTCTCTTACTTTTTTCAACCAGTCTTTTGATTGTGGTTCAAAACAGTATTTATATTTCCAAGGAGCGATCGGTTCTCAACCGTGACTTTTTCTCAGGCCTGAGTCGTTCGGCCCTTGCCATAGCCAGCATGGGGATTCATACTTTCTTTGCTGTTTTGGAAACCATTGTCTTTATCCTTTCTTACTCTATCTTTAGTAAGTACTTTGACAAGGAGTTTCCAGATGCTGGTCATATCTTTTCTTCCTATCGTTGGGAAGTTGGCATTACAGTGCTCCTGGTTTTCTTGGCCTCGCACTTTATTGCCCTCTTCATCTCAGCCTTAGTTGGAAAATCTGAAATTACCTCTGTTATCCTAGCAGTTGTTGTGGGTATCATGCAATTTTCATTGTCAGGGACTATCCTATCATTGCCCAAAGCCATTGATTGGGTGCAAAAATTTATCTATCTGGGTTACGGCCACAAGCTGTTTGGGATTTCTAGTGATTTGTCAGACCTGCCATCTAGTTTGGCTAAGTACGGTGTCCCTGTACCCAAGAGTCAGCTAGAGGCCTTTCAAGGGTCTACAGGTGATTTCTGGGGTCAATGGTGGGCTTTGGTGCTTCATTGTCTGGTTTATGCCCTACTCTTTTTCGTCACACTTCAGAAGAAGGAGAAATAAATGCAACAATATGATGAATGGCTGATTGATTTCCAAGTGCAGCATGGTCGCAAGCCAAGTGATAAGGAAGTGGCAGAAGCTGCTAAGTCTGGCTTTGCCCTCTCTAGTGGTTTGAGCAGACAGAAACAGTCCAAATTCAGACAAGTCTTGTCTAAGCTTGGTTTGGGGGATCTCAAGTTTAGTTGGTTTTTAGTTTTAGAAATTTTGCTTTTGATTTGTATCGCTCTTTTTGGCTATGTTGTCGGCTATCTGTTTATCTAGGAGGACCTCATGAAACAATTTAAACATAAAAAGTTTATCGGTTTGGCCTTACTTGTCTTTTTGGTCTTCATGGTACTTGGAAAATACACTCAGAGCACGGCTTTTACGTCCTCTTCTAGGGTTTATGCCACAACCGTGGTTGACAAGAAGACAGGAAATAAGGTACGTTTTGAAGTTCGCAAGGTCAAGGGGGACAAATACGAAGTCAAAAATACGGAGACTGGGGATACCTACCAGGCTAATGCCCAAGCTGGCGAAGACCGTTCTTTGAGCTTTAAGTTGGCCGGAAATGACGGAAATTCAGACGGCACTATCCGTATCACACCAAGTATGGTGCCTGGGGGTGATGCCAAGGTTGAAATGACCGATTCAGATACCTATACTCAGGTCGAAGGAGGCTCTGAAGTCATTCAGTCTAGCGAGGCTTCATCAACTTCTTCAAGTAGTGAGGTTAAGAGTATCATTAAGGATATTTTGGAATCAAGCAGTTCCTCTTCAGGTAGTGATGCCAGCTCAAGTACGTCTTCGAACGATACCAACAAGCCAGATGCAGATATCAAGACCAAGACTGATGTCAACGGTGATAAGGAAACCACTTATGTTGCGGACTATTCGACTGAGGATATTAAGTCCATCACGGAAGCTTTTGGGAAATGGCTCTATCAGTCTGACTATGCTAAAGATGCCGTCTTGGTTCAAAGCAGTTTTGATAGCATCACCAAGGTCAACGAGGGTAGCCCGACCTTCCTTTCGTTTAAGGCACCTAAAGAAGAAGGCAGTAGCCAAAACATCACTATTTTAGCCAACCTCATTAATGCGGATGGTTATGAAAATATCTCAGGTGTTCCTAGTGGTATCGTCAATGGTAAAGAAGCTTCAAACTATGATTTCAAGGACTATAAAAATAGGGTTGATTCCTTTGCCCTTGGAATTAATGAAAATAGTGGTAAGACTGCAGACTATAGCCCAACGTCATCCTTCCGTCTCTATACCTTGAAGGATAAAAAACATGCCATGTATGAGGACAATGATGCGGAACAAAAAGCCCTCTTCAAGGACTTTTCAGCTGATGACAAGACGGGTGGCAATTATAACGGCTACAACAAGCTCTATAAGGATTTGGTTGATCAAGACAAGGACTCTTACCAAATTGTTCTAGGTTCTAATGGTACCGTTTATTATGTGACTAATTACTGGATTGGCAATTACGATAAGAAGGCTGTTCAGACCTATAAGGTAGCACCAGATGATATGCAAGAGGCCTACCAAGAGTTGCTCAAGCATTATTCTAGCGCTGGTAAGTCTGAAAGCTCAGAGTCATCAAGTTCTTCACAAAGTTCAACAACATCATCAACATCAACTTCGTCAAGCTCCTCAGAAGCTAAGACAGAATCAAAGACAGACGCTAAGACTGAGCAAACTGGTATGGATGTTACTGCTATTAAGGACAATAACTTCCAAAGCCTTGAAGGTACTTGGAAGAATGGAAATGGTAACACTTTGACGTTTTCGAAGGATAATTTAACAGCTCCTGAAAATTATGTTGTTGAAAATACGAATGTTAAACTTGAGAATGGCTATGTGACATCAAGTTTGAGGATGGGAATCTCGGGCGCAGCAATTGTTTTTGTTCCTAAGGGGGTAACTCTACCGACAGTACAGGGATTTGTGGATGGTTCGGACAAAACTAAGGATCGTATCTTGATTACTCAGTCAGCCTCACCACAATCAGATGCCAAACAATTCTACTATAAAGCTGACTAGGTCTATTAAGGCTACAAGCTTGAGATAAGATTGAAAACGTAGACTGACTGTCTATTAATTACAATTGGCGATGACACATGATTGAAAAACGTAAATTATTATGGTTTATGCCAGCAAAGCAAGCATTCTAAGAAATTTTCTGCTGTGAGTAAAGTGGCTGAAATTAGATTTTTTCAGCCACTCGGAATTTTTGAGACCTTAGGCTCAAAAATTAGTCTTGGAACTTCTAAGAAGGTCGCAGACGTCCGTACTCATTTAAAAAAGTTTCTAAAGGAATATGTCAGGGATTAACAAGTTGGGATAAAATTATCTCAACTTTTTATGTTACATTTGTAACTTTAATTTAATAAGCCAGCTCTTTTTACATGAATAATTGGATTATTAGATGTTTCATAGACTTTCTTTAAAAATTAATTATTGTGAAAACTTCTAAAAAGCTATATAATGAGTAGTGTTGTATAGATGCTTTCTGAGAAAGTTTCTTAATTCATGTTAAGGGAGGGGGAAAAAGAATGACTTTTATTGTCGAATGGCTGCTTGCTGTCTTAAAAGACTTACAATGGTTGATAATTATTGATGCACTCTTGATTTTCTTGGTGAATTACCTGATGTTCAATGCGGCCGGTCGAGTTAAGGTCTCTTGGCGGCTACTTTTGGTGGGTGGCCTTATTTCAGTTGTTCTGACACCAATTCTTCCTATAGGATTCAAATTTTTGCTTAATCCTCTCATTCTATTTTGTTTTAGTTATTACAAACGTCCTGATTTGCCGTGGATTGAGCCAGTATTTAACAGCTTCTATGCCTGGGGAACGACTAACATCATCATGCGAGGACTCTCGTTTTTTATCCTCCCTCTGCTGTTAGGGGATGATTTTGTCAGTCGCATTCCAGAGCCTCTAACGACTTTCATGTGTGTGGTAGCTACCTACCCACTATATCTTTTGATTCACCGTTTTATTGGTTATGACTATTTGCAAGTTGAAGACAAGGAACGCTTACGTTTGCACTTTACTCCGATTGTTATCGGGATTAGCTTTGCTTTTCTGTCATATGGCCTTTTAAATGATTTTTTGCCTTATTTCGCTACTATCTGGCCTGTGGAAGTGGTTAACAATTATGCTAAGCTGGTTGTTTTATTAGCTACAGGGGCTTTCTTCCTAGTCGTGTCTTATGCCAACCAATGGGTTAAGGATGAACTTTTTATAGAGTTGAAGGAAGAACAGGAACGTCATTTCCAAAGTTTGCAGGAGTCTAGTAGGCATATCCTTCACCTTTATCAGGAACTTTACCGTGATGGTGTTCCAAAGGTAGCTGTGCCTAAGAAGGTTAAGACTGTTCTGGCAACTAGTCAAGAAGGGGATTCTCAGAGTCTATCTGAGGAGGAAGTTCCTTTCAAAAAAGTTATACCAGATATTTCCAATATCCATTCTCAACTGCTACGGTCTGTGATTGAGAGTAAGTATATGGAGTTTCACGCTGTGGGACTTGAGTTTATCCTAGAAATTCCGGATCCTATCTCACCAGTTCATATTGATGTGGTGGATTTATCGGGGGTTTTGTCAACTTTCTTGGACAATGCCTTGCTAAAAGCGCATGGTCAAGAAGAGTGCTTAGTTCGCCTGTCGTATTTTCAAAGAGGTGAGGAGCAGGTTCTCTCTGTAGAGGTGACTCTTGGTCAAGGTGAAGCAAGGGGAGCTTATAAGGAAGGTGAAGAAGGCTTGTCAATGAATGAACAACTTGAGGATATTATGGAACGTTATCCTCAATCTAAGTTTAGTTTTAAGGATGACAAGTTGATTTATAGACAGCAATTTGAATACTAAACGAGTCATTGGAAATTTTTTTGGGGAAGAGATTAAATGTTTGAATCGTTTTTAGGAATTAATTTTTTAAATCTTTATGATACAGATGCCTTTTTGGCTGTCCAGATTATTCTGACGCTGACAATTAACTGTATCATTTTCAGGCGGATGACGGATATTCGTATCTCCTGGACGGTATTTTTGACTTTGGCCCTGCTTGATGTGGCTATTCAATACAATATTGCGAATCTGACGACTGTTGTGGATGTCTTTCTTCTGATGATTTTGGCAGTTCTTGCCAAGGGGAAGACCTGGTCGTTAACGCAGTATGCCTTTCATACCTTGTTTCCGGTGGTGACATCGGATTTACTCTTTCGTTTATTGGGACTTTTCTTTTTCCCTCTTCTCTTGAATATTCCTGTAGCTGAGGTGGGGAGTAATGCTCTCTTTTATCTCTTGACCTATAGTATGATTCTGCCACTCTATTTCATTTTTAACCGTTTTTTGGGCTTGGATTTGAAACGTTGGAAGGTCTATAGCGATGATTCTCTCCACAATATTCAGATTTCTCGACGTGTTGCCTTGGCAATGGCGATTTATTTGTTGGGTATCTATCTTTGCATGAATTTGGATGTTTGGTTTCCGTTCTATTCTCCAGAGTTGGAATTGCGGCTGCGTATGTTCTGGGTTCTCTTGTCAGCAATAGCCTTTATTTTTCTTATTGCCCACCTCAATCAATTGTCTAGGCAATATCTGGAAGAGAGCTTGGCTATGGAGGAAAAAAGGCATTTGAATAGTTTGACCAAGGCTAATCAGAAAATCGATGTTCTCTATAATGAGTTGTTACAATACAGGCAGTCTTATCAGACGGTTGTGGAACAATTTTCGGAAGAAGTACGTGACCAGGAAGAGGCTCTTGCTGAACAGGTTTATCAAAATGTTTTAAGAGAGAGTGCCAAGGAGTTTGAACGTTTCCGTGTCGTTGAGAATCCTAAGCTGGAAAATATTCATTCTCTACCTCTGCGTAGCCTTCTTTCGGCTCGTATGATGGAGGCTAAACGTAATAATATTCCAGTGACCTGTGACATTCCTGAGGAAATCAAGGGATTTGCTATGAATGTGGTTGATTTAACCTTGCTAGTGTCTATTTTCTTTAGTAATGCGATTGACGAGAGCAAGCAAGTACCAGCCGCTCAAATCAGTTTTAGTTTTCATCAACACGATAAGGATGGAAGCTACCACTTCGTTATGGAAAATCGAACGCAAGAAGAAAGAGTTGACCTTGACGCTATTATGCAGGAGGAAAATCAGAAGAAGACCTCTGGACTTAACCTCCACTCGGCCAAGGATATTCTTAAGAAATATGGGGATGCCAACTTGGTAACAAGTAGTGGTGATTACCTCTTTAAACAGGAATTAATTTTTAAATAAAGATCTCGAGTCAAATCAAAGGATTTGGCTCTTTTTTTGGCTATAGGACCATAAAGGAGGGCTCTTTGCTGTCGTGCTTGTGTTTATGTCTGAAGCTTAGGACATTGGAGGAGAAAGGTGACAAGGGAGGGTTCTGATTGTTGCTTGATTCTGTGTTATAATAGCAAGGATTAATGGTTGTTAGTGCTAAGTAAATGATAATTTTTGCTTAGCCCCAACGACTGGCAGATAGATAAGAAAGGGACGTCTTATGAAATTACTTTATACGGATATGTCTCAGGATTTAACAGAAATTCTGACGGAGCAGGCGACCAGCCATGCTCAAAAGGGAAAGAGAGTCTTTTATATTGCTCCTAATGCCCTGTCATTTGAGAAGGAGCGTAAGGTCTTGGAGTACCTGCCTCAATCAGCATCCTTTGAGATTACGGTGACTCGTTTTACACAGATGGCTAGGTATTTTATTCTCAATACGAGTAATCCTAAAACCCAGTTGGATGATACCGGTCTGGCCATGATTTTTTATAAGGTGCTGTCGCACATGGGTGATGATGAGCTCAAGGTTTATGGTCGTTTGCGTAAGGATAGTAATTTTATTAACCAATTGGTGGATCTTTACAAAGAGTTGCAACAGGCCAATATGACGATTCTGGATTTGCAGTATTTGGACCAAGCAGAGAAGCAGGAGGATTTGGTAAAGATTTTCAGTGCGGCTCAAGACCTTTTGTTGGCAGGAGATTTTGATAATCAATCCAAGCTCAGCGTCTTCTTTGAGGAAATTAACTCGGGACATTTAGATAAGGCATTGAGCCATACGGTTTTGGTCATTGATGGCTTTACCCGTTTCTCAGCTGAGGAGGAAGCTCTGATTGCCCTCTTGAATGAGAAGTGTCATCAGATTGTTATTGGGACTTATGCCAGTCAAAAAGCCTATAAGGCTAACTTTGTCTATGGCAATGTTTATCAGGCCTCAGTGGATTTTTTGAGGACTTTAGCTCAGACCTATAAGGTGACACCAGATTATGTAACGACGGACAAGGAGGGCAATCCTTCTTTTGCACGTATCAGTCACCTTTTGGAGAGTCGTCATGATTTTAGTACCATAGATGAACAGCTGACTGATCAGGACAAAGAAGCTCTGCAAGTTTGGGAAGTGGTCAATCAAAGGGAAGAAGTGGCTCAGGTTGCCAAGAGTATTCGTCAGTTACTAGCGGATGGCAAACGTTACAAGGATATCTTAGTCTTGCTTGGTGATGAGGAGAGTTACAAGCTTCAAGTGGGTCAGATTTTCCGAAAATTTGACATTCCCTATTATTTTGGTAAGGAAGAAACCATGTCCAGCCATCCTTTGGTGCAGTTTGTGGATTCGCTAGAGCGTATCAAGCGCTATAATTATCGTGCTGAGGATTTGCTTAACCTTGTAAAATCTGGTCTTTATGGTGGATTTACTCAGGAGGACTTGGACCTTTTTGAATATTATGTCAATTTTGCAGATATCAAGGGGCGTCACAAGTTCTTGTCTGATTTTACGGCCAATAGTCGTGATAAGTATGATTTGGATCGTATCAATGCCTTGCGCTCACAACTGGTAGAGCCCTTGGACAAGTTACTTAATAGTCGTAAACAAAAGGGTTCTAGTCTACTCAAGAAACTTGTGGCCTTTTTAGAGACTGTGCAAGTGCCAAGTCAGATGGCTGCTTTGACTGCCAAAGCCAGTGAGGCTGAAAAAGAACAGAATGAACAGGTCTGGAAGGCTTTCACCCAACTCTTGGAGCAGATTGAGACTATTTTTGGAGACGAATCGCTGTCAGTGGACGACTTTTTGTCTATTTTGCGTTCAGGGATGTTGGCCTGTGATTACCGTACAGTCCCAGCCACAGTCGATGTCGTCAATGTGAAGAAATACGATTTGGTCCAGCCACATTCAGCTCCCTATGTCTTTGCTTTGGGCATGACCCAGTCACATTTTCCTAAGGTCGGGCAAAATAAGAGTCTCTTGTCTGATGAGGAACGCAGTCGTATCAATGAGGCGACGGATGAGCACAGGAGTTTGGATATTGTCACGCAGAGCAACAATCAGCGGGGGCATTTTGTGGCTATGTCGCTTTTCAATGCGGCTAGTGAACAATTGGTGCTCAGTCAGCCACAAATTCTTAATGAGACGCTGGATGACATGTCGGTTTATTTGAAAGAGCTGCTTGACCTTGGTATTTCTTTGGTTGAGAAGGGACGCAACCGTTTTGAAGCTAAGGGTGACCAGATTGGGAACTACAAGGACCTCCTATCAACTGTCATTGCCCTTAACAGCAGTCAGCTAGATGCTGATTTGGATAAGGAAACCCAGACTTTCTGGTCAGTTGCCGTGCGTTATCTCCGTAAGCGACTTGATAAGGATCAAGTCTTGATTCCAAATGTCATTGACGATGTGACGACGACCAAGGTGGATGATCAGGTTATGCAGCTGGTCTTTCCGGGGGAAGAACCACTGAAATTATCAGCTTCGGCTCTGACGACCTTCTATAATAACCAATATCTTTATTTCTTGCGTTATGTTTTGGGGCTTGAAGAGTTGGAGTCCATCCATCCAGATGCTCGACACCACGGGACTTATTTGCACCGTGTCTTTGAGCGTGTTATGGGGGATTCTTCGTTAGAAAACTTCGATGATAAATTGGAAAAGGCTATTGCTCAGACCAATCAGGAACAACCCTTTGAACTTCTCTATACAGAGGACCAAGAGAGTCGCTTGTCTCGTCAGATTTTGGAAGATATCGCCCGTTCAACTGCCAGTGTTTTGCGTGACAATGCGTTTGTTAAGGTTGAGCGTGAGGAAGCCAAGTTTGATTTGCTCTTAGCAAATAGCATCAAGATTACAGGGATTATTGACCGTGTGGACCGTTTAACGGATGGGGCTCTGGGTGTCGTTGACTACAAGTCAGGTAAAAATGTCTTTGACATTCAAAAATTCTACAATGGCCTCAGCCCACAGTTGGTAACCTATCTGGAAGCCCTCCGCCAGACCTATAAGGTTGATGCTAATCAGCTTTTTGGTGCCATGTATCTTCACATGCAGGACCCACAGCTTAACCTAGCTCAGTTTGGTCTGGATAAGCTAGCAGCTCATGCTCATAAGGAATTAACCTATAAGGGACTTTTTGTGGCTTCAGAAACAGAGCATCTAGCTGGTGGAAACTATGATTTACAAAAGACTGTCACCTATGACAAGGAGGACCTAGAAACCTTGCTCGATTACAATATTAAGCTCTTTACAAGTGCTGCTGAAGTTATTCGAAGCGGGAATTTTGCTGTCAATCCTTATACTGAGGATGGCAAGTCTGTTCAAGGGGATCAAATCAAGGCTATTACTCATTTTGAGGCCGACCGCCACATGGGACAGGCGCGAAAACTCTTGCGTTTACCAAGCAAGGGCAAGAAGGAAGCCTATTTGGAGCTGATGGCAAAAGATGAGGACGATAATGAGATGCAAGTTGCTGAAACTATCGTCCCCTTTCCAGTCACTGATCAAGCTGTGACAGCAGACAACAAAGACCAGGAGGACAACCATGTTGACTAAAGCTTTTTTAAGTCCAACAGAGATTAAGGAACGTATTGCCCAAGAAGCAGCTTCTGACAAGGAACGCAAGTTAACACCAGAGCAGATTGAGGCCATTTACAGTAATGGTAGCAATATTCTTGTGTCAGCTTCGGCTGGATCAGGAAAAACCTTTGTCATGGTTGAGCGTATCCTTGATATGATTGGACGTGGCGTTGGCATTGACCAACTCTTTATCTCAACCTTTACGGTAAAGGCTGCAGGTGAGTTAAAAGAGCGTCTGGAAAAACGTCTGACAGAGCAGCTTGGACAAGTTGAGACGGATGAAGAGCGTGCCTTTCTTTCAGATCAGATTGCCAAGATTGGGACGGCAGATATTGGAACTATGGATGCCTTCACCCAGAAATTGGTCAATCAGTATGGCTATCTCTTGGGGGTGTCACCTATTTTCCGCATCATGACGGACCCTGCCGAGCAGACACTTATGAAAAATGAGGTTTATGCTGATCTCTTTAACGATTTTATGCAAGGGAAGGATGCCCAGCTTTTCCAAAAATTGGTCCGCAACTTCGCAGGAAATGGCAAGACTAGTAAGGCTTTTCGTGATTTAGTTTACGATGTCTATAACTTTTCTCAGGCTACTGCAGGTCCTGAAAAATGGCTACGTCAAAATCTTTTAAAAGGGCAGGCAGAGGCCAATCCAGACAAGGCTAAAGCTGAGCTTTTAGAGGGTCTCAAAGATGGCTTGTTGGCTGATTTCTTAGCCTTTTTAAGAGACCATCTAGGCCTAGCTCAGCGTGAATTTGCCAAGGCCAAGTATCTGAATAATGTGTCAGATGCCATTATCCTTCTTGAGGGAGCCTTGGCCAATGACCAAACGGATATGGAGGACTTGCTCAAACAACTCTTGACTTTGTCAGGAGGTACTGGTTTGACCAATATGACCCGTCCTAAAGACGAGGAACTCAAGGCCTACAAGGAAGCTTACAACAAAACCAAAAATGAGTTTGTGACCCAGTTGCGGGAGGTTGATACCCAGCTAACGGTCCTCGAGGTTTTGACCAAGCATAATGATGACATCCTACCTCTGTTGGAGTTGCTTCAGGCCTTTGTACTTGATTTTTCGGACCAGTATTTACAGGCAAAGATTCAGGAAAATGCTTTTGAATTCTCAGATATTGCCCATTTTGCCATCCGTATTTTGGAGGAAAATCCAGAGGTGGCAGCCAGTTACCGTGACCGTTACCATGAAGTAATGGTAGACGAGTATCAGGATAATAGCCATACCCAAGAACGCATGTTGGAGCTCCTCTCTAACGGTCACAACCGATTCATGGTGGGAGATATCAAGCAATCCATCTATCGTTTCCGTCAGGCAGACCCTCAGATTTTTAATGGCAAGTTTCAGCTCTTCCTTGACAATCCAGATGCTGGTAAGCTGATTCTCCTAAAAGAGAACTTCCGTAGCCAATCTGAAGTTCTTGATGCGACCAATGGTGTTTTCAGCCACCTCATGGACCAGGAAATCGGGGATATCCTTTATGACAAGACGCACATGTTGGTAGCGGGTAGCGAGAAGCAAAAAGAGCCTCATCCTGAAAATGAGACTGAGGTTCTGATTTACAATAGTGATGAAACCGGTGCAAATCCTGACGAGGAAGGTCCAGATCAACCTATCAGCAGTGGTGAGATTTCTTTGGTTATCAAAGAAATCATTAAACTTCACGAGCAGGGAGTCCGTTTTGAGGACATTACCCTCCTAGCACCAACCCGTAACACCTATCTGGACTTGATGGCGAGCTTTGAGGAGCACGGAATTCCCTTGGTTCCTGACGAGTACAAGTCAAGTTATCTTGAGTCACTAGAAGTCATGATTATGTTGGACACCCTTCGTGCCATCAATAATCCTCTTAACGACTATGCCTTGGTTGCCCTCCTTCGTTCACCGATGTTTCATTTCAACGAGGATGATTTGGCTCGTATCGCTGTCCAGGCTGATGAGGGGCAATTCTATGACAAGCTTCTTGTAGCTTGCACTAAAACAGGGCTTCATCCGGAAGTTGTCACACAAGGACTTGATGCCAAGTTGACTCTTTTCACTGAGACTCTGGCAGATTGGCGTGATTACAGTAAGTGGCACTCGCTCTACGACCTCATTTGGAAGATTTACAACGACCGTTTCTATTACGACTATGTTGGTAGCCTTCCACGAGCTGAGCAACGCCAGGCCAATCTCTACGCCCTTGCCTTACGTGCCAATGCCTATGAAAAGACCGGCTTTAAGGGACTTTCTCGCTTTATCGGTATGATTGACAAGATCATTTCTAGCGGTAACGACCTAGAGGAAGTGACAGACTTGGTTCCTAAAAATGCCGTTAGCCTCATGACTATTCACAAGGCTAAGGGACTGGAGTTTAAGTATGTTTTTGTCTTGCAGATGAATCGCAAGTTCATCGGTCACAGCAAGGATGGACTGAGTGGTAAGTACATTATCAACCGTGAAAAAGGGATTGGCATTAAGTATCTAGCTGACCTCAAAGACCAGATAAACACCAATTTGCCTAAGTTGAATGTTGTTCTAGAGACCTTAACCTTCCAGGAAAATCGTAAGGAAGAGCGCCGAGCAAGTATCTCTGAAGAGATGCGTTTGCTCTATGTTGCAATGACTCGTGCAGAGCAAAAGCTCTACCTTGTTGGGAAGGGCAGTAAGGAAAAATTAACCCAGCAATATGGCACTGATGTTGAAAATAATCGTCTACCAGTAGTTCTGAGAGACCAACTATCTACTTATCAGGACTGGATTATGGCCCTGGATACCGCCTTTATGAGAAAAGACCTCAAGTTTGCTGTTAGCTTTGTTGAGGCTGAGGAGTTGACCCCAGAAGCTATTGGGCAGGTTGAAGTTCAAGCAACAGTAAATGCTGATGATTTATCTAACAATCGCCAGACGGAAGACATTAAGCGTGCCCTAACGGTCTTAGAAAGCGTTGAAAAACTCAACCAACTCTATGCATCAGCAATTGACCTACCATCGGTGCGTACTCCAAGTCAGCTGAAGACTTTCTACGAACCAGTTATGGATACAGAAGGTGTAGATATCATGGACAAGAAAGAGGAAGTCCAACCTCTTGAAACATCCACTACTTTTGAGCTACCAGACTTTGGCCAAAAAACGAAAGTTACAGGAGCTGCGGTTGGTTCTGCTACCCATGAACTCATGCAACGCTTGATTCTTTCTGATACTGTGACCCTCCAAGATTTGACTCAAGCTCTTGGGCGAGTATCTGCTGATGACCAAGTCAAGGCGCGTGTGCAGTTAGAAAAGCTTTTAGGCTTCTTTGACACCGAACTTGGAAAGCTCATTCTAGCTAATAGAGATAAGCTACGCCGTGAAGCACCGTTTGCCATGTTGGCAGAAGACCCAGCTAGTAAAGAAAACTTTGTCGTCCGTGGTATCATCGATGGCTACCTCCTTCTTGAAAATCGAATTGTCCTCTTTGATTACAAGACGGACCACTTTACTCACCCAAGTGAGATTAAAGAGCGCTACACAGGACAAATGAGCCTCTATGCCAAGGCTCTCAGTCAAGCCTACCAGGTGGACAAGGTCGACAAGTACCTCATTCTCCTAGGTGGAAAAGACTTGGAAGTCGTAGAAGTATAAGTTATCGCATAACCATTCTTTCATAGTGAGAGAATGGTTTTTGTCTCCCAAACCAAGTAAAAAAGACCGGTGTATCCACCAGTCTTTCCGATAAATTTCCATCAGTATTGTAAGTTCATTAAAATATTAGAGGATGGAAACGGTTATGAAAAAAGTATCTTGTAGGTCGCTTAGACCTACGAAGGTTATTATAACAAACTCATCTTAATCTAAACAAGGTTAGAAAAATTAGAAATAGACAGCATAAGTGTTACTAGTTTTTAATAGATGAACTCCGTAACGACAGTAAATACAGACAAAAACCGCCGGCACTAGACTGACGGTATTTGTTCCTTTTAATCGTAACATCAACTAATCAAAGGCACTACCCAATTGACCCAGACCCAGGAAATCGGCATGACCAGTATCATGGCTGGAATCATATCAGCGGTTGGAAATTGACGAAGTTTCATAATACGAAAACCAGTCGCAATCATAAGGAAGCCTCCACAAGCTTTAAAATCTCCAATCATGGCTTTTGTTGTTAGAGGGAGAATGAAACCAGCACTCACAAAGAGGAGGAAGAAAACGATAAATTGTGGAATGGCAATCATGGAAACAATGTAACCCAGACTACAGGAGAAGATCATAGCCGTGAAGAAATCTAGGATAGACTTGGAAATTAAGATAGAAGCATCGCCTGTCATCCCAGACTCAAGACTCCCGTAAATTCCTGTACCACTCGCACAAAAAAGGACGATAACTGTCAAGAGTTGCGCATAAAACTCATCGTGAGCCAGTCCGGTTTGCTTACTTGGCGTAATTTTGGACAAGCCTTTTTCCATAAGCCCAGCTCCCTTGTTGATGAGGTTTCCGAACTTTAGGGCCAGTCCAATAATAGTACCAATAACTACTGCAAAGATAACGGCAGGCATGTTAACCATATTCATAATAGCACTAATCCCCATAACCATAGAGGCTAGACTGAAGATGAGATTAAGGTTTTCCTTGAAGTCTTCTCTGAGATAGTCGCCGAAGAGCCCTCCAGAGATTCCTCCTAAGATAATTGATAGCGAATTGATGATAATTCCAGTTGGCATTAGTGCTTTACTCCCTCTTGATACTAAATACCATAAGTCTATCATTATCAAAGGATGAATGCAAAAACAGGAAGTAATATCAAAGACTTTCTTGAAATTGTACCTTTGAAATGATACAATAAATGAGAAATTAGTAGAAAACACTATCCAATCTTTTATTTAGCGGTTTTTAAGTTATTGTTTATGAAAAATAAGCTTACGAATCTAATTTTAAACCTAATAAAAAACAACAAAATGGCATTATAATTAAATAAGTGCTCAAGGAAGGAGAAAAGATGATTCGATTTGAACATGTGACTAAGCGTTATGAGGATAAGGATGCCCTCTCAGATCTTAATCTAGAGATTCGTGATGGGGAAATTTTTGGTCTGATTGGCCATAATGGTGCTGGTAAGACCACGACCATTTCTATTTTGACATCTATCATTGAGGCCAGCTACGGAGAGGTTTATGTTGACGATATGGCTCTTAGTCAGCACCGAGATGCTATTAAGAAAAAAATCGCTTATGTGCCAGATTCACCAGATTTATTTTTGAATTTGACTGCCAATGACTACTGGTATTTTTTGACACGTATCTATGATTTGGAAGCTAGTCAGGTTGAGGAACGTTTAACAGCCCTCATGACGACCTTTGATTTGACTGAAAATCGCTATAACCTCATTTCTTCCTTCTCACACGGTATGCGTCAGAAAGTTGTCGTTATCGGTGCTCTTTTGGTTAATCCACAGATTTGGGTTTTGGATGAGCCTCTGACAGGTTTGGACCCACAGGCATCCTATGATTTGAAAGAAGCCATGCGTCATCATGCCAAGGAGGGAAATAGCGTCCTTTTCTCAACCCACGTCCTGAGTGTAGCTGAGCAACTCTGTGACCGCATTGGTATTTTGAAGAAAGGAAAACTCATCTTCCAAGGTTCCTTAGCTGAGCTGAAAGCTAAGTACCCTGACAAGGATTTAGAATCCATCTATCTAGAAATGGTTGGACGCAAGGTCGAGGAGGTGTAGTCATGAACTGGAACCACGTTTGGGAGCTTTTCAAAATCAATCTCCTCTATGCGAATCCTCAAGCTGTCACTAGCCTTCAGAAACGTCAGGAGAAAAAGAAAAAAGCTAATTTCTCCATTGTAAATGCCATGCTCAGGCAGCAACTCTTGATTTTAATTCTTTTTACGGTGCTCTATAGCTACCTTTTTATCGGTGTTGATTACAAGGCCAACCCTGGTGTCTTAACCTTATATCTTCTGACCTTTACGGTTATGGGACTAGTTCAGACTTTTACCGCCCTTTATAGCACCTTTTATGACAGTAAGGATAGCAAGGTCTATCTGCCCTTACCTTTGAAACCATCGGAAGTCTTTTTAGCCAAGACCTTATCAGGTTTTATGACTGGGATGACTTTTATGGTTCCACTTCTTAGCTTGCTCATCTTAGCTTACTGGCAATTTATTGGTCCACTGGGGATACTTGTAGGGCTATTTGCCTTTGTCCTTTGTCTTTTTGTCAATCTCGTTCTATCAGTCCTTCTCTCCAACAGCATTGGGACTTTGATTGTTCGTAGCTCTCGTCAAAAGCTCTATTCGACTATCCTGATGACCCTATCAACCCTATTACTCATGCTGCCTATTATGTTGGTTAGTTTTATAAATGGTTATATTAAGGGTGCTGGACATGCCGATTTTCCTTTATTCCCTTACTTGCGAGGTTACTATGATCTCGTAACTGCCCCGCTGTCTATGGAGGCCCTCCTAAATCTTTACCTTCCTCTTGCCTTGGTGCTCCTCTTAGCCTATTGGTTTTATAAGGTCAGAATGCCTCGCTATTTCCACGAGGCCCTCTATAGTCAAAAAGCTAGTAAGGTAAAGGCCAAGGCTGTGACTCGTAGCCAGCGACAGGTCCTGGTTCGTCACCATTTATCTACCTTGGGAAATCCAACCCTTATTATTAATACCTATATGGTGCCAATCTTATATATGGTTATGATGGGTGGTGGAGCAGTCTTTTTGAAAGATTTAGGACCGGATTATTTTGGACTCCTGCTTTTAATCGGGATGGCCTTTGGCTTCTTTTCAGCACAACCAACCAGTTTTCTAGGGGTGGCGACTTCCTTAGAGGGGACAAACTTTGATTTTATTCGTAGTTTGCCAATCAATACGGGTGACTACCTTCGTCAGAAATTTTGGCTATTTTATAGCTTGCAAGTTGGTATTTCCCTCTTGTTAGGAGGACTTGGCTTGCTTTTCCTTGCTCACCTTCATCCCGTTTTAGTCCTTAGTTTCATCCTTGGATTCCTTGTCTCAACCTATCTGCTAGGAGGTTATTTCTTCGAGAGGGACCTTAAACTGTTGGAATTGAATTGGCAGGAAGTCACCCAACTCTTTAATCGAGGTGGTGGACAGTGGCTTTTTGTGGGAATTTTCATTTTTACCCTCATCGTTGCTGCCTTGCTAGGAGGTATTGTCTTCTTTGTCAGCAAGGTTTGGATAGCCTTTGTCGTTAATGCGATAACAGCTGTGGTTCTAACCTTAATTGCTCTAATGGTTTACCTTTTTGGAGATCGCAAGCGTTGGAAACGCATTAGAGCTATGTTTTTTGCTTAGACCAAATTGTTTAAAGAGTTTCTCCAAATAGGAGGGACTCTTTTTATGACAATTCCTTATATGCAAACTTATACATTAATATGTTAAAATACCTGAATTTAGTGTATAATCATAAATATGAAACGAAATTTTGACTCAGTAAAACGCCTGGTTATCAAAATCGGGACTAGCTCTCTGGTTTTGCCATCAGGAAAAATTAATCTTGAAAAAATCGATCAACTGGCTTTTGTGATTTCCAGCCTGCATAATAAGGGGATTGAAGTCGTCTTGGTATCTTCTGGTGCTATGGGCTTCGGTCTTAATGTCCTAGACCTTGACAAGCGGCCGGTAGAAGTCGGTAAGCAGCAGGCCGTCTCAAGTGTTGGACAGGTTGCCATGATGAGCCTCTACTCTCAGGTTTTTGCACATTACCAGACTAAGGTTTCTCAGCTTCTTTTAACTCGAGATGTGGTTGAGTATCCTGAGAGTCTCTCTAATGCCATTAACGCTTTTGACAGCCTTTTTGAACTGGGAGTGGTTCCAGTCGTGAATGAAAATGACGCTGTCAGCGTAGATGAGATGGATCATGCGACTAAGTTTGGTGATAATGACCGCTTGTCAGCTATCGTAGCTAAGATTGTAGGTGCAGACCTTCTGATCATGTTGTCAGATATTGATGGGCTTTTTGATAAGAATCCTAATATCTATGAGGATGCAACCCTTCGTAGCTATGTACCAGAGATTACAGAGGAAATTCTGGCCTCGGCTGGTGGTGCTGGTAGTAAGTTTGGTACGGGTGGTATGATGAGTAAGATTAAGTCTGCCCAGATGGTTTTTGAGAATCATAGCCAAATGGTTTTGATGAATGGTGAAAATCCACGTGACATCCTTCGTGTCCTTGAAGGAGCTAAAATCGGTACACTCTTTAAACAGGAGGACTAAGATGACATATATCGATACACTTGGCCAACAGGCCAAAGTAGCAGGTCGTCAGATTGCTAAATTATCAACAGCAGCCAAAAACGACCTTCTAAACCAGGTAGCTAAAGCTCTAGTGGCTGAAAGTGCCTATATTATCACTGAAAATGCTAAGGATATGGCTAATGCCAAGGAAAATGGTATCTCTGAAATCATGCAAGACCGCTTGCTCCTAACGGAAGATCGTATTGCAGGGATAGCGGAAGGTGTCCGTCAGGTCGCAGACCTCCAAGATCCTATCGGTCAAGTGGTGCGTGGCTATACGAATCTCGATGGCCTTAAAATCGTTCAAAAGCGTGTCCCTATGGGAGTTATCGCCATGATTTTTGAAAGCCGTCCAAATGTCTCAATTGATGCTTTTAGCTTAGCCTTCAAGACCAATAATGCCATCATTCTCCGTGGGGGACGTGATGCCATTAATTCGAATAAGGCTCTAGTTACAGTAGCCCGTAAGGCCTTGGAAACTGCAGGAATTCCAGCAGATGCCGTTCAGTTAGTTGAAGATACCTCTCACGAAGTAGCAGAAGAACTCATGGCGGCGACTGAGTACGTAGACTTGCTCATCCCTAGAGGTGGGGCCCGTCTCATCCAAACGGTTAAAGAAAAAGCCAAGGTTCCAGTCATTGAAACAGGTGTCGGTAACTGTCATATTTATGTGGATAAATATGCTAATTTGGATATGGCGACACAGATTGTCATCAATGCAAAAACGCAGCGACCAAGCGTTTGTAACGCTGCAGAATCGCTGGTCGTTCATGCTGATATTGCGGAAGACTTCCTACCTCAATTGGAAAAGGCTATTTCTAAAGTTCATGCTGTTGAATTTCGTGCAGATGAGCGTGCTTTGAAAGTAATGGACAAAGCTGTTTCAGCCTTACCAGAAGACTTTGCGACAGAGTTTTTGGACTACACAATGTCTGTTAAAGTGGTAGATAGCCTTGACGAGGCTATTGGCTGGATTAACACTTACACGACATCGCATTCAGAGGCTATCGTGACTCAAGATATTAGTCGTGCTGAGCAATTCCAAGACGATGTTGACGCTGCAGCTGTTTATGTTAATGCCTCAACTCGCTTCACAGATGGTTTCGTCTTTGGACTAGGTGCTGAAATCGGAATTTCAACTCAGAAAATGCATGCCCGTGGTCCAATGGGACTGGAGGCCCTAACGTCAACCAAGTTCTATATTAACGGACAAGGACAAATTAGAGAATAACCCATCAAGCTCCATGAGGAGCTTTTTTAAGTTAGTTTGCTAGACGACAGGTCTTCTGATATACTGGTGGTATCAAGAGTGAGGAGATTTTGCCATGTTTAAAGCTTATAAGAAGTATTGGATGGGCTATTTCGATTTTACGGGACGTTCAAGCCGCTCAGATTATTGGTTGGCAGTTTTAGCGAATACGATTGTAACTATCATTTTATTTACCGTGGTTATAGTTGCCATTGTATTTGATAGTCCAGATAGTCATTATCATATTATTCTTAAATTATTGTATGGGCTTGCAATGGTATATTTCTTTGCTAACTATATTCCATCTATTGCCCTTCAGGTACGTCGCTTGCGTGATGCTGGTTTTCATTGGGCATTGATTTTCTTACGCTATGCGCCTGTTATAGGCGATATCGTTCTGTTGGTTTTGTTTTGTCAACCCACAAAAGTAGAATTTCCTTTCAACCAGTTCAATAATCCACAACAATAATAATGACATAACAGCCTTGCGAGGCTGTTCTTTAGTCAATTTGTCAAATTCTTTTTTTATTGCTATACTATAAGTATCAAAAAATGAGGAGATTTTATTATGATCGAAGCTTATAAGAAGTTTTGGAAGGGCTACGTAGATTTTGAGGGACGTTCAACACGTTCAGATTATTGGTTTGCGTATTTGGCAAATATGTTAACAGTTATTGCTTTTTATGTGTTGCTCGCAATCTTTGGAGGCATTGCAAATGCGACAGAATCAAGCTTTTTAGCTGTTATTTCATTTATCATCCTATTTATCTTTTTTGCCTTTGGTATTGCTGCGCTTTTACCTGGTATTGCTGTAACAGTTCGCCGTTTACGTGATGCTGGCTACAATTGGGCATTTATTTTTATTCCTTTAATTCCATTTGTCGGTGGTATTATCTTCATTGTTTTGCTCTGCCAACCAACGAAAGTAGAAGTGCCATTTAACAACTTCAATAACCCACAGCAATAATGACAACCAACCAACTCTTAGAGTTGGTTTTTTTATGCCAAAAAAGTTTTATGTTAATGTTGCACATTTTAATATTTCTGATATAATCTTATCTGAGACTAATCAATACTAAAATATAATTTAAGAAATGTGAATAACTTATGAAACTATTTCGTCACTTGAAAGAAAAACGTTACCTTATTTTGGCATTTACCCTACCAGCTCTTTTATTGGCTTTGGCTATTGTCTTTTTCCGTCCTACTCATCATCATGCCGAGGTAGGAGTGAGGGTCAGCACCAAACAGTCGTCATCAAAAGCTAAGGCTTCCTCTAAATCATCTAGCTCTAGCTCATCATCAGCATCAACGTCTAGCGAGTCATCAAGCTCTAGCACCGCATCCGTAGCAGCTAGTCAGGCACAGGCAGCCACAACGACTCCTTCTTCAGTCCAAGGGACTTACCAAGCGCCACAGTATAATTATGCTCCCCCAACAACTTATACCGAATCACAAAATGATGCTTCAACATCTACGATTTATAACGGGGATGTTAACTCTACTGTAGCCGAATAGAAAGATTATTATGAAAAAGAAATTATTGTTATTAGTAACTGGCTTATCTAGCCTAGCCCTATTAGCTGCTTGTTCAAATCAGTCTAATCATTTATCATCTACCAATTCTTCCTCATCAGTAGAGCGATCCCAATCAGATAGCAGCGAAAGCTCAAGTGAAGAGGAAAAAGTGGATACCTCTGCTTATGATGACATCATTAGTAAGTATCAAACAGCTGTAGCTGACAATCAAACTGACTCTTCAATTAATCCTTTGGTGGTGGGATATGCTCATTCTCAAATGAATCCTGCCTCAACGGTCTATACTTACCGTGATTTGGATGGTAATGGGGTTGACGAGTTGGTGTTTGCTTTTAAGCCTGGTAAAGTCTTTCAAGACTATATGATTACGGATATCTATACTATTTCTAAGGATGATGGTCAGGTCATTCGTCTGACAGAAGGTCAACAACTGGGTATGTTGGGTGAGCGTATGACCTTGGCTTACCTCAAGGATAAGACGTTTAGCTACTATGGTAGTGCCGGTGCCACAGCAGGTGGCGGTTCAGGTTACCACTTTAATAATGACGGTCAGTCTCTTGTCAAAGACGACAGCGATTCAGGTGCTGAAAAAGCAGATCTTTCTGATTGGGATTGGAAGGACTTGGACAGTGCTTCAAGTAATAGTAGTTCTAAAACATCGTCGGAAGGTAAAACAAGCTCAAGCTCACTTAAGCCTGATGAACTGAAAAATGGTAACTACAAGTCAGCTGTAGGCACGTGGAAGTCCTCAGATGGAAAGACCATCACCATTACTTCGGACGGACAGTTGGATTTCTGGGGACATACTTACCCTATCGACAAAGTCTCAGCCAATCAGTATGTGTCTGGGATATATACTTTAACTTATGTTGATTCTAGTCCAGTAGGTAATACGCCAATTCAGCTATGTCCTAAGGGAGTTAGTGATGCTGGAGACAGTAGTAAGGACCGTATCCTAGCGACGAATGGGATGCCTTCAGAGGAAGATTATTATTACAGAGTAGACTGATTTTTGATAACCAATCTATAATTTATAAAGCCAGGCCCTGGGTCTGGTTTTTTTGCCGTCCTAACAACTTTCAAGGCGAGACAATTTCTCTATTCTTGTGCTATAATAAAAGTTATGACTAATGAATTTCACCATGTAACCGTTCTTTTACACGAAACTGTTGATATGCTTGATATCAAGCCTGATGGCATCTATGTCGATGCGACTTTGGGTGGCGCAGGACATTCGTCTTATCTATTGTCACAATTGTCTGAAAAAGGGCATTTGTACTGTTTCGACCAAGACCAAAAGGCTATTGATAACGCCCAAGGACGTCTGAAAGACTATATTGACAAGGGAATGGTGACTTTCATTAAGGATAATTTCCGTAACCTCAGGTCTAACCTTGAAGCTCTGGGAGTGTCTGAAATTGATGGCATTCTCTACGATTTGGGTGTGTCTAGCCCACAGTTGGATGAGCGTGAGCGTGGTTTCTCCTATAAACAGGATGCCAAGCTGGATATGCGTATGAATGAGGAAGCTAGTTTAACGGCCTATGAGGTGGTTAATACTTATCCTTACAACGATTTGGTGCGTATTTTCTTCAAGTATGGTGAAGACAAGTTCTCTAAACAGATTGCACGTAAGATTGAGCAAGCACGTCAGGTCAAACCTATCGAGACGACGACGGAACTGGCGGAAATTATTAAATCTGCTAAGCCTGCCAAGGAACTAAAGAAAAAGGGCCATCCAGCCAAACAAATTTTCCAAGCCATCCGAATCGAAGTCAACGATGAGCTTGGTGCTGCGGATGAGTCTATTCAGGAGGCTTTGGACCTATTAGCTGTGGATGGTCGTATCTCGGTCATTACCTTCCATTCTTTGGAGGATCGTTTAACCAAACAGCTTTTTAAGGAAGCCAGTACGGTAGATGTGCCTAAAGGCTTACCCTTTATTCCCGAAGACCTCCAACCTAAGGTAGCATTAGTAAATCGCAAGCCTATCCTGCCTAGCCAGGAAGAATTAGAAGCAAACAACCGCTCGCATTCTGCTAAATTGCGTGTGGCTAAAAAAATCAGGAAATAACTATGGAAAATCAGGAACATCAGGTTGTTAATAGAGCCCTTAGAAACCATATTCGTTTTATGACACGTATGGAAAAGGCCTTCTATTCGGCAATTGTTTTGACAGCTGTTGTGATGAGTATCTCGGTTGTCTTTTTACAGGGACGTAATCAGGCCATCAAGCAACAAATCACAGACCTTAATAGCAAGATCAGTGATAAGAAGACAGAGCTTAACAATGCAAAACAGGCAGTGAATGAGTTGACTAACTCTGATCGTATCAAAGAGATTGCTAATAAAGCAGGCCTGTCTATTAATAACGATAGTATTAAGAGTGTGAAATAGCCAATGAACAGACTAAGAAAACTTAAACATTTATTTCTAAATTATGTCGTAAAGGATAGGCGAAAACCTGCCCAGAATCGACAGCATGTTGGTCAGAACCTTATGGTTCTCAGTATCTTTATCTTTTTCGTCTTCATTATCAACTTTGTGGTAATCATTGGGACAGATAGTAAGTTTGGTGTTGATTTATCTACACAAGCTGCTAAGTCATATAACACTAAAACCACAGTGGCTGCCAAACGTGGGACGATTTACGACCGAAATGGAAATGTTTTGGCTGAAGATTCAACCAGTTACGCCATTTACGCTATTGTGTCAACCAGCTATGTCTCAGCAACGCAGGAGAAACTCTACGTTCAAGAAAGCCAGTTTGATAAGGTTGCCGATATTTTAAAGGACAAGCTAGGAATTAAGAAAAGCGATGCTCTAGCTCAATTGCGTACTAAAGGTGCCTATCAGGTTTCCTTTGGTCTAAAGGGTAAGGGTATCACCTACTCAGTTAAAGAGGAACTTGAAAAGGCTTTTAAGGATGCAGATATCAAGGGTATGGCTTTTGAAGCGACAACCTCACGTATGTATCCTAATGGAACCTTTGCTTCAGAGTTTCTTGGCCGTGCCGAAGCTGTTGAGAATAAAAAAGACGGATCTTATTCATTGGTCGGTCAAACCGGTTTAGAGCGTTCGCTGAATAGCCTTTTGACAGGGAAAGACGGCGAAGCCATCTACGAGAAGGACAAGGACGGTAATACTCTTCTTGGAACGGAAACTGTTACCAAGGAAGCTATTGATGGTAAAAACATCTATACGACCTTATCAGCGCCTCTTCAAACCTTCTTGGAAACGCAGATGGATACTTTTATGGAGGAAACTCAAGGGGTTAATGCTTCAGCGACAGTTGTCAATGCAAAAACAGGTGAAATTCTTGCGACGACACAACGTCCTACCTATAACTCTGATACCCTCGAAGGACAAGCCAAGAAAAGTTATGACTGGGTTAACCGACTTTATGAGGCCCAATATGAACCAGGGTCAACCATGAAGGTGATGCTCTTGTCATCGGCTATCAATAACGGAAGTTTCAATCCTAATGCGACCTATAGCAATGCCAATGGTATCAAGGTTGATGATGTTGAAATCAATGACTGGTCTATTAATGAAGGTATCTCGTCAGGTCGAACCATGTCATTTGCCCAAGGCTTCTATTATTCAAGTAACGTTTTGATGACCATGTTGGAACAAGAGATGGGAGACAAGGTTTGGTCAAACTACCTATCACTCTATAAGTTTGGACTTCCAACCCGTTTTGGGATGGTAGGTGAATCTTCAGGGGTTGTCTCAAGAAACTCTGTGAATATTGCTCAATCATCCTTTGGACAAGGGATTTCAGTGACTCAGGTTCAGATGCTTCGTGCTTTTTCAGCTATTTCTAACAACGGTGTTATGCTGGAACCTCAATTTATCAAACAAGTTGCGGATGTCAACCAAGGCACTGTTCGTACGGCTAAGAAAGAAGTTATTGGTAAGCCAGTTTCTAAGCAGGCTGCTTCTGAGACCCGTAATTATATGATTTCTGTTGGTACAGACCCAGAGTTTGGTACCCTGTACAACAAGTCTGAAGGTTCGCCAATCATTAAGGTTGGTAACTATGATGTTGCGGTTAAGTCAGGAACAGCCCAAGTGGCCGATGAAAAGACAGGAACCTATAAGGTTGGGACCAACGAAACGCTCAACTCAGTTGTAGCTATGGTTCCTTCTGATGATCCACAATATGTTATGTATGTAACAGTTCAGGAACCTAAGACCTGGGATAATAATTTTTATGCGACGGTGGTTAACCCTGTCCTAGAAGAAGCCATGTCCATGGGTGATACGCTTGATAGCTCTGTTTCTGAAGGTAGTGGAAAGACCGATGAAACGAGCTATCAAACGGGTGACATTATTGGAAAACGCCCAGGTGAGACGGCTAATACCCTTCGCCGAAACTTGACTCATCCCATTATTCTGGGTGTTGGTGATAAGATTGAAAAGGTTTCTGTAGGTGCTAAAGAAAATATTAAAGCTAATCAGCAAATCTTAATCATGACCAATGATTTCACCGAACTTCCAGACATGTATGGATGGACCAAGGATAATGTTGAAACCTTTGCTAAATGGAAAGGTATTAAGATTACATACAAGGGTGGCAAGTCAGGAACTGTTACCAAACAAAGCGTTGCGGCAGGAAAAGCCCTGTCTAAAACTAAGAAGATTACCATTACTTTAGGAGATTAAGATGACTATGAGTCTGATAGCGGGCGTGATTGCCTTTGTGTTAACGGTACTAGCCATGCCTCACTTTATTACTTATTACAAGATCAAAAAAATTGGTGGCCAACAGATGCACGAAGATGTGAAACAGCACTTGGCCAAGGCTGGAACACCAACCATGGGAGGAACGGTCTTCCTCGTAGTTGTGATTTTGGTTAGTTTGATTTTTAATTTCCATGTCTTTAGTAAGGGACACCAAGCCTATGGTGCCCCAGTAGGGATACTCTTTGTACTCTTGATTTATGGTATCATTGGATTTCTGGATGACTTCCTTAAGATTTTCCATCAAATCAATGAGGGGCTTAAACCTTGGCAAAAGATGGCCTTGCAAATTATTGCCGGTTTGCTTTTCTACTTTATTCATGTCCTTCCGAGTGGTACAGATAGTCTAGCTATTGGTGGTTTGACCATTCATTTAGGTGTTTTCTATATCATCTTTGTCCTCTTCTGGATTGTTGGTTTTTCAAATGCGGTCAACTTGACAGATGGTATTGATGGTCTGGCTTCCATCTCTGTGGTTATCAGCTTGATTGCCTATGGGATTATCGCTTTTGTTAAGGGTGAGTTCGCTATTTTAACAATCATCATCACTATGATTGGTGCCCTTCTTGGTTTCTTTGCCTTTAACCACAAGCCAGCCAAGGTCTTCATGGGAGATGTCGGTTCCTTGTCACTTGGTGCCATGCTTGCCGTTATCTCTATCGCCCTACGTGTAGAGTGGACATTGCTTTTGATTGGTTTGGTTTATGTCTTTGAGACAGCTTCTGTCATGTTGCAAGTCAGCTACTTCAAATACACTAAGCGTAAGTATGGTGAAGGTCGTCGTATTTTCCGTATGACACCATTCCACCATCATCTTGAATTGGGTGGTCTCTCAGGTAATGGAGAGAAATGGTCAGAGTGGAAGGTTGATGCTTTCCTTTGGACTGTTGGAGCTCTTGCAAGTGCCCTTACCCTTTGGATGGTTCTTGGAAACGTTATGAAATAAACGAAAAAGAGCAGAAATGCTCTTTTTCTGTTATAATGGTAAGGATAGACTAGATAGAAAAGAAGTAAGTAAAGATGTCATTTAAAGATTTTAATTTTAAAACATTTATTCAGGAGGCCCTTGACGAGATTAAGTTTAAGGAGCCAACGCCTGTTCAGCAGAAATTGATTCCCGTAGTCCGTTCAGGTCGTGATTTGGTGGGTGAATCAAAGACGGGGTCAGGGAAGACCCATACCTTCCTCTTGCCAATTTTTGAAAAGCTCAGCCCAGAGAGTGGGGATGTGCAAGTAGTGATTACTGCGCCGTCACGTGAATTGGCAACACAAATTTACCAGGCGACAAAACAGATTGCCAAACACTCTGCGACAGAAATTCGTGTCGTTAATTACGTAGGTGGTACGGACAAGCAACGTCAGATTGAGAAACTTAAGGTAGCCCAACCTCATATCGTTATTGGGACACCTGGGCGTATCTATGACCTCATTAAGTCTGGTGACTTGGCAATTCATAAGGCCCATACCTTTGTTGTTGACGAAGCTGACATGACTATGGACATGGGATTCTTGGATACTGTAGATAAGATTGCGGCAAGCCTGCCTAAGGAAGTTCAAATCTTGGTCTTTTCTGCGACGATTCCTCAAAAATTGCAACCGTTCTTGAAGAAATACTTGACCAATCCGGTCATGGAACAAATCAAAACTTCAACGGTTATTGCAGATACCATTGATAACTGGTTGGTATCTACTAAGGGGCGTAACAAGAATGAACAGATTCTTGAGATGCTTAAGGGGATGCAGCCATATCTGGCAATGATTTTCGTTAATACCAAGGAACGTGCGGACGATTTGCACAGCTATCTAGTGTCAAATGGTCTTAAGGTTGCGAAAATTCATGGCGGTATCCCACCACGTGAACGTAAGCGTATCATGAATCAAGTCAAGAAGCTTGATTTTGAGTATATTGTAGCAACTGACCTTGCAGCGCGTGGGATTGATATTGAAGGGGTTAGCCATGTTATCAATGACGCCATTCCTCAAGATTTGTCATTCTTTGTTCACCGTGTGGGACGTACAGGGCGTAATGGTTTGTCAGGAACAGCCATCACCCTATATCAACCAAGTGACGATTCCGATATTCGTGAGCTTGAAAAGATGGGAATTACCTTTGAGCCGAAAGTCTATAAGGACGGTGAGTTTCAAGATACCTATGACCGTGACCGTCGTGCCAACCGTGAAAAAGCCTATCAAAAACTTGATACAGAAATGATTGGTCTGGTTAAGAAGAAAAAGAAAAAAATCAAGCCTGGCTATAAGAAGAAAATCCAGTGGAAGGTTGACGAGAAACGCAAACGTGAACGCCGTGCGGCCAACCGTGCTAAGGGCCGTGCTGAGCGTAAAGCTAAGAAGCAAAGTTTCTAAGTTTGGCTTTTAGGTAACAGTAAATTTTGATTGCAAAAAATTCAAGAGGTTGAAACTATAAGGTTTCAGCCTTTTTGATTATTATCAAATTTTTGAGAAAGTCAAAAGACCTTATTTAGTTTGAAGATAAATTCTTCTTTTGAGCCTAAGGTCTCAAAACTTCCCAACGCTTATGACTACAAAGTTTTAGGTGTGTTTATCACAGGAGAAAGTCTTAGTATATGCTCACTACACTCGCAAAATAATTGGCTGTCTTAAGGACTGGAAATGTGATGAATAAATAGTTTTCTACTATTTACTACAAAAAAACCAACAAAATGATACAAAAGAAAGTTGATTTTGATAATTTAAGCTAAACTAAAAACATATAGAATGCCTTATTAATAATAGTTGACACATTTTAAATAGCTTTATTAAAGCCATTTTTAAAAAGATTTGATTCTATAATTTTTATGGAAAAATGGAAAATTATTGCAAAAGACAAGTATGAATTATTACTTGAAACTTGTGATAATTTCAATGATTTTTTAATATATACTGCAACTGATGGAGGTAATCACCATGAATACAATATTACGAGCCTGTCATTTGAATAAATCATTTGGAAAACAAGAGATATTAACCGATCTCAATTTCGAAATTCATAGAGGTGACATTGTTGGCTTAATTGGGAAGAATGGCTGTGGAAAGACTACTTTAATGAAGATGATCTTAGGACTTACTCCACTCACAAAAGGGAAAATTCAATTTAAAGGGGATTCAGAATATACTACTAAAAGAAATAGTTTAAATAAAATAGGTTTTCTTCTAGATTATAAATTATTTGAAGATTTTTCTGCAAATGATAATTTGAAATTATTCTCTATGTATTCTTCATCATTTGATAAAAGTGAACTAGATAAACGGATTAATAAGTTGTTAAAATTTGTGGGTTTAGATAGTAGCAAAAAACTAGTAAAATCTTACTCGTTTGGTATGAAACAGAGATTGGGTTTGGCACTGGCATTACTAGATGATCCTGAATTTTTGATTTTAGACGAACCGTTTGTTGGTTTGGATCCCACCGGAGTTAGAGTTCTTCTAGATTATATTGTGAAGTTACGCCGTGAAAAAAGGGTTACAATATTAATCTCATCACATCAATTACATGAAATTGAAGAAATTTGTGATTATTTCTTATTTATAAATGAAAAGAGTATTGAAACACATACTAAACTAGGAAAAAATAAAATAATTATTACTTTAGAATATGCAGTGCCAGAGTTGGAACAAAGTCTTAGTAAATTAGTTACCCTAAAAGAAGGTCAGATAATCTTACCACATGATATGATGTTATTGAATTTGATTCTGAAGCTCATTTATAAATATAATTGTGAGATAAAAGGAATCGCGATGAGTGACTCTATTGAAGAATTATTTAGGGGGTGAAAAAATGCAATCAATCGTTTTAGCAGAACTATATAAATTATTGAAACGGAAAAATTTTATTATATTAGCTATACTATCATTGTGGTCTTTGATTTATGGTTTTGGTGCCTTTTTACATTGGGACTTTGTAAAAATAGGGGCTAAATTAGATTTAGTTACCTTTATCTCCACGATGTGGACATTTTTATTAATATTAACTATCCCGTTATTATTAATTTTATATACTTCTTCCTTTATTTTAGGAGGAGAGATTCAAGGAGGACAAATTTTATTAGAGGTAAATAGAGTCACTAGTAAGAAAATATTGATAGTCTCTAAGTATATTGTTGTTATCCTATCAATATTATTTTTATACATCTTAAATTGCTTGACGTCGTTAGTCACTTATATTTGCTTTATATCTCATACTGAGTTCGGTTATACACGATTTTGGGAGCTACATGCTACAAATGTACAATCAATAGTAGTTAGTTTAGTGAATTTAGGATTTATTATTTTGCTTGCTAGCATTGCTTTTTATCTATCACTAAATATTTCGGCAATAATGGCTTCGTTTGCAAGTCTAGGTGTTTACTTTTTATGTCAACTTCTATCAAATATTACTATGATTTCTAAATTTATTCCTGGATATTTTTTTGTTGTGCCTAATTATCACTTTACAATTGGATTATCTCTAATTCATTTACTAAGTTATTTTTTGCTTTGTATACTGTTATTGATTGCTACCATGAAAGGGTTTGAAAGTAAGGCGTTTTGAATGATATAATATTAGAAAAAGGAATTTATAGAGACAGATGTATAAAGTAGCAATTTGTGATGATGATAGCTTACAAGTGAGTAATTTAGAAACTCATATTTCAAAATACTTTGATGAAATCAATGTCCAATATGAAATTGATGGCTATTACAAAGGAGACCGTCTGGTAAACACCATGAGTGGACAGAATGACAACTATCACTTGATATTTTTGGATATTGAAATGGAGGGTCTAAATGGTATAGAGACTGCTAAGTTATTGAGAAATATTGATAAAAATTTTATACTCATTTATGTCACAAGCTATGAGCAATATGCTTTAGAAAGCTTTGAAGTCTCTCCATTTCGTTATCTAATAAAACCTGTATCTATTGAAAAATTAAGAGAGGTTCTCAGAGATGTTCTGGTAGAATTAACTGCAAAACAAAAATTTATGTTTTATCAGATAGGTACGGAACATTTCCAAATAAACTTAGATAATATTGTGTGTCTATATTCTGAGTTTGGTAGGAAAATCCACCTTGAATTAGTTAGCGGTAGTGATACATCATTTTATGGGAGGATATCAGCAATTGAAAAAGAATTACCTCCAACGCATTTTGTTAGGGTTAATAGTGGAACAATGATTAATTTAAATCATATAGCTTCATTTAATCGGAATGATGTAACTATGATAAATGGCAGTTGTATTGCTATTAGTAGAAGTCGGAAGAAAGTCGTGAGAACAGCATACAGCCATTTTATTGAGAGGAGTTTCGGTTTATGATTGATGTATATAAATCAGTGGGACTGCTCTCTCTTTTTTTATTCCAAAGCTTTGTTGTTTGGTTTTATTTACAACACTTTTTTGTGATCAGAATTCCCAAAAGCAAGTTTTATTGTTTGATCTTATTTGTTTATTTTATTGGGCACACATCAATAACAATAAATCATAATACATTGTTAGATTTTAAACTCTTATCTTTGCTATTAACTTTCTTGATTCTTTTCCTCTTTTTATCGGGAGATGTGATGAAAAAGGTATTTCATTATTTATTCCTGATCTTTTGGTTTTTGATTCAAGAAGATATAACAATATTGCTATTACATCAAGTTCAACAAACAAAAGAAATCGAAATCTTTTTCGCTCAATTCTTTTTGATGTTTTTAACCCTTTTATTTGTGTTAGGCTTAAAACACTTTAAAATAGATAATTTATTTGAGCTGAACAAAATAGAATACGGTATCTTATCGTTGCCTCCATTTTTGTCAATTATTTTACTGTTATATAAGATTCCACTACCTTTAAGTCGAGTTTTGATATTTGATAGTTATTTATTATTGATAAACATTGTTATAATTGTGCTTTACAATTATTTAAGTGAAAAAAATTTTGATATTATCAAAGGCAAAATTGCTTTTGATGAAAATAGCATGACCAGTGAAATCATTCAACAAGAAGAAGAACTAGCAATTCTCAGACATGATTTAAAAAATATTGTTTCCTCAATAGATTTTTATGCAGATAGTAATGATTTTGAAAACATCAAAGCAATAACTCAGGAGATACTGGGACAGGAGGTTTTTAATCGCAAGATTACAGGATGTATACCAATTGACGCTATATTAAATCAAAAAATATCTAAAATGAAAAAAGATGGAGTCCAGTTTCATCTAGATTTGCAAATCCCCTACAACTTAGATATAAGTTCGATTGCTATAGATTCTTGCGCTATTCTTGGAAATATTATCGACAATGCAATAGAGGAGATTGAACGTAATGGATTAACGAATCCAATCGAAATAGTATTACGTTTTAAGAATAATAAATTAGTCTTTAGAGTGGCGAATCCTATACTTACTTCTGAAATAGATATCAATTATGACGGAATGAAATCTATAAAATTACCTAATAGACGTGGTCTAGGAATAAAAAGTAGTTATGATAGAATCATGAAACTGAAAGGACATCTGAATATTAATATACAGTCAAATCAATTTGTGGTACTAGTTGTTATTCCGTTAAAAATAAAATAATTTGTAATTCCAAAGATGAATCCACCCCCAACAAAAAAGTAGTGACATTGATGTCACTATTTTTTTGTTGGCTTCTGACTTATAATCAAGTCAAAGCTTGAAATAAAGAGCTATGATTTGATTTTTTTGAGGAGGTTGTTTTAATGACAATACAAACTATTGATAAGATTGACATGCTTGATTCCAAAGATCTTTCTACCATTGTGGGTGCAGCATGTAGTTTTTGGGGAGCTACAGCTGCCGTAGGTGTCGGGGCTGTTGGGAGAGCCGTTAAAGGTGGTATTCAAACAGGTACTTGGCAAGGTGCAGCCTTAAAGGGTATTGGTTATGGTATTAAAGGTGGGATTACTTATGGCCTTACTTGTGGTTTTTAGACGACTAGTGAGTCAATTTTTTGGCCAAATAGTACTTGCTCTCCTAATTTATGGGCTTATATTCCTTGCTTGGCAACACTTTAGAGGAGAAGTTTTCTCAATTGTGTGCATCTATGTCAGTATATCCCTGGCAGATGACGTCTATCATCTCGCAGAAGAATATTTAAAAAAGAAAGTTAACTAGGAATACCTTCCTGTTTGAAAAATAGTTAAAGGCTTGGCGGATTGAATGTCAAGTTTTTTTATGGTAAAAGTGCTAAAATAGGAGTCATGAAAGACACGATTCGAATTCTCCATATTAACGATTTACATTCTCATTTCGAACAGTATCCACAACTTAAGCGAGCTGTGGATGATTTGAGTCAGACGGATAGAGAGCTGATTAAGGTAGATCTTGGGGACAATGTGGATAAGTCCCACCCCTTATCCGATGCGACAGCTGGACGTTTTAATGTCGCCCTGATGAATGAGTTGGGAATAGATTATGCGACTATTGGAAATAATGAAGGGATTGGACTGGCTAAGGCTGAGCTAGACTGTCTTTATGAGCAGGCTAATTTTCAGCCTATCATAGGAAATCTCAAGGACAAGGGCCGACAACCTGACTGGGCTAAGCCTTATCTGATTTATCAGACTAAAGCGGGGACAAAGATTGCTTTTCTAGCTTATACTTTTCCATATTATGTCACCTATGCTCCAAATGGTTGGGAGGTTTTGAATCCACTTACGCAGTTGGAGGAGGATTTGGCTCGTCCTGAGGTTCTGGATGCAGACATAGTCGTGCTGCTTAGTCATTTAGGAATCCGCTATGATGAGCAGATTGCAGAGACTTACCCTCAGGTGAATCTTATTATCGGGAGCCATACCCACCACCTGTTTGAAGAGGGCAAGTTGATTAATGAGACTTATTTGGCGGCTGCAGATAGGTATGGTTATTATATCGGCTGCATTGACTTGACTGTGGAAGACGGGCAATTAAGGGAGTGTCAGATTGTAGCTATTCCTACCAAAACCTATCTTTTAGATTTGGACAAGGAAGACCAAGTCTTTATTCAGGCCATGCGAGAGGAAGGCTATCGTCGATTAGCTCAGGAAAAGGTGGTTGATTTAGGTCGAAAATTGAGTTTTGATGAGACTTGTCAGGTGGTGCTAGAAGCTGTTTGTCAAGAGACGGATAGTCAGTTAACGGTTTTAAATACTGGACTCATCATGAAAACACTAGGTCCTCAAGTGAACATGGCAGACCTACAAGAAGCTCTGCCCCATCAAATGCGAATGGCCCGTCTGGTAGTGACCGGCCAAGAGCTCAAAGAAATTTGTCAAGAAGTTTTCACCAAGGCAGAACTCCTCAGAAATCAAACCATTAAAGGCATGGGCTTTCGTGGAAAAACATTTGGTCAGGTAATCACAGGGAATTTTGCTTACAAAAACGGTAATTTATTGTATAATGGTAGGGTTGTAGATTCTCATGAAAAGTTTAGTTTGGTCCTTGTGGATCAGTACTACTATGCTGCTTATTTCCCTACCATCAAGGAAAAGGATGCGACTCTTCTTTTTCCAGACCTGTTAAGGGAGCTTGTGGCCAAATATTTGAGAAAAAATGGTGCCAATTGGGATAAGAGCATTATCACAGCATCAAGATAGAAAATAAGAGTCAGCAGAAAGGATGGCACATGCGTAAAGAAATCTTGCCAGAAATGTTTAATTATAATAAATATCCAGGGCCAGACTTTGTGTATGTGGCCGACCTTCTGAAATCAGATGCCTGTCAGTTTACGGTTCTTGAAAATCATAAGGATGCCTTAGACGCGACCCGTTTTGGGCAACGTTTTTCTGAAATCATGCTCAAGTATGATTATATTGTTGGAGATTGGTCGAATGATCAGCTTCGTCTTAAGGGATTTTACGAGGACGAACGCCCAAATACTCGAAAGACGGAGCGTATTAGCCGTTTGTCAGAGTATTTGCGTGAGTACTGTGCCTTTGGTTGTGCCTATTTTATTTTGAAAAATGAAGAGCCACAGCTAATTGTCTTTGAAGAGGAGAGTGAGCCTCGACGCAAGCGTCGTCGTTCGAATAGTCGTCGCAACTCTTCTCAAGAAGCCAGAGAGAAAGATCGTAATGCTTCTCAAAAGAATAAGAGTCAAAAGGCTTCTGGCAAGCAAAAATCGGACAAGCCCAAACGAAGAGACAGGGATCAAGAGGGGCCAAGCTTTGAGAAAATCAAGCGACGTCCTAAGTTTAAATCAAGACCAGAGGATGGCGCCCGTGAGCGCAAGTCAAACTTTAAGAAAAGTCAGAAGCAGGCCTCAAAGTCTAAAATCCCCAATAACGTATCGAAGAAACCAAGCAAGACCAAGTCAGATGGTCATCATTTTACAATCAGAAAAAAAGGAAATTAAAGGATGTCAGAAGTAACAAGACAAGCAAAGCCAGAACGTCGTAAACGCCAGAAGTTGGAAGATATGGAAGGTTACAAACCATCTATCTATGGTCTCACTCGTGAGGAGTTGATTGACTGGGCTATGGAACACGGTGAAAAGAAATTCCGTGCCACTCAAATCTGGGATTGGCTCTACAAGAAGCGTGTGCAGTCTTTTGAAGAAATGACCAACATTTCTAAAGATTTCATTGCCAAGTTGAATGAGAATTTCTGCGTAAACCCATTGAAACAACGTATCGTCCAAGAATCTAAAGATGGTACCGTTAAATATCTTTTTGAATTGCCTGACGGTATGTTGATTGAGACCGTTTTGATGCGTCAACACTATGGTTTGTCTGTCTGTGTGACAACTCAGGTTGGCTGTAACATTGGTTGTACTTTCTGTGCCAGTGGTTTGATTAAGAAACAACGTGACTTGACTGCTGGTGAGATTGTTGCCCAAATCATGTTGGTTCAAAAATACTTTGATGACCGTGGCGATGGTGAACGTGTCAGCCACGTGGTTGTTATGGGTATCGGTGAGCCATTTGATAACTATGACAATGTGCTTCGCTTCTTGCGTACTATTAACAATGACAATGGTCTTGCTATTGGAGCACGCCACATTACCGTGTCAACATCTGGTTTGGCACCAAAAATCAAGGAATTTGCCAACGAAGGAGTTCAAGTGAACCTTGCGGTATCACTTCACGCGCCAAACAATGACCTTCGTTCAAGCATCATGCGCATTAACCGCTCATTCCCACTTGAAAAACTCTTTGAAGCGATCGAGTATTACATCCAGACAACCAACCGTCGTGTTACTTTTGAGTACATCATGCTTAATGAGGTCAATGACCACCCTGAAAATGCTCAAGAGTTGGCTGATTTGACTAAGAAAATCCGTAAGTTGTCGTACATCAACTTGATTCCATATAACCCAGTATCAGAGCACGACCAATATAGTCGTTCAACCAAGGAACGTGTGGCAGCCTTCTACGATGTGCTCAAGAAAAATGGGGTTAACTGCGTGGTTCGTCAAGAGCACGGTACAGATATCGATGCTGCTTGTGGACAATTGCGTTCAAACACCATGAAACGTGACCGTCAAAAGGCTGTGGCAGAAGCTTCCGGTAAATCAGAAGGTAAGTAAGATGTTTCAGCTTAAGACTTGGGTAGATAAGGATGGAGAACTAACACCAAAAGGAAGACAGGTAAGCCGAATGTTGGTTTGTGCCTATCTCCTTTGTTTAGTGTTCCTATGTTGGACACCCCAGTATGGGCTAGTTGAAGGTGTTGAAACTCCTGGTATTCAACATTTTGGTCGTGTAGTGGTGCTCTTGACACCCTTCAACAGTCTAACAAATTTTAATCAATTGGATAGTCTTAAGGAAATTGTCTTTGTCCTTGGGCAAAATGTGACCAATATTTTCTTGCTGAGTCCGCTGATTTTAGGACTCCTAGCCTTGCACCCAAGATTTAGGTCTTGGCAAAAGGTCCTTGTAGCGACGCTTGCCATGTCTTTGACGATTGAGGTCGGACAAGTCATTCTTGACCTTCTCATTGATGCTAATCGTGTCTTTGAGCTAGATGATTTATGGACCAATACTTTGGGAGGTTTGGTGGCACTAGGTGTCTACCGCCTCCTTGTAAAACTGATTCAAATGCATTTTAAAGAGTAAAAAACCTGGGAGCTTACGCGTCTCAGGTTTCGCTTATTTTCTATCATACAAAGATAACACATTCAAAAGAGGGAAAAATGAATAAACACTTTTGGAGAAACAATGAAACACTTAATGATGACACTAGTCACCGTATTAACACTAGGAGCAACGATGCCAACGGTTAAAGCAGATACTTATCAAAGCGGACGTGATTCCGATATTATGCGAGAAAGAGGGCAGGTTTGGAATTTTCCTGAGATAAAGAGAGAGCGTCAGGTTGCTAATTATAACACCGATGGTCGCTATCTCAGTGAGGCAACCAACTTTGAATTGTACAATTTCGTCAGAGAATATAAGACGTCTGATGACATCAGACGCATTTGGAACCCTAAGAAGGATGAATCAGTTATCCATGATAAGGAGAGTTACTCTATGGATGGTGGGAATAGAGTATATAATTTTGATTCCTTTGCCTATCAATTGCCAGAGTCTACTGACTTTGGGAAACTGACTTTTATTGGCTATTTTGAGCTAGAAGATGGGACAATCTACCGTTATTGGAAGTAAGCTGTCGTTAGACTAATAATCACCCATTTGTAAAGATAGGAGGAGTAATTTGTTTTTTAAGCAATCAATCATTGCAAAACTTTGGTGGTTTTTCAAGTTAGAAAAACGCCGGTATATTGTCGGGATTTTGGCACTGAGTCTGGTTTCGGTTCTCAATCTGATTCCTCCTATGGTTATGGGGCGGGTCATTGATGCTATTACATCGGGAAAATTGACCAATCAGATCTTGCTTTTGAATCTTGTGTATTTGCTTTTGGCAGCTTTAGGAATGTACTATTTGCGCTATGTTTGGCGCATGTATATCTTAGCGACCTCTTATCGCTTGGGTCAGATTATGAGGTCACGCCTTTTTGAGCATTTTACCAAGATGTCGCCTTCTTTTTACCAAAAGTACCGAACTGGTGACCTTATGGCCCATGCGACCAATGATATTAACTCTTTAACCCGTTTGGCTGGTGGGGGTGTCATGTCAGCCGTGGATGCATCTATCACAGCCTTGGTAACTTTAATCACCATGTTCTTCAGTATTTCCTGGCAGATGACCCTGGTGGCTGTCTTACCCCTCCCCTTCATGGCTTTTGCGACCAGTCGTTTGGGACGTAAGACCCATAAAGCTTTTGGAGAATCCCAGGCAGCCTTTTCAGAACTTAATAATAAGGTCCAAGAATCGGTGTCAGGTATCAAGGTAACCAAGTCTTTTGGCTATCAGGAGGCTGAGCTTCAGTCCTTCCAAGAGACCAATAAGATGACTTTTAAAAAGAATATGCATACCATGAAGTATGACAGCCTTTTTGATCCCTTGGTCTTGCTCTTTGTTGGTTCATCTTATGTTTTGACCCTTCTTGTCGGGGCCTTTATGATTCAGGCTGGTCAGATAACAGTCGGAAATTTGGTAACCTTCATTACCTATTTGGACATGCTGGTTTGGCCCCTGATGGCTATTGGCTTCCTCTTTAATATCACACAGAGGGGAAATGTGTCCTACCAACGTATTGAGACTCTTTTAGAACAGGAATCAGATGTTCAAGATCCTGCGCATCCTCTTCCAAGCATTGAAAATGGTCGTTTAGAATATGCGATTGACCGCTTTGCGTTTGAGGATGAGGATACTTTGCTAGATATTCATTTCACCTTGGACAAGGGACAAACCCTTGGTTTGGTTGGACAGACTGGCTCAGGGAAGACGGCTCTTGTCAAGTTGCTCTTGCGAGAGCACGATGTCAATCAAGGAGCCATCTATTTGAATGGTCATGACATCCGAGACTATCGCCTATCAGACTTGCGTAGCTTGATGGGTTATGTTCCTCAAGACCAGTTTCTCTTTGCTAGTTCTATTTTAGACAATGTCCGTTTTGGTAATACTGACCTCGCCCTTGATAAGGTGGAAGAAGCGACTAAGTTAGCTCAAGTTTATGATGATATCAAGGATATGCCTGAGGGATTTGAAACGATTATTGGTGAAAAGGGTGTCAGCTTATCAGGCGGTCAAAAACAACGTTTGGCTATGAGCCGAGCCATGATTTTGAATCCAGACATTTTGATTTTGGACGACTCCCTATCGGCAGTTGATGCCAAGACAGAACATGCTATTATTGAAAATCTCAAACATACCCGCAAGGACAAGACGACGATCATTACCGCCCATCGTCTGAGTGCGGTGGTGCACGCTGACCTCATCCTAGTCATGCAGGATGGTCGCATCATTGAACGTGGCCGTCATGAGGACTTGCTAGCCCAGGGTGGTTGGTATGCCAAGACCTATGAGTCTCAACAGTTAGAAATGGAAGGAGGAGAAGTCGATGCCTAATCAAAACCAATGGTCTGTGTTTAAGCGTCTCTTGACTTATCTCAAGCCTTACAAATTCTTGACCTTTCTAGCTTTGACCTTCCTCTTGTCCACAACGATTATTAAGAGTATCATTCCCCTTGTGGCCTCTTATTTTATCGACCACTATCTTCATGATATGAATCAGGCGGCAAGCTTGATTCTGATTGGTTACTATGGTCTTTATCTCTTGCAGACCCTAGTCCAGTATTTGGGAAATCTCTTTTTTGCGCGTGTGTCCTACAGTATTGTCAGGGATATTCGCCGAGATGCCTTTGCCAATATGGAAAAACTGGGGATGTCCTACTTTGACAAAACTCCAGCAGGCTCTATTGTTTCCCGCTTGACCAATGATACAGAGACTATTAGCGAGATGTTCTCAGGGATTCTGTCTAGCTTTATTTCGGCTATCTTTATCTTTGTGACCACCCTTTATACCATGATGATTTTGGACATTCGTCTGACAGGGCTTATTGTGCTCTTTCTTCCTCTGATTGTTCTTCTGGTTAACCTCTACCGCAAAAAATCAGTGGTTATTATTGAAAAGACCAGAGCCTTGCTTTCAGATATAAATGCCAAATTGTCAGAGAGTATCGAAGGGATTCGCATCATTCAGGCCTTTAACCAAGAGAAACGCCTCAAAAAAGAGTTTGATGCCATTAATGAGGAACACTTGATTTACGCCAGCCGGTCCATGTCACTGGATTCTCTCTTTCTACGCCCAGCCATGAGTTTACTGAAGCTCCTTGGCTATGCTGTTCTCATGGCCTATTTTGGCTACCGAGGTATCTATCTGGGCATCACAGTGGGGACCATGTATGCCTTTATCCAGTACATTAACCGCCTCTTTGATCCCTTGATTGAAGTGACGCAGAATTTTTCAACCTTACAAACCTCTATGGTCTCAGCAGGTCGGGTCTTTGCCTTGATTGACGAGCGTACCTATGAACCTGAACAGAGAGACACAGATGCCAAAGTTACTGAGGGGAACATTCGCTTTGAAAATGTCTCCTTCTCCTATGATGGTAAACACCAGATTTTAGATGACATATCCTTCTCTGTCAATAAAGGTGAGACCATCGCCTTTGTCGGTTCTACAGGTTCCGGAAAATCCTCTATTATCAACGTCTTCATGCGTTTTTATGAGTTCCAATCAGGACGAGTTCTTCTTGACGGTGTGGATATTCGTGATTATAGTCAAGCAGAGCTGCGTAAGAACATTGGTCTTGTCCTTCAGGAACCCTTTCTCTATCATGGTACAATCAAATCCAATATTGCCATGTATCAAGATTTAACTGATCAAGAGATCAGAGCCGCTGCTGAGTTTGTGGATGCCAACCACTTTATTGACAAACTTCCAGAAGGTTATGATGCTCCAGTTTCTGAACGAGGTTCAAGTTTTTCAACTGGTCAACGTCAGCTTCTAGCCTTTGCTAGGACCGTTGCTAGCCAGCCTAAAATCTTAATTTTGGATGAAGCTACCGCTAATATTGATTCGGAGACAGAGGCTATTGTTCAAAACTCTCTAGCAAAAATGCGTCAAGGACGTACAACCATTGCCATTGCCCATCGCCTATCGACTATCCAAGATGCCAACTGCATCTATGTCTTAGACAAGGGCCGCATCATCGAACACGGTAGCCACGAGGAACTTCTAGCCCTCGGTGGTACTTACCACAAGATGTACAGCCTACAAGCAGGTGCAATGGAAGGAGAGTAAGTTAGTCTAGACCATAGATTCTATATTCGAAAAGATTTCTTAAAAATCAAAATCGAGTAGTGACATTTATGTCACTACTTTTTTGTCGGCTTGCAACCTATAATAAAACCATAGCTTGAGAGAAAAAGCTAAAAAATAATATTTTAGGAGGTTGTTAGAATGACAACACAAACAATGAACAATTTTGAAACACTCGATCTTGAGGCACTTGCAAACGTTGAAGGTGGTGGATGGGTTAAGTGTTATGCCGGCACAATCGGATCTGCTCTAGTAGGATCAGCAGGAGGCCCAGTAGGTTACTGGGGAGGAGCTTTGGTTGGTTATGCCACATTCTGCTAATATTTAGGTGACTCTATGCTTAAAGATAAAAAAATGTATCTACTAGCCATTTTCCTTTTAGGATTTGGTATTGCTAACCTTTTTAGAAATTTAGATTTTGTTCATCATATCATTAATTTGGTGGGGTTGGCATTAATCACTTATAGTCTGATTTTTAGCAAATGGGAGCAACTCAAAAAATAGGAAGATTCCTGTGAGTACTCATCAGAATTTTTAAATCTAATAGGAACTGGATAAGTTGTGTCAATTGAGAAATGATATTTTTGAATATTGTTTCTCTGACATCACAACTCTCCGAGTACTATACTAAAAGTGTGATTGAGAGATCACACAATAACATTTAAGGAGGTAGTTGCCATGGCAACTCAAACAATTGAAAACTTTAACACCCTCGACCTTGAAACACTTGCTAGTGTTGAAGGAGGTGGATGTAGTTGGAGAGGCGCAGGTGGAGCGACTGTTCAAGGAGCTATCGGAGGAGCTATCGGAGGAGCGTTTGGAGGTAATGTAGTTTTACCAGTTGTAGGCTCAGTTCCTGGTTATCTAGCTGGTGGTGTTCTAGGTGGTGCAGGTGGTACTGTTGCCTATGGAGCAACCTGCTGGTGGAGCTAATCTATGGTATATTTTATTATAGGTTTTGTTGTTGCTTTGTTAGGTAATATCTTTTTCAACAAGGTCAATAAAAAATAAACATAAAAAATCATCTTGAACATATACGGGTATTTTCATAACAATTTTTAATAATTTGTTTATAAGATAGTGTTATTTTCTTTGAGCAAATAGTTTATTTTTATGTAGATGGGGAGTTAACTAATGATTACAGAACTAACGTATAACGACCTTGAAACCATCCAAGGTGGGGTATCTTGTATTATGCCTAGAACAAATAATAAAGCTGGTGGTAGCTACGACCCCTTTATAGACGGTAGGGTATCGCCACCTAGATATCGAAGTGGCGAAGCCTATCCGATGGTATATCTTCCTATCTGTGTTCTTATGTAGGAAGTTGAAATCAAGGTTCTTATTCGATAATGACTATTAAGATCACTTTATCATCTTAAAGTGGTCTTTTATATTTTTTTACCGTTCGGGACATATAGCCACTTTTTGGGACGCTAGCTTCTAAACAACTCCCCGAGTGCTATACTAAGGATGTGATTGAGAAATCACTTAAGGAGGTCTTGTCATGGCAACTCAAACAATTGAAAGCTGTAACACTCTTGATCCCTTCAACACTTGCTAGTGTTGAAGGGGGAAAAGTGGATTGGGGACGTTTACTAAGTGGGGCTAGTGGTGTTGCTGAGGGAATTTATTTCTGTGCCGCATCAGGTGCTCCACTCTTTACGCTTGCATCTTATGCTATTGTAGGGTGTGGAGTTGTCGGAGCTGGTCTTGGTTATGCTTTCCCACATTAATTAAAAATTTACTAATCATGAAACTACAAAATAATGCAGTAGCATTACAGTTATTAAGACTAGGTAGTGCTGCAATAGTTGTTTTTCTCATTAATTTAGGTTTTTACCTTTATGAGAAAGAGACTCCGGTATGGGTTCTGTTTGGATTAGGCTTGCTTACTATATTTGTAGGAGTGATCAACATTATTTTTTACCGGTTATCAAAAAAACAATCAGTAACAAAAAGCTATTTGACGCTAAAACAATCATTTGGTATTTTCCTTAGTGTTTCATTGTTTGTCTTGTGTGTCGAGTTTTTCAAACTACTAACACTAACGGACTTTACGGATCGTATTGTATTATTTATTTTAATGCTTTTATTGATTTTATTTGATATTCTTACTTATTTTCAAGTTAAAAAATATTTCAAAAGGTAAAAGGTATCCATACTCATGACCAAAAAACGTCTAGTGTCTCTAATAATGTCTATGGGCTTCATCCTTGTCGCTGTACATAATTTGGGAGAAAAACTGAGTTTTGGACTTCAATGCCTAAATCTTATTGGGTTATGTCTTTTTCTCTTTCTTATGTGTACAATTATCGAGGACATAAGGTCAGACAAGTAGTGACATTCATGTCACTACTTTTTTATCGGCTTCAAATCTATAATAAAATTCATAGCTTGAGATAAAAAAGCTAAAAAATAATATTTTGGAGGTTATTAGAATGACTACACAAACAATTGACACTTTTGAGACACTCAACCTTGAGTCATTTGTAACCGTTGAAGGTGGTGATGAATGATGTTTGATTTGAAGAGTTATATTTTAGGGATGGTTTGCATGGCCTTGATGACTTTTTTAGATAAGCCTATTATGTCATTTCTTGAAAAATACAAGGCTACCAATTCCGCTAAAAAGAAATCTTAATTAAGATACCTTGTCAATTGCTGGTCTGTGAATAGCATGTGAAAAATGGTTGAAAATTTCGATATAAGAGAAGAGGTATTTGTAATCATGACTAAAATACGATTATCAAGTACATAAGGTCATGCGAGTAGTGACATTTATGTCACTACTTTTTTTTCGGATTCCAGCCTATAATAAACTCATAGCTTGTGCACAGAACGCTAAAAACACTTTAAGGAGAAAAGTATGTTCAAAAACTCAAAACCGTATTTACTGGCTACCATTCTCATAGGAATGGGCCTCGCTAATCTATTTAGAAGCTTGGATGCAGTTCACCATACCATTAACTTGCTAGGGCTAACGGTGCTTCTTTATAGCTTACTTTTTAAAAAATGGGGACAGTTTCAAAAGTAACCTTTGTCCCCTTTGAACGTGAGGTGCTTGCAAATGCTTATTTTTGATGTTCCCGAAGTGAAATTATTCTTGCTAATAATAGCGGAGATTATATTATATTTGATTGCATATCTTAGAAATAGAAAAAACAAAGATATGTATATTCGCCTATTTAAAGTATCAGTACTAATGACGCTACTGTATTACATCTCCAGTAGAATGTAATCGCTAAGGGCTTACTTGAGATCTTACAGCAGTATAATAAAATACAGAAAGGAATAGAGTTAAATGTAATAGCTTATTCGGTTTACAAGACTGACTGAGGTTATTCATTCATAGCTTAAGTGTTTTATCATGAAGTTAAAGAATATTAGTTCTAGAGTATTGCAATTTTCTAGGGTCGTCACTGCTGTATTGGCAGTTTTCCTTATAAGTATCAGTATTTCTCTCTACAAAAGCAAGACCTCGCCAGGAACTTGGTTAGCAGTCGGAGTGCTAGCTTTAGTAGTCATTTTAGTAAATGGACTGCTTTACCGTATGCTTAAGAAGCGTCCAGATTCAGAGAGTCGATTAACAATAAAGCAGTCCTTCATCGTCTTTCTTGTCATCTCATTTCTAGTGCTTTGTGTAGAGTTTTACACATTACTGACATTCAGTGATACCACAGACCGTATAGTACTAGCCGTATTAATGCTTTTATTAATACTTTGTGACTTTCTAGCTTACCTTCAAGTCAAAAACTATTTTAAACAATAAACGCATCTGCTTGATGATTCTGTAAGCAATCTAGAAGATACTTTCATAAGTGGTAAGATGGAGTAACAGAAAAAAAGCTTGAAACTAGTCAAGCTTTCTTCGATTAAAAGTATCCATCAGCATCTTAGCTTTGGTACGTGAAAAAGGACAGATACTGCCATTAGTCATTTCGACTTCACGCTTTAATTTGTTGATTCTTATAATGTTGTATGGGTTAATAAGATATGAACGGTGGCAAGATACGAGTGAAGGACTAGCTTTTTCAAGGTCCTTTAGATTTGCACGAAAGGTCATTTGGTTGTTTGTACCATGAAGTATCACATAATGCTTTTGTGGAGAAGTTTCAATATAAATAACTTGATTTAAAGGGATGCGAATAGCTGTATGTTGTGTTTGAAAATCAAAAATCTCATCATTTTCTATCCCAAGTGGTTTCATAGTTATAGCTAAAGCTCTGGTTATCTTTTTTCTAAATTCTATTTCAGAGAGACTTTTGTCGATATAGTCTAGGGCAGATACTTGGTAATCAAAAACTAGTGGCATATACTCTGAGTGAGTAGCGACAAAGATAATAGTAGCATAGGGATTTTTTCCTCTAATGATTTTGGCAATGTCAAGCCCTTTTAATTTCTCTCCTTTAATTTCAATATCCAGAAAGAAAACCTGATCGCTTATATTTGAGGTGATAGCAGATAGTAGTTGATCTGGCTTGTCAAAAGAGTGAACACACGATAGATTTTTTCCGAAGGTCTTAAGTTCCTGAGCTATAGCATTTTCTAAACGTCCCATCTGAATAGGATTATCTTCTAATAAGTAAATCTTCATGGTTTAGTCCCACCTTTCATGATGCATACTGTTTACTGAAAAATTGTAACATAAACCAAAAGAATTTTCAAATTTTATGAGAATAAAATTATTTTTTTATGAGTTTAATGTATTAAAAATTACAATTCGGGACGTATAGCCACTTTTTGGGACGCTAGCTCTGATAGAAAGACTTGAATGCTATACTAAAGATGTGATTGAGAAATCACACGATAAAATTTTAGGAGGTAGTTGCCATGGCAACTCAAACAATTGAAAACTTTAACACCCTTGACTTCGAAACGCTTGCAAGTGTTGAAGGGGGGAAAGTCATTTATTACGGTAATGGCCTATACTGTAAATCAAATGGTGGTTGTTGGGTAGATTGGTCACAAACAATTAATTCTATTCTAACGAATTCTGCAATGAATTGGGGGACTCAAGGACATGCTGGATGGCATACAGGTGGTGTTGCTCCATAATTTTGGAGATGACTTACGTTTTAGCGGATTGAAACAAGTTTTATTATCCTATAGAGGTGAGCTTGCAAAATCCCAATCTTCAGCTCCTTATATTCTAAGTAGAATGTCGATAGAGATATCAACAATTGTTAGGAAAGACAAGTTAATATTGACTCCCTATGTTGAGGAGAGTATGGCTGAGTTAAGAAAATTACTAAGCATTCGCTACGGATATTGACTCTGTTGATGATGATATTTATTAAGGAGGCAGGCCAATGCTTACAGAACTAACATATAACGACCTTGAAGTAACCCAAGGTGGCGCTGTTTGTCGTATGCCAAATGTGAATAGCAAAGAGGGGGCCCCTCTCAAAGACGGTTGGGTATCACCACCTAAATATCGAAGCGGTGAAGCCTATCCGATGGTTTATATACCTATCTGTGCTATTATGTAAGAACTTGAAATTAAGGTTCTTATTTGATAAGAATTTTAAAAGTCCCTATTATTATCTGAACTTTCAGGTGATAGTGGGATTTTTATATTCTTACCATTTGGGACGTATAGGCCCTTTTTGGGATGCTTGCTTCTATGAGAGTTGTAAATTGTTAAACTAGACTAAGTAATCGAAAGGAGTTTATGATGAAAAAACGTGCATTAACGCTTTGGTTGATGAGTACATCTATATTACTGAGCTTATCAGTTGGTTCAGCTTTAGCTGATGAGGTGATAGAAACGGGAGTTGATAGCTCACCAAAAGTTGAAGTAACAGCACCTACCACAGTAGAACAAGCATCAGATAGTCAGGAGCAGTCAAAACCTGAGGATAGTCAGACATCACCTGCCACTGAATCGGTAGCCTTAACTAAGTCCGAGGAGGAGACCGCAGATGATATTCCTGAGGTCTCTCGTGAGGAATACGAGACCAATGTTGCAGATTTACCTAAGATAAGCTTAGATGATGTGCGTAATGCTTTCACTGAGGATGGACAAGCCCATACCATTTATTTTGGACGTGGCACTTGTTATTATTGCCGTCAATTTTCACCCGAGTTGAAGGTCTTGAATCAACTGATGGATGGACGTTTAGAGTATTATGATACAGATCGTGAGGATTTTGACAGAAACTATGTGTTTGGTGTGATTGGTATTCCAGGAACACCGACACTACTCTATTTAGAAAATGGTCAATTATTATCAGGCTGGGTTGGTGGTGGAACTGTCCAAACAGTTTACGACCATTTAGCCAGTTCAAGTCCACGATTTATGACCTTGAATCAGGGGCAACCAACCATCTCTGAACTTCAACCCCAAACTGAAACTGTCCGTCCGACAGAACTAACCAAAGAGGGTACGAAAGAGAAATCTTTGCCAACTGTTCAACCACAGCCGATGTCAACGGTTCAGAAGGAACTGATCGCTCAAACAGGTCAAAGGCCACTAAAGGCTGGCAAACTAGTAGACGCTAAAGTTCTTCCAAAAACAAATGATGGTGAGCAAACATCGGTATCTTTTGTAGGAACATTGGCAATTTTAACGTCACTAATGTTGGCATTAAGATATTATTATAAATAAGTAAAAAGATTGAGTATCTCGGAACTAGCCCCAAAAAATGAGACACAAGAAAAACACTTCTGTTGAAGTCTAGTAAACTAGAAACAGGAGTGTTTTGTTATGGTCAAAAAAGCATATTCATTAGAAACTAAGTTAGCCTGCATCGAAATGAAAAAGGCTGGTAAGTCCAACAAGAGCATCATGGAGACCTTGGGAATTAAGAATGTCAGTCAAATCTACACCTGGATGAGAGGTATGAGAATGATGAGCTACATCGTTTTCATCAACCTCTGGGGAAACAATATACCTATGGTAAAGGAATGGAACAGCTATCCGAAGTAGAACAGTTACGCCTACAAGTGGAACTACTAAAAAAGTATCGCAGCTTGGTAAGACAATCGATAAAGTAAGTCTTATCAAGTTTGTGGAAGAATATAAGAAAATCTATCCTGTCTCAGCTATTTTGGACTGCTTCGGCGTCAAACGCTCAACCTTCTACCGTTGGAAAAAGGACAGTAAGAAGCCTGAGAAGAGAGATGAAATGGTCGAGAAAATAGATCAACTCTGTATGCAAAACCAGTTTATCTACGGCTATCGTAGCATCACCCGATTGCTCAAGAAAATTCATAGTCTTGTCGTTAATCGCAAGAAAGTTTATCGTATCATGAAGGAGAATGGATGGCTCTGTCGGACACGTCCTAAGAAGGAACCAAATCTAGGTAAACCTTACCATGTAACAAACAATAAGCTGGATCGTGATTTTCAAGCAGATAAGTCTATGGAGAAGCTTGTCACTGACATTACTTATTTATACTTTGGTAAATGTAAGCTGTACTTGTCCTCCATCATGAATCTCTATAATCGTGAAATAGTAGCTTATACCATCTCGGATTGTCAGGATACGGACTTTGTGTTGGATACGCTCCATCAATTGGAATTACCTCAAGGAGCGATCTTACATAGTGATCAGGGATCGGTTTACACCTCAAAAGCTTACTATCAGGCTTGTGTAGAAAAAGGCATCACCCACTCCATGTCCCGTAAGGGAACACCAGCAGATAATGCCTGTATCGAATGGTTTCATTCCGTCCTAAAGTCTGAAACCTTCTATCTCCATAATTGGAGAAACCTAACCAAAGATAGTATAACAGATATTGTTAAAAATTACATCATATTTTATAATGAAACTAGAATTCAACAGAGATTAAATGACCAGTCTCCTGTAGAATACAGAAAACCGGCCTCATAAATATGTTTTCTTGTGTTCCATTATAAGGGTACAGTGCCGAACTAAGGTGTTCCCTTTTTTAACAACCTTATTAGCAACCAGTTGATTATCTATGATGGTATTGTCACTGGTTGATTGGATTACTGCGATAACCTTGGTTGGCTCTATACTTCCTCTAGACATGACTGTGACTTCCTTCTTAGCAAAAAAAGCGAAAAGAAAAAGGAAAATAACTAACAAAATCAAGGGAGTAATCAAGACAGTAGACATATTGTGGTAGCGACGATGGTAAAACTCTGTGCTTTTAAACAACTGTGGATTCATCGTGTTTCCTTTTCCTCACTTTCTAAATAATTGATAATAGAAACCTGGATAAGACATCAGGTCTTGATGAGAGCCTGTCTCCACTACGCGTCCCTGATCAATGACTACGATACGGTCGGTCCGCTCAGCGATACTAAGCCTGTGTGCTACAAATATGATTGTTTTATCTTTTAGTGCTAGGAGGTTATCAATAACCTTCTTTTCTGTCAAAACATCCAATCCACTAGTTGCTTCATCTAGGATTAGTACAGGAGATTTCGTTAGTAGTGCACGCGCCAAAGCGATACGTTGCTTTTGCCCTCCAGACAGACCTGCTCCATCAGACAGCTCTGTCTGAAACCCCATAGGCATGTTTTCAATATCTTGACGAATTTCTGCTATTTCACAAGCATTCAAAATACCGGCTTGCGTAATACCCCGTGCTGCACCTAAAGTAAGATTTTCTAAAACACTACCACTAAATATATAGGATTGCTGAGGGAGATAGTTAATATGTTGACGAAGAGTTTTCTTGTCTATGCGACTAATATTTTGACCATTAAAATCTATGTGCCCCTTATATGGTTGATAAAAATTGACTAACATTTTAGCTAGAGTAGTCTTACCAGATCCACTGACACCAACAAAACTGATCTTTTCTCCTTGTCTAATCGTCAGACTGACATCAGTCAAAGTATCACGACCAAAACCATATTTATAGGACAAATCCGTAACAGTGATGTCTCCATCCGCAATGCCTTCTTGATAGGTATCATCACTTTGTCCAAACTCTGATTCAATCAGATAGACCTCATTGAGCCTAGTATTAGCTACCGTAGCAGACTGTAACTTGGTTTGCAGGTTAATGATATTTTCCAAAGGATTCGTGAAGTAGGAAAGCAACATATTAAAAGTAATCAATTGTCCTATCGAAATGGTATTTCCCATCACCATCTGAGCACCTGTCCAGAGGATAAGTACATTTAAAATAAGTTGAGCACCTTGTTTCAATGATGTTTGTAGTATAGATAACTTAGAAAGGCGAAGAGAGTTGTCTAGATAGTCAACAAACTCACCATCAATCTTTTGATAGCGTACTTCTTCGCTGGTTAGTGATTTTATGGTTTCAATCCCATTAATGTCCTCAATGATAGCTGAACTAACCATAGCATTACTCTGCATGACGTCATGATTCATTCGCTCAAAAGGTTTCATAAAGGTAAAAACGATAAGGGTATAAATTGGAACCGAACAAAGAACTAGCCAGAAGAGATTGCTATTTTGTATCAGTAACACGCCTCCTACGATAATCACAATAGAGAAATCAAGGAAAAGTGATAATATCGTCGAAGCCATAGCATCGATAATAGTATTAGCATCACTAAAACGTGAGGTAACCTCCCCTGTACGTCTTGTGGCAAAAAAAGACATTGGGAGTTCAAAGATATGTCGTATGTAAGACAAGATAACGTCAATGGTCAATCGCTGACTCAGTATGGTTAAGAGATAATCTCTTGCAAAAGTTATCATTTGTTGTAAAACATAGGTCACAACTAATCCAATTGAGATAATTCCCAAGGTAGACTTCATTTGATTAGGGACATATTCGTCTAGAATACCTTGTAAATAATAGGAACCTAAAATATTTATTAAGGTAACCAAGAGACTGGCCAAGACAATAGTAGCTATCAAGGACCTTTGTTTAAAGATCAAAGGGAGAAAGTCCCAGAGTCCATTTTTCTCATCCTTATGTGGTTTATAACTGGGTTCCGGTCCCATAAAAAGAGTAACACCTGTCCACTCTTTCTCAAAACGCTCTTTAGTCATTTTAGTTACTTTTACACTTGGATCAGGGTCTCCAATTATCAGATGATCCTTGGTGCTTTTATAAATAACATAATAATGTTGAAGCTTCCCATCTTTATTAACATGAGCAATAAAAGGATAAGTAACATCTTCCATCTCAAAGAGCGACATATCAGCCTTTATAGCTCTCGTTTCAAAGCCCATTTTTTTAGCAGCCTCTACAAGACCTAAGGCAGTTGTCCCTTCTTTATTGGTCTTCGCCAACTCACGCAGATGTGCTAATGAATAATCTGAACCATAGTACTTGGCCACTGATGCCAAGGCAGCAACTCCACAATCCCTCATGTCTATTTGAGGGACAAAAGTCCTACGAAAACGAAACATACCAAACCCTTTCATCACAAATTATCATATGATTAGTATGTCATATTTTCAGGATAAAAAGAGCCAGCGTCCCAAAAAGTTGCTATACGTCCCAAACGGTAAAAAAAATCTTAAAGTCATCTCCACTATTACCATTTAAGCCGTATTTTGGGTCATTTAGGACAAGTTCATTGTAATCGATTTCAAAGTGATACAATAGTTATTATAAGGAAACATTCTAAAATAGTCCTACAAGCATACGTATTTGATCTAACCATTATTACTGTGCCAGCCCTGGTATTTCCAAAGGCAACCATGACTGCTGATAGCCTCGGAGCCTATCTCTATCATATGATGTCATAAATTGATTATTTTTATTCCGAAATGGGATAACATTATGAAAAACGTCAATCCATATCTCAAAAAATCCTATCAAAAAAGGCTAAATTGAACTGCACCCCAAAAGTTAGACAGAAAAAATCTAACTTGGGGTGTTTTTATTATGAAATTGACTTATGAAGATAAAGTTCAAATATACGAACTGAGAAAGCAAGGAGAAAACTTAAAACGACTTTCAAATCAATTTGGGGTGAACGTTTCTGGTCTAAAGTACATGGTGAAATTAATTGACCGTTATGGAATAAACATCGTCAAAAAGGGAAAGAATCGTTACTATTCTCCTAAATTAAAACGAGAAATGATTGATAAAGTTCTATTTGAAGGTTGTTCTCAACAAAGTGTTTGCCTGGACTATGGCCTCTCAAATCAAGGATTGCTCAACAATTGGATAGCACAATACAAGAAAAATGGGTATACTATTGTTGAGAAAACAAGAGGGAGACCGCCTAAAATGGGACGTAAGCCAAAGAAGAAACCTGAAGAGATGACAGAGCTAGAGCGACTTCAAGCAGAAAATGAGTACTTAAGAGCGGAGAACGCTGTTCTAAAAAAGTTGAGAGAACTCCGATTGAGGGACGAGAAAGAGCAAAGAGAAAGACAGAAATTGTTCAAGAATTAATCACTGAGTTTTCGTTAGATATTCTTCTAAAAGCCATTAAACTTGCTCGTTCGACCTACTATTATCACTTGAAACAGCTAGACAAACCAGATAAGGATCAAGGGCTTAAAGCTGAAATCCAATCTATTTTTACTGAACACAAGGGAAATTATGGTTATCGTCGGATACATTTAGAATTAAGAAATCGTGGCTTTTTGGTCAATCATAAGAGGGTTCAGAAGGAACTGAACGCTCAAACAGGGCAAATGGCCCCAATGACTGATAAAGTAGCAGACACAAAAGAATTCCCTAAAACAAATGACGGTGAGCAATCACTTGTCTCTTTTGTGGGGGCATTAGCAATCTTAGCTTCACTCATGTTAGCACTGAGATATTATATTAAATAGGTAAAAAGATTGAGTATCTCCCTCAATTTTTTTCATTTTGTATATGAATGACCATTCAGGACATATAGCCACTTTTTGGGACGCTGGCTTTTAAATGACTATCAGTGTGCTATACTAAAGATGTGATTGAAAAATTAGTTGAAAGAAATAAGGAGGTTTTCTTAATGACAGGACTTAAATGGTTTGCAGGAGGTAAAGAGAGACGAAAACAAGCAGTAGCTATCATCGATGAAGTAATTGAAACTATTGGAGATAAGCCAGATTATGCTGATTTGAAGCAGGTCCTCCACTCCTACCGAACGGAACTTGCAGACTCTCGTTCAGCCACTCCCTATATCTTAAGCAGGATGTCACTAGAAATATCCGAAGTGGTCAGAAAAGACCAGCTAACCTTGTCTCCCTTTATCGAGGAGCGAATGGCAGAGTTGCGAAAATTGCTAGCGATTCGTTATGGCTATTGATGTCATTAGGGAGGATTTCTTGGTTTTAAGGTTGAGTTGTCCATTGAGAATTTGTGTTGTTCCACTGTCTTGGATATATCATTTGTTTAAATAACATTAAAATGAATCGTAAAAATTGAAGCCTAAATCTTGTTTATTTCTAAACAATCAAAAAATCCCATGGGAGTTCTCATCCTATGGGATTTTTTGCGATAAAGACTAATAAGGCAGTGTCATCTGACTTTGGCTTAGGTCCACAGTCACTTCATAGTCACTATTGTCCCGAATAGTGTGCTCAAAGTCTGTGGTATAGAGAACAAGTCGGAGCTTGTCACCCTTGTTGAGTTTGTAGATGGTTGGCTGCAAGTCTAAACCGATAGTCATCCATTCATTTGGAGTGACATTCTCAATGCTAAGGAGGTTCTTGCGATTTTGCAGGTTAAGGTGTCCTTTGGTAATGACACGGTATTTGGCCTGCTTGAATGGCAGTTCACGTAAGGCTTCTTCCTTGAAGAGGCGGCCATTGTCTAAACTCATGCGTTTGAGTGCGGGAATAGGTGCGAGATATTTCTTGTCCCCCATTTCTAGAACTTGGGCCGAAATGAGACCACGGTTTGTGCTAGACTTAACCTTGAGCTCTAGGTGGACACGGCCATTAATCTGGATGTCTTGGTCCAGTTCAAAGTCCAAGGTAATGGCATTGGCTTTGTCTGCAAAGAGGTCGTCTTTGAAGCTTTGGTAAGCTTTACCGTATTTGGCAAAGGTTTCCTCTTCATAATGGTTAGCGATACTAGCTTCAGTCTCACCAAGATGAATGTGTTTACCATTGTCGTGCCCAAAGTTATCGAGAACCTCCCAAGTCTGATCAGACTGGTTGTTTTGCCAGATAATAGTAGGCAGTGTGTAGCCATTATCTAAGCCAAGGAGTTTCTGACAAATCAAGGCATTCATGCTTTCTCGGAAGTCAATAGACTGCCAAGCATTCATGTAAACGTGGGCACCATTGTGGAAGAAGAGGTGTTTTTCAAGAGAGTCTGGAAGAGCATTGAACATTTGATAGACGTTAATCGGCTTGACGTTCCAATCCTGGCTACCGTGTGTAAAGACTACAGTAGCTTTGACCCGGTCTGCAAATTGCACATAGTTGCGGTCGTGCCAAAATTGGTTATAGTCCCCATGCTTACGATCAATAGCTGTGCTTAGCTCCTTAAGGTAGGCCTCGTAGTTTTTTTGGTGGCGTAGGTATTCTCCAGCTAATAGGGCACGAGAATAAGTGAATTCAGTCAAGGTATCGAGATCCTCACCAGGGTAGCCTCCAGGACTAACGAGGAGTCCATTTTCACGATAGTAGTCGTACCAAGAAGAAATACCTGCTTCAGCGATAACCATCTCCAAACCGTCAACGCCAGTTGTAGCAAGGGCGTTGGACATGGTACCCAAGTATGATAGTCCAGTAGTAGTCACTTTACCAGAAGCCCAATCTGCAGTGATTGTATGCTGTCTGTTGCGGCTAGTAAAGGCGCGTGCACGACCATTGAGCCAGTCGATGACAGCTTTATAGGCCAGAACTTGTTGATAGTCTCCAGAGGTCATGAAGCCTTCGGAATTGAAGGTACCGACACCTGATACATAGATAGAAGCCACGCCACGAGCTAGCATGTAATCGTTAAGTGTGTAGGTATCTGTGTGAGCAAAACGCTCTTGTGTCTTTGTGACAGGATTGATAGGCGTAAGGTCTGCTTCAGGTGCCTTGATTTCAGGGTGGCTAAGAGAGATATCACCAGCTGTTTTGACGAGCAAGTCTCCCTCCATCTTATGGGTGAGCTTATCTGAAGCAGGTTCATTAGTCCCTTGTTGATAAGGACTTGCGGTCATCATGACTGGAACTGGGAAGTCCACATTAGGGCGTAAGATAGTTACTTTGACCAAGTCTAGCTGCCCATCTTTGTCGGTATCTACTGGTGCTTCCACATAAACCACCTCACGGTGAAGCTGATTAGTGTCAAATGTTGCCAAGCTCTTACCATTAAAGAAGACGTAATCATTACTTACAGGGATTAAATCCTGAGCTACTAACTGATCAACTAAGGTATTGCCAGACTGTGTGCGTGTTGCCAGTAATTGATGCAGGTTATTAAGGCTACCATCAAAAGTGATTGGAAAAGCCATTTTCTCTAGAAAAGCAGCACTGTCTGTAAAGTCCACATTAGGGACAAATCCTAGCATTTGAAGAGCTACCAAACCAAAGACGTCAGCAGTCAAAGGACGGTCTGACTGGAAGAAGGTTAGGAGGTCAGTCTCCTCATCAGCAATCCAATTTTTCAAAGCTAAGTCGGTGTCTTCAAAGAAGAGGAAGGACTTACGAACAAAGGCTTCAAAATTATCCTTGGCACTAGCATTTAGAGAGACTTCAAAGCCCAAAGAACGGAGTTCCTGACAAGCCATTTCAGGACTTACTGGGATGTAACTAAACTGATTAAATTTCATACTTTAAAACCTCAAAAAAAGAATACGTAAACATTTCAGAAATATCTTTACATCAGACATTATACTTGATAAAATGATAGATGTCTAAATTATTGTAAAATGTGAAAGGAAATAAAGAGACAAATGAATGATTTTCTAAAAGAAGCGCTCAGTCATGATTGGATTATAAAGTACATCACTGAGTTTATTGGGACAGCTTTGATGGTTGCACTTGGTAATGGTTCGGTTGCCAATGTTGAGCTTAAAGGGACTAAGGGTAATAAGTCTGGATGGCTTGTTATTGGTTTTGGTTATGGTTTTGCGGTAATGATGCCAGCACTTATGTTTGGTGATGTTTCTGGTAACCACATCAACCCAGCCTTCACAATTGGTCTTGCGGTTGCAGGTATCTTCTCATGGGTAGCTGTTCCAGGTTACTTGATTGCTCAACTTCTCGGTGCTTTCTTAGGACAAGCTATCGTGGTTTGGGTACACCAACCTTATTATCTTAAAACTGAAAATCCTAACAACATCCTTGGTACTTTCTCTACAATCTCTGCTGTTGATGATAACTCAGACTCAGAGGAAAATCACAAACGTGCTTGGCTTAATGGTTTTGCCAACGAGTTCGCTGGTTCATTTATCTTGTTCTTCGGTGCGCTTGCTATGACAAACAACTATTTTGGTCATAAGTTGATTGCACAAGCTACACAACTTGGCTATGATAAAGAAGCTATCGCAGGTCAAATGGCTAACGGGGCACTTGCAGTTGCCCACATCGGTGTTGGTTTCTTGGTTGCAGCCTTGGTTATTTCATTTGGTGGTGCAACAGGTCCAGCTCTTAACCCAGCCCGTGACTTGATGCCACGTCTTCTTCACCACCTCTTGCCAACATCAGTTCTTGGTGAACACAAAGGTGATTCTAAATGGTGGTATGCTTGGGTTCCAGTTGTAGCTCCAACTGTTGCGGCGATTTTGGCTATCTGGTTGTTCAAATCACTCTATCTTTAATCAATACAAAAAAATCTGAAGTTTAAGCT
>NZ_GL698449.1:1461414-1466801 GCF_000187445.1 Streptococcus sp. C150 | reverse complement strand
TTTAAGCTTCAGATTTTTTTTATGCTTAAAATATTGAAAGTAATAAAAAACTGAGAAAATATTCTCAGTCACATCGGATTAGTCATTACTAGAATGGTAGCACCTAAGGTGTAAAGATTCCATAAAACATGAAGTGTGATACTTGCAGATAAGTTCTCTCTTTTTTGGTAGACCATAGAGAGGGCTAATCCCATTCCGATATAAAGAGTGAGATAGGCAAGATTAGTTGGCATATGAAAGAGACAAAAGAGACCAGTGCTGACTAGCACAGCCGTTTTCGAATAGGGAGCTAACCAGGTAAAAATCCACTTGCGAAAGAGGATTTCTTGGAGGAAGGCTGTCGTAATCATACCAATGGCTACTGGAAGGATAGGCGTTGTCGTAAGGGTTCTTAGAAGTTCTCCGTGATAGGTAGTATGGGTTAGTAGCATAAGATTACTGCCAATGACTCCCATCAAGAAGATAGTGAGAAAGCCCCAGATAATTGCTTTAGCATCCTTGAGGTCTAGTCTAAAGCGAGTCATCAATCATTCACTCTTTGCCCAGAGATAGGTAAGGTAAAAAATGATGAGATTGATAGCGATGATTCCCCAGCTTTCAGGGTTCGTAAAAGTCAATCCAGTCTGACTATTGTAGGAGGTCATCAGACTCAAAGCAAAGTTTGGGATAACAATCATTAGTAATAAAAACAAACCTTGATAGGTCCGCCTAAATACTATGTGATTAACGAGAATTTTCATACTCTCAATTATACCCTAAAATGAGGAAATAGCTACTCAAAAAGTGAATAAACTATAATGTTTTTCACAATTTATGCGAAAGAAAGTGAAAAAATTACAATCCAATTTTTTCTTTGGAAAATCCTTGTCACACAGCCTCTTTTTGGATAAAATAGAAAAGAATGGAGGTTGTCATGACGCAATCAGGGAATTTTAAGTTTCACACACCAATCTTTCGTGTGAATAACAGACAAGAAAATATTGAGTTTTACCAAAATACACTAGGATTTAAACTATTAACAGAAGAAAATGCTCTTGCCGTCTTCACAGATTGGGCAGACCACCAATCACTCTTTGTGATTGAAGAGTCTCCAGCTTACCGTTGCCGTGCAGTTGAAGGCCCTAAGAAAATTAATAAAGTGGTTATTAAGGTTTCAGATCCACTTGAGATTGAGTACCTTTTGGCGCGTGACGATCACCAAGCCAAGGCTATTTTTCAAGGGGAAAATGGTTATGCCTTTGAAACAGTTTCACCGGAAAATGGTCTTATTTTGATGCACGCTGAGGATGACTTGTCAACGCTCAAGACAATCGAGTATGCAGATGTTGAAGAAAATGAAGACTTTAAAGGTGTTTCAGACTTTACCGTTCAGTCCTTGACTCTGAATGTTGTGGATACGGTTAAAGCAGCCTTCTTCTATGACAATCTTTTTGGTGAAGAACTACCTTTATCTATCCACTTTGAAAAGGCGGAAGGTCCTGACCTTCAAGTAACTCCTGATCAAACTTGGGATTTGGAAATTCTCGAGTTTAAGGTGGCAGAAGACTATGACTTAGTTGCCTTGCATGATAAACTCGAAGAGGAACAGTTCTCAAGTTACTTGGATAGCAAAGGACACCTACTTGCGTTGACTGATATGAGTAATATTGAGGTTTGGCTAACAAAATAATGACTGATTTTCAACAAACATTAGCAACAATTACAGACTACATCAAGGCTGACATCTTTCCGGGTGCCAGCCTTGCCCTTTATGATGGAAAGACTTGGCAGGAGTACTACCAAGGGACTCAAGATGGCTATGTTCCAGTAGTTCCAGGTCTCACCTATGACCTAGCCAGTGTATCCAAGGTGGTTGGGGTTGGAACCCTCTGTCTTTTCTATCTGCAGGCCGATAAATTGGACTTGGATGAGAAGCTGTCAACCTACTACCCCGCAGTAGAAAATAAGACATTAACATTACGTCAGCTCTTGTCTCATAGTAGTGGGATTGATCCTTTCATTCCTAATCGTGATGAATTAGATCAGGAGGGTTTGATTGCTGCTATAAACGCCATCAAAGTTAGGGATGATAAACCTTTCTTGTATACCGATATTAACTTTATTCTCTTGGGACTGATGCTCGAAAAGTTGTCTGGACTAAGTCTGGATAAGCTCTTTGACTCCGAAGTTTTTCAACCTTTTGGTATGTCTGAGACACAGTTTGGGCCAGTTGGGATTGCTGTTCCGACGGTTAAGGGCATTCCGGGCGGAACTGTTCACGATCCCAAAGCTCGTGTTCTTAAAGAGCATACAGGTTCAGCAGGTCTCTTTTCAACCCTTAAAGACTTAGAAATTTTTGTTAATCATTATTTGAAGGATGATTTTGCTAAGAATCTGACGAAAAATATCAGCCAATCCAAGAAGGAACGTAGTGTCGCTTGGGACCTTCAAGGAGATTGGATTCTTCATACTGGTTATACAGGGACCTTTGTTCTGATTAACATCCCAGCTCAACGTGCGGCGATTTTCCTAAGTAATCGTACCTACTACAAGGATGAGAGAGCTCAATGGATTAAGGATAGAGATGCCTTGATTGAGATAATAAAGGAAGAGTTGATCAGTGAAGCGGTCAAGTAGGCACTCCAAGGAAAGAAAGCTTGTCTCTTGGTTTCTGAGTCTGCTTTTTTGCATACTTAATGGGAGTAATCTCTTTGTCTGTGGTATGTTTTTTGTAGTGATAGAAGGCTTGTTAGCGTTTGATAAAGATTCCTTTTCTTTATCTTCTTTTCTATTTTTAAGTATAGTGTCCGCTGTAACCGCTTCTTCCTATATTTTGATAAGAGAGCTACTATACAAACTGATTCATTACCTTGGTTATCGTGCCCAACCTGATTTGAAAGTCATTCGTATGAGAAGAGGGCTTGATATTTCCTTTCCTGTATTTGAAAAGTACGGTCAAGACTATAGGTTACTGTATAAGAAGCGTTTCAAGAAACTTCAAATAGGATATTTGCTGATATGTTTAGGATACTTTAGTGGACTTAGTCTTATAATGATCATCTGTACAGTCCTATTGAGAGGACTGTTCGAGCTCCTAGAACTAGAATCAAAACTGTCATCTTCTGAATATAAACAATTTCTTGGTTTTTTGGTCTACATGGGAGTGTTTGTCTTTCTTTTTACAGGGCAGAAATACTGGAGAAAAATCGTAGAGGCTTTAAAGAAAAGAGAAAATGTGACAGTGCTTGCTGTCGAGCATGGTTATCCGATATTTGCGACAAAAGAAGAAGCTTAAGCAGTTGCTATACTGCTTAAGCTTTTTTACTTATTAAGGATTTTTCAACAGTAATATGTTGGATTCCAGCTTCTTCAAAGATTTGACCGACTTCTTGATAGCCATTATTAAGGTAGAACTTAAGTGCCCCTAGTTGAGCATGGAGAGAAATAGATTTAAAGCCCTGTTCTTGGGCAAAATCTTCAGCCTCTTTAAGGAGGATGCTCCCTAGCCCTTGACCTTGGTAGGTGTCAAGCACAGCCATGCGTTGGAGGGTGACCTGAGTCAAATCCTTGTTGGGCAGTAAGCGTACAGTTGCAGCAGCCTGACCCTTATCATCATAGAGGACAAAGTGAATGCAGTAGGCTTCATTGACATCAATTTCGATGGAGCGTGGGACTCCTTGTCCTTTAACAAAAACAGTGTTTCGAATGGCTACGGCATCTAGGTAAGTTTCTGAAAGTGTATCTCTTGTATGTTTAATGATCATAGGGTCATTTTAACAAAGCTTATAGCTAATCGTCAATGGAAAAAAGCTTGATGAGAAGAGGGGACATCAAGCTTTCTGTAAGACTTTATTCTTTGATTTTTCGACCGTTTGTTTCTTGGATAGGACGATTATTTTCAAATCCAAGGGTTTGTGTGAATTTTTCTACCTGTTCCTTGCTGACGGTTTCTTGTTTTTTGAAGACAATCCAATTAACACCTTCAGTACATGGTGGAGTTGTTAAGGAGCCTTCAAAGTTGTAGTAGTCTTTGTCTTCAGGATAGAAATCATCTAGTGAGATAGGCTGAGACAACTCGGTTTCAGTATTAGCAGCTTGAGGCATCTTATCCCAGATTTGTTTCAAGGCTTGGTTTTCATCCCCATAATTATAGAGAACAGAGACAACAGTGATTTTACCAGTATCGGTCTTGTAGACGAAGTGTCCTTCAAGAGGATAGGTTTTGCCATCAATTTCATTCTCACTGGGTGCGTGAAAATGAAACTGTTGCAATTTATAGACATCATCACCAATCGTTAGACTATTCTTGGGATTTTTAAAGCTGACTTCAATCGTATGACCATTGTTTTCAACTTGGCCTTTTGATTCTTGATTATGAAGGTTTAGTTCTGGAAGATCGACATCTTCAGCTCCTGTGATATTGATTGGAGATTGTTCTTTACCATTTTTGCTGAGTTCATAATCTTTGGAGAGGTCACCCCAATGTTCAGGACCAGTTGCACCAGTATACCCCCATGGAACATCTTTGGATTTAGAGGTTTCAGTGTCAGTCTTGGATTGGCAGGCTACGAGTAGAACGGCACTAGCCATGAGTGATAGTACTCCAGTTAAGGTTGAACATTTCTTAGTCATCTTTCCTCCTTGTTGTCCCTAGTCCCATCACAAAGAGCTATACTTGTCATTAGTAAGGTCTCTTTATTGTGACAGTGATTCAGGCTGATGTAATGATAGCTCTTCTGAGAAAGAAGTGTTTGGAAATTCCAAACGGAAATGCTTATATTCTATAGCTTATCTAATAAAATGTCAATATATATTATAAATTAGTTATAATAATATGATAAAATAACATGATTTTTTATAAAAATAAAAGAACTCGCACTAGCGAGTTCCTTATTATTATGTGACTTTAAGTCCGTTTCGCTCCGAAGGTGCGAAACAGATAAACCACCCGCTATGCGGGTGCGCATCGAAGGTTATACCGTCATAACAAAAAAACTCCAAACGAGTTACAATATAGGTGTTCAAGCCAATTGTAAAGCGGAAGGAGTTAAGACTATGGCGCAAAAAGCTCACAGTTTATCACATACAAAATGGATGTGTAAGTACCACATTGTATTTACACCTAAGTATAGACGAAAAATAATCTATAATCAATATAGGAGTAGTCTGGGAGAGATTTTTCATAGACTATGCCAATATAAAGGCGTTGAAATAATAGAAGGCCACTTAATGCCAGATCATGTCCATATGTTAGTAAGTATTCCACCACGAATGAGTGTAGCTAGTTTTATGGGATATTTAAAAGGTAAAAGTGCATTAATGATGTTTGATAAACACGCCAATTTAAAATATAAATTTGGGAACAGACATTTTTGGGCAGAAGGTTATTATGTAAGTACGGTAGGACT
>NZ_GL698449.1:1345989-1461169 GCF_000187445.1 Streptococcus sp. C150 | reverse complement strand
CAATATAGGAGTAGTCTGGGAGAGATTTTCATAGACTATGCCAATATAAAGGCGTTGAAATAATAGAAGGCCACTTAATGCCAGATCATGTCCATATGTTAGTAAGTATTCCACCACGAATGAGTGTAGCTAGTTTTATGGGATATTTAAAAGGTAAAAGTGCATTAATGATGTTTGATAAACACGCCAATTTAAAATATAAATTTGGGAACAGACATTTTTGGGCAGAAGGTTATTATGTAAGTACGGTAGGACTTAATGAAGCCACAATTAAGAAATATATTCAGGAACAAGAGAAGCATGATATCGCTTTGGACAAATTAAGCGTAAAAGAATATGAAAATCCCTTTAGGGATAATGGTAAGTAATGCGAATGCCTCTTTGAGAGGCTTGTGACGAGTCAAAAGCAATAAGGCTTGAACAAAGTGAAAGCCAGCGTCTTTAGGCGCTGGCTGGTATTATGGGCTTATAGCCCTTGATCAAACCACCCGTTAGACGGGTGGTTATGATTTAGCTTATCCCAAAGCATCGTCCATTGAAAGAACTTCGTGGAAGACACGTTGAGTCAATTCAGTTTTTTGTTCTGGAGTGAGGTATTTAGTGTTTACACAGTATCCAGAGATACGAACGATAACGTCTTCACCATTCATAATCTTTTCGTAAACGTCTGACAAGTCCATAACGTTCAAGTTAACGTGTTGTCCACCGTTTTCGAAGTAACCATCAAGGATTGTTACCAAGTTGTCGACTTGTTCGTCACGAGTTTTACCAAGAGCACGAGGTGATACTTGAGTTGTCAATGAGATACCGTCAGCGGCATAACCGAAGTCAAGGCTAGCAAGTGAGTTCAAGTTTTGCAACCATCCACCTTTAGCTTTGTTAGATGGGTTAGCACCTGGTGAGAAGAATTCAAGTTTAGACAAGTTCACTGAACCATCTTCGTTGAGGTATACCCCTTTGTGAACTGGAGAGTTACCAGTTTGTTTAGAGTAGGCAACGTTTGAAGTGATTGTAAGAAGTGAAACTGTAGCTTCTGCATCTTTGTAAAGTTTGTGGCTACGAAGACGAGTAGTGTAAGCTTCGATCAACCATTCTGCCAATTCGTTAGAACGTGGGTCATCTTCACCCCAACGTGGGTAATCACCGATTGTTTCGTAGTCGTAGATGTAGCCATCTTCGTCACGGATTGGTTTAACAGTAGCGTACTTGATAGCTGCCAATGTATCAACAGTATTTGCGAAACCACAGATACCGAATCCCATGTTAGCACGTTGTTTAGTTGGCAAGAAGGCCATTTGAACAGCTTCGTAGTTGTACTTATCAGTCATGTAGTGGATGATGTTAAGGGCATCTACGTAAGTGTCAGTCAACCAGTCAAGAGATTTTTCGAAGTTAGCTTTAACAGTATCAAAGTCAAGAACTTCGTCACGGATTGGATCGATGTCAAATACTTTGTAGTCTTTATGAACATCGTCGTAACCACCGTTCAAACCAGTAAGAAGGGCTTTAAGAACGTTAACACGAGCACCGAAGTATTGGATGTTGTGGCGTTGTTCTTCGTTTTCTGGGTCAAGTGGTGATACACAACATGAGATACAGCTCATTTCACCGTATCCGTCTTTAGCCATAGTAGTCACACCTTCGTATTGGATAGAAGAGTGTTTGTGAGACATTGACATACAATAACGACGGAAAGCGTATGGCAATTTATCAGTCCAAAGAACAGTCAAGTTTGGTTCTGGAGAGTTACCAATGTTGTCCAAAGTGTTCAAGAAACGGAAGTCCATCTTAGTAACACGGTGGCGTCCATCAGCACCCATACCAGCCATTGAAGTTGTGATGAATGTTGGGTCACCTGAGTACAATTCGTCGTAAGCTTTAGTACGAGCGAATTTAACTGTACGCAATTTCATAACGAAATCGTCAATGAATTCTTGGATTTCTGATTCAGTGTAAGTACCACGAGCAAGGTCACGTTCTGCGTATACGTCAAGAACGATTGGCACACGTCCAAGTGAAGTAGCGGCACCATTGATGACACGACATACTGCCATGAAGGCGATGTTTGTCCATTGGATAGCTTCTTTAGTATCAAAGGCTGGACGACGAACGTCTACTCCGTAAAGGTCACCAAGAGCAACGACTTGTTGAAGTGCTTGATATTGAAGGTTAACTTCTTCACGAAGACGGATAGTTTCTTCGTCAATTTCTTTGATAGCATTCCAGTCGTTAACTTTTTCTTGCATCAAGTAGTCAGCACCATAAAGGGCAAGACGAGCGTAAACCCCGATGATACGTCCACGTGAGTAAGCATCGGGAAGACCAGTAACTGTGTGAGCGTGACGTGCACGACGGATGTTTGAAGTGTAAGCACGGAAGATACCATCGTTAACTGTAGTCACGTATTTAGTGAAAATTTCGTGTACAGCTGGATCTGGTTCATAACCGTGTTCTTTCAAAGCAGTTTCCGCCATACGGATACCACCTTTAGGCATAAAGTTCAATTTGAAGAGTTCATCATTTTGGATACCATAGATAAGTTCATCTTCTTTTGAAATGTATCCTGCAGGGATGTCAGCGATTGAAGTTGGACGAGTATCCATTGGGAAGCGTCCTTCAGCTTCATATCCTGCCTTAGTTTCATCTACGATTTTTTTAATTTTTAGAGAGCGTTCAGTTGGTCCTGCAAGGAAGCTTTCATCACCATCATAAGGTTTGTAGTTTGCTTGAACGAAACGTGAAACACTAGCTTTTTCTTTCCAGTCAGTTCCTTTAAAGCCTTCCCATGCTTTTTCAAAAACATCTGTGTTAGTTTTAACAGTTGCCATATTTGGTTCTCCTATAATTCTAGTAACAAATCATCTGTTACATTCTCTAGAAGTATTCTATCACACAGTAACCGCTTACACAACTTTAAAACTGTGATTTTAGAGATATTCTTTTATAATACAGATTTGAAAATACGTAATCTGTATTATAAATTTCTGTTTTGTGATAGATTTTGGTATGATATGGGGAGAATGCTTTGCAGACCCAAAGTTTTCTGTGAGGAGCTTTACAAGGAGACATATCTGAGAAAGGAGGCGGTAAGCCATGTTAGAATTTCCTCTGATTAACGACACGAGCCGAAAGATTATTCATATTGACATGGACGCCTTTTTTGCTCAGGTCGAGATGAGGGATGATCCCAGCCTTAAGGATAAGCCGGTTATTATTGGGCATGATCCTAGAAAAACAGGGGGACGTGGGGTGGTGTCAACTTGTAATTACGAGGCTAGAAAATACGGTGTCCACTCAGCCATGTCTTCTAAGGAAGCTTACGAACGTTGTCCAAATGCTGTCTTTATCTCAGGCAATTATAGCCATTACCGTGAGGTAGGGATGCAGATACGTGAGATTTTTAAGCGCTATACTGACTTGGTTGAGCCTATGTCTATTGACGAAGCCTATCTCGATGTGACGACCAATAAACTTGGCATCAAGTCGGCCGTTAAGGTGGCTAAGCTCATCCAGTATGATATCTGGCAGGAACTCCATCTGACCTGTTCAGCTGGTGTTTCCTACAATAAATTCATTGCCAAACTAGCTTCTGATTTTCAAAAGCCTGCTGGTTTGACGGTGGTATTGCCAGAGGAAGCTCAAGAATTTTTGGAAAAGCTACCTATTGAAAAGTTTCATGGGGTAGGTAAAAAATCAGTGGAACGTCTCCATGATATGGACATTTACACTGGTGCCGATCTTCTGAAGATTCCCGAGATGGACTTGATTGACCGTTTTGGACGATTTGGATTTGACCTCTTTCGTAAGGCCAGAGGAATTTCTAATAGCCCTGTCAGGCCCAATCGTGTCCGTAAATCTATCGGAAGTGAGCGAACCTATGGCAAGCTGCTTTATAATGAAGATGACATCAAGGCTGAGTTGACTAAAAATGCCAGAAGGGTAGCTGAGAGTGCCCAGAAGGCTAAGAAAGTCGGACGTATCATTGTCATCAAGGTCCGTTATTCGGATTTTTCGACCTTAACCAAGCGTATGACCTTGGACAAATCAACCCAGGACTTTGATACCATTGAAAGGATTGCTCATACTATTTTTGACCAACTGGAGGAAAATAGCAGTGGTGTTCGCCTCTTAGGTGTTACCCTGACAGGTTTGGAAGACCAAGAGGGCAGGCAGTTAGATTTGGAGACATGATTTGAAATCAATTTAATAGGTAGAGTTTTACTTCATACTCTGAAAAGTGACCTTGAAGAATCATCAGACCTATGCTATCTTAAATAGTAACCAATAGAAATGAGGGAACAATCTTAATGAAAAAACTGTTTACTTACTTAGGACTCGTCCTAGCAGCTTGTCTGATTCTCGTAGCCTGTGCGTCAAACAAGCCAGCGGAAAAGAAAAAGGCCGCACCAACACCAACAGAGCGTGCCAAGGCTGATGCGACAGTCTTGATTGATACCATGCTTGGAAAATCAAGTAATGGTTTCTCGAAACTCTACGGAGAAAATTACGAAAGTTGGACTGAATCGAATGTCTTCGAGAAGCAGGTCGCAGATACTATTGAAAAGGAAGGCTATACTCCTGAAGCTGACTATACCTTTAAGTATATTGAGGGCTATGATGCCAAAACACCAACCCAAGTGCTCTCTAAGTTTCTTAAGGTTCGCCGTAATATGATTGGGAAAATTCAGGACTATAAACTGAAGGATGTCAAAGTTAAGGGCAATGAGGCGACGGTTACCTTTACGTCACGATCTGTCAGTGCCTATGGAGCTGCAGCTGCCGTTCGTACTCTCCTGATGAGCCTCTATGATAACGACATTGATAAGTTGAAACAGTGGAATCAAGCTGACAAGAATGACGATGAAAAGGGTAAGGCCAAAGATCTCACAACGAAGTTCCTTTATGGTGAAAACTTTAACGGTGATTTAACGCAATTTAAGGATATTGATAAAGAAATGTCCTATACACCTTTGACAGGTGCTGATAATCTGGAAAAGACCTTCAAGCTTACCAAAGACGATGGAGGTAACTGGACTATTTCTGTAGAAGATTATAAAGAGCTTGCCGAAGACTTGGTCGACCATGACGAATCAGGAAGCAGAGCCGTTTACGCCGAACGTATCCATAAGAATTTGTCAGACTATCAACCTGAAGATAGTAGCGACTCAAGCAGTAAGTCATCAGATAAGGATAAGTAGTGTTTTAGCACAAATTGATTTTATCCATCACCACCCCAGCCTTTGGCTGGGGTTTTCTAATACCCAAATCCTAATAATTTTGTCCCTCTCATAATGTCATGAAAGCTTATTTTCCATGGTATAATGGATATTGTAGTCTGTATTCAGAATATTTTGATAAATGATTTGTCGAGGATTTTGGAAAGAATAAGTTGTGACGATAAACTTTCATCTCTCGATGACAAAGATGTATAAGGACAATATTGATAATGAATTTAACTAATACTAAGCATGAAGATATCTTCAAGAGGGTTTATGCTTTCAAGTTAACTATACTTATTTTTTGAATGTAGTCAGTCGCTGGGCTTCTCATGCACCATATAAGTCCCTAGCAGTACCTTTGGGGAGGATGACATCGTTCAGCTTAACCTCCATGAAAAGGCCCACGGACCTCATGGCTTGGTAGCTGGTACTACTGGATCAGGGAAATCTGAGATTATCCAGTCTTATATACTAAGTCTAGCAGTCAACTTCCATCCGCATGATGTGGCCTTTCTCCTCATCGACTACAAGGGTGGGGGATGGCAAACCTCTTTAGGGACTTGCCTCACCTCTTAGGGACCATTACCAACTTGGATGGTGCTCAGTCTATGCGTGCTTTGACATCTATCAAGGCAGAGCTTAAGCGTCGTCAACGCCTCTTCTCAGAGTATGATGTCAATCATATCAACCAGTATCAGAAAAAATACAAGTTAGGCGAAGTACCTGAGCCAATGCCTCATCTCTTCCTGATTTCGGATGAGTTTGCCGAACTCAAGCAGAACCAACCGGACTTTATGGCGGAGTTAGTATCTACAGCACGTATCGGACGTTCTCTTGGGATTCACTTGATTCTAGCAACGCAAAAACCATCTGGTGTGGTTAATGACCAAATCTGGTCTAACTCTCGCTTCAAGCTAGCTCTTAAGGTAGCAGACCGAGCGGACTCACAGGAGATGCTTCGTACACCAGATGCGGCGGATATTACCCAGTCAGGACGTGCTTATCTGCAAGTCGGAAACAACGAGGTTTACGAGCTCTTCCAGAGTGCTTGGTCGGGAGCTGAGTATCAACCTGAAAAGGACAAACAAGGTATCGAGGATCACACTATCTATGCTATCAATGACTTAGGACAGTATGAAATCCTAAATGATGATCTATCAGGACTTGAAGAGACTGAGGATATCAGACAGGTACCAACAGAGCTAGATGCCATTGTAGGCTATATCCACGACCTAGTAGTAGAAGAAGGCATCCCTGCCTTACCACAACCATGGTTACCACCGTTGAGTGAGGTCATGTTTGCACAAGACTATGATGAGATAAGCTTTAAAGAATATTGGAATCATCCTAGTCAGTTGGTTGCTTCTGTAGGGCTTCTTGACATTCCAAGTCAACAAAGACAGGTTGTTGGAACTTACGATATTCTTAGGGATGGGAACTTAGCAGTCTTTGGTGGTCCTGGTATGGGTAAATCTAACTTACTTCAAACTCTAACTATGGACTTGGCACGTAAAAACACACCCGAGGCTCTCCATGTCTATCTCTTTGATTTTGGGACCAATGCGCTCTTCCCACTGCGTAAATTACCACACGTGGCTGATTTCCTAACAGCAGACCAAGAGGAGAAGCTTGGCAAGTTTATGGTCCTACTCAAAGCAGAGATGGCTAAACGTAAGAAGCTCTTTGCTCAACATGATGTCAATAGCAAGGCTATGTATGAGGAGATGACAGGAAAATCCCTTCCTCAAATCGTTGTAATCATTGATAATTACGAAGGACATAAAGAAATTCAAAATGCTAACCTCAGGACAGATATGGATAATTTCTTCCTAACTCTTAGCCGAGATGGCTTTAGCTTTGGAATTTCAATCGTTGCTACAGGAAACCGTTCAATCGCTATTCGTGGAGCTATCCTCTCTAACTTTAGGAGTCGGATGGTGCTTAAGTTAACTGATGACGGTGATGTGCGAAACCTTATAGGGGCACGACCAGCCTACGCTATGGAAGAGATTCAAGGGCGAGGAGTCATGCGTTATGGAGATGATATCGAAGTGGTTCAAGTCTTTCTATCTAACAAGGGTATGGACGACATACAACGTCTTCATGAACTTCAAGAGGAGATCACTTCCATGGCAGATAGTTGGGACGGTCCTAAACCAAGAGCTATCCCAATCATGCCTGAACAGATCAGTTTTGATGCCTTTAGGGACATGGACTCCGTTCATGATGCTACGAAAGCAGGCCGTTTGACCCTTGGTATTACCTATGCTGATGTAGAAGCTTTTAGTCTAGAGTTGAGTCGCTTCAAGCACTTGCTATACACATCAGACAGAGTAGCGAACCTACAAAATATGACCAAACACCTGATTCGATCGGTTAACCTAGTTAACCCAAGTAGACTCATGGTGCTTGATACAGAAGAAGCCTACATAGATTACAAACCATACTTTACTGACTACTATGGTCAGGATGCAGAGATGGAAACTGTCTATGTGGAAATTATTACAGAAATCTATCGTCGAATGGATAGTGTAACAGAAGATGAAAAGACATGGTTTGTCTTCATTCCAAACATGGAGAAATTTGCGACCCAGACCAAGTTAAATGGGGAGCAACTTAACTTTGTTCTTGACAAGGCACCTAAAGTGGGAATTTACTTCTTCTTTGGAGGCATGTCAAGCTACTTGATAAATGGTATTTCAGATGTTGCCAAGGCAATGCGCAATAATGTCCAATACTTCCTATTTGGTATGCGCATGATGGATCAGGCTATCTTACCGAAGGTCTTTAACTCGAAAGAGCCTTATCCAGAACCTGATGTTGCCTATCTTCATGATAGAAAAGCAGAGAGACTGATGAAACTCTCGGATTTACAAGAAAGTGAGGGCTGAGCCTGTGAAGAAGAATTCAAAACGAAAAGTAACAGTGGTGTTGATTATAGCCTTAATTATCGCAGCTATTGGAGGAACAATCTATATGGGAAATAAATTTGAAAAAAAACAAGAGCTAGCTAAAGAGCACGCACTGTACAAACATGGCTTCAGACTTTTGGAAGAGCAACTGGCTATCTATATCAAAGAACACTATGAGGGTGTGAGTAAGATTGAATTTTCACCTATTTATAAAGATGGTGGAGATGGCTATAGTATGCTTACAGTAAGAGTTGTACCTATTATCTCTGATAATCATGGACATAAAGCAATGTTAGGCACACAAATTGGAAGAATTACTTATGGTTCATATGGGCTTGGTGGTGAGCTTTATTTAGACTTTGATCGTGTAGATGATAGCGAGATTATCATTTTAAAAGATTTGGACACGCAAAAGGAACTCGATTTATCAAGTGAAGAACATCTTCCTGAGAAGGCAAAGTTAGAGAGTAATTCTGCAATAGACGAAAATATTCTTGCTTTAGTAGAAGATAATCAACTTAAAGGTGTCAAAAAGTCGGATAATGGAAGTCCTAAGGCAAAAATTAGCTATAATTTAGAAATAAAGAAAGGAACATTGTAGAAAATGGCATTAACTGATGAGCAGATGCAGGATATACAAGGGGTTACTAAGATAAGTGCAGCTAAGAAAGAAGGAGATATAATAACCGGTGCTAATAACCGTAATAAATACGAGGTTGTTGCTTCAGTTGACAATGTAACACAAGGTATAGCGGTCGCCCCTATTGATGAGAATGGGAATGCTGACTACTCTCAAACTGCAATTGTTGTTGCAGGAACACAAACTCCATTGGATGAAAATGGAAATGGACAAGGGAATCAGTGGAATTCATTTGGAAGAGCTATTAGACAAGGTGTGACTGGTTATTCTAGACAGGGTAGTGATGTTGAGGCGCTTTATGAAAAGACAGAGGCTAATTTAGAAGCTCATGGTGGAGGTGAAATCACCAATATGTCTGGTCACAGTCAGGCTGGTCCTGCTGTCGCAAAAGTTGCTGCAAATCATAATGTTGATAGAGTTACGAATTTTTCTGACTATGGAGCAGGAAATGCTTACTCCAGTGGATATATTTCAGAAGAAGATAAGAAATATCTAGATAAGCATGCCCATATTTACAGTGATCAAGGAAATTCAGTATCAATATTTTCTCGTGATTTGGGAGATATTCCCTATGGTGATGTTCGAGAAGTTGAAGGATCCGATCATAAGACTAGTTATGCTCATATAAAGGGAAATAGCCTTGATATTGATTATTATGTCAAAAATGGTATCCTTTGCTCAGGAATGACTGAAGAACAGGTCAAAAAGGTTGCTAGTATAGGAGCGAAAAAAGATGCAGATGATTTTATTCGTAGTCAACCAGATAATAAAGGTCTATCTGCTAATAGAGAATTTTTAGAAAAGCAATTTTATGAAAAGAAAATAAAGAATTACGAAAAAGACTATGGTCCTTATGCTGATAAAAAAGGTGGAAAAAGTAAACAAACCTCATCCTTGCTAGATAGCTGGGAACTCCATGCTCTTGGGACTAAGGTCGGAGGTTTGGCAACCCTTCTCGGAGCTGCTGGGGGTGGTCAACAAATCTTTTTAAAAACAGAGATGTTGGTAGCCTTAGCTAGTCAAGCAATGGCTCAATTTGCTGGGTTTGAAGTGAAACTCTTAGCTGAACTAGAAGAGGCCAAGGAAGAAGTTAGACGTCAGTGTGAAGAAGCTAAGCAACGTTGTTTGCAGGCTGGACCCCACCTGTCATCAGGTGAGATTGAAGCATTGATGGCTCCTATTCAGTTTGAGCATGTCTGGGACTCAGGTGCAGAAGCCGACATACGTGCCATGTTACAGAGTCTTAAGAGTCAGATGACAGAGATTTCAACACATTTAGTGACTTCATCAGAACGATTCTCAGCTTCAGATAACACAGCAGCAGTACAATTTATGTAAGATTAATAAAGGAGGGTATATGTCTCTACAAAAATTGGCACTTGAGTTAGCAGCTTTAGAAAAACTCAAGTTAGAAATGCAAAAAGAAATGGAACGTATCGCAATCCGTTCCATCGTTAATTCGACACAGTCCAAGGTGAAGGCCTCTGGACAGCAAATCCAAAGTAAGATGCATTCAAGCATGGATGAGGTTAAACAGTTTGCCTCTCAGACTATGGTAGCAAGTATCACACCAATCTTTGCAGGTAAAGCAGCCGATTCTTCAAAAAACAAATTGGCTTCAATACAAATGCCAAGTCTTCCAAATCTCGTGAGGTAGCCTAATGACTCGAAAGGAACAAGAACGGATAGAGCAAGAGCATTACCAAGCTCAAATGCAATTTGAGAACTTTGAAAGTGAACTGAACGCTGCTAGGGGAGCTATTAATCAACACGCCGATTATCTCTCAGATTTAATAGCACATGCTGCAAAGGATGCACCAGAGCAGAATCTAGCTAGCGCCTATGCGCAATTAGCAGAAGTAGTAGAAGCGTTTGAAGAAATTATAACAGAGAAACAGAATACTCTGGAAGAACTTCGCTACGAAGAAGCGAAAGTATATAGAAAAGCTCTTGAAAAGACCGGAAATAAGTCAAACAAACCGTTTAGGCTTGTTTGTGTATATAAGTGGTTGTGACTATTACGGTTAGAAATCTGTTGTTGAATGGATAGTATGATTGATGTTAAAAAACATGATTTGTCATTATTAATTAGATATTGACTCTCTTAATGATAGGAAAGCAGAGAGATTGATGAAATTCTCGGATTTACAAGAAAGAGAGGGCTGAGCCTGTGAAGAAGAATTCAAAACGAAATATAGTAGTGGTGTTGTTTATCACACTAGTTATCGCTATTTTAGGAGGAAGCATTTATATGGGGCACAAACAAGAACAACAAAAACAAATAGCTAAAGAGCACGCTTTGTATAAACATGGTTTTAGACTTTTGGAAGAGCAACTGGCTACCTATATCAAAGAACACTACGAGGGTGTGAGTAAGATTGAGTTCTCACCTATTTATGAAGATGGTGGAGACGGCTATAGTATGCATACGCTGAATATTGTTCCAGTTATTTATGATAAATCTGGTAATCGTGTAGTTATGAAAAGGAAAATGAATGAATCTTTCGGGATAGGACAAGGATTATCTTTGGATTTTGCTGGTGCTGATGAAAGTGAGATTATTGAATTAGATAATTATGACAATGACGAGGTCATTGATGTATCAAATTACAAACATTTACCAGATAAAGCAAAGTTAGAGAGTTATCAAATTTTGGATGACCTAATTGAATACTTGGTACAATCAGGTCAGCTTAAGGATGTTAAAAAGTCTGATAAAGGAAGCCCAGAAGCTTCAGTTAAATATAATTTAGAAATTAAGAAGGGAAGTTATAACGAATGGCGTTAACTGATGAACAAATTCAGGATTTGCAAGGGAAAACAAAGGAAGCATCCTCAAAGTTAGAGCAGGGCGATACTTTTACAGCTGGTGGACAACAATATGAGGTTGTAGCATCAACTGGTCCGGACAGTGTAACTCAAGGTATATCTGTTGCTCCAATCGTGAAAGGAGAACCTGATTACTCTCAAACCGCAATTGTTGTTGCAGGGACGCAACCCCCAAATGATGAAAAGGGAAATGGACTTGGAAATGAGCTAGACTCTACATTTAGAGCCATAATTCAAAGCGGTACAGGTTATTCCATACAGGGGAGGGATGTTGAGGCACTTTATCAACAGACAGAAGCTAACTTGAACGCTCATGGTGGTGGCGAAATCACAAATATGTCTGGCCATAGTCAGGCTGGTCCTGCTGTCGCAAAAGTTGCTGCAAATCATAATGTTGATAGAGTTACTAACTTTTCTGATTGGGGAGGTGGTATGGCATATACTAATGGCTATATATCAGAAGAGGATAAGAAATACTTAGATAAGCATGCCCATATATATAGTGACGAAGGTAATGCAGTAACAATGTTTGCGAAAGACGGTGGTTGGATTCCCTATGGTGATGTTCGAGAAGTTGATGGTTCTAATCATGGCACTGATCATGCTCATATCAAGGGAAACAATCTTGACATTGATTATTATGTTAAGCATGGTCAGCTTTGCTCAGGAATGACTAAAGATCAGGTTAAGAAAGCTGCTAGGTTAAAAGCTAAAAAAGAAACAGATGATTTTATTAAGGAACATCCTGAGGTAGATGGTGAGAGAATAAGGAAAGATAAAGAGAAGGCCTATTATGATTCATATGTTAAGAATTATGAAAAAGAGTATGGTCCCTACGCTAATGAAAAGGGTGGAAAAAGTAAGCAAACCTCATCCTTGCTAGATAGCTGGGAACTCCACGCTCTTGGGACTAAGGTCGGAGGTTTGGCAACCCTTCTCGGAGCTGCTGGGGGTGGTCAACAAATCTTCTTAAAAACAGAGATGTTGGTAGCCCTAGCTAGTCAAGCAATGGCTCAGTTTGCAGGTTTTGAAGCGAAACTCTTAGCTGAACTAGAGGAGGCCAAGGAAGAAGTTAGACGTCAGTGTGAAGAAGCTAAGCAACGTTGTTTGCAGGCTGGTCCCCACTTGTCATCAGGTGAGATCGAAGCATTGATAGCTCCTATTCAGTTTGAGCATGTCTGGGACTCAGGTGCAGAAGCCGACATACGTGCCATGTTACAGAGTCTTAAGAGTCAGATAACAGAAATCTCAACACATTTAGTGACTTCAGCAGAACGATTCTCAGCATCAGATAACACAGCAGCAGTACAATTTATGTAAGATTAATAAAGAAAATTGAGAAAAAGGACACACATATTTACTATTACTTTTTAGTATATATTTGAAGCTGACAATCAAAGTAGACACAAGTAGTTTATGAAGAATACTTTTTCACTTGGTTTGTATTTTACGTAAAGTCTGTTGTAGGAAGTTGTTTTGGGAAAAGAGTTATCACATGAGTGGCAGCTTTTTTCTATCTTGTTATTTATCCCCTTCCCCCTATAATCTTTATCTATCACCTCTTAGTTTTTTAGTATTAGACGACTAGGGGTGAAGGTGGTACACTACTATCAAAAACTATTGAAGAAAGTATCGAGGATTATAGATATGAAAAAATGGCTTGCAGGTTTAGGGATTCTTGGCTTGTCAGTTTTGACTTTGGCTGCTTGTGGAAACAAGAGTGATGGTAAGGCATCTGGTGAAAAGCAGACGATTACTGTTGCGACGGATTCTGATACGGCTCCTTTCACTTTCAAAAAGGGTGATGACTTCAAGGGTTATGATATTGATTTGGTCAAGGCTATTTTCAAGGATTCAGACAAGTATGAGGTCAAGTTTGTGACGACACCTTTTGATTCTATCTTGACAGGGGTGGATTCTGGACGTTATCAGATTGCGGCTAATGATTTCAACTACAATGAAGAGCGTGAGCAGAAATATGGTTTCTCAGATCCGATTTCACGTTCTAACTACGCTATAACCAGTGCTGAGGGGACCAAGTATACTAGCCTAGACGATTTGTCTGGTAAGACGACAGAGGTGCTTCCTGGTTCTAACTATGCTCAGTTGCTTGAAAATTGGAACCACGCCAATGAAGATAAGAAACCAATTACAATCAACTATGCATCTAGCTCAACTGGTCTTTCAACACGTATCCAACACATTCAAGAAGGAAAAATTGATTTTATCCTTTACGATGCCATTTCCTCTGAGTACATTGTTAAAGATCAGGGCTATAAGTTAGCTGTAAACAAGATTAAAGACGATATCGGTATGAAGACTGATGGTCTTGAATATCTTCTCTTCTCAAATGATAAGCAAGGTAAGGAACTCAGAACCTTTACCAACAAACGTATCAAAGAGCTCAAGAAGGATGGAACCCTTGCCAAACTCAGCAAGGAATATTTCGGTGGCGATTACGTCAGTGATTTGAAATAAGACGGTTAAAAGTTGAGACTGCTGTCTCAGCTTTTTGACGTTAATAAAGCTGAATTATCAGTGATATGATTTCCTTATCACTATGATAAGAAAAGACTATTTCACAGACTTTCTGAGTCGTGCTAAAATGAATACTATAGAATTTATATAAGAAATAAAGATGGTTAGCGCTTGGCTAACCTACTTTTTTAGATAGAAAGGGTAACATTGTGAAAAAGAGTATTGAAGCATTTAATCGGTCACCTTGGTACCTCCAAGTTGTCTTTGGCTTAATTGGTTTAGCAGTAGTTGTTGCTTTGGCTATTCCCTTATCATGGTTAGTGGAAATCCTTTGGGGTTATATTTTGCAATTGGTTGCAATTGTCTTCAAATGGATTGCATCTTGGATGCCAGCTGGTAAGCTCTTCTCATGGAAGGCTGTCTTTGATGCGGTTCCTAAGATTGTAGAACGCTTGCCTTTAACCTTGGGCTTGACCATTGCAGGTGCCTTCTTTGGTTTGATTTTGGCCCTCGTCTTTGCGGTGGTTAAGATTAACCGAGTACGTATCCTTTATCCGATTCAAGCTGTTTTTGTGAGTTTCTTGCGCGGGACACCAATTCTTGTCCAACTCATGTTGACTTACTATGGTATTCCACTCTTCCTTCGGTACTTGAATGGTGAGTTCGGCTTAGATTGGAACATTAATGAGATTCCACCAGCTATCTTCGCTATTACGGCCTTTGCCTTTAACGAAGCGGCTTACATGAGTGAAACCATTCGTGCAGCGATTCAAGCTGTGGATGCTGGAGAAATCGAAGCTGCCCGCTCTCTTGGGATGACATCAGCACAGGTCTACCGTCGTGTTATTATTCCAAATGCGGCGGTTATTGCGACACCAAGTCTGATTAACAGTTTGATTGGTTTGACTAAGGGAACATCACTTGCCTTTAGTGCAGGTATCGTCGAAATGTATGCGCAGGCTCAAATCTTGGGTGGTGCTGACTACCGTTACTTTGAACGTTATATCTCAGTAGCCCTCGTTTACTGGGGCATCTCAATCTTGATTGAAAATATTGGTCGTTCGGTTGAAAATCATATGGCCATTAAGGCACCTGAAGTAACTGAGATTTCTGGAATTGGAGGTGACCGCTAATGATTAGCATCAAAAATTTGACCAAGGAATTTTCAGGGCAAAAGGTTCTTGATGGGATTAACTTCGATATCGAAAAAGGCGAAGTGGTAGCGCTTGTCGGTGCCTCTGGTGCAGGTAAGTCAACCATCCTTCGTAGCTTAAACTATTTGGAACAACCTGATTCTGGTACCATTGCCATTGATGATTTTAAGGTGGATTTCGAAACAATTACCAAAGAACAAATCCTTACCCTTCGTCGTAAGTTGGCCATGGTATTTCAACAGTTTAATCTTTTTGAACGTCGTACAGCCTTGGATAATGTTAAGGAAGGGCTTAAGATTGTTAAGAAGCTTTCTGACGAAGAAGCTACCAAGATTGCGAAAGAAGAGCTCGCTAAGGTTGGGCTGTCTAATCGTGAAAATCACTACCCACGTCACTTGTCAGGTGGTCAAAAGCAACGTGTGGCCTTGGCCCGTGCTCTTGCCATGAAGCCTGATGTGCTCTTGCTTGACGAACCGACATCTGCCCTTGACCCTGAGTTGGTTGGTGAGGTTGAAAAATCAATCGCTGATGCGGCTAAGTCAGGTCAGACTATGATTTTGGTTAGTCACGACATGAACTTTGTTTATCAAGTGGCTGACAAGGTACTCTTCCTTGAAAAAGGGCATATCCTTGAACAAGGAACACCTGAAGAACTTTTCAACCATCCAAAAGAAGAAAGAACGAAAGAATTTTTCGCTTCTTATTCAAAACAATATCTTTAAGATGGGATTTTTGTTACAATAGAAAAAGGTGATACGACAGGACTCCATTTATAGTCCGTAGTCGGATCCTGTAAGGATGATTAGGAGCTTTTGGAATTTTTGAAGATGCCCCGAAAGTCCAATCAGATACTGCCTTCGGCAGTTATTACTAATCGGATTCAGAGGTTGGAGAATGTTGTCTCAGCCTTTTCTATTTCTCACTTTAGGATGATTTATGTTATTAAATATTTTTAAATTTTACCTTTTGGGCCTTGTGATTGCTTTCTTTATGTGCTTGGTGATTGGTGCCTTTTGGCTTGGATGGCGTGCTCTACGTCGTGCTGACAAGACAGTTAAGGAGCGACAAGGTGCCCTCTATGATGCTATCATGATGTCGATGGTTTCGATTCCTGTCTTGGCTTTTGCCTTTATGGCGATCCTCATCGTGCTGAATGCATAATACTAGCTTTGATGGCCTATTAGGTGTAAGATATCTCTACAAGAAATGCGTAAAAGGAGTGACTCATGTACGATACGATTATTATTGGAGCTGGTCCTGCGGGGATGACAGCAGCGCTATATGCAGCCCGTGCCAACCTTAAAGTGGCAACTTTGGAGCAAGGTGCTCCTGGCGGACAGATGAATAACACGTCTGAGATTGAAAATTACCCTGGCTTTGAAAATATCTCTGGTCCAGAATTGTCTATGAAGATGTTCGAACCTTTGGAAAAATTGGGCGTTGAAAATCTTTACGGTATTGTGTCTGGTATTGAGGACAAGGGTGACTATAAAGTCGTCAAAACTGGTGACGAGGAGTACCAAACCAAGACAGTTATCATTGCGACGGGTGCCAAACACCGCCACATTGGTGTTGCTGGTGAAGAAGAGTACAACAGCCGTGGGGTTTCTTACTGTGCGGTATGTGATGGGGCCTTCTTCCGTAATCAAGACCTCTTGGTCGTTGGTGGTGGTGACTCTGCCGTTGAAGAAGGAATTTATTTGACACGCTTTGCCAATAGCGTGACCATTGTTCACCGTCGTGATGAATTGCGTGCCCAAAAGGTTCTTCAAGACCGTGCCTTCGCCAATGAGAAGGTCAAGTTTATCTGGGATTCTGTCGTTGAAGAAATCAAGGGTGATGACATCAAGGTTCGCAGTGTTGATATCAAGAATGTCAAAACGGGTGAGGTGACTAACCACGAATTCGGCGGTGTCTTTGTTTATGTCGGACTTGATCCTGTTTCAGATTATGTGACAGGTCTGGGTATCACTGACCAAGCTGGTTGGGTAATTACAGATGATAAGATGGCGACAAGTATTCCTGGTATCTTTGCCATTGGGGATGTCCGTCAGAAAGACCTTCGCCAAATCACAACAGCCGTAGGGGATGGTGCCACAGCTGGTATCGAAGCCTACAACTACGTGACTGCACTTGGTGATAAGTAAAATAAATGAAAACTCGGGAGGTTCTCGAGTTTTTTGAGTTTGTGAGCTTGTCTTTAGTTTGTCTAGCATCCTTTGGAGCAACATCTATGTGTGGTTTTTTGGTATAATAGAAAAGTCTTACTAAAAATCAGTAAAAATGAGGTGACCAACTTGCGTGTTGTAGCAGGTGATTTTGGCGGACGTCCGCTTAAAACGTTAGAAGGCAAAACGACTCGTCCAACAACGGACAAGGTCAAGGGTGCCATTTTCAATATGATTGGTCCTTTCTTTGATGGAGGACGTGTTTTGGATCTCTTTTCTGGGAGCGGTAGTCTGGCCATTGAGGCTATTAGTCGTGGCATGTCGTCTGCTGTCCTCGTGGAAAAAGACCGTCGGGCACAAGCTATTATTCAGCAAAATATTAAGATGACCAAGAGTGAGAAGCAGTTCCAGCTTTTGAAGATGGATGCGGCGCGTGCACTGACCCAATTGACAGGTCAGTTTGACTTGGTGCTTTTAGATCCGCCTTATGCCAAAGAGCAGATTGTGGCCAATATTACTCAGTTAGAGGAGCAAGGGCTCTTGGCTGAAGAGGTGATGTTGGTTTGCGAGACGGATAAGGCTGTGGACCTGCCTGAAGAAATTTCAAACTTTGGGATTTGGAAGCAGAAAACCTATGGTATCAGTAAGGTGACCGTTTACGTGCGCTAGGTACCTGTAGCGGGTGTAGAAAGGAAATGTGATGACCCAAATTGCTATGTTTACGGGGTCTTTTGATCCGATTACCAATGGGCATATGGATATCATTGCCAGAGCCAGCAAGCTCTTTGACGAGCTTTATATTGGCCTTTTTTATAATAAAAACAAGCAGGGCTTTTGGGATGTTGCGACTCGCAAGCGTATCTTGGATGAGGTTGTGGTAGATTTTCCCAATGTCAAGGTCATAACGGCTCACGATAGTCTGGCTGTAGATGTTGCCAGAGACCTTGGCGTGACCTATTTGGTTCGAGGCCTTCGTAATGCGACAGATTTTGACTATGAGGCCAATATGGACTATTTCAATAAGGGGCTGGCGCCTGAGCTTGAAACGGTTTATTTGATTGCTAGTCATGAGGTGACACCAGTCTCCTCAAGTCGTGTGCGTGAGTTGATCTATTTTGAGGGGGACATTAGTTCTTATGTTCCTCAAGCAGTTGTTAAGGAAGTGGAGGCCAAGCGTGGCAAACAAGACAAAATCTAAATCGCTATTAGGGAAAATGTGGCGGATTAAGTGGTGGCTCTTAGGTATTTTTACGGTACTTTTCCTCCTTTTTGCCCTCTTTTTCCCGCTCAATAATTACTATGTAGAGCTTCCGGGTGGTGCTTTTGATACCAAGGAAGTCTTGACAGTTGATAAGAAAGCTGATGATTCAAAAGGTTCCTACAATTTTGTGGCGGTGGCCCAGACCAAGGCGACCTTGGCCCTCATGCTCTATGCTCAGCTCAATGATTTCGCTAAGCTTCAAACGGCTGAAGAGGCAACGGGTAATTACTCTGATGAAGATTACATGCGTATCAACCAATTTTACATGGAGACTTCCCAAAACCAAGCCATTTATCAAGGCTTGACGCTGGCTGGTAAAAAGGCGAGCTTGGACTATATGGGTGTCTATGTGCTTCAGGTCAATGATGATTCCAGCTTCAAGGGCGTTCTTAATATTGCGGATACGGTGACGGCTGTCAATGACAAGACCTTTAATAATTCGGCTGATTTGATTAAATACGTTCAGGGACTTAAGCTGGGTTCAAAGGTTAAAGTCACTTACACAACAAATGACAAATCAAAGTCGGCCACAGGTAAGATTATCAAGATTGCCAATGGAAAAAATGGTATTGGTATCGGCTTGACGGACCATACCGAGGTCAAGAGTTCTGAAAACGTTAAGTTTAAACTTGATGGTGTCGGTGGACCAAGTGCGGGTCTTATGTTTACCTTGGCTATTTACGACCAGGTGTCTGGTCAAAACCTCAAGGATGGTCGTAAGATTGCTGGAACGGGAACCATTGAAAAGGATGGTTCTGTCGGTGACATTGGTGGAGCCTACCTCAAGGTAAAATCAGCGGTCGATAGCGGTGCGGACATTTTCTTCGTGCCAAACAACCCAGTAACCAAGGAAATGAAAAAGGCTGATCCAGATGCCAAAACCAACTATCAAGAGGCTAAGGAAGCTGCCGAGAAACTGGGAACCAAGATGAAAATCGTTCCTGTAAAAACAGCTCAAGAAGCCATTGATTATTTGAAAAAGACCAAATAAGAAGAGAGAGTAGGGCAGGCAGAAATCCTTGATTTTTGTCTCTGTCTTACCCTCTTTTTTAGGTCAAAGTGTTATAATAGTCCTTATGAAAAAACGTTATAGAACAGTTAATGATTACTATCGTGAGCTTTTTGGCGAAAAGATTTTCAAACTACCTATAGATGCGGGTTTTGATTGTCCCAACCGTGATGGCACAGTGGCCCACGGTGGCTGTACCTTTTGTACGGTATCGGGGTCTGGGGACGCTATTGTAGCTCCTGAGGCACCGATTCGTGAGCAGTTTTACCATGAAATTGACTTCATGCACCGCAAGTGGCCAGAAGTTCAGAAATATCTGGTTTATTTTCAAAACTTTACCAATACCCATGCGCCGCTTGAGGTTATCAAGGAACGCTACGAACAGGCCATCAATGAGCCTGGTGTTGTTGGAATCAATATCGGTACCCGCCCAGACTGTTTGCCAGACGATGTGATTGATTATCTGGCAGAACTCACAGAATGTATGCATGTGACCGTTGAACTTGGACTGCAGACCACTTATGAAGAAACGTCAGAGCTCATTAATCGAGCACACAGCTATGATCTCTATGTAGAGACGGTTAAGCGTGTGCGTGAGCGTGCGCCCAAGGCTGAGATTGTATCGCATTTGATTAATGGGCTGCCAGGAGAAACCCACGAGATGATGGTGGAAAATGTTCGCCGTTGTGTGACGGATAATGACATTCAGGGGATTAAACTCCACCTCCTCCACCTGATGACCAATACCCGTATGCAAAGAGACTACCACGAGGGGCGTCTAAAATTGTTGAGTCAGGAAGAATATGTGTCCATCATTTGTGACCAGTTGGAAATCATCCCTAAGGACATCGTCATTCACCGCATCACTGGTGATGCGCCCCGAGACATGCTGATTGGTCCTATGTGGAGTCTCAACAAGTGGGAAGTTCTTAATGCCATTGACAAGGAGATGGAACGTCGTGGCTCATGGCAAGGCTGTAAAGTAGCTAAGGAAAAGGAGAAAGAAGCATGATGAAACGTCCGATTCAGATGTCCCATGACTTTCTAGCTCAAGTGCTGGATGATGGGAGTATCGCTGTCGATGCGACTATGGGAAATGGCAATGACACAGCCTTTTTAGCTGGTCTTGCCAAGAAGGTCTATGCCTTTGACGTGCAGGAGCAGGCGCTTGAAAAGACCAGTCAACGCTTGTCAGATTTGAAAATTGACAATGCAGAACTCATTTTAGATGGGCATGAAAATCTGGACCGATATGTCACGGAACCTATTCGAGCTGCTATTTTCAATCTGGGCTATCTGCCATCTGCAGACAAGACTGTCATCACCAAGCCCCACACGACTCTTGAGGCTATCGAGAAAATTCTTGACCGCTTAGAGGTTGGTGGTCGCTTGGCGATTATGATTTACTACGGTCATGATGGTGGTGATATGGAGAAAGATGCTGTTCTTGAGTATGTCATTGGTTTGGACCAACGTGTTTTCACAGCCATGCTTTACCAACCCCTCAATCAAATTAACACCCCACCATTTTTGGTGATGCTGGAGAAATTACAATGATTACAGACATTAAAGAAAAATTGGCGGAGATGCAGGCCAAATATATCGATAAGCAAGGTGCTGAGGACACCTTGAAAAAAGTCGAAAACCGTAAAACGGCAAAAATTAAGAAAAAGCTGGCTAGTCTTGAGGTCGAACGTTGCCATAAACTTTTGGCCAAGGAAGATGTGACGTCTATTGATAAAAAAATCAGTAAGCAAAAAGAATTATTTTCAAACTGTTGCCATAAAGAAGATTAGGAGGAGCTATGCATCTATCATCGGCTTTACTGGTTCTTCTTTTTAGCTTGATCTTATCGAACGTTATCAACCGTATCTTTCCACGACTTTCTCTGCCCTTGATTCAAATTATTTTTGGAGTGGGCATTGGTTTACTTTTCAAAGGTCGTGTTTTTGAGCTTGAAACAGAACTCTTTCTAGCTTTTATCATCGCTCCCTTGCTTTTCCGAGAGGGGGAAGAGAGTGATATTACCAGCATACTACGTAACTGGAAATTGATTCTATTTCTGATTTTTCCAGTCATCTTCGTATCGACATTGGGAATCGGTTATCTGGCTAAGTCCATCCTGCCTGTATCAGTGCCTCTATCTGCCTGTCTAGCTATCGGGGCGGCCCTTGGACCGACTGATTTTGTGGCCTATTCAGCTATTGCCAAACGCTTCAGTTTTCCAAAGTGGATTGGTTATATTTTGCAGGGTGAAGGGCTTTTGAACGATGCTTCAGGTCTGGTCGCTTTTCAAGTAGCGGTGACTGCCTTAACAACGGGAGCCTTTTCGCTCCTTGATGCTAGTTGGAATTTGTTCCTTTCCGTTATGGGGGGCTTTCTGGTCGGCTTAATCACCGCCCTCCTTAATCGGCTTTTCTTGACTATCCTGGACAATATGGATGCAGCAGATGTCACTGGGGCACTCCTACTAGAACTTGTGCTCCCTATTGCCTCTTACTTTGTTGCGGAGGAGATTCATGTCTCGGGCATTATTGCCGTAGTAGTGGCTGGTATTTCTCTAGCCAGCCGTTTCAAAAAAATTACGGTTTTTGATGCCAAATTGGATAGTATTTCGCATACCATTTGGGGAACCATTACCTTTATGCTAAATGGTATGGTCTTCTTCCTTTTGGGGACGGAATTACCAACCTTGGCCATGCCCGTTCTGCAAAGTAGCACCTACGATAATCTCTGGTTGCTGCTAGCAATCGTGCTTTTGACAGCGACTATGTTTGCCATTCGATTTGTCATGATTAGTGCGGTATTTGCCCAAAGAGCCTGGAAAAACAAAAGACCCCTAAAAAGAATTTGGAAGAGTGCTACTCTTCTGACCTTCTCTGGGGTTAAGGGAACAGTGTCCATTGCGACGATTCTCTTGCTTCCTCTCGCCGATATGACGACATTAGAACATAGCCTTCTACTCTTTACAGTAGCGGGTGTCACCCTCTTAAGTTTTTTAACAGGCATTTTAGTCCTACCAAAATTGGCAACGGAGTCAGCCCATACAACCAACCACTATATGCAGATTGCTATTTTGAATGATGTCGTTGGAGAGCTTGGGAAGGACCTGAAGCAGTCTAAGCATCAGGGTGCTGTTTACGCCACTATTGACAATTATAATCAACGTCTGGAAAACCTCATCTTGGAACAAGAGTCCAATGATGTCAAAGAAGAGCTGGCCAATATCCGTGTCATGATTATGGAAATTGAGAGTGAAGGGTTAGAGTATGCCTACAAGAAGGGGCAACTTTCAGAACTCGAATACAACCTCTATCAGCGTTATATCAAGGGCTTGGAGCGTCGTATTAACCGTGGCTTCGTCTCCAGCCTTTCCTATGCCTTCGTTGTCTTTGTGCGAGGCCTACGTAGGCTCCTGCACCTTGCCTTTACCTTTAAATTTCATCTTGGCAAGGAGGAGACGTTACGAGCTCCTCGTTTAACAGAGGAAAATCGTGATCACATGGCGGAGCTTTATTTGACAAATACTGAGCAAGTATTGGAAGCCCTGAGTAATCTGGAAGGTGTCTATCACTCCGACCTCTTGTCTTATCTAAAGCGTGGCCGTTTACAAGAGGCTGAGATTATCCAGTCAGGAGCCTTTGTTGAGCGGGTTATCACCCACCTTAGTCCTGACAATATCGACGAGATGTTGCGAGGCTACTATTTGGAACGTAAAGTAATCAACGAATATGAACAAGATGAGTTAATCTCTAGCCGCTACGCCAAACAGCTTCGTAAGGAGGTCAATACTTTGGAGGATTATTCTCTCAAAGAGACCAGCAATACCTTGACCTATGATATGATTAATCTAGCCCGAGGGCGAGTTTAAGCAATGAATGTTATCACAAAAGAGAAGCCAAAATTTTTTCAGGCTTCTTTTTTAATGTTTCTCTTTTTCATTATCGTGGTTTGGAAAAAGGAAGCCCAGTCCTAGGCATGTTAGGATTCCTGCAACAATCAGGATACTGTTTGAGATAGGGAGCACGCCATAGATTGCATTAGCAATCATTAAACCAATCAAAGAACTCATGAGACTAGATTTATAATCTTTTTTGATAAGATTTTCTATTGCAAAGAAAGCAAAAAGAGCGACTGGAAAGAGTGGCCAAAGGGACACCTCCATTTTTGGGAAGCCGAGAATACTGTAAGTGATAACTGTTACTGCTGTACCGATTAATCCAATACCTATTACTTTAGTCATGTTTTTACCTCGTTTTCTTTGTCTGAAAGATATTTTGCTTTAACACCTACTAAGTTATCAAAAGGCTAGCTTGTGGACAATATTATTTGTCTATGTGGTTCATTCTAGAATCTATTCGGTCAAAAATGACAGTTTTGACCGAATCGGTAAAAGTCAAAAGATTTTATCACATGGTGAAATCTTTTGACAAAAGTCGTCTATAGAACAGCTCATCGTTCCAGCCTTAATTTTGTATGGCGTATCTCAAATAAAAGAGTAGTGGTGATAAAAGAACAAGTCCCTCAGACCATAGACTGGGGGACTTGTTTCTTTGATGTTGTTCATAAATAGTGATTAATTCTTAGAGAAGTGGGTTAATGTAAAAACGGTGGTCGTCAATTGGGATAATTTGAACAGGATTTTGGTAGAAATCAGCCAAGACTTCCGGTGTGATGATGTCATTTTTAGTCCCTTGAGCCACAATCTTTCCTTGGCGGAGCAGAAGGATGTGGTCCATATTTTCAGTGATTTCCTCTGCGTGGTGGGTGACATAAAGGACCAGTGGAGCATGAGGAAGTGAAGTGATACGATCAATCTGACGCAAGAGTTTTTCACGAGCAAAGAGGTCCAAGCCAACAGTCGCTTCGTCTAGGATAATGATGTCAGGATCTTCCATAAGGCTACGAGCAATCAAACAAATTTGTTTTTCCCCTTGAGACAGGCCGTGGTATTGGCGGCCAATCAGTTCCTCAGCTCCAAGTGATATCAGCATGTCCTTAGCTTCTTGTAATTCTTTGTCGCCGTATGCCTTATAGAGGATTGAACTCTTGTACTTACCGGTAAGTACGATCTTTTCAGCGGTCATATGCTTGGGCAGACGCTCGGTGATAAAGGAACTAACAATACCAATCTGTTTGCGGAGGCCTGTGATATCGCCATTACCAAAGCTATAGCCAAGGATCTCAGCTTGACCTTCACTTGGGAAAAAATCAGCGGTCAAAAGACGTAGGAGGGTGGATTTTCCAGCACCATTAAGACCTAGAATGGCCCAGGTTTGCCCTTTCTCCACTGTCCAGTTTAAGTTGGACAAGAGTGTTTTTCCTTGGCGAGTCAAACTGACATTTTCTAATCGTATAAGTGACATAAGTCTCTCCTTTGATGGTAAATTACTCTAATTATAGCATAAAATAAGGGCTTTTATTGGAAAACTGTGGTATAATGAAAGTCAGAATTTTTTTAGAGGAGAAGAAAAAAATGGAAGACTCTAGTGGTCAGTCCTTATTATTTCAATTTATTTTACTAGTCATTTTAACCCTGCTTACAGCCTTTTTCTCAGCGTCTGAGATGGCCCTAGTGTCACTCAATCGCTCTCGTGTCGAGCAAAAGGCAGAAGAGGGAGATAAGAAATTTATTCGCCTACTCAAGGTTCTTGAAAATCCCAATAACTTCTTATCAACTATTCAGGTTGGTATTACTTTTATCAGTCTTTTGCAAGGGGCCAGTCTCTCTGCTTCACTAGGAGCAGTTATAGCAACTTGGTTTGGTCACGTAGCCTGGGCTAAAACAGCTGGTAGCGTGGTATCTTTGGTAGTCTTGACCTACATTTCTATCGTTTTTGGTGAGCTTTATCCTAAGCGTATTGCCATGAACCTTAAGGAGAATCTGGCCATCTACTCAGCACCTGTCATTATCGTAACTGGTAAGATTGTCAGTCCTTTTGTATGGATTCTTTCGGCATCAACCAACCTTTTGTCTCGTTTGACACCTATGACTTTTGATGATGCAGATGAGCAGATGACACGTGACGAGATTGAGTACATGTTGACCAAGAGTGATGAAACACTTGAAGCTGAGGAAATCGAAATGCTTCAAGGTGTCTTCTCTCTTGATGAATTGATGGCGCGTGAAGTTATGGTTCCTCGTACAGATGCCTTCATGATTGATATTGAAGACAACACTCAGGAAAATATCCAAGCCATTCTTAAGCAAAGCTTCTCTCGTATCCCTGTCTACGAAGATGATAAGGATAAGATTATTGGTGTTATCCATACCAAAAACCTCCTTCAAGCAGGTTATGAGCTCGGTTTTGAGAATGTTAAGCTTCGTCGCATCATGAACGACCCCCTCTTTGTTCCAGAAACAATCTTTGTTAACGACCTTTTGACGGCATTTCGTAATACCAACAATCAAATGGCTATCTTGCTTGATGAATATGGCGGTGTGGCTGGTCTAGTGACCTTCGAGGATTTGTTGGAAGAAATCGTCGGCGAGATTGATGACGAAACAGATAAAGCTAGTGTAGAAGTTCGTGAAATTGGAGAAAATACCTATATTGTTGAGGGAGTTATGACCCTTAACGACTTCAATGAATACTTTGACACTGAACTTGAGAGTGATGATGTTGACACTATCGCAGGTTACTATTTGACTGGTGTAGGAGCTATCCCTACTCAAGAAGTCAAAGAACACTATGAAGTGATTAATAAAGATAAACACCTTGAATTCATCAATGACAAGGTTAAGGATGGTCGAGTAACCAAGCTGAAAGTCATCATCACAGAAGCTCCAGAGGAAGTAGAAGAATAGCATTAAGAGTATTTTGATTAGAAAACCCTAGAGCTATTAGAACAGAAAATGATAATTGAGCGTTCCATCTCTTTATGAGAGGGTGCTTTTTTCTTATCTTCTTTTTAAATTTTATTTAGCTAAATGATAAAATGAGAAAACTGCCTTAGATCATGATATTAAACCATTTTTACTTACTTGAGGAGAAACATCTTTATCAGACTTGTCATTTTTGTTTAAAGAATTTTAAACACATTTAGCTCTTTTGATAGGCTTAGAATAAAAAATGATAAGATTTTGATTAAAATAGTCTTTTATACCTTTTTTATGGTAAAATATAAATTAACTGACAAATGAAAAAAGGAGAATTTTAATGGCTTCTAAAAAATCTATTTATAGTGGATTGCTTTTCCTTACCCTAGGAGCTTTAGTACCAGTAACTTCTTTTGCGGATGATGGCATTGCTACAAATGATGCTTTGATCACGCAACCAACAGCAGAGCGTGGAACAACAGGCTCTTCTACAGCGCCAAGTGATGGCGATTTGGCTCGCAGTAATGATTCAAATACAGGAGCAACAACGCCAACTGCTCCTGCTGTCCCTGAAGTACCAGCGACGCCTGAGACTCCTACGACGCCAACAGCGCCAACGACTCCAGAAACGCCAGCAACACTAGCTCCAACAACTGAGTCGTCAGATAAACCTGCTGCAAAACCAGCTGATAAGCCTGATACAGCAGCACCAGCGGCTAATACTGAAACAAAAGAGAACCCTCAAACACCTGAGGTTCCTTCAGTGAATGTCAATGGACACCCTGTTGTGACTGTTACACCCGCAGCTCCAGTTGTGACAGCAGCTGGCCAAACAATTGTTTCTACACAAAATAGCCAAGTCGTTATTGCAAATACTGATGGTACAACAAGTGTCGTTGCTCCTGAAGCGGTAGGATTTAAGGTTAACACTGATGGAACATTGACAGGTAAAGATGCTAAAGGGAAAGAAGTAACCCTTCCTAAGACCGGTGAAGAAGCAGCAACCTTCTTGACAATCGCAGGGACTTTCTTCCTTGCAGTAGCAGCCTTTTTGGGCTTCAAAAAACGTGCTTAACCTATCAGAGAAGACTGGATATCTTCTAGTTTTAGATTTAACATAAGCTCTTATTTTGAGATTTTCCTGAGGTGATAATGGACGTAGGCGAACTTTCTCGAAGTTCCATGCCTCATTTTTAAGCTTTAAGTCTCAACATTATGAACGCTTGAAACTAAAAAGTTTCAGGCGTTTTTGTCGTAGCGGAGAGTCTCAATTTATATTTTTTGTGCTTACACTAAAGACTTTACAGAAATGCTTATTTATGGGATATTTAGATGCGTTTGTCTGTGTTCTAAGACTGGTTTATTTCCGTTTTTTCTTTCTGGTATAGTATAGTTTACGCCTTACTTGAGATGTATTATAGTATAACCTTTGCTTTAATTCGGGCAGATAAGAAGCATGTTTTTCGTAAAAAAGGTATAATGAGTTTATGTAAAAAGCGTTTTCAAGGAGGCTGCCATGGCAGAAATTGATTACAGTCAGGTGACTGGACTGGTTCATTCGACTGAAAGTTTTGGATCCGTAGATGGTCCGGGTATCCGTTTTATTGTTTTTATGCAAGGCTGTAAGATGCGTTGCCAATATTGCCATAACCCAGATACATGGGCTATGGAGTCAAATAAGGCTGTTGAGCGTACTGTCGAGGATGTCTTAGAAGAAGCTCTTCGTTTCCGTCATTTCTGGGGAGAGCAAGGTGGTATCACTGTATCCGGTGGTGAGGCCATGCTTCAGATTGAGTTTGTTACGGCTCTCTTTACAGAGGCTAAAAAGTTAGGCATCCACTGTACACTTGATACCTGTGGTTTTGCCTACCGTAATACTCCTGAGTATCATGAAGTCGTTGACAAACTCTTGGCTGTGACTGATTTGGTTCTGCTTGACATCAAAGAGATTGATCCAAAGCAACACAAATTTGTAACTCGCCAACCTAATACGAATATCTTGGCCTTTGCAAAATATCTGTCTGATAAACAAGTGCCAGTCTGGATTCGTCACGTCTTGGTACCTGGATTGACTGACTTCGATGATCACTTGATTAAGCTGGGTGAATTTGTTAAAACCTTGAAGAATGTTGATAAGTTTGAGATTCTTCCTTATCATACTATGGGCGAATTCAAGTGGCGTGAGCTTGGTATTCCATATCCTTTGGAAGGGGTCAAACCACCAACTATGGACCGTGTTAAAAATGCTAAGGCCCTCATGCATACTGAAACCTATCAAGAATACAAGAACCGTGTTGGTGTCAAAACTTTGGACTAAAATGATAACTGTTTGAGATTTAGGATCAGCCTAAAACAGTTTTCCTAACGGTTTTAAATATTATGGAGTGCTTGAAACAGACTGTTTTAAGCATTTTTATCATAAGAAAAATTCTAGACCGATGTTCACTTTGCTTGTGAAATAAGTCCTTATTTCACGTTTTTTGCAGAAGTTCTTAGTCTATGACGTATTTAAAATTGTTTGTATCCATTCGACAAGCTCTTGACAAGAGCTTTTTAACTTTGCTATTATTTATGAAGTACTAAAAAGCAGGTAAATTATGTTTCGTATATTAAAAATTGATGATGATTTTGTCTATCTTAGTCATCCTGATGGGCGCTTAAAGAAAATAGATAAAGCCCTATTTGATTTTGCTATCAATTTGGGAGACCGTGTAGAAGTCTACCAAGATGGCGAATTGACCGTGGTTACTCCGGCAGAAGTCCAAACAGACTTGAGTCTTGACGGAGATAAGTCTGTTAAGTCTAATCTTTTGCAAGGTATTTTGGATCTTTTCCTTGAGACCCTTAATATCCACAATAATCACTTAGGTGATTTGAAGAAGATTTTCACGCAGTTGTTGATTACACTCTTCATGGCTTGGAGTTTGTTGGGAGTCATTATAGTTGAGATTCTACTTTTTGCAGAGTCCATTGTTGTCTTCCTTTGGAGACTTTTGGTTCGTCTTGTTAAGTTGATGCGTATTAAGGACAACACAAAGGTCTTGATTGATGAGACGCAAAAACGCCATGCTAAACGTGAGCGTCAAAGAGCTCAAAGACGTGAGCAAGAAAGACGACGTCAGGATGAACTGGAAGAACGTGAATACCAACGTGAGACTGAGCGCCAAAAAGAATTGATGATTGTTGAAGCTAGCCTTAGTCAGGAAGCTGAGCATGCGAGCCTTTCAACTAGCCTTGATTTAGAGCAAGCAGGTGTTTCAAGCCAGTCTGCTAGTGAAGAGTCAAAAGAAAAAAGTCAAGCAAGTTCAGAGTCTGAAGAGGTATCTGAATCGGCTAAGTCTGAAAAATAGAACAAGCAAAAGAACTGAGACAAAAGGGTCCCAGTTCTTTTTCGTATGAAAAAAAGCACCGTAGGTGCTTGTGAGAGGCGACTAAAGTGTTTTTTCTGAGTCACGAACAATGAGCAAGTCAACTTTTGCGTGACGGAGAATGTATTCAGAAGATGAACCGATAAGCAAGCGTTCAAAAGTATTAAGACCAGTTGCACCAACCATGATGAGGTCAACGTTTTCCTTTTCAGGAATGTCAACAGCCAAAAGACTCTTAGGATTACCGAACTCAATGACTTTACGAATCTTGGTTAATCCAGCTTCCTTGGCTTGACGTTCAAAATCGGCCAAAACAGCTTTAGCTTCGTCTTCTAGTTTTTCATAGATGTAAGAGTCGAAAGTCGCAACGCTTTGAAGGGCGCGTGTATCGATAACGTGTACTAAAAGTAACTGTGCATCGTTACGTTTTGCAACATGCACACCTTTGATAAAGGCTAGTTCGGATTCGTAAGAACCATCGATAGCTACCATAATACGTTCATATTGTTGAGACATAAGCTCTACCTCCTATCTTTAGCCCTATTATACTCTTTTAATTTAAAAAGTGAAAGCGTTATTATATGTTTTCTGAAATCTTTTTTTAAATCTTTACCTAAAAAGAGGCATTTACACAGTGAAGGGATTTTGATATTGTCCAAAATTGAAGATTACTTGAAAAAGAGGTATAATACAATCTGTTATTAGCTTCGTAAGAAACGTGATAATTGAGAAGAGGACAACTCTTCTAAAATGATGCCATGGGTTAAGCCTTAGATGGTGTCAATAAAAGTAGGGTTCCCCATCAGGTGTTGAATTTTTTATTTTCTACTAGATGTATCTACTTTTAGTATTTTTTGAAAGGATTAACTTATGAAAACATTTGATAAATCATCAAAGTTGGAACACGTTGCCTATGATATTCGTGGACCAGTTTTGGATGAGGCCAACCGCTTGATTGCTAACGGTGAAAAGATTCTTCGTCTTAATACGGGAAATCCTGCGGAATTTGGCTTTACAGCACCAGATGAAGTCATTCGTGACTTGATTATGAATGTTCGTAACAGTGAAGGGTATTCAGATAGTAAGGGGATTTTCTCAGCTCGTAAGGCTATTATGCAGTATTGCCAGCTTAAGGGCTTCCCAAATGTGGATATTGACGATATCTATATTGGTAACGGTGTTTCAGAGATGATTTCTATGTCTATGCAGGCCTTGCTTGATGATGGAGACGAAGTATTGGTGCCAATGCCAGACTATCCTCTTTGGACAGCCTGTGTCAGTCTAGCTGGCGGTAACGCTGTGCACTATGTCTGTGATGAAAAATCAAACTGGTATCCAGATATTGATGACATCAAGTCTAAGATTACTTCAAACACCAAGGCAATCGTCGTCATCAATCCGAATAATCCGACAGGTGCTCTTTACCCTAAAGATATTCTTGAACAGATTGTCGATATTGCACGCCAAAATGATTTGATTATCTTTGCGGATGAAATTTATGACCGCTTGGTGATGGATGGTAAGAAGCACACTGCTATTGCTAGCCTTGCACCAGACGTTTTCTGTGTCTCTATGAACGGTCTTTCTAAGTCACACCGTATCTGTGGTTTCCGTGTGGGATGGATGGTTCTTTCTGGACCAAAGAGAAATGTCAAAGGCTATATTGAAGGTCTTAACATGCTGGCTAACATGCGTCTTTGTGCCAACGTGCTTTCTCAACACGTTATCCAAACCTCACTTGGGGGCTACCAGTCTGTAGATGAGCTCTTGATTCCTGGTGGTCGCATCTATGAACAACGTGAATTCATCACTAATACCGTTAATGCTATTCCAGGGCTTACAGCTGTGAAGCCAGATGCAGGCCTTTATATCTTCCCTAAAATTGATCGTAATATGTATGATATTGACGATGATGAAGAGTTCTGCCTTCGTCTCTTGAAGAAGGAGAAGGTTCTCTTGGTTCCGGGTAAAGGCTTTAACTGGAATGAACCAGATCACTTCCGTATCGTTTACCTTCCTCGTGTGGAAGAGTTGGCTGATCTGGGAAATAAAATTGAACGTGTCTTGTCATATTACAAGCGCTAATATGTCAACAACTGGGCAAAAGGATTTGTCCAGTTTTCTTGGTGCCTAAAAAGCAGAGGTTTCGCCTAAAATCCGAACGTTTTAGCTGAAAAAGACATAATTGACTTAATATAATGAATAGTAGAATAATAAATAATTTTCAGACAATTGTTTGCAATTTATAGGTTAAGTGTGCTATAATGATAGGGCTAGTGGGTCTTGACGGATATGTTTGGTACAGGACCTGAGATTATTAAGATTACAAATAGAAAGTGAAGACAATAAATATGGCAAATTTGCTGGCTAAAACTCGTAAAATTACATCTATCTTGCAACGCTCAGTAGATAGCTTGGAAGGAGACCTTCCATACAATAACATGGCTGCTCAGTTGGCAGACATCATTGATTGTAACGCTGCTATCGTTAATGGTGGTGGTGCCCTCCTTGGTTATGCCATGAAATACAAAACCAATAACGATCGTGTAGAAGAGTTTTTTGAAGCCAAACAACTCCCAGAAGAATACACACGTGGTATCAGTCGTGTCTATGACACTCAAGAAAATATTGGTATTGATAGTGACTTGACTATTTTCCCAGTGGAATCAAAGGATGACTTTCCAGATGGTTTGACGACTATTGCGCCTATTTATGGTGGTGGTATGCGTCTTGGATCTTTCATCATCTGGCGTAATGACCATGACTTTGTGGATGAAGATCTTATCTTGGTTGAGATTGCCTCTACAGTAGTTGGTTTGCAATTGTTGAACCTTCAAACAGAAAACTTGGAAGAAACTATTCGTAAACAAACAGCTATTAACATGGCTATTAATACCTTGTCTTACTCAGAAATCAAGGCGGTTTCAGCTATCTTGAATGAGTTGGACGGTTTGGAAGGTCGTTTGACAGCTTCTGTTATCGCTGACCGTATTGGTATCACCCGTTCAGTTATCGTTAATGCCCTTCGTAAGTTGGAATCAGCTGGTATTATTGAAAGCCGTTCACTTGGTATGAAAGGGACTTACCTTAAAGTTCTTAACGAAGGTATTTACGACAAATTGAAAGAATACGAATAAGAAAAATTTTGACATAAAAGTGAGGTAGGTGGTAACTGCCCCACTTTTTTAAAAAGGAGAAAGTAACATGACAAAAGCATTGATTTCAATTGATTACTCTTATGACTTTGTAGCGGATGACGGGAAGTTGACGGCTGGAAAGCCAGCTCAGGCCATTGAAGACCGCATTGCTCAGGTGACACAGGAAGCCTATGATAATGGAGATTATATCTTTGTCGCTATGGACCGACATGATGAAGGGGATACCTTCCATCCTGAGACCAAGCTCTTCCCACCTCACAATATTGCAGGGACATCTGGACGTGAACTTTATGGCAAATTAGCTGGAGTGTATGACGCTATCAAGGATGATAGTCGTGTCTTTTGGATGGATAAGCGTCACTATTCAGCCTTTTCAGGAACTGATTTGGATATTCGTCTACGTGAACGTCGTGTGACAACAGTCGTTTTGACGGGAGTTTTAACAGATATTTGCGTGCTACATACGGCAATCGATGCTTATAATCTAGGTTATGATATCGAGGTTGTAGCAAGTGCAACAGCATCCTTGACACCTGAAGCACATGATTTTGCGATTGGGCATTTTAAAAATGTTCTTGGAGCAACAATTGTAGAGTAAGATTGAGTTCTTACTCTTTTTTTGATAAGCCCTCTCTATCAACTAATTAAGAATATGAATTAGTCAAGCGATTGTATTCGTGTTAGACTAAAGGTATTGGTTCATCTGAGAGGAGAAAAATGATGAAAATAAAACGACTATTAGGTTTTGTAGTTATTGCTGTTGCTTCTGTAGGTATTTTGGCAGCTTGTGGTAAGGATGCTGCTAAGGATAAGACAGTGGTTCGAGTAGGGACCATGGCTAAGAGTGAGTCTGAACAAGCACGCTGGGATAAGGTTGAAGAAATCTTGAAAAAAGAGGGAGTTACGCTTAAATTCAGCGAGTTTACGGACTATTCTCAACCAAACGTAGCCCTTAATAATGGTGACATTGATATTAATGCTTTCCAACACTACAATTTCCTGGATAACTGGAATGCGGATCATAAGACTGACTTGGTCCCAATTGCTGAGACTTATTTCACAGCCTTTCGTGTCTATTCTGGAACAGAGGGTGGTAAGAACAAGTATAAGGATATTAAAGAATTGCCAGAAGGTGCTACGATTGCCATTCCAAATGATGCCGTTAATGAAAGTCGTGCCCTTAATCTCTTGCAGTCTGCTGGCTTGATTAAGCTTAGTGTAGGTGCAAATGACAAGGCTAAGTTGACTGATGTTAGTGAAAATAGCAAGAATTTAAATATCAGAGAAGTTGATGCTGCTCAGACAGCTGCCAACCTTGATTCTGTTGATGCAGCCATTATTAATAATGACTTCGTTACAGAGGCTGGTATTGATCCTAAGACAGCTATCTACGTAGAACCTGCTAGTAAAAATACTAAGCAATGGTACAATCTACTTGTAGCCCAAAAAGGTTGGGAAAAATCAGATAAGGCTGATGCTATCAAGAAAGTTATCAAGGCTTATCATACTAACGAAGTCAAAGAGGTCATCAAGAAATCATCTCAAGGTTTGGATGAACCAGTTTGGTAAGAGAGGACGCTATGGAAAGAGCTATTTTTGCCGGAGGGTGCTTCTGGTGCATGGTGCAACCTTTTGAGGAGCAAGAAGGTATCCTATCTGTTCGCTCTGGTTATACTGGAGGACATGTGCCAAATCCAACTTACGAGGAGGTTTGTCGTAAAACGACTGGCCACACCGAGGCGGTGGAGATTATCTTTGACCCAGAAATCATTTCTTTTGCTGATTTAGTCGAAGTTTATTGGGCTCAGACCGATCCGACGGATGCTTTTGGACAATTTGAGGATCGTGGTGATAACTATCGTCCTGTGATTTATTATTTTGATGAGCGTCAAAAGGAAATTGCTGAACAATCTAAGGCTAATCTTCAGGCTTCAGGACGTTTTGACCGTCCAATCGTGACAAAGATTGAACCTGCGGAGACTTTCTACGAAGCCGAAGCTTACCATCAGGGATTTTATAAGACTAATCCCGAACGTTATGCGCAAAGTAGCGCTATTCGTCACCAATTTTTAGAAGACAATTGGAAATGAGTTATTATCGAGAGTAGGAATCTATCCTATTCTCGATTTTTTGTCGTGAACTACAGGAAAACGATTGCAAAGTATTGTATACTATTACTAGATAAAGTTGACATACAGAAGGGGTAAAAGAATGACTAAAAAATTAACGTTTCCTGATGGATTTTTGTGGGGTGGAGCGACGGCAGCCAACCAATGTGAAGGAGCCTATGATGCCGATGGGCGTGGTTTAGCCAATGTTGATGTGGTGCCGATTGGTAAGGACCGCCTGTCCATTATCACGGGTCATCGTAAGATGTTTGATTTTGAGGATGGGTATTTTTATCCTGCCAAGGAAAGTATCGATATGTACCACCGTTACAAGGAAGATATCGCTCTCTTTGGTGAAATGGGATTTAAGACCTATCGTCTTTCTATTGCTTGGTCACGTATTTTTCCTAAGGGTGACGAGGCTGAGCCAAATGAAGCTGGTCTCGCCTTTTACGAGGACCTTTTCAAGGAATGTCATAAGTATGGCATTGAACCCTTGGTGACCATTACGCACTTTGATTGTCCTATGCACTTGATTACCGAGTATGGTGGCTGGCGTAACCGTAAGATGCTTGGTTTCTATGAGAATCTTTGTCGTACCCTTTTCACACGTTATAAAGGTTTGGTTAAGTACTGGCTCACTTTCAATGAAATCAATATGATTCTTCATGCACCATTTATGGGAGCAGGACTCTGCTTTGAAGAAGGTGAGAATGAGGAACAGGTGAAATACCAGGCGGCCCACCATGAGTTGGTAGCTTCAGCCATGGCGACTAAGTTGGCTCATGAGATTGACCCTGACAATAAGGTCGGTTGTATGTTGGCAGCAGGTCAGTATTATCCAAATACAGCCCACCCACGTGACTACTGGTCAGCTATGCAAGAAGACCGTAGTAGCTATTTCTTTATTGATGTTCAGGCTCGTGGAGAGTATCCAAATTATGCTAAGAAACAGTGGGAACGTGATGGCATTGAGCTTGAGATGACGGAAGAAGATTTGACCCTTCTTAAAGAGCATACTGTTGATTTCATTTCCTTCTCTTACTATGCTAGTCGTGTGGCTTCAGGTGATCCAGAAGTTAATGAAAAGACTGCTGGAAATATCTTTGCCTCTATTAAAAATCCATATTTGGAAGCTTCAGAGTGGGGCTGGCAAATTGACCCACTAGGTCTTCGGATTACCCTCAATGCTATCTGGGATCGTTACCAAAAACCGATGTTTATCGTTGAAAATGGGCTTGGTGCTGTGGATAGGCCAGATGAAAATGGCTATGTTGAAGACGATTATCGTATCGACTACTTGGCGGCTCACATCAAGGCCATGCGTGATGCTATCAATGAAGATGGTGTAGTGCTCTGGGGCTACACAACATGGGGTTGTATCGATCTTGTTTCTGCCGGAACTGGTGAAATGAAGAAACGTTATGGTTTCATCTATGTGGACCGTGACAACGATGGTAATGGTAGTCTTAAACGCTCTAAGAAGAAATCCTTTAACTGGTATAAGGAAGTTATCGCAAGTAACGGTGCCTCTGTAGAATAGGACTTTTGATCTTTTATTAAAGCTATCTCTAATTCAAGTGATGTTTGGTTTTTTAGTTGTGTGATTGTCAAGGTTTGCTGTTGCAAATCTGGTCAGCACTGGCAGGCAATTCTTCTCTGAGTTAGCACTAGGCTGATTGAGAACCTAGATAAATGATTTTAAGGCATCTTAAATTAAGAAGACTTTGTCTTCCATCTAACTCAGCCACTAGGCTGAGTTTTTAAAGTATAGAAATTGTAATGTTTTCTAAAAAATGATATTCTTATTAGAGTTTGAGAGGGAGAAAACATGGATAAAAAATCAGTTGTATTTGTAGCCGACCTATCTTACATGGAAAAGTTAGAGATGACTCTTAAGTCTCTATGCGCCCATCAGGGACATTGGAAAATCTATGTCTTAAATGAGAATTTACCAACAGAATGGTTTGCGCTTATGAATCGTCGTTTAGAAACCATTGCATCGGAGGTTGTCAATTGTCGAGTATCTGCAGAAAGTTTTAAAGCATTTTCGCTTCCGAGTGCACATATTCATTATGCGACTTTCTTCCGTTATGTGATTCCAGACTTTGTTCAAGAAGATCGTGTTCTCTATTTAGATAGTGATATGATTTTTACACAGGATTTGTCACCACTTTTTGAGGTTGATTTGAATGGTCTTGGTATTGGAGCAGTAGTGGATTGTCCGACGACGACGGAAGGTTTCAATGCCGGTTTGATGGTTATTGACACTGCCTGGTGGCGCCAACATAAGGTAACAGAATCTCTCTTCGATTTAACGCAGAAACATCACCAAGAAGTCTATGGTGATCAGGGAATCTTGAATTTGTATTTTAAGGATGCTTGGCTCAGACTTCCTTGGACTTATAATCTTCAGGTAGGTTCTGATAAGGACCAGTATATATACGGGGATCTGGATTGGTATGATGCGTTTAAAGGGGTACCAGCAGTTATCCATTACACCTCTTACAATAAGCCTTGGACTGCTAAACGTTTTAATCGTTTCAGGGATATTTGGTGGTTCTATTACGCCCTATCTTGGGAAGATATCTTATTGAGAAAGCCAGCCGTAAAGCTCAACTTTAGTGATATGGTGGGAGATTTTTCTTATCATACGGCTATTTATACCAATACGGCAGATATTTTTGAGTTGGAACGTCTGTTACAAGCCCTTCCCGCTGTGGCTTTTCATATTTTGGCCCACTCTCATTTTGGTTTTAATTTGGTAAAGTTGGAGCAGTATCCAAATCTTATCCTCTATCCTTCATTTGATCCTCTAACCAGTCGCAAGGTTTTGGAAAAAATAGATTTTTATTTGGATATTAATCCATTTGACGAGGTTGATCATATTACAGAAACGATTCATCAGTTGGGGCTTCCTGTTTTCTCTTTTGAAGGGACCAATCATGACCAAACTGGTAAGAATCAAGTGTTTAAGAATGACCAAGTGGATGAAATGGTGAAGGCTGTTCGAGAATATCTAGAGACGATTGAGAGATAATCAATGGAAAATAAAGAAGTAGTTAGTATTGTTATTCCCATTTATAATGTGGAAGCTTATTTACGGAAGTGTTTGGAAACGATAGTCAACCAGACCTATCCTCATCTTGAAATCATTCTTGTTAATGATGGTTCTCCTGATCATTCAGAAGCCATTTGCAAGGAATTCTTCAAGCAAGATTCACGTATTCGCTATGTCCGACAAGTTAATGGTGGCTTATCTGCAGCTCGAAATACGGGGATTGACTTGGCTACAGGCGACTATATTACTTTTGTAGATCCAGATGATTGGGTAACGGAAGATTATGTGGAGACCTTGTATGATCAGCTGAAAAAGTATGAGGCAGATGTTTCTACTGGCAATTATAATTTGTTTAATGATAGTACGAGTAAGTTTTTGATTAAGCTGACAGAGGATGATTATTCTGAAACCCTTTATGAGGGAAGAGATATTATTGATCATGATGCTATTCAAGAGACAAGAGATATGGCTTGGGCATGTGCCATGATGAAGCTCTACAAAATCTCCTTATTTGAGGACCTACGTTTTCCGGTTGGAAAGAATGTCGAAGACAACTTCCTTATGTATAAGCTTTTGTTAAAGGCCAATCGTGTGATTCACACTGAAAAATGTATCTACTGGTATCGAGTAGGGCGCAAGGATACCTTGTCGCAGGTCTGGACGGAAAAGCGTGTCTTAGATGAGATGGAAGCTAAAAATGAAAAACTAGCACTGCTAGGGATGTTGGGCTATGATTTAACATGGCATCGTTACATTTATAAGACTCGTTTGAAGCGTGCCATTGAAAAATTGGAAGAAGCTAATCTTCAAGATACGGAGACCTATCAGACAGCAAAGGTTAACTTGAGATTTTTGGAGCAATAAAGGGATAGGTTAAAGCTATTTATTGCTTGAAATAGTTAGAAAGGATAACTATGCTCATTATTGCACAAGAACCCAGTCAAGCGACGGATAAACTGAGAAGATTGCTAGACTCTTTGGGGATGAAATCACGAGTGTTCTACACTAATTTTGAAACGGATGTAGATGGAAACACTATAAGTTTAGCATCGTCATTTAGTTATTCCTCTGAGGATGATTACCAAGGCAAACCTCTCTTTTTTAACGATTTGTCAGTTCCTCTTTATTGGGAGCTTTGGACTTTGGGAATTACGACTTATCTTTTTGACGGCAAAGATCGTCGAGCTAATATTATTTTTCGTGAAAATGTTAGAGAGCGCACGGTCAAGCAGGTTGAGTGGTTTGGTCAAGGGGAAAAAGTTGTCGCTATTGATGACTATAACCGTTATGGGTGGCGGACCAAGCAACGTCTTTTAGATGATGAGGGGCGAGCCCTCATGGATATTTACTTTAATCGTGTGCAAGAGGAAGTCTTATTGCATTATATCCAAGAAGATTACTTGATTCATCAGGGTTCTGTGGGAAAAGATACGATTTTCTCAGGCAAGGATGATGTAATCAAGTTTGTTCTTGGGCAGGTCCTGAAGTCAGACGAAACTATCATTTGTATGGATCCTAATTTGCTTCCACTGTTACAAGCTGAACGACTGGTCTATTGTTCTGCTAGCCATGATAATCTTGAGTATCTCCAAAATCAGGTGAGCCATATTTTGATTACTAATTATTATCCTCAAGAGGAGCGTAGGTCGGGATTGATTTATCTCGCTGGTGCAGAACAAGAAGGGAATCAGACTTTTGTTGCCCAGGCCATGGTCATGACTGCTTCGGAAAATATTGAGGGACTAGCTAGTTTGGTTGATAAGTTTCCAGATATTGCTTTTCACATTGCAGCCTTAACTAGTATGGGACCTAAATTGACTTGCTTGGAGGAAAAGACGAATGTCCATCTTTATCCTGGGATTAGTCGTAAGAAATATCGAGAGCTGCTAAGGAAATGCTCTATTTATTTAGACTTGAATTATGGCAGTGAGGTTTCTGATGTGACGCTTGAGGCTATTGCAAATGAGCAACTATTGTATGGTTTGGCTTCAACGGTCCACCGTCAATACTATAAGGCCCTACCAACTGTTTTTGCTTCGGTAGAGGAAATGGGGCAAAGTATTCGCCAACTTTTGCAGGAACCAGATGTCTATCCTAGAGCGTTTAAGGCTCAAAATGAGGCTTTAAAACTGGCTGATAGGGCAGAAATCATGGCTTTCTTTAATCAATTGGAAGGGGGAGAAAGATGACGATTTACACCTTTAACCTACTGGTGGGCTATGAGCCTAATGGTGTTGATGTGGCCCAGGCATCCAGAGCTTTAATGCTGCGTGAATTAAATGCGCCTGCTAAATTTGTTTTCACAACTTGGCCCCAACCCTATAAATTGGATTATTATCTTTCTCTGGGACATCGCTATGAAGAACTCCTGCATGCCTATGTCTGTTTTACCGACCAAGATGGTTATATTCCGTCGTTGACAGTGGGAGCCTTGCAACAGCAGTTTCAGTTAACGCGACTGGACTTGAAGAGGCAAGATGAAACTGAATTCCTTTATGAGTTTTCAGATGGAAGTAGACTCATCTTTACAATGGACCCTTATAAAAAGGGGTGTGTCCGCTATGTCGATTACCTTACGAATGGTATTTTGTTGAAGCGTGAGTGGTATGGAACCCGTAAACTGGTTACAGAATACTTTGAAAAGGGTATCCTCATCAGAAGAAGTTTCCATAACCAAGATGGTCATATTGCTTTTGAAGAACTCAAGCAGGGAGCTACTTGGTTGTACAGGTTGGAAAATGAGATTTTAGTGTCACAAACGGAAGTCATGCGTCGCTTTTTGGATTGCCTTTCCTTGACACAAGAAGACACCCTGTTATTAGATAGGGCTGCCTTGATTGCATTTGCACGACCAATTTTAGAGCTTCAATCACCTGCAAAATTAGGTTTTGTTTTCCATTCAGAGCATGAGTTTGAAAATGGTGGACTCTACTATGAGTATTACTATATCTTTAAGTATGCCCAGCGGTTTGATTTCTTTATCACAGCGACTGAAGCACAAAAAGCAGTACTAGAGACTACCCTTCAGAAACAAGGGCTAAACAATGCTACTATTTATGCCCTACCTGTAGGTCACTTGGATAGTCTTAGTTATCCAGATGGTCAGAGAAAGCCCCTTAGTTTGATAACGGCCTCTCGATTAGACCCACGCAAACGGCTGGATCTAGCCATAAGAGCGGTTGCCCTGGCCCATGACAAAGTGCCTAATCTTCACTTTGATATCTATGGTAAGGGTGTCGAACAAGAAAATCTGGAACACCTGATTGATGACCTTGGAGCAGGTAGTTATATCCATCTAAGAGGTCATGCGAACTTGCAGAAGATTTACCCACAGTATGAACTTTATGTGACCACCTCTCAGTGGGAGACCTTTGGCTTGACCCTGATGGAAGCAGCCGGAGCAGGTCTGGCCTTGGTCGGTTTTGATGCTCGCTATGGCAATCCGACCTTTATCAAAGACGGGAAGAACGGCTATTTGGTTCCCTATGATGAGACCATGGATGAGGATTTGCTTGTTTCTGACATGGCGGATATGATTGTAGCAGTCTTAGAAGGCAATCTTGAGTCTATGCATCAAGCTTCGTATGATTTGGCGAAAAAATACCTGAAGCCAGAAATCCTAGAAGCTTGGAGAAAGCTCTTGGTAGCCATAGACTAACTATCTTTCAAATATCGTGGTTTAAGTTGAACCTATGGTATCTGTAGTGACGAAAAAGTTGCTACAGATTTTTTATCCTCCAAGCAAAATAGCTGAAATTATGATAAAATAGGAGGTATTGAAAAATCATCATTTCACGAAAGGAAGCAAGATGAAAATTACGCAAGAAGAGGTAACCCACGTTGCCAATCTTTCAAAATTAAAATTCTCTCCAGAAGAGACAGCTGAGTTTGCGACAACCTTGTCTAAAATTGTTGACATGGTGGAATTGTTGGAAGAAGTGGACACAACGGGTGTTGCTCCAACAACGACCATGGCTGACCGCAAGACTGTATTGCGTCCGGATGTTGCTGAAAAAGGGACGGACCGTGACCGTTTGTTTAAAAATGTACCTGAAAAAGACAATTACTACATCAAGGTACCAGCTATCCTAGAAGATGGAGGAGATGCCTAATGTCATTCAACCATAAAACCATTGAAGAGTTGCACGACCTCCTTGTCTCTAAGGAAATTTCAGCAACCGAATTGACCCAAGCGACGCTTGACGATATCAAGGCGCGTGAAGAAGCAGTCAATGCCTTTGTGACGGTGGCAGAAGAAGCTGCCCTTGCACAAGCTAAGGCCATTGATGAAAAAGGAATCGATGCTGACAACCTCATGTCAGGAATTCCACTCGCTGTCAAAGATAACATCTCTACTGATGGTATCTTGACGACTGCAGCATCAAAAATGCTCTATAATTACGAGCCAATCTTTGATGCGACAGCGGTTGCCAATGCGAAAACCAAAGATATGATTGTCATCGGAAAGACCAACATGGATGAATTTGCCATGGGGGGATCTGGTGAAACATCTTACTATGGACCAGCCAAAAATGCTTGGGACCACAGCAAGGTTCCTGGTGGATCATCAAGTGGTTCAGCAGCTTCTGTAGCCTCAGGACAAGTCCGCTTGTCTCTTGGTTCAGATACAGGTGGTTCTATTCGCCAACCAGCAGCCTTTAACGGGATTGTTGGTCTTAAGCCAACTTACGGAACGGTTTCTCGTTTCGGTCTTATTGCTTTTGGTAGCTCACTCGACCAAATTGGTACCTTCTCACAAACTGTTAAGGAAAATGCCCAATTGCTTAATGTCATTGCCAGTGAAGATGCCAAGGATTCAACATCTGCACCTGTTCGTGTAGCTGACTTTACTTCTAAGATTGGTCAAGACATCAAAGGCATGAAGATTGCCCTTCCTAAGGAATACCTTGGTGAAGGGATTGACCCTGAAGTTAAAGAAACCATCCTCAATGCGGCCAAACACTTTGAAAAATTGGGAGCAACTGTCGAAGAAGTCAGCCTCCCTCATTCTAAATACGGGGTTGCTGTATACTACATCATTGCTTCATCTGAAGCCTCTTCAAACTTGCAACGTTTCGATGGGATTCGCTATGGTTTCCGTGCAGAAGATGCCAAGAACTTGGATGACATCTACGTGAACACTCGTAGCCAAGGCTTTGGCGATGAAGTGAAACGTCGAATCATGCTTGGGACCTTTAGCTTGTCATCAGGTTACTACGATGCCTACTATAAGAAAGCCGGTCAAGTTCGTACCCTCATCATTCAAGACTTTGAAAAAGTATTTGCAGATTACGACCTCATCCTTGGTCCAACAGCTCCAAGTGTGGCCTTTGATTTGGATTCGCTCAACCATGATCCGGTTGCCATGTACTTAGCAGACCTCTTGACCATCCCAGTCAACTTGGCAGGTCTTCCAGGAATTTCGATTCCAGCAGGATTTGCTCAAGGGCTTCCAGTTGGTTTGCAGTTGATCGGTCCTAAGTATTCTGAAGAAACGATCTACCAAGCTGCAGCTGCCTTTGAAGCAACGACAGATTACCACAAGCAACAACCCGTGATTTTTGGAGGTGACAATTAATGAACTTTGAAACAGTCATCGGACTTGAAGTCCACGTTGAATTGAATACAAATTCAAAAATTTTCTCACCAACCTCTGCTCACTTTGGGAACGAGCAAAATGCTAATACTAATGTGATTGACTGGTCTTTCCCAGGAGTGCTTCCTGTCTTGAACAAGGGTGTTGTGGACGCTGGTATTAAGGCTGCTTTGGCCTTGAATATGGATATCCACCAGCACATGCACTTTGACCGTAAGAACTACTTCTACCCTGATAATCCAAAGGCCTACCAAATTTCGCAATTTGATGAGCCAATCGGCTACAAGGGTTGGATTGAAGTGCAATTGGAAGACGGCTCAACTAAGAAAATCGGGATTGAACGGGCCCACTTGGAAGAAGATGCCGGTAAGAATACCCACAGCCCAGACGGTTTCTCTTATGTGGACCTTAACCGTCAAGGGGTGCCATTGATTGAAATCGTATCTGAAGCTGATATGCGTTCTCCTGAAGAAGCCTATGCTTATTTGACAGCATTGAAAGAAGTCATCCAGTACACAGGCATTTCTGATGTGAAGATGGAAGAAGGCTCTATGCGTGTGGATGCCAACATTTCCCTTCGTCCATACGGTCAAGAGGAATTTGGTACCAAGACAGAGTTGAAAAACTTGAACTCCTTCTCAAACGTCCGTAAAGGTCTTGAGTATGAAGTGCAACGCCAAGCAAAAATCTTGCGCTCAGGTGGTGTCATTCGTCAAGAAACACGCCGTTATGATGAAGCTCACAAGAGCACTATTCTCATGCGTGTTAAAGAAGGAGCAGCGGATTACCGATACTTCCCAGAACCAGACCTTCCATTGTTTGAAATCTCAGATGAGTGGATTGAGGAAATGCGTACAGAGTTGCCAGAGTTTCCAAAAGACCGTCGTGCTCGCTATGTGGCAGAGCTTGGCTTGTCTGACTATGATGCCAACCAATTGACAGCGACGAAAGTCACTTCTGACTTCTTTGAAGCAGCCGTAGCCCTTGGTGGAGATGCCAAACAAGTGTCTAACTGGCTCCAAGGTGAAGTGGCGCAATTCTTAAACGCAGAAGGCAAAACGCTGGAAGAAATCCAATTGACACCAGAAAACTTGGTAGAAATGATTGCCATCATCGAAGATGGAACGATTTCTTCTAAGATTGCCAAGAAAGTCTTCGTTCACTTGGCGAAAAACGGTGGCGGTGCGCGTGAATACGTCGAAAAAGCCGGATTGGTACAGATTTCAGATCCTGAAGTCTTGATTCCAATCATCCACCAAGTCTTCGCAGACAATGAAGCAGCCGTAGCCGACTTCAAGTCAGGTAAACGTAACGCTGACAAGGCCTTCACAGGTTTCCTCATGAAAGCAACCAAAGGCCAAGCCAACCCACAAGTAGCCCTCAAGTTACTTGCCCAAGAATTGGCGAAGTTGAAAGAAGAATAATAGATAAAGAACCAGCCGAAAGGTTGGTTTTTAAAATCTTCTCATTTATGTTAGACTAGTCGGGAACATTAAAAAAAGAGTTTAGGAGCAACCTAATGAACAAATTCTTAAGAGTCCTATTTATCCTCGTCATCCTGGCCATGACTGGTGCCATTATTTTTCAGCTATTTTTCCCAACCTATATGGGAAGTCACTCGGGGTATGGCATTTCAGTTGGTTGGCAGAGGGAGATTGGTATCTGGAATGTGGCAGTTCTGATCATTCTTCTTGCCGTGAATCTCAAGTACGATTGGTTTTATCTGAGAGCTGTACTGATAGCTTTGATTATTGGAGGCCTTGGAATTGGGACCAATCATTTCCTTAGCTATCTTCAACATCATCACTCAGTCAATGCCATAGGTGCTCTTGAAAATTATCTTTTAGTCCTTGGATGGGTTGTCGGTTGGTGGCTTGAAAATTCCTCAAGAAAAACTGCTTAAGTTTTATGGGGTAACCGCTTTCCTTATCCACTCTGTGATATAATAATTAAGCATTATTATAATCGAGGAAAACACATGTCTAAACAACTAAAAGGGAGCTTAATGGTATTGACAGCAGGAATTGCCTGGGGATTTTCAGGAGTTTCTGGTCAATACCTAATGGCTCATGGTGTTAATGTCAATCTTTTGACGAGTTTACGTTTGCTTCTGTCTGGTATTTTACTAACAGCTTCAGTCTTTTTTAGGCAGCGAGACAAATTAGTACAAGCTATTAAAGATAGAAAAACCTTAGTAAGTATCGCCTTATTTGCTCTCTTTGGTCTAGTACTAAATCAGTACGCCTATCTCAGTGCTATTCAATACACTAATGCTGGGACAGCGACGGTCTTGCAGTATGTCACCCCAGTTATCATCCTGGCTTTTGTATGTGCAAAATATCGTAGGTTCCCAACAGCAGCAGAGCTAGTGGCGATTATCCTGGCTATTGTGGGAACCTTTACCATCGCAACGCATGGTCAGATAAGGGAGCTGGCGATTACACCTCTGGGCTTGTTCTGGGGTCTCTTTTCGGCGGTGACCTATGCACTTTATATCTTACTGCCTGCTAAGGCTATTGAAAAATGGGGAAGTTTGATTGTCATTGGTTTAGGTCTGTTGATCGGTGGTTTAATCTTTCCGATTGCTATCCAAGCCTGGAAGTATAAGCTTTCTTTGAATGGTGGAAATCTCTTAGCACTTTTTGGATTGGTCTTCATTGGGACAGTCTTTGCTTACACCGTTTTCCTTAAGGGGACAACCATGGTTGGAGCTGTCAAAGGGAGTCTCTTGGCTTCGGTAGAACCTGTAGCGTCGGTCATTTTAACCGTATTAATTATGGGGGACCGCTTCTTTGCCATTGATGTGCTTGGAATGTTTTTAATTGTTCTTGCTGTTATCATCATATCGCTTAAGAATTTAGTTGCCCTTAAAAAACAAGAAAAAATTCAAAGATAAGGAGAGAGTTCAGTGATTGCTGGCTCTCTTTCCTTATTGTCTTGTATGAGCTGTTCTTAAAAATAGGACTTAAGTCCCACACATAAACCTTAAAAATATGGTAGAATAAGAGGTAAACTAACATTTTGGAGAAAAAATGAGTATAGACGATTACAGGCCTCATTTTATGGTGGAGGCTGTTTATGATTTGAAACCTGACCAGCTACGTGAACACGGTATTCGTGCCGTCTTGGTTGATTTGGATAATACCTTGATTGCTTGGAACAATCCTGATGGAACGCTTGAGCTACGTGCTTGGTTGGATGAGATGACGGAGGCTGACATCCCAGTGGTTGTGGTCTCTAATAACAAACACGACCGTGTCGAACGTGCGGTTGCTAATTTTCATGTGGACTTTGTGAGCCGCGCCATGAAACCTTTTACCAAGGGAATTAATGAAGCGATTGAGCGCTATCACTTTAACCGTGAAGAGGTTGTAATGGTGGGTGACCAGCTCATGACTGACATTAGGGCCAGCCACCGAGCAGGTATCCGCTCGATTTTGGTTAAGCCTTTGGTGAAGTCTGATTCTTGGGTGACCAAGTTTAATCGTTGGCGTGAACGTCGCATGTGGAAAAAGATTGAAAAAGCGTATGGTCCTATGACCTTCGACAAAGGAATTTAATGGAAGAATTATTTTGTATTGGGTGTGGAGCCCAAATTCAAACAGAAGATAAAGAAAAAGCTGGCTACACACCTGCTAGCTCTATCAAAAAGGCTGAAGAAACGGGAGACTTGTACTGTCAACGCTGTTTCCGCCTTCGTCATTACAATGAAATTGTGGATGTCCATATCACAGATGACGAGTTTTTAAAGCTTTTACATGAAGTTGGTGATAGCGATGCCCTCGTTGTCAATGTCGTTGATATTTTCGATTTTAACGGATCAATCATCCCAGGTTTGTCACGCTTTGTTTCTGGTAATGATGTACTCTTGGTTGGCAATAAAAAGGATATTCTACCTAAATCCGTTAAAGATGGTAAGGTAACCCAGTGGTTGACAGAACGTGCCTACGAAGAAGGTATGCGTCCGGTGGATGTCATGTTGACGTCTGCTCAAAATCATCATGCCATCAAAGAGTTGATTAAACGTATTGAAAAACTCCGTAAGGGTCGTGATGTCTATGTTGTTGGTGTGACGAATGTTGGTAAATCAACCTTAATCAATGCCATTATCAAGGAAATTACTGGTGATAAAGATGTCATCACTACCTCTCGTTTCCCAGGCACGACCCTTGATAAGATTGAGATTCCGCTGGATGATGGTACTTACATTTTCGACACTCCAGGAATTATTCATCGCCACCAAATGGCTCATTACCTGTCAGCTAAGGACCTCAAATACGTTAGTCCTAAGAAGGAAATTAAGCCAAAAACTTATCAGTTAAATGCAAGTCAAACCCTATTCCTAGGTGGATTAGGACGTTTTGACTTTATTGATGGTGATAAACAAGGTTTTACAGCCTTCTTTGACAATAATCTAAAGCTTCATCGTACCAAACTTGAAGGTGCAGATGCCTTTTATGACAAGCATGTTGGCAGTCTCCTCATGCCGCCTGGGCCAAAGGATCTTACCGATTTTCCAAAACTTGTCCGCCACGAGTTCACTGTCAAAGATAAGACAGACATTGTCTTCTCAGGACTAGGCTGGATTCGTGTTCAAGGAAAGGCCGACCAACCAACCATCGTTGCCGCTTGGGCACCAGAAGGCGTTGGCGTCGTCGTACGAAAAGCTATTATTTAAACTTAATAAAGTAATTATAAGGAATAAGAAAGGAAAGGCATAAAAAAGTCTTTTCAATGAACATGAAGTTTGCCTAGATTTTAGCTATGAGCAAACGATGTGTTTTTCGCTGTGATAATAATCCAAGTAATATTTTATGTTACTTGGATTAGGAATTTTTGAGACCTTAGGCTCAAAAATTAGCTATGAAACCGGTGGTTTGCTAGCGTCCGTATCACCTAAGAAAAACAGCAAATAAAATAAAAGGAATAAACATGTCACTAACATCAAAACAACGTGCCTTCCTCAAATCGGAAGCACACACTCTCAAACCTATTGTACAAATCGGGAAAAACGGTCTTAACGACCATATCAAAACGAGTGTTCGCAACGCTCTCGATGCTCGTGAGTTGATTAAGGTAACCCTACTTCAAAATACCATGGAAGACATCCATGAAGTGGCTGAAATTTTGGAAGAAGAAATTGGCTGTGATACAGTCCTTAAGATTGGACGTATCTTGATTATCTACAAAGAATCAGCTAAAAAAGAAAATCGTAAGTTATCACCAAAGGTTAAAGCCATCCAAAAATAGTTGATGACTTTTGAAACCTTAAAGGCAAAAGAAAAGTTATTTAGATGATGTTTGAGTAAGAGGAGGCGTACATGGCACTGGATCTCGTAACCCCATTTACAAAGGTTCAACTAGAAGAAGAAATCAAAGATACTGGCCGTAAGCAGGTGGGAATTTTAGGTGGAAATTTCAACCCTGTTCACAATGCTCACTTGGTTGTTGCGGACCAGGTGCGTCAGCAGTTAGGCCTTGATGAAGTTCTTCTCATGCCTGAGTTTGAGCCACCTCATGTCGATAAAAAAGAGACTATTGATGAACAACATCGCCTAAATATGCTCATGTTGGCTATTAACGGTATCGAGGGTTTGGATATTGAAACCATCGAGTTGGAACGCAAGGGAATCAGTTATACTTATGACACCATGAAACTCTTGACAGAGGCCAATCCTGATACGGATTATTACTTCATTATCGGTGCTGATATGGTCGAATACCTGCCCAAATGGCATCGCATTGACGAACTTATTGAGATGGTGCAATTTGTGGGTGTTCAACGTCCTAAGTATAAGGCAGGAACGTCTTATCCAGTCATCTGGGTTGATGTTCCTTTGATGGATATCAGTTCAAGCGCTGTTCGTGATTATATTAAGAAAGATCGTACACCTAACTTTATGGTGCCTCAATCTGTACTCGCCTATATCAAGAAAGTAGGACTTTATAAATGACCTATGAAAAATACTTGGGCTATTCTCGTCAAGCACTTCTTGAAAAAGTGCAAGCCGTGATGAGTCCTAAACGCTTCAATCATGTTTTGGGTGTCGAGCGAGCTGCTATTCATCTTGCTGAAAAGAATGGCTACGATACTGAAAAAGCTGGTTTGGCTGGTCTTTTACACGACTATGCCAAGGAACTTCCAAATCAGGAATTCTTAGAGCTAATCGATAAGTACGAGCTTGACCCTGAATTGAAAAAATGGGGAAATAATGTCTGGCATGGCATGGTCGGGATTTACAAAATTCAAGAAGATTTGGGTTTGACAGATGCTGAGATTCTGCGTAGTATCGAAATCCATACCGTCGGAAGCCATAACATGTCAACCCTAGATAAGATTGTCTATGTAGCTGATTATATTGAGCATAACCGTAATTTCCCTTTGGTAGAGGAAGCTAGACAAGTAGCAGAGCAATCCTTGGACAAGGCAGTTGCCTATGAAACCGTCCATACGGTCGAACACTTGGCTCACCAGGCCTTGCCGATTTTCCCACAAACCTTGGAAACCTATAACGCTTTTGTGCATTACTTGAAAGAGGATTAGTAAGTGAAAACAGCTTTTATTATTATTGATGTACAAAATATCTTAGTAGAAACAGGTTTTGAAACACAAAAGCTGTTAGAGAAAATCTCTTATTTACAAGATCAGGCTAGAAAACAGCAGATTGAAATTATCTATATTCAGCATATTGAAACGGAAGAGGCTCTAACCTCGGAAGATTGGAAATTATCGCCACTATTAAAGAGACAGTCTGATGAGAAGGTTTTTCAGAAGCGATACAATAGCATGTTTAAAGAGACTGGATTAAAGGAATACTTGGATCAACAAGGAATTGAGAAACTAGTCTTATGCGGTATGCAGACGGAGTATTGTGTTGATACATCCGTTAAAGTTGCTTTCGAACATGGCTACAAGCTAGTTGTTCCCGAAGGTACTGTTACAACCTTTGATGGAGACGACATTCCAGCAGAAACGATTAATGAATTTTACGAGAACATTTGGAATGAACGTTTTGCAGATGTCTTAGATTACAAAACGATTTTTTAATGAAAGAGGATTAAATGAAAGAAGAATTACTTGAATTGGTTGTCAAAGCTGCTGATGAAAAGCGAGCTGAAGACATTGTTGCCCTTGATTTGTACGGCCTTACAAGTCTAACAGATTATTTTGTTATTTTGAGTGCAATGAATAGCCGTCAGTTGGAAGCTATTGCCGACAACATCCGTGAGAAAGTGAAAGAAGCTGGCCTTGACGCTAGTCACGTGGAAGGAGACAACAAGGGTGGATGGATCCTTTTGGACCTTAACGACGTCGTTGTTCACATCTTTACAGAAGATGAACGTGCACACTATAACCTCGAAAAACTCTGGCATGAAGCACCAATGGTGGATGTGTCAGCTTATTTGGCATAAGAAATTGAACTCAGTTGGCGACAACTGGGTTTTGTTGGTTAAACTAAAGATTTAATAGGAAGGATGGAGCCTTGTGTTTGGTTTGTTAACTGAACACGAGCTAAAAGCTGTGAGAAAAAGATAAACTTTCTTTGCTTTTGACGCTCTTTGTATCTTGATTTATGGCTACTTATGAAACTTTTGCGGCGGTCTACGACGCTGTTATGGATGATAGTCTTTACGATTTGTGGACGGATTTTTCGCTTCGTCATTTGCCAAAGACTAAGGATAAAAAGAAATTGCTTGAATTGGCTTGTGGAACTGGGATTCAATCTGTACGTTTTTCTCAAGCTGGTTTTGATGTAACTGGACTCGATTTGAGTGCTGATATGTTGAAGATTGCGGAGAAGCGTGCGGCTTCCGCCAAACAGAAAATTGACTTTATTGAAGGCAACATGTTGAATTTATCGCAAGCTGGTAAGTATGACTTTGTGACTTGTTACTCAGATTCTATCTGCTATATGCAGGACGAAGTAGAGGTTGGGGATGTCTTCAAAGAGGTTTATAATGCACTGAATGAAGATGGCGTCTTTATCTTTGATGTGCACTCAACCTATCAGACGGATGAGGTTTTCCCTGGCTATTCCTACCATGAAAATGCAGAAGACTTTGCTATGCTCTGGGATACCTATGAGGATGCGGCTCCGCATTCTATTGTCCATGAATTAACTTTCTTTGTCCAAGAGGAAGATGGAAGCTTTAGCCGTCATGATGAGGTGCATGAGGAACGCACCTATGAGGTCTTGACTTATGATATCTTGCTGGAGCAGGCTGGCTTCAAATCCTTCAAGCTTTACGCCGATTTTGAGGATAAGGAACCGACAGAAACTAGTGCACGTTGGTTCTTTGTGGCCCAAAAGTAAGAGCCTATGACAGTTACAGGTATTATTGCTGAGTTCAATCCTTTTCATAACGGTCACAAGTATCTCTTGGATCAGGCTGAAGGTGTAAAAATTGTTGCTATGTCTGGGAACTTTGTTCAGCGAGGTGAGCCAGCTATTGTGGATAAGTGGACTAGAGCTCAGATGGCTTTGGAAAATGGAGCTGACCTCGTGGTTGAGTTGCCTTTCTTGACGGCAGTTCAGTCTGCCGATTATTTTGCTGCTGGGGCCGTCGATATCTTATCCCGACTGGGAATTGATAACCTTGCTTTTGGCACGGAAGAAGTCCTAGATTACCAGGCAATAGCAAATGTCTATGCTGAAAAGTCAGAGGACATGGAAGCCTTTGTGGAAAACTTGCCGAGTGACCTATCTTATCCACAGAAGACACAAAAAATGTGGGAAAAGTTTGCTGGTGTAGCCTTTACTGGCAATACACCCAATCATATCCTAGGCTTAGCCTATGCCAAAGCTTGTGCTGGTAAGGGTATTAAGTTGAATCCTATCCAGAGACAAGGGGCTGGCTATCATTCCTCAGATAAGGAAGTATCTTTCGCTTCAGCAACCAGCCTACGTCTCCACAAGCAAGATAGTGATTTTGTGGATAAGTTCATGCCTAATAGCAAACTTTTTCAGACTTCTCCACAGGTCTCTTGGGATAATTATTTCCAATTGTTGGTTTATCAGATTCTTACAAACCCCGATTTGACTAGTGTTTTCCAAGTGAATGAAGAGATTGCTAGCCGTTTAAAAGCTGCTATCCGTGAGATTTCTTCTGTGGAGGAGCTGGTGGATAAGGTAGCGACCAAACGCTATACAAAGGCTCGTGTGCGTCGTATTTTGACCTATATCCTAGTCGGAGCTGTGGATAATCCTTTACCCCAGGCTGTTCATGTCCTTGGATTTTCTCAAAAAGGGCAGTTTCATCTCAAATCTGTGAAAAAGTCTGTAGATATAGTGGCTCGGATTGGAAGGGAGCCTTGGGATATGCTTACACAACAAGCGGATAATGTTTATCAATTAGGTAACCACGAGCTTTGCGAACAAAACTTTGGACGTGTACCGATTAGAGTAAAATAGTTTTATAGAAGGTCTACCTCTGGTAGGCTTTTTAAATCTTTTTTCGAATAAATGTTATAGAAAGTATAAACTTGTCAGGAACTTGTACAAGTTTATACTTTTGGTATATAATAAAAGAAAAGAGGAAAATGAGGTATGCTGATGGAAGCAGTCGTCTATTCAACGTTTCGAAATCATTTGAAGGATTATATGAAAAAGGTTAATGATGAATTTGAACCTCTAGCTGTAGTCAATAAAAATCCTGGTGAAGATATTGTAGTGGTTTCAAAGAGTGAGTGGGATAGCATTCAAGAAACATTGCGGATTGTTCAAAATAAAGAACTTTCAGACAAGGTTTTAAGAGGAATGGCTCAGGTACGTGCTGGAGAGATTCAAGAACATGCACTAAAGGAGTAGAAAATGTTACTCACTTTCACTGAAGACGCATGGACAGATTACTGCTATTGGCAAAATCAGGATAGAAAGACACTTAAGCGAATTAATAAGCTAATTAAAGATATTCAACGGGATCCTTTTTCAGGTATTGGTAAGCCAGAACCCTTGAAGTATGACTTTCAAGGAGCTTGGTCCCGAAGAATTGATGCTGAAAATCGTTTAATTTATATGGTTGATGGTAAGAGCGTCGCCTTTCTATCTTTTAAAGATCATTATTAGGTCTACCTATGGTAGGCTTTTTTACTTTTTGTAAACTTTTCTCAAAAAGGTCAAAAAAGATCAAACAAAAATATTGACCTTTACTGACTAATGGTGTATAATAATCTCATAAGGAATAGCTTCCTTATGAGATTGCAGGACTAGCCTAAATCCTTGTAAAAAGGTAATTATAGCTTGCCTGCAAAAATATTTCAATAAAGGTCAAAAAAAGTCAAAAAAGATATTGACTAATACTGACCAATGTTGTACAATATAAACATAAGGAAATGAAATCCTTATGAAGGCTGTTAAAACAGTCCATATACCGATATGAAAAGATTGCAGCTTGTCTGCTTAAATTTTCATTAAAAAGGTCAGTAAAAGTCAAAACTAAATTCTTGACCCAAGCAGATGAAAGGTATATGATAAAGCTATAAGGAAAAAGGTTTCCTTAATCTACAAGTTTCTTTCTGAAAGAAGCTTGGAAGTTAGCTATTTTGAGAGATTCACAGAAAGAAGGTGGCTCTTATGCTAAATGATAATTTATTCAAGACTGTGAAAGTTCTCAGTCTTCTACCAAGAGCAAAACCTGAAATTATTAGAAGAGTAGTTGATGCTACTAAAAATTTTTAGGATTTTGGTCAGTAAAAGTCAAAATTTACACATGAACTAAAAAATAACACTTAAAAAATCACAAGAAAACACAGTATGAGGTAATTATATGAACAACAACTTTAATAATATGGATGATCTTTTCAATCAATTGATGGGTAACATGGGTGGTTATCGTTCAGAAAACCGTCGCTACATGATTAACGGTCGTGAAGTGACACCTGAAGAATTTGCGATTTACCGTCAAACAGGTCAATTGCCTGGTAATGAAGGTGAAGCAGTGAACCCAACTCAACAACAAACTAAAGGACCTAAACAAGATGGTATCCTTGCTAAGCTTGGTCGTAACTTGACTGAAGAAGCTCGTGAAGGTAAATTGGATCCTGTTATTGGACGTAACAAAGAAATCCAAGAAGCTTGCGAAATCTTGGCTCGCCGTACCAAGAACAACCCTGTCCTTGTCGGGGATGCTGGTGTTGGTAAAACAGCTGTAGTTGAAGGTTTGGCACAAGCCATCGTTAATGGTGATGTCCCAGCTGCCATCAAGAATAAAGAAATCATTTCAATTGATATTTCTGGACTTGAAGCTGGTACTCAATACCGTGGTAGCTTTGAAGAAAACATTCAAAACTTGGTAAACGAAGTCAAAGAAGCTGGAAACATTATCCTCTTCTTCGATGAAATCCACCAAATTCTTGGTGCCGGAAGCACTGGCGATGGTCAAGGATCTAAAGGTCTTGCTGATATCTTGAAACCAGCCCTTTCACGTGGTGAATTGACAGTGATTGGTGCAACAACTCAAGATGAATACCGTAACACTATCTTGAAGAACGCTGCCCTAGCTCGTCGTTTCAACGAAGTTAAGGTCAATGCTCCTTCTGCTGAAGATACTTTCAAGATTCTCCAAGGTATCCGTGATCTTTATGAAAAACACCACAATGTCATCTTGCCAGATGATGTCTTGAAAGCAGCGGTTGATTTCTCAGTACAATACATTCCACAACGTAGCTTGCCAGATAAGGCTATTGACCTTGTGGACGTGACAGCAGCTCACTTGGCAGCACAACATCCAGTAACTGATGTCAATGCAGTTGAACGTGAAATCGAAGAAGAAAAAGCTAAACAAGAAGCCGCAGCCGCTAAAGAAGATTACGAAGCAGCCCTAAATGCTAAGGTTCGTATTGAAAAACTTGAAAAGAAAATTGCTAACCATGCAGAAGATCATAAGGTGACTGCGACGGTAAATGATGTGGCTGAATCTGTAGAACGTATGACTGGTATTCCAGTATCTCAAATGGGGGCGACTGATATCGAACGTTTGAAAGATATGGGTAACCGTTTGCAAACTAAGGTTATCGGTCAAGATAAGGCCGTTGAAGCAGTAGCACGTGCCATCCGTCGTAATCGTGCAGGATTCGACGAAGGTAACCGCCCAATTGGTAGCTTCCTCTTTGTAGGACCAACTGGTGTTGGTAAAACTGAGTTGGCTAAACAATTGGCCCTTGATATGTTCGGTACAAAAGATGCTATCATCCGTTTGGATATGTCAGAATACAGCGACCGCACAGCCGTTTCTAAATTGATTGGTACAACAGCTGGTTATGTTGGTTATGATGACAATAGCAATACCTTGACAGAACGTGTTCGCCGTAACCCATATTCAATCATCCTTCTTGATGAAATTGAAAAGGCAGACCCTCAAGTCATCACCCTTCTCCTCCAAGTTTTGGATGATGGTCGTTTGACTGATGGTCAAGGTAATACTGTAAACTTCAAGAACACTGTCATTATCGCAACTTCAAACGCTGGCTTTGGTTATGAAGCTAACTTGACAGAAGATGCGGAAAAACCAGAACTCTTGGATCGTTTGAAACCTTACTTCCGTCCTGAATTCTTGAACCGTTTCAATGCTGTGATTGAATTCTCACACTTGAGCAAGGAAAACCTTTCTAAGATTGTTGATTTGATGTTGGTAGATGTCAATAAGACCCTTTCTAAGAAAGAAATCGACTTGGCAGTTAGCGAAGCTGCTAAAGAATATATGACTGAAGAAGGCTACGATGAAGTCATGGGTGTTCGTCCACTCCGTCGTGTGGTTGAACAACAAATCCGTGACAAAGTCACAGACTTCCACTTGGATAACCTTGATGCTAAACACCTAGAAGCTGATATGGAAGATGGTGTCTTGGTTATCAAAGAAAAAGATGCTAAATAAAAAGCATAGGACCTCCCAATCCGATTAATGAAGCAGAGATGTTAGTAGACATCTCTGTTTTTTTCTTTTTTATTTAAGACTTTCCTTGGGTGCTACGGACGGAAGCGACTTCCTAACGGAATTCCATTCCTAAGATTTGAGCCTGAGTCTCAAATCTTCCGAGTGATAGAAGCAAATAGTGCTTCTCTCACCTTTAGCACAGCGGAAAGTCTTGTATATTTATTCTTAAATATAAAATGAGATAAAATTATTTAAATTATAATAATCTGATAAATAGTTAAAAATGTATTCTATTTTCAAGAAAACGTTGACAACGTATATATATATATATAATGTTTACAGAAAATTAAATTTAGGTGAGGAATCCTTATGAAAAAGAAAAATTGTTTATTTACTTTTGCTGTGATTTTACTATCTATAGCATTAACAGGTTGTTCGGTCAGTAAGAACTTAATAAATACTGCAAAAAATGTTTCAGGAAGAGTTACAAGTAAATCTTCAAGTTCTTCAACAACGTCAAGCTCTTCAGGTTCTGTAAGTTCAAGTAATTTTAACCCTCAGGACACATCTGATGCCACAATTGAGAGTATTTCAACCTATAACGACTATCTAACGATGTATTCGAAAATTGTTGATGAATATCTAACGAATTATCAAAATGCTGTTGCTGGTACAGTACTTGATGACGCAAATACAATTGAGCAAATGAAACAAGAGTCATTAAAGTCTTTGGAAGAACAGAAAAAAGAATACGGTCCGATGGGAAATACTAAGATTGTTGGTAAAGATAGTCTAGTTGAATTCTTGAAAAATTACCGTAATGGGTTGAAAGAATATACAGATAATATTTCAACCCAAATTCAATAATATAATTAAGGAGAACAAATGAAAACAAAAACATTAGCTGTGACAAATGGAGTAGTAGGACTAATCGGAGGAATCTTTCTTCTTTTTGCAATCTGGTTTATTTTAGGTGTAGCATCTTCGGGAGCAGAGGCTGCGACTGGATTAATGACTTTGTTTGTATATCTTGTAAAGCTAGCACTACTAGTACTTGGAATAGTTGGTGCTGTATATTATAAAGGGGATACTCCGGTAGGAACTGCTCCTAGTGTACTTTTGATTGTTGGAGGAGCGATTTCTCTTATTCCTTTCTTGGGATGGATTGGCGGAATCTTAGGAATAATCGGTGGTTCATTGTATCTAGCGAGCCTGAAAAAATTTTAATAGTTCAATATGAGAAAATCATTTCAAGGAGGGTAAAATGGATTTATTTTGGCCAATGTTTTTCTTTATGGCATTCGTGGTAATTATCATGATTTTTGCTACAATTTCAGAAGTAATCAATAAATTAGGTAATATAGCAAAATGGCTCGGTTTAGGAGCGATAGCAGGAAATGTAATAAATAATAAAATCAATTCAGACACTGCTATAAAACAAGGTAGAACTTGGAGGAAAAGTAGAAAAAATCATAATAACGGATTTTTAGACGATTTTGAAGAGTTTGTCTCGCCATCTTATGAATCAGATGAAGAACATGAGTTGTCTGATGAAGAGAGCTTTAGAGAATATCAAGAATTTAAAAGGTGGAAAGCAACACAAAAAGGTAAGTAGCACAGGCTACTTACCTTTATTCTTTATCCTCACTTTGATATTTTTTCAAATGTTCTTGGATGATGTTGAGTCGAGGTTCTAGGTCTTTTTGGAAGACACGTGTTTTATAGCTGAGGTCTTGTTTGATGTCATCAAGCACAAGGTTTTGTTCCTTGATGATGTCAAGGTTGCGTTTGATTCTGTCCAGATCGTGAGAGATATTTTCTCGTGATTGGTTGAGGTCTAGGATTTCCTCTTTGATGTCTTCACGTCGTTTATAGGCGTAATAGGCACCGTAGGCAAGGGTTCCAAGAGCTAGAAAGCGTCCGAGTTTCATTCTGTTACCTCTTTAGCAATGCTGTCAGCAAGGCTAGCTAAGGCAGCAAAGTCTGGTTCGTGTTCGTCAAAGCCCATGTGGATACCATCGTCTGCACCGTAACGAGGAACGAGATGAATATGAGCGTGGAAGACGGTCTGTCCAGCAACTTCTTCGTTGTTGTTAAGGACATTCATTCCGATAGCTTTTGTTGCTTTTTGAACGGCACGGGCAATTTTAGGGACACGGCTAAAGACAGTCTCAGCGGTTTCAGCAGACATTTCTAAGATGTTGCGAACGTGCTCCTTAGGAATAACCAAAGTATGTCCTTTTGTAGCTTGTGAAATGTCGAGGAAGGCTAGAACCTTGTCGTCCTCGTAGACTTTTGATGATGGGATTTCTCCAGATATAATTTTACAGAAAATACAATTATCCATAATAACGACCTTTCCATGAGTTTTTGTTATAATAGATTATATCATACCAAAGAGAGAAAAGATAATGCTTAAATTAGAAAAGGTGACGGGTGGCTATGCCAATATTCCCGTCCTAAAAAATGTCACTTTTGAGGTGGCTGATGGTGAATTAGTTGGCCTCATTGGTCTTAATGGTGCTGGGAAATCAACAACCATTAACGAGATTATTGGTCTTTTAACACCCTATGGAGGACAGATTGCTATTGATGGTTTAACCATCCAGCAAGATACGGCTAGCTATCGTCAGAAGATTGGTTATATCCCTGAGACTCCAAGTTTGTATGAGGAGTTGACGCTTCGTGAACATTTGGAAACGGTGCTGATGGCCTATGGGCTTGATGTGACTGAGGGAATGGCACGTGCGGAAAAATACCTCAAGCTCTTCCGCTTAGATGAAAAATTGGACTGGTTCCCGACTCAGTTTTCAAAGGGAATGAAGCAGAAGGTAATGATTATCTGTGCCTTTATTGTTGGTCCAAGTCTTCTCATTGTTGATGAGCCCTTCCTAGGTTTGGATCCCTTGGCAATTTCGGACTTGATTGAGCTTTTGGCTGAGGAAAAAGCGAATGGTAAGGCTATTCTCATGTCGACTCACGTTTTGGATTCGGCTGAGAAAATGTGCGACCGTTTTGTCATCTTGCATCACGGTCAAGTCTTGGCACAGGGAACGCTTGATGAACTTCGTCAGACCTTTGGTGACAGTAGTGCCAGTCTTAACGATATTTATATGCAGTTAACTAAGGGAGAATTGTCATGATAGCTGAGCTTTTTAGGGAGCGTAGCAAGCGATTCAATACCCGTTGTGCTAAGTATAGTCGCTACGTCTTTAATGACCACTTTATCTTGGTTCTTCTCTTTTTGTTGGGCTTCGTCTTGGTGCAGTATAGCCAGTTGCTCCGACATTTTCCAAAGAATCCATGGGCCATTGTCCTGGGCTTGCTTGTGCTTTGTCTTTTCCTTCCTTTCTGGGGGAACATTGCCACCTATTTAGAGCCTGCTGACAAGCACTACCTCTTGGTGAAGGAAGAAGAGGTACTAAACCATGTTAAGAAGGCAACAGGGCGTGCTTTTAGATTTTGGGTACTCATCCAAACCTTGATTTTTATCTTGGTCGTCCCACTCTTTTTAGCCTTGGGGCTTCCAGTTTGGGGAGTTGTCCTTGTAGCAGTGGCTATGGCTGTTCTTAAGTATTTTATTTTCCAGAAAAAGGCTCAACCTTTTTATAAACAATCTGGACTTAATTGGGCTGAGGCTATTGCGGCGGAAAATAAACGGCAACAATCAATTTTGAAGTTCTTCTCCCTCTTTACCAATGTTAAGGGGATTACGTCGAGTGTAAAACGCCGTGCTTATTTGGATGGTATTCTCAAACGTACAAAGAAGGACAAGGACCATACTTGGTACAATCTTTACCTAAGGGCCTTCTTACGCTCTGGAGATTACTTTGCTTTGAGTTGTCGTCTTTTTGCCTTGTCTCTTCTGGTAATCTTTTTGGTTCCTGAAAAATGGTTGGCTATGATACTTGTGGCTATTTTCGATTACCTCTTGCTCTTCCAACTGACAGCCCTAAAATCCCACTTCGCTTATCAAAGAATGGCCAATCTTATGCCATTAGGTAAGGACATGCAGGTGGACAATCTGAAACGTTTGATTAGCCAAATCATCCTTGTGATGACGCTGATTCAGGCTGTTTGTCTCTTGGATTTGAAGTTTAGCCTCATTTTAGTTGGAGTGATGCTTGTTTTGAGCCTTGTCTACCTACCAGCTAAGCTTAAGAAGATGATTGACTAACACCTATTAAATAAGTTAAAATAGAAGCAAAAGACTAAAGAAAAAGGAGATGCCTAGGTGACATCAACAGATAAAGATTTGAGCCTGACTCCTCTCAAAGGAAACAGTGGTAAGGCCTATATGGGGACCTACCCAAATGGAGATCGCGTCTTTGTGAAGATGAATACAACACCAATCTTGGCAGCTCTTGCCAAGGAACAGATTGCGCCACAGCTCTTGTGGGCTAAGCGTCTGGGAAATGGTGATATGATGAGTGCACAGGAATGGCTTGATGGTCGCATCTTGACCAAACATGACATGAATAGCAAACAGATTATCCAAATTCTTGGTAATTTGCACCGTTCAAAACACTTGGTAAATCAGCTCTTGCAGTTGGATTATCACATTGAGAATCCCTTTGATCTTCTACACGAATGGGAGGAAAATGCTGCCTACCAATTGCGTGAGAATGGTTATCTTCAAGACGTCGTTAGAGATTTAAAACGTCATCTTCCAGAATTTCGTTCAGATATTGCGACAATTGTCCACGGAGATGCCCGTCATAGTAACTTTGTTATTACAACCTCAGGATTGATTTATTTGGTTGATTGGGATTCTGTTCGTTTGACAGACCGTATGTATGATGTGGCACAGATTCTTAGCCATTACATTCCTTTGGCACATTGGCCTCAGTGGTTGTCATATTATGGCTATAAGAATAATGACCTTGTGATGGACAAGATTTATTGGTATGGGCAATTCTCATACTTAACACAAATTTCAAAATTCTTTGATAACCGTGATATGGAACACGCCAACCGAGAAATTTATGAATTGCGTAAGTTCAGAGAAACCCTGCACAGGTATTAGAAAGTAAACATGCGAGTTAGAAAACGTAAGGGTGCAGAGGAACACCTAGTGAATCATCCTCAATACGTTATCCTTGAGCCGGAGGCTGCTAAAGGTAAGTGGCACGAGCTTTTTGGTAATGACAATCCTATCCATATTGAGGTGGGATCTGGTAAGGGAGCCTTTATCACTGGAATGGCCCAACAAAACCCTGATATCAACTACATTGGTATTGATATCCAGTTATCTGTCTTGAGTTATGCTCTGGATAAGGTCTTGGCCTCAGGTGCTGAAAATGTTAAGCTTTTGCGAGTGGATGGCTCAGCCTTGACTAATTATTTTGCGGACGGTGAAGTGGATATGATGTATCTGAATTTCTCAGATCCATGGCCTAAAAGTCGTCACGAGAAACGCCGTTTGACTTACAAGACTTTCCTAGATACTTATAAACAAATCCTGCCAGAAAACGGAGAAATTCACTTTAAGACCGATAACCGTGGACTTTTCGAGTATAGTTTGACTAGCTTTTCACAGTATGGAATGGTTCTCAACAAAGTTTGGTTGGACCTTCATGCTAGTGATTACGAGGGTAACGTTATGACTGAGTACGAGCGTAAATTCTCAGAAAAAGGTCAAGTCATCTATCGAGTAGAGGCTCAGTTTAAAGACTAATTCTTTGGTAAATAGGATGAAAAAATAGCGATTAGCCACAAATAGGCTAATCGTTTAATATGGAGAGGTCGCATAGAGGCCGAGTGCGCACGCTTGGAAAGCGTGTAGTCCTTAACGGGGCTCGGGGGTTCGAATCCCCTCCTCTCCTTTTTGGAAATAGAGAAAATGTCCCTTCTGAATTGAAAGGGACATTTTTAGGTATAGTCATCAAAAGAATATGTAATCTTTTAGTCCCAAGGGCTCTGAATACCTGCTACCCAACCGGTACAGAGGGCGCTGGTGATATTAAAGCCACCGGTATGGGCGTTGATATCAAGGACCTCTCCTGCAAAATGTAGGTGAGGGACTTTTTTACTTTCGAGGGTTTTGGGATTGATTTCCTTAAGGTCAACGCCACCTTTGGTTACGAAAGATTTGGCAAGTGACATTTTACCCGTGATCGGGATTTCCATGTCCTTAAGCTGACTGATAAGATTTTCCAAGTCTTTGGGATGTAGCTGTTTGACCTTATTATCGGTCATATCTTTTGCTAGGAATTCAGCGATACGCTCAGGTACAAGGGCTTTGAGGGAGTTTTTAACTGATTTCTCGCAATTTTCTTCAAAGTAGATCTTGAGATTTTCTTGGTTTTGGTTGGGAAGAAAGTCCAGATGTGCTATCTCACCACCCTTAACAAAGCTAGAAAGGCGAAGGGCAGCTGGTCCAGATAGGCCAAAGTGGGTGAAGAGCAGGTCATGGGTAATCTTGTGCTTGCCATAGGACAGAGTGACATCGTCAAGAGAAATTCCCTGTAAAGCCTTGTGTGGAAAGTCGGTTAGGAGTGGACTTTCCGCAGCTTCAAGGTCAGTAACATGGAGTTTGAAATGACGGGCAATATCATGTCCAAAACCAGTCGAACCTGTTGATGGGTAGGATTTTCCACCAGTTGTGACGATGAGTTTGTCACTGGTAAAAATTTGGTTTGAAGATTTAACTTGGAATTGCTCATCGACCTTTTTGACGGAGACAACTTCTGTATTGGTGAGGATAGTAGCACCTAGTTCATGAATTTTATCCTCCAGAGCCTGGATAATGGTCCGTGATTTGTCTGTCTTAGGGAAGACACGTCCGTGATCCTCGACCTTGAGTTTGACACCATTGTCCTCGAAAAAAGCAATGATGTCATGGTTATCAAATTGGGAAAAGACGCTATAGAGGAAACGCCCATTACCTGGAATACCTGCTAGGAGGTCGTCAAGACTTCCATTGTTAGTGACATTACAACGTCCGCCTCCGGTACCAGCAAGTTTCTTGCCAAGTCTTTTATTTTTTTCAATCAGAAGGGTTTGTTGGCCATAAAAGGCTGAGGCAATGGTCGCCATCATGCCAGCAGGTCCACCCCCAATAACGATAGTATCAAAATGTTTCATGCCTTTATTTTAGCATAATTTAAAGTGGGAGAATAGTTGTCAAAGGACCAGTATTTTTAGGTAAATTATGTTAGAATAGAAATAGACATTTTGATTAAAATGATTACTAACTAAGGAGGGAATATCGTGTCTGAAAATCACATGAAACACCGTTCATCTGTCTACGATAGTATGGTTAAATCACCTAACCGTGCTATGCTTCGTGCGACAGGGATGACGGATGAAAGTTTTGAAAAGCCAATTGTTGGGGTTATCTCAACTTGGGCGGAAAATACACCATGTAATCTCCACTTGCACGGTTTTGGACAAATCGCAAAAGAAGGCGTGAAAGATGCAGGTGCTTGGCCTGTTCAATTTGGGACCATTACTGTTGCCGACGGGATTGCTATGGGAACACCAGGGATGCGTTTCTCTTTGACGTCTCGTGATATTATTGCTGACTCTATCGAAGCAGCTATGGGTGGTCACAATGTTGATGCCTTTGTAGCTATCGGTGGTTGTGATAAGAATATGCCTGGTTCTATGATTGCTATTGCTAACATGGATATTCCAGCGATTTTTGCCTATGGTGGTACCATTGCACCGGGTAACCTTAACGGTAAGGACATCGACTTGGTTTCTGTTTTCGAAGGAATCGGGAAATGGAACCACGGTGATATGACAGCCGAAGAGGTTAAAGAGCTTGAATGTAATGCCTGCCCTGGCCCTGGTGGTTGTGGTGGTATGTACACTGCCAATACAATGGCAACAGCAATCGAAGTAATGGGGATGAGTCTTCCAGGATCATCATCTCACCCTGCTGAATCAGCTGAGAAGAAAGCAGATATCGAAGAAGCTGGTCGTGCGGTTGTTAAGATGCTTGAACTTGGTCTTAAACCATCAGATATCTTGACACGTGAAGCCTTTGAAGATGCTATCACTGTAACAATGGCGCTTGGTGGTTCAACAAATGCGACACTTCACTTGCTCGCTATTGCTCATGCAGCTAACGTTGATTTGACACTTGAAGATTTCAACGATTTCCAAGAGCGCGTGCCTCACTTGGCGGACTTGAAACCTTCAGGTCAATACGTCTTCCAAGACCTTTACAATGTTGGTGGTGTGCCAGCCGTTATGAAGTACTTGTTGAAGAATGGTTTCCTTCACGGAGACCGTATCACATGTACTGGTAAGACTGTTGCGGAAAACTTGGAAGCCTTCGACGATTTGACACCAGGTCAAAAAGTCATCATGCCGCTTGAACATCCTAAACGTGCCGATGGTCCGTTGATTATCTTGAAAGGTAACTTGGCTCCAGAAGGTGCGGTTGCCAAAGTATCAGGGGTTAAAGTTCGTAATATCACGGGTCCTGCTAAGGTCTTTGACTCAGAAGAAGATGCTATCGAAGCAGTTCTTTCTGACGAAATCGTTGACGGCGACGTTGTTGTTGTTCGTTTCGTAGGTCCTAAGGGTGGTCCTGGTATGCCAGAAATGTTGTCCTTGTCATCAATGATTGTTGGTAAGGGTCAAGGGGACAAGGTTGCCCTTTTGACAGATGGACGTTTCTCAGGTGGTACTTACGGCCTTGTTGTTGGTCACATTGCACCTGAAGCTCAGGTTGGTGGTCCAATTGCCTACCTCCACACAGGGGACATGGTTACAGTTGACCAGGATACCAAAGAAATCACTATGCACGTTTCAGACGAAGAGTTGGCGAAACGTAAAGCTGAAACTGATTTGCCACCACTTTATAGTCGTGGTGTCCTCGGTAAATACGCTCACATCGTTTCTTCAGCCTCACGTGGTGCTGTTACCGACTTCTGGAACATGGATAAATCAGGTAAAGCCTAATTTACTGACATAAAAGAAATCACACCGGATATATGTGCGGTGTGATTTTTTGAGTTATGAAGTCGAAGGTAGTCGCTGAAAGCATTGTGATTTGGTGAAAGTCTATCGGTTGGTCACCCTCAACAAAAATAGAGCAAAAAACTGGTTGGAACTATCCAACCAGTTTTAATATTATTTTCCACCTCGAGGTGAAATACCAAGGGCAATGCGACCATATCGACTGATACGGGTCATCTTCCAGACAGGCGAGTAAGTAGTCTCGACCTTGACAGACTTGATACCATCAATTGATTTGAGTTTTTCAGCAATTTCGTAAGGCATCGTCTCTTCGCAACCGCAGCCAGTATCTGTAAAAGTCATGAGAAAGTAGCAGTGGCCAGTTTCATCAAGGGTGATTTCATAGATTAAGCCAAGGTTATAGATGTCTAGCTCGATCTCAGGATCAAACACGGTGGTCATTTGTTCAACGATAGGTTCTAAATAAGGTTGGACTAGATCGTTGACTTTGATATCATCACGGAAGTTTTTCATAGGACCTTTTCTTTCTATTTTACTTTTGTTTATTATGTCATACTTTAGGGCTTTTTTCAATCTGGTTTAGTCATAATAGTTTGTAATGGGAATACGCCGTAACATCAAAAAATCCCCAACAAACCCATCGTTGGAGATAATGTGACTTGTGCTTTTGTATCAAGCAAATTCTTCGCAACGATAGTTGCAAGAGCACTACAGACAATTGGAGAGAGAATAAAAATCCAAAGTCTTGCAAAATAGGACTCCACCATTCCTAGATACAACAGATCTGGTACTAATAAAGATAAGCCTTTAAGTACTGATTGTTTAAGCAAAAATCCTTCAAAATACATTTATACCCGAGCAATAGGATATCAAAATACTGTTTTCCTATCAAGAAAAATGCTCAGAAATTTAGGGATAACGTAATGGCGCTGAAAACCCGTGTTAGGGACGGGGAATTGTCTTGTCAAATTGACAGAAAGGTGTGATTATGATATTCTCATAGTAAGACATTTCAAGAGAAAATGAGGCTATTATGAGTATTGAAAAGACCGTCAGCGAGATTGCTGAAATCCTTGGCGTTAGTCGTCAAGCAGTCAATAATCGTGTCAAACAACTTCCAGAAGAAGATACTGAAAAAAATGCAAAAGGGGTTACTGTCGTTAAGCGTAGTGGCTTGATTAAGTTGGAGGAAATCTACAAGAAGACTATCTTTGACGATGAGCCTATTGATGAAGAAACTAAGCAACGTGAGCTATTAGAGATTCTTGTAGACGAGAAAAACTCTGAGATTGCCCGTCTCTATGCCCAGTTGAAGGCTAAGGATGAGCAGTTGTCTAACATGGATGACCAATTGCGTGTCAAAGATGTTCAAATCGCTGAGAAAGACAAGCAAATCGATCAACAGCAACAATTGACCTTGACTGCTATGAAAGACAAAGAAGAGCTTAAATTGGAGCTTGATGAGGCTAAGGTAGAGGTTGATGAAGCCAAAGCTCAAGTGGAAGAAATCCAAACCAAACAAGAAGAAGCTTCTAAAAAAGGGTTCTTTGGACGACTATTTGGAAAATAAAAAAGAAGCTGGGACTCAGTCTCAGCTTTAACTATTGTAGGAGATAAAGATGGAAAATGTAGAAACTTATATTGCCTTTGATTTGGAATTCAACACGGTGGATGGCGTTAGCCATATCATCCAGGTGTCAGCTGTTAAGATGGACCGGCATGAGGAAGTGGGCCAGTTTGACTCTTTCGTTTATTCGGATGTTCCTTTGCAGTCCTTTATCAATGGTTTGACGGGGATTACAGCTGATAAGATTGCCAAGGCACCGAAATTAGAGTCCGTTCTAGCGGATTTTAAGGCATTTGTTGGTGATACACCACTTATCGGTTACAATGCCCTTAAGTCGGATTTGCCCGTTCTAGCTGAAAATGGTTTGGACTTGGAAGAGCAATATGCTTTAGATGTTTTCGATGAGGCCTTTGACCGTCGTGCTTCGGATTTGAATGGTATTGTCAACCTCAAGCTAACCAGTGTGGCAGATTTCTTTGGAATCAAGGGACACGGTCATAACAGCTTGGAGGATGCTCGGATGACCGCGCAGATTTACGAGAAGTTTCTCGAATTAGATGAGAATGCCAAACTTTTGGAGCAACAGGAAGAAGTCAGTAACAATCCTTTTGCTGCCTTAGGTTTGGGTAGCTTTTTCGACTAAAGCTTTACAAGAGCTGTAAAGGCTGTAAAGAGTGATGGCTAACTTTTTCTGTAAGAAGTGAAAATCCTTTAGGGTTAGGGCTTGCTCGTCACCTTGCGTTATAAGGTAGAATCTAGGTATCAAGGGTGGCCAAGGTCCTCCTTTGATGGAAAATCTTAAAAGGAGGTGACTGAGATGTCGCAGTTTTCAACAGGAGAGTTGGCTAAAGCAGCAGAGGTGTCTGTTAGGACTGTCCAGTATTATGATCAACGTGGTATTTTGACGCCATCTGAAGTCACAGAAGGTGGTCGGAGAATCTACCACGACTCAGATTTGGAACGCCTGCAAGTCATTTGTTTCTTAAGAGATTTGGATTTCTCAATTAATCAAATCAAAAAACTCTTGCAAGAGGAGAATAGGGAACAGGTTTTAGAGCTTTTGTTGACAGATCAAATCGAGAGCTTGGAAAAGTCTTCAGAGGAAATAGAGGTCAAACTAAAACGTGCCCGTCACTTGCAAAAAGCAACTGCTAAGTGGCGTCAACTTTCGTTGGAAGATTTGTCAGACATTTCACGTCTTATGGAAAATCAAAAATCATGGCGAAATTTGCAGTTGAGAATGTTTGGAAGCATCATTCTAACGAGTCTTCTTTATTTCATAGCCCTACTGATAGTCATTTATTATTTTAAGGATCCTAGAGGTTTGTTTGTTGTCTGCCCCGCATTTATCATAGCCACAAATTTAGTAGTGTTTCACTATAGAAAGCAGTTCGAATACCTCTGTCCTAATTGTCATAGGACCTTTGATCCAAGTTTTAAAGAATTTGCCATTGCCGGACATACACCAAGGACTCGTAAGTTGACTTGTCCTCATTGTCATGTAAAGACCTACTGTTTGGAGTTGGCTAAGACTAAAACGAAATAATTTATCCAATATAAAAAACGCTTGAGAATGACTTCTCAGGCGTTTTTAGCTTATTCAACTGAACTTAGAGCTTCGAGCATATTAAGCTTGGCTAGGCGGTTATTAACAACGAAGCCGAGGATAATAAGGATTAAGACAATGAGAACAGCTGGTAAAAGGTAGGTAGCAAGTCCAATAGATGGATCAAACATGATACGATCTGGTGGGATAATGCTTACCATATATTGGTGAAGTGCCTGTCCAAGACCAAATCCGACGAAGATACCGATAATAGATAGATAAATGGTTTCACGATAGATGTAGAGGGATACTTCATTATTGTAGAAACCAAGAACCTTAACGGTTGAGAGCTCGTGGATACGTTCAGAGACATTGATGTTGGTCAGATTGTAAAGGACAACCACAGCAAGAAGAATAGAAACGGTAATCAAGATACCAATAACTTGCGTTAAGGAATTGACCATGGTGCTGATTTGCAACTTGAGGTTGTTGTTTTGAACAACGCCGTAAACATTTGGCAAGTTGATGAATTTAGCTGCCATGTTTTCCACATTTTGCTTGGTAGGCTCAGCCAGACTGACGAGATTGGCATTATTCACCGAAGGTGTACCAAAGGCTTTTTGGTAGTAGCTAGCATTCATAAAGAGGAAATGTCCCATGTACATTTCTGTGATACCAGCAATTTTAATCTTGACGGATTCTTCCTGACTGTTTTGCACAGTGATGGTATCGCCAACCTTGAGGTTGAGGAGTTTGGCCATTTTTTCAGAGATAATAGCTCCATCATTAGATAATTTAAGCGTTTTGTTATGTGCTCGGTCTCTCAAGCTAACGTAACTATTAATGATTTTCTCATCATGATCATTAAAGACAATCGTCGAGATTTCTTGGGTATCCTTATTGTTACCAGCAATTTTTTGTAAGGTTTCAAAATGAATATTCAAGTATTCTTTGACGTCTTTGCTATCAAGAAGCTTTGTGAGTTGCTTATCAAAGGCACTTGATGTATTCGGTTGTTTGGCGACAATCATATCATAGTGAATGATGTCTTCAAACTGTTGCTGGTTAAGATTAGATACGGAAGAACGAATTCCTAAACCTGCGAAGAGCAGAGCGATAGAGCCTGCGACTCCAAAGAGGGTCATAAACATCCGTTGTTTATAGCGGAAAATATTACGCATGGTAACTTTTTCTTTGAAACTAAGACGTCTCCAAAGAGGTGTAATGCGCTCTAGGACAATCTTAGCTCCTGCACGAGGTGGCTTTGGAAGAAGCAGTTGAGAAGGTTTTTCCCAGAGTTCTTTCTTAGCAACCGCATAGGCAGGAAGTACAGCGGATAGGAGCCCTAAAAGAAAGGCGATTAGGGTAAGCCCTAAGTAGAAGTGCAACTCAAAAGCAGGCAGTTGCAAATCGTTCTTATAAGTGTTGTGAATGAGTATTGGAAGTAGAGTATGTCCTGTAATAACCCCTGCAGCTGTGCCAGCAATACTAGTAATTAATCCATAGATGACGAATTTGTGGATAATACGTGAATTGTTATACCCCAGTGCATTAAGGATACCGGCTTTTCCTCGTTCTTCTTCAACAAAGCGTCCCATGGTTACAAAGGTAACTAAGGCTGCCATAAAGTAGAGGGCTATAGGGAAGATGTTGCTGACATCGTGGATGATGTTGATGTTACTCTCGTAAGCAACATACCCATCTGAACCCGGAATTTCTCGACGAGAGTAGAACTTGTAGCTAGGGGCTGGCATATTGTCCAGCATTGCTTGACTTTCTTCGAGTTCTTTTTGCTTAGCTTCAATCTTCGTAGTAGCCTCTTTTACACTTGCTGCCTCAGCAGCGTTGGTTGTTGTCATCTGCTGAGTCTGGGTGCGTGCTGCTTCAAGCTCTTGTTTTCCTTGCGTAATTTGAGCTTGAGCTTGGGACTTGATTTCAGTTAAGCGTTTCTCAGGCTCGTCTTTAAAAAGGTCCTTGAGTTCAGCTTTTCTTTCTGAAATCTTATCCGCATATTTCTTACTAAAAGGACTCACATTTGCCAAATCCTGGTAACGAATCCGAGCAATCATGTAGCTATTAGCGTTGAAATCTGTCTTCGGCACAACGGCATAGCCGTCTAGTTTTCCGGTACCTGCACTGGCATTACCAAGACGATTCTTGGAGAGGAGTTCAGAGGAATTGACAAAACCAGTAATGGTATATGTTTGTTCCTTTAACTGTTTTTGCCCAGAGCTATCTACTGGCTCAGAAAAATTAATCTTATCTCCTACACTGTATTCTTCTTTATAGGTTGAAGAAAGAGCAATCTCCCCATCCTTATTAGGAAGCTTCCCCTCAACAAGGTCATAGGTAGAGATTTTTTTAGGTTTTGAGAAGATACGAAATGTCGTATTTGTGCCCTTGATAACAGCATCTTTGAAATAACCATACTCAATGTCAACATTCTTCTTTTTGACTGTATTAAGAAGGTCTTGATCGGTTTTGTTAATACCGTAAGTACTGATTAAGCTCAAGTCAGCTGTTTGATGGGCCTTGAAGAAGTGTTCTCCTGTTGTTTTCATATTAGGAGAAGTGACCTTGAGACCAATCAAAGCAAAGGATCCGAGTGCCATAAGCAAGGCAATAGAGAGCATACGCCCTTTAGAAGCTACAAAGGTTCGCCAAACATCTTTCCAATAAGTTGTTTTTTTCATGACGGTGCTCCTTTCTAGTACTCCAAGTCCTCGATTTTTTGTGGGTTGGGATTAATTTCCACACTCTTAATCTTGGCATCGTGCATTTGAATCACACGATCAGCAATTGGAGCTAGAGAAGCATTGTGGGTAACAATAATAACAGTTGTTCCCTGTTTGCGCGCCATGTCTTGAAGGAGGGTCAGGATTTGTTTCCCTGTTTGATAATCCAGAGCCCCCGTCGGTTCATCACAAAGAAGAATCTTTGGATTTTTGGCAACGGCACGTGCAATAGCGACACGTTGTTGTTCCCCACCAGATAGTTGTGATGGGAAGTTGTCCAAGCGGTCCCCTAAACCGACTTCGACAAGTGTTTGTGAGGCATCTTTAGCGTTTGGAACGATTTCAGATGCTAACTCAACGTTCTCCCTGGCCGTAAGGTTTGAAACTAAGTTGTAAAATTGAAATACAAAACCAACGTCCTCACGACGATAAGTCGTAAGTTCCCTAGCTGAGTATTCAGAGATATCCTTACCATCAATAATGACGCGGCCTTCGTCATTGGTGTCCATACCACCTAAGATGTTAAGAACGGTTGATTTCCCTGCACCGGAGGCACCGAGAACGACGACAAGCTCCCCTTTTTCAATTTCAAAGCTTACGTCATTATTTGCGATAATTTCCAGATCACCGGTTTTATAGCGTTTATAGCTATGCTTCATTTGAATATAAGCCATGAATTTCCCTTTCATATGAAATAATGATGCTGTTAATTACCTATCTTTCCTTATCTCATTGTAACGGATTTTCCTTGAAATATCTAGCGTTTATGCTAAAAAAATACTAAAACATAGCAAGTTTTTCTTACATGTGATAGAGATGTGTGTGAAGCGTTTACATATGAGAAAATAGTTTAGTAAATGAGATTTTTGTAAGTCTTCGATTTGGTCATTTGGTTATAAAGTTAGGCTATTTTTAGTGTTTTACCAAGTGTTTTCTCCAATTTTAACACTTGTTTGTCGTAATAGAGGAGTTAAAGTCGGTGTATTTAGCACGTTAGAGCTAATAAGATACAAATGTTATGGGATGAGTAGTATATGAGAGAGTTGATCCTTAGCATCATCTTTAGTAGTTTCCTTTGTTTTCATGGAATAAAGAAATGCTAATAAAGATAACTATAACTAAACTTAAAATTTAAACTATATGAGGTTTTCTGAAGGAGTTGTATTTATTAAATCTATTAAGACTTTTTAAAACAGGGTTTTAGAGGTGTATGTTACTAATCTTTTTATAATCTTTTGTTTAATTAATAGAAGGTTAGCTTTTTTCTTTTAGGGCTATCTTTTTATAGTTGCTTTGGAAGTGTTTGGACACTATGAAGGTATCCGATAGACGTTTGGCGCAAAGTAGCTCTTTTATTGGCACTTTAGCCGACAAATCTTTGGTTTGCTGAGCATTGCTTAAAGAATTTCCCATTTGTCTAGGCTTAAAAGCTTAATCTGATAATAGATTTTCATCAATTTTAGGACATGAATTTTTTATTTATTTAAAATGCTTAAAAATTAAGGAATCGCTTGAAACGAAAGCTTTTGAGTGTTAAGATAGATAGCATAATGAAGGTTTATAAGATGAGTTCAGTATGACCTTCATTCGATCAACAGCAGCATCTAGGACTCATGTTAGTTAATCGGAGCTAACAAAAACATAGTGAGGGAGTTATGATTAAGAAAAAAGATAATAGTCTATTTCGTAAACTAATGATTGGCTTGGTCTCGACTTTAGGGATTTTTGTTCTATTCATGGGTACCAGTATCGCATCGGCTGATGCAAAAGGGGCCTCTCAGGTTAATTCGGACACCAATCAGACTAAGACGAAACTGCTTAGTGATGAGGCAGAAAGCAAACATGAAGCTTCTACTCAAGATAGCAAGGGTCAGGAGTCTCCTAGTCAACTAGAACAAGATAAGGAAGCTGATAAGCCATCTAGTGAGGAAGCACCTAACTATATTGTTATTACAGAAGTAGTGGATTCATCAGAGCAAAAGCAGGATGAAAATCAAGTTGTTGAAGGAGCAGCTCAATCTAGCGACTCAAACTTATTGGATGAGATTTTGGCTCAGACGAGTGAAGTTGGTGAATATAAAATTTATGTGAAGAATGATGATGAGCTATTAATCTCTGGACCTGTGCCTTCAAAAACGGTGAATGATGATGTGAATTATCCTACTTTGGAGAGCTCATTAGATTCAGCTAGCATTTATTTAGGTCAAAAGAATCGTTCTAAAGAAGCAAACGAAGAAGATGCTCAGTCAGGCCTTGGTCTGGTTGAGGAGTAACAGTTTTAATTAATGACGACAAAAAGACTTGGACGTGATTTGTCCAAGCCTTTTGTTTTATGATTGATTTGCGAAATGAGTGCATAGAAAAAGGAACCGCTAGATTCCTTTTTATTTTTTAGAATGGCAATTTACCTGCAAAGGCACCCATTGATTTTTTAGTCGCTTCGTCAATTTGTCCGAGAGCATCATTAAGTGCTTGAACAGTCATATCTTGGAGTGTTTCCACATCATCAGGATCCACAACAGCATCAGCAAAAGTGATGTTAACCACTTTTTTGTCACCAGTTAATTCAGCAACTACCAAGTCTTGGGCTGATTTTCCAGTGAAAGTTGTAGCAGCTAATTCAGCTTGGCTTTTTTCCATTTGTTTCTGAAGCTTTTGAGCTTGCTTCATCATGTTTTGCATGTTCATCATAATAGTTTCTAGATTCCTTTCATATCAAGGGTTTAGCCCCTGTTTGTTAAAATTTGATGCCTTAATTTGCCTAATAGAAGAGGCAGTCAAAACCTCAACTATTATACCATGTTTGGCTTGATTGACAAAGTAAGGAGGCATACTGAAGATAATCTGGCATTATAGGTGCGTTCAGTCTATTTAGAACGAAGTTATCAAGAGGTTTTATCAAAAAAACTATTGGACCAATTACAAAAGAAAGAAATTTTTAAATTGTAAGACTTGTGATAAATAATGTACAATGGTTTATTGTCAATCCAGTCAACATTTGATTGGAGATAGAAAAAGAAAGAGAAGACAGGAATGCAAAAAAGAAATATTTTAGGGATTTTTGTAGGACTATTTATAGGGTTGGTTACAGTCTTAGGAATGAGCCTATTTATCTTTATTAATTTAAAATACCACTCTGTTTATTATGCTCAGCACATCCCTCATAAGGAGGGGACAGAACCGGACATCATTATGCTGATGGAGAATAATGGCTGGATTTATACACCGGAGATTGACAGTATTCGATACGACGATGATAGAACAAACGCTATTATAAATGATAAATTGTAAAATATAGTGCAACAAAACATGTATTATACCAGTACATGAAGGATAATAATATTTCATTATTGAACTATGATTTCTCTTATTTTTTTCAATATTGTATTAAGAAGAATCAAATCCAAGTGATAAGCCATCACTTTTCTAATCATAAAATAGAAGGATTGACAGTAGTTGATGAATTGGGAATCAGTTTTTCTTATGAGATAGATAATCCAAAAGTAAAACAGAATTTTACACTCTGCCATGAATTGGGGCATTTTATTCTTAAACATGATGGAAATTATTTTGCAGAATCTATTGAGAATCAAGAGAATTTACTAGAACGTGAAGCAAATATTTTTTCCGCTGTGGTATTGATGCCAGATATTGTTCTTTTATCAAAAATATACTATAGTTGCGAAACCTTCCATCAAGTTCAAAATAGTCTAGAAGTTTCAAAACAGGCTTTATTTTTTCGTCTTTTGGACTTTTTCCGGGAATATTATCTTGATAAAGATAGTGAAATCAAACAAGCAGTTGAGACCTATATTGAAGGGAAGAACAGTTCTATTTTACGTTTGTTTCATGATATTAGAGAACAAATTATCGAGGAGTTCAATCAGTTTCAACCTTCCCTTATTAATCAGGTTAAGCAGAGAGTTAGAAAAGTAGGCTTTACAACGAGTCTAGAATACCCATATTTATTGAATCAAGATAACTGGAAAGCAATCAAGGAAGAAAGTATTAATTTAAAAACCTGGCTTATTTATAATAAAGGGAAGTCAATTGCTTATGTTTGGTATAAAGAACGATTCTCAGATGAAGAGGCAAAGAAAAAAGCAGAATTACAGTTACTATTAATGTGAGGTGAACTATGTATCAACCAGAAAAACTAAAAGCTCGTAGAAAAGAGCTAAAAATAACTCAAAAAGATATTGCAGATCAATTAGGAATCAGCTATCAAGCCTATTCAGCATGGGAGCGAGGAGTAAAAGAACCATCCAAAGAGAAAGTAAACCGACTAGAACAAATACTAAGAGTACCAAAAGGCTATTTTACAGAAATTGAGATAGCTCGTTTGTACAATGTATTATCAAATAAAGGTCAAAATCAGGTTTTAGAATACACTCGTAGGTTAGTTCAAGAAGAGTCTAGAAAAATTGTTACGGTTTCAGAAAATCTCTATGAGTACCATGTATACGAAAAAATGTCTGCTGGTATTGGTGCATCCGTTTATGACAATCGCAACTACGACACTGTTTATTTCAATGAAGAACTAGCTCATGATTTTGCTTCATGGGTTTTTGGAGATTCCATGGAACCCAAATATCATAACGATTCAGTAGCTCTTATCCGTGAAACAGGTTTTGATTATGATGGGGCAGTCTATGCGGTAGTGTGGAACTCTCAGACCTTTATCAAGAAAGTCTACCGTGAGAAAGAGGGGCTACGCCTAGTTTCTATTAACAAGGCTTATAAGGACATCTATATTCCTTATGATGAAAACCCTCGTATTGTGGGTAAAATTGTAGGAGACTTTATGCCATTAGAGGTGTAAGTTAGGAGAATACCATGGGAATGACGTATAAAGCAAAATTAGAAAAAGCTAAAATGAGGAATATCACTATCCCCTCAGAAATTTTGGGAAAAGATATTGTGGGCGTATATAAGTTTTTTGCCATTTTAGAAGATGAAAAAGTCTGTTTTTATATTGGAAAATCAACTAATATCAGAGAACGATTGTTGTCTTCAAACGGCCATATTCATTTGTTTTTTAAAGAATCAGATAAGTTAGTACCATCTGAAATTAAATATTATCTTGATCAAAATTATGAGATTTTAGTTGAAATAGAAGAGGTTGATTACTTCGATACGGACTTTAGCAGAGCATCTCATCGACTTTCTTTGGCTGAAATAACTGAAATTGTTAAATATCAAAGTATGGGACAATGTTTGAAGCAATTACCAGAAGGCATAGGAAAAGGTGAAAGGGAATATTGGGAAAACAACTATAAAAGATATAGATAATGGGCTATTTTGATTGTTCACGGGAACCAAAATCTGATATTGCTTTTGCGGATATGAGATCTTTCTATACTAGTGTTGAGTGTGTGGAACGTGGATTGCATCCTTTAAGGACCTCGCTTTGTGTGATGATTAGAGCAGATAATTCAAACGGATTTATCTTAGCTTCCTCTCCAATGTTCAAGAAAGTCTTTTGAGCACCACAAGAGGCGAAGTCACAAACTCCGCCTCCTTCTACATATTTTTTGTTGTAATAGCATATTTTATTTGAAATATCAAGACTTATGCTTGATAAAGCTAGAAAACTTACCCTTTTCCAGCAAGAATATCTGATACTTTATACAATCCAGGGGAATATGTCCGACCAAATAGTTTTTTCGTCAAGGTATTAAACGTATAATGGTCATCTAAAATCAAGACTTCGTCATACGTTTTTAAGAGTGCAATAAAGTCATCGTCTGTTAAATTGGAATTATCTCTAGTATCGATATTTTTATTGCTGAGGTAATAACTTGTTGTGCTGTCGCTGTATGATGCCATTAAATCTAAAAATTTTTGGTCAACCGACACAAAATTTTCTCTGGCATCAACATTGACATCCCACAGATAATAACGACTAGCATATTGGGCAAAATAATTATCTACATTCTTCTTATCTGCTGTTACAACCAAAATTCTATCCGTTGACGAATTACTCTGACTTCCAGTAAACTGACGAATTTCTTTTGCGACCTCGTTTGTTTCCTGATTGTTATTGTAAACAATGCCATTATTTTCTGACAAGAACATTCCAATGGCATAAACTGTCAAAACAAGGCTCGCGTATTGGTACAAGCGTTTATTAAATAAGCTCTTGTAAGACCTAGCATTACGTTTACTAATGATTTTTTCATACAGGCCCTTGTCCATTACCCATGCTAAAGCCATGGTCAAACAACCAAAAGCAAAGATAACGATGCTCGAAGCATAGCGCTCAAATCCTGCTAATTCTAACGCTTCATCAGTCGGCATTGCTGTCAGATACATGAGTAAAATGCCAATATAGTAAGTCACAATCGAAATATCAACAAATCCCCAAGTCAACAAGACAAATTTCTTATATTTCAAACGAATGCCAATCACAATAAAGGCAATCAGCATAATCAGATTGATTATCAAAATTCCATTGCTTGCCAAACTGTCAAACGTAAACACCGATTTGACAAAAAGAGTGATAATTTTTTGTGGGACGCCTGACAGATTTCCAGTCAATACCTGACCAAGTTCTGACATGGACACCGCATGCTTGGCACTTGAGGCATTTGGGAAATTATCCGTCACATGCTTTTGCCAAATAACAAAAGGAAGACAGCTGACTAGCAAGGTCATTATGAGCAGCACTAGTGCTTTTAAACGTGCTCTTTTACGAACAAGTAAACGCACAATACAAACCACATAAACTACTAAAACGAGAGCGACAAAGAAAAATCCACTTACTTTGACGATACTTAATAATCCAAGAATTACCGCCGTATTTAGCGACAAAAACCAGAAACGATTACGATAGACAAAACAACCTGCTATGGCTGCCAAGGCCAAGGCCGGAAGCAGAAAATCAACCAGCAAATTATTTAATCGAATAGCAACGTTGAACGTATTAAAAACAGCAAACGAAGCAAAAATCATGCTAACCATTAAGACACGTCGATCATCACGAAGTGCCGCAAACATGGCATAAAGACTGGAAGCAATCAAGAAGAATTGCCCGACCAACATACTACCTTCTGAAAAGCCTACGATAGTCGTGAAAAAATAAATGAAAAGTGAACTTCCAACAGGATAGGTATAATAACTAATAATCGTATCCTGCTGTGTTGGCAAAGCATTATTGATATGGAAAAATTTTACAATCGTTGCCCAATGCGTAAAATTATCATAATGTAAAAGCGGCGAATGCCAGAGCGTTATTCCAAACAAAAGCAAATAAGCCATCATTCCAAGCGCAATATAATCAAGTCTCCTAAAGCGATATTTCTTTTTCCATACCGCCCAAAGATAATAAAGACTCAAAAGACAGCCCAAAATAGAAATGGCATACACGGTCTGCAACATAAAGCCTAACAAACTACCAAGGTACAATACCAATGTAATGACTGAGAATGTAAACACCCATGTCAGACGGCGATTCATCTTCACAGTATTACGGAAAAAGGCATTGTACCCCATGGTAATCACAAAGAACAACAGTAATCTAGCAATACTAATCATACTCTCCCTCTCCATTCATTTGCTAAGGCTTTAAAAGCAGGTAAGCTATTCAAATCCGCTAAATTGGTGACTCGATAAAGCGATTCGTCTCTATCAGTATCATAGGACACAAAAGTCAACTGAATTGGCAAATCTTTGTAGGTAAATGCGACATTCGGTTCTTTTTTAGGATTTGTCAATTCTCCAGAAAATGTCATGTAATAATAATCTGTCTTTCTAAGCTGGCATTTTTTTCCAGCAACCTGAACCTCTTCATTGACACGAACTTTCGGAAAAGCTACTTGGTCATAGGCTGAAACAGGACGTTCATTATTTTGGAAACGTTGACTAAAGTTCTCAAATAAATCATCCCATGTTGTCATCCAAGGGTCTTTTTTCTTCGGAAGATTGTGATTAATGCGGTCATAAATGTACTGATAAAATTCGCGCTTATCAGCTTCAGGAACTTCTGAAAATTGAACGCCGTAGCGCCAACCATTATCAATCGCAAAAACACGAACAACATGACCTTTTACCCTCGCATGGTAATCACGTGATTGCAAATTAAGCGTCAGTTCTTTTTCTTTCGGCAAATACAATGGTAAATCCGTATAGAATGAAATCCCCGTTTCTGAAATATCACAGACTCTCACTTGGTAAGAATCATCATCAACCTCAATAACCATAGCTTCATCAACAGTAAAACGCTCACTTGAGCGATAAATCGGACGACCAAGCGCACAGAAAATCGCAAAGGTCAAATTGATGATATGATAAATCAACCAAAAACTGATAATACTTCCATAAAAAAGCTCTGAACCAAATTTTCCATAGTTAAAAGTTACCAAACCATAAACGGCTAATACCCATAAAACAAGATAAGGAATCGCATAAAGGTACAACGTCCACGACGTATAATTTCCCTTACGTGTCACCTTAAATTTTGTATTGCTAATGCCAAAGGACTCCAACATCATGGGAATAAACAAATACGGAGCAAAAATCGTTTCCACAATTTCTCCCCAAACCTGTGTTTGGTATTTTTTTGAGACTTCTCGCATTGACAAGCGTGTCAAGGCGAAACTTGGCAACCAGAATAGGAACAGTAGCCAGATATTTGACACCACCACACGCACATGGAAAACCGTATATAAAATCGGTGCCAAGATATACAATAACCGTCTAAAGAAAGACCACCAATAAAGATAGCCATTAATATAAACAATTCTTTGCCCCATTGTCAATTTGGGATTAAAGAAGATATTCATATTGTAGCTACTGCGAATAACGCCACGTCCCCAGCGCACGCGCTGTTTGATGACACTCTTCAAATCTGTTGGCGTTAACCCGCTAGCCATTGGACTTTTCGTCGAATAATTTACATAACCAGCCGCATTTATCCGAACACCTAGCTCGAAATCCTCCGTAATGGTATCTGTCGGAAAACCACCAACATCTTCAATCGCCTTGCGGAAAATAAGCGTATTAGACCCCGTATAAAGCGCTGCACCGTGCGAATTATTGAAAACATTAATTTCTTTGGAAAAGAAATCTTGTTCGTTTGGTAAGGTTGATTCTGAAAACAAGTTAAATTGGAAAATATCAGCATTGTAAAAACTTTGTGGCGTTTGAATCAAACCAACTTTTGACTTATCATAATCGTCACCATTTTCATAAGCCTCAACTTGTTCAACAAAATAAGGCACAGCTTCCAACAGGAATTCACGATAAGGAATCATATCCGCATCAAATGTCGCCACCAAAGGTGATGACGTCTGACGTAAAGCATTATTGTAGTTTCCTGATTTGGCATCTTTATTATCCGCCAAACCAAAATAACCAATACCAAGCTCATCAGCCAATTTGGCAACTTCTAGACGATTGGTATCATCACAGACGTAGATATGCACCTTAGACTTATCAGGATATTCCATAAAAGTGCAGGCATTAATCGTCTTATAAAGCAACTCTGGATCCTCATTATGCGTTGCAATCAAAACATCCACATCTGGGTAACGCTCCTTAGCAATCTCAGGCTTTTCAAGCTCAAAGTCCTTTTGCTTATTCCAAATGAGAATGTAGCCTGTAATGGCTGAAACTACCTCACTTCCCCACAATAAAATCCCAAAGATCAGCGCAAACCATGAATCATGCCACGGAATAGTCGCCACCAAACGCCAAGTTAAATAAAAGGCAGTCGTTACAAATGCAACGAAATAGAGTATCCTCTTACTAGTCTTCATTCTCACCTCCACTAAAAATCAAATGTTTTTGCACAAAATAACTGGCAATGAAAAGTGCACCATCAACTAAAATCTTCACCAATGAAATTGGTAGCGTCGTCAAGGCATTTCCTAGAACTGTTACCAATAAACTTGACAAAACAATCTGTACTACCACCAAAGTGAAGTATTTTATCGCACTATTTGATTGACCTTGTTTAAAGACCACCTTATGATTCAAGGTGAAATTAACAACAGATGATATCACACGCGCTAAAATCGAAGCTAACGTCACCGCACTAAAACTCAATCCATTAAACAAAGAAATTAAAATCGTAAAAGCAACAATATCAACCAAGAAGGAAAACAATGATGAAAAAATGTACTTGAAGAAAACCTTGTAAATTCTAATCGAGTCACGAATCGCATCAAAATGCGACGACTGATTTTCATCCAAATAAATCGTTGCAATGCCAACTTCACGAATCAGAATATTGTCCTCTTTTGCCTCAAGTAACATATTCATCTCAAAATCATACCGTTCACCCTCCACGGTTAAGAGTTTTGGCAACCATGACATAGGAATCACACGAAGTCCCGTTTGCGTATCAGAAACGTTCACACCTGTCATAGCCCCCAAGACGTCTCTTGTCAATAAATTTCCAAATTTACTACGTAAAGGAACAGATTTTTCAAATGTTCTAACACCCAGCACCAAACTATCAGGATGTTGCAAAAATTCAGCCAAACATTTCATCATGTCTTCGTAGGTGTGTTGACCATCAGAATCAATCGTCACAATTCCTTTGGCATTAGGAAAATTGTCCAAAATATATGAAATAGCCGTTTTTAAAGCACGACCTTTTCCTTTATTATCAGCATGTCTTTGCAAATGACAAGCATAGTTACTCTGCGCTATTGCAAATAACGGTGCAAAATCAGCTCCACTACCGTCATCGACTAAAATAATGTCAAACATTTGATTTTCCTTATCCCGAATATTTTTCAAAAGTTCCAACAAACGGTCATCAGGTTCGTAGGCAGGAATGACAATAACAACATCTTGAAACATCATCGACGTTCTCCTTTTTGACTTTTATTTTCGTACATTTTCTTATCAGCTATTGCAAAAAAATCAACGAAGTTTTTATGTGATTGATAAGAGTTCGTATAAGCACCTAAAGATGCTGTAATCCCCATATCTTTGAGAGTCATTTCTGCTTGAACAAGTTTTATTAAAAATTCAGCTTGATTTTCAGAAACTCCAGGGAGTAAAACCGCAAATTCATCTCCACCTAACCTTGCTATTACAGCACTTTCAGGCATTATCTTCGTTAAAATATCACCAAATTCAATTAGAATCTTATCTCCCGTAGCATGTCCAAAGGTATCATTTGCTTTCTTGAATTTATCCAAATCAGATATAATAACCGTAATTTGTTCTTCTTTACGTGTCAGACATTCCTCAAAAGCAAGCTCAATATATCGTCGATTATGAACCCGTGTTAAAACATCTTCGTATGCCATCCTCTGTATTTCAAGTTCATGAAGTCTCTGCTCTGTAACATCAAGAACAAAACAAGAAACACCAATCACTTTTTGGCGATTGTTATAAATGGGAGAATACATATTTTGCCAGTAAAGCGTTTTGTCGCCTGTCTTAATAGTATCCATAAATATAAATGTTTCACCCTTTTTCGCACGATCAACATTTGCTTTTAAACGCGCAGCATCTTCACTATTAAGATAATTCATTGGAAAGTCACCAATTTTGGGAGTGAAATAAAAGATTTCTTCCATGAGCCGAATATCATTCTTATTAACCGCAATAAAACGATAATCTAAGTCTACAGCATAGACGTTAATAAGTTTCGAACTCTGTAAGATAAAGTGGGATAGCATATGCTGTCCTCGATTAAGGTAAGATGCTAGGGTCCAAAGAACTAGTATTCCTATATAGATTGCTAAAACGATGGGATTATCACGGTCAATCAAAACATCATCATACACTAAGCGCATTAATAACATTAACGCAGTAAAAATACTTAAGTACGTTAACAATCTTTGATACTTGATTAAAAAATCACTTACTTTTCCTAATACCATTACAGCCTCACCATTCTAAGTAGTTTTAATACCTTCAGCATCCAAACTGTCTGTAACAAAACGTCCTGTAATAGTATTAATGGTTTCTTGATGTTTTTTCAACTCAAGAATTAACGGCGCCATCTTAATTGCCTCTGGTCTTGTCCCAAAGACAACCATAATATTTAATTTTCCCATAAGATCCCCCTATGACCTATACGAAATCAATATAATATTGACAAATAAGACTCTACATTATCACTTTATTATCCCCAATAAAAAGGAAAATGAGTTATCCTTTCTCTAAAAGCATTAAAGGGAATGCCCTCGCTATTGGTCTTGTTTTGCAAATGATGTAAAGTAGATAAAGAAAAAGGTCTCAATAAAAAGACTATCATTACGTATAAAATTCAAGAAGTAAGACAAGAAAACTAAGTCATATCATCCAAGGATATCAATGGTTTTGAGCTATTTAGTCTTCTCCCTCGAATTTAAAAATACACTATTTAAAAAATAAAAAAACTGCAGGAGAAAAAACGCTTTGCTAATAAAAGTGTTTTTGAATCCAGCAGTATTGCTAATTTACATATATTTCATAAAAACTTCTCCCCATTTTAAAGAGCGTCCCCTTTACTTACGCTCTACCCCTATCTTACAAATCAAAATATCGGTATGATAACCCTATCCCAATACCATATAGTACCAAGCACCAACACGTAATCGTATAAAACTCTCCCCAAAAGAGTTGAAAGATTACAATCAAGTTGGCTTCAAGTTACTACTACCAATATTCCCTATTCATATAGACGCTATAATTATAACATGTTATTTTTATTTTTCAACCTTTTTTCAATTTTTTATAATTTTAATGTATGTGACAACTATTATAATGAAGTCGTTTGAATTAAACACTCCTACTTAACAAATACTAATCAAATGATATTTATCTATATTTTAATAAATAATAATTAAACACCCTTTGGCTTTTAAATGGATTTGCATAAAAAAAATCAGAATTCCTATTAAAATTCTGATTCAGAATGAAGACAAACATCGTTTTTGATGTTTGTCTTTTTTTATATTCACACTTAATTCTCCCATAATCCAATAATATTGAGGTATTTGAATAAAATAACAGGTCTTCCCTACCATCATTTTTACCAATTTTTTGATATTTAGACATGCCAAAGTAAGCCCAACCTTATCTTCCATTTTGGACTTTCCTTTTTCTCTGGTATAACGCAAGTTATGATATTCTTTAGCTGTTCCGAATAAACGTTCTATCGTTTCTTTCCGGTGTTGGTACCGTTCCTTCATCCCACTTTGATGACGGATATCTTCACAGATTTCTAAGGCATCTTTCCAAATATGACGCACTACAACTTTTTGGTGCTGGCGACTTTCAGTACAAATCGCTAACTAGGAGTACCTCATCAAATACCTTTTCTTTTATTATACTCCTTCGAAGCAAGAAAAGTCCCCAGAAGTATAACTTCTGAGGACTTTGTCTTCAATCTGAAAGAGGTATTTTTAGAGGTATTTTTATACCTCTTTTTGTTCACTCTTCAATTATGCTGTTACTGTCCATTTACTGTCCTATATTGTGTAAAATATATAAAAGTTGTTAAGTTTACTAGTAGTTAAATACCTTAAAATCAGTATTTATGATGATAACAAGCCTAAAAAATTCTTGGAACAAGTTTTGCATGTTCATCATAATATTTTCTAGATTCCTTTCATACCAAGTGTTTAGCCCCTGTTTGTTAAAATTTGATGCCTTATTTTGCCTAATAGAAGAGGCAGTCAAAACCATTAATCAATCTTCAATGGTTGTTTAATTTAATTTATCAAAGTAGGTTTAATTAGAAACGCTAATCCTACAGAGTACTTTTGGGTTTATTGGCCTGAATGACAAAGTGGAAAAAATATGCGATTTAATGGGCCTATTTCCTTGGGATTTATGACGGCTAACTTTTGAAAACACCTCGTTTTTATGCTACTATGAAAGTTATGAACAGACAGTTACAAGGCTTGACTCAGATGGAGGTCAAGCGGCGGATAGATGCCGGAAAAACAAATCATTTTAAAGCAAAAACTGGCTCCAGTAATTGGGAGATTTTTAGGCGTAATGTCTTTAACTCCTTTAATATGCTCAATTTTGCGATTTTTGTGGCCTTGATTGCTGTGCAGGCCTGGTCCAATCTCTTTTTCTTCGGGATTATTGTGCTTAATGCTTTTACGGGAATGATGACGGAATTGCGTGCCCGTCGCATGATTGATAAGCTCAATCTCATGAATAAGGATCAAATCCGTGTGGTGCGTGATGGTGAGGTAACTTGTATTGATCCTCAGGATATTGTCTTGGATGATATCATGCTCTTGTCTGCGGGTGAGCAGGTGCCTAGTGATGCCGTGGTTGTTGATGGAATGGCTGAGCTAAACGAGGCTATGTTAACTGGTGAGAGTGATCTCATTCTCAAAAAAGATGGGAAGGAGCTGCTATCAGGTTCTTATCTTGTAAGTGGTCAGGTTTATGCTAAGGTTATTAACGTAGCCGAGGATAATTATGCCAATAAGCTCATGCTTGAGGCCAAGACGCACAAGCCAATCGTCTCTCGTATCCTCTATAACATGGATAAGATTGCCAAGTTTACGGGCAAGATTGTGATACCGTTTGGGCTTGCGCTCTTTTTCGAGGCTTACATGATTAAGCAACTCTCTCTTCAAGAGTCGGTAGTTACCAGTTCGACAGCCCTTCTGGGAATGTTGCCTAAGGGAATTGCCCTTTTGACCATAACCTCTCTGTTGACGGCCGTTATTAAGCTTGGAATGAAACATATCCTGGTGCAGGAGATGTACTCTGTCGAAACCTTGGCGCGTGTGGATGTGCTTTGCCTGGATAAGACAGGGACTATTACGCAAGGAAAGATGACCGTTAAGGGTTTGAAACTACTGTCGGAGCGTTTCACTAAAGAGGATTTGGAGCGCTTGCTTGCGGCTTACATGCAGCATAGCAAGGATAACAACTCAACGGCCCAGGCGATTCGAAATGCCTATGAACGTCTGGAGCATCACTATCAGGTAGGGGATGTTATCCCATTTTCAAGTGATCGTAAATGGGGTGCTATGAGCATTGACGGGGTCGGAACTCTCTTTTTAGGTGCACCTGAGATGCTACTTAAGGAAAACCCTCAAGCAGTAGAACAGGCGCAGGCTCGTGGTTCTCGTGTTTTGATTTTGGCATGGAGTCAGTCAGCGGTTGATACAGAGACTATGAGTTTGCCGAATGATGTTGAAGCCTTGACCTTGCTTGAAATTGCCGATCCAATTCGTGAAGATGCGGCTGATACATTAGAATACTTGCGTTCGCAGGATGTTACCCTTAAGATTATCTCTGGAGACAATCCAGTAACGGTTTCTCATATTGCCCATCAGGCTGGCTTTGTTGATTATCAAAGTTATATTGACTGTTCTAAGGTCAGCGATGAGGAGTTGGAGGCTTTGGCTGAAGATACTGCAATCTTTGGTCGCGTATCTCCACATCAGAAGAAGTTGTTAATCCAAACGCTCAATGCTAATGGACATACCACAGCCATGACTGGTGATGGTGTCAATGATATCTTGGCACTGCGTGAAGCGGATTGTTCAATTGTGATGGCAGAGGGAGATCCTGCAACACGTCAGATTGCCAACTTGGTCCTTATGGATTCTGAGTTTAAGGACATTCCTGAAATTCTGTTTGAGGGACGCCGTGTGGTTAATAATATTGCCCACATTGCACCTATTTTCCTCATCAAAACGGTCTATTCCTTCCTTTTGGGGCTTATCTGTATTGCCAGTATTGTTTTTGGAAAGGCAGAGTACCTCTTGGTCTTCCCATTCATTCAGGTTCAGATGACTTTGGCCGGTCAGTTTATTGAGGGTCTTCCACCATTTGTTTTGACCTTCGAGCGTAATATTCGACCTGTTGAGAAACATTTCCTCAGACGTTCGCTCCAGTTGTCTATTCCTAATGCCTTGATGCTGGTTATCAGTGTTCTCATATTCCATCTGTCTCAGGTCTATCTTGGCATGAGCAATACGGACATGCTGACGCTATCGTATTACATGATGGGATCAACGGGTGTTCTTGCTGTTATTCGTGCTTGTATCCCCTTGAATAAGGGGCGTGTGGCCTTGATTATTTACTCAGTCTTTGGCTTCTTGATTAGTTCTTACTATCTAAGTGATGTGATTGAAATTACAACGCTTAATGCGATTACTTTGCCGATTTACTTGGTGGCAATGGCAATATGTACACCGCTTTTCTTCTGGATTAGCTACAAACAAGGTGCCTTTCAAAAAGCATAAGTCAAAACTCGAGCTTGGTAACAGGCTTGAGTTTTTTTGATACCTCAACAATAGGAAAGACCTTGATGTGTATGAGATGTGGTACAATAGAGACATGAAAACAGTAGGGCACTTGACGCCAAAAGTCATTAAAGCTTTTGATTTGAACTACAAGCCTGGTGAAGAAATCACGCTGTCTGCACAACGTAAGAAGCATATGGAAAAACATCGCCAGGAATTCAGTGATTTTGATGCCACCTATGAGCGTATTCCAGAGATTATTGCTCATCCGGACTATATCGGTCGCCATCCTAATGGTCAGTCCTTGGAATATATCAAACGTATTGATGGTAATGTTCTGGTAGCGGTCAGATTATGTGATAAACTTAATGTCCGTACCATGTTTGTGATTAAAGATTCTAAGCTGAAAAATTATCTAAATGCTGGTAGAGCTAAGAAAATGTGATATAATATAAGTAAGAAATAACAACGAGGGCGGAAGAGGCAGCCGCCGCACCTTCGGGTCTGAAAGAGATGCAGGACTGTCACCCTGCCGTTGTTTATCAAACCGAGAAGTCCCTTTGGGGGCTTTTTTGCGTAGCAAAGGTATCAATTCTTACAAAAATACAAAAAGTGTATTGACAAAAATAAAAAAAACTGTATATAATAACTTTAAAAGTAAGCGCTTACTTAATGTAACAGTTGATTTATGAAGGTTTAGAAATGTTATGCATAGTTTATGTCATTTTATTTCCTTCATCGCAATTACTTTAAGGAGAATACTTATGAGAAAAAATATGAAATCGTTAATGGTTTTGGCTCTTGCTGTGACTTCTTTTGGGACTTTGTCTGGAGTTGCTGCAGCTACGCAGTATCCAGGTGGTGGTGTTTGGACTTACGGGGCTTCTAACGGTGGTGCTTTTTCGAATTACTATCATGGTTCGAAATATCATAGTTCAACTGTAGTTAGTCGTTGGACCTCTAAATCTAGTAAGGCCTATGCTTATGCCGGTCAGACTTCGTATGCTTTTATTAAAACGTCTTTTGGCGAGCAGGCTGCCTTTTACTATAACTATAATTAATTAAGTAACGGTGACTAGGTTGAATGTAATATGTCAACCTAGTTTTTGTTTCCTTGTAATGGTTCCATTTTCGACCGTAAACTTTATTTCAATACAAAGATATATAATTGTTCCGTTTAGGAGGTTTGTATGAAACGTGTTTTTATATTCATCTCGACTATCCTGTTTTCTTGCTACTTAGTCACAATGATTGTTCAACAAAATCAGCAAATATCTTTTTCGAGTTATAATGCTGTAGATGTGACTGGTCAGGCTTTGACTGATCATAAGGTATCTAATCGCAAGGAAGTAACAGATGCTTTAACTAATTTAGCTAATGAGCATAATAGCTTAATTGCTAGACGGATTGTTCAACCAAATGAAAAGGGTGAAATAGATTTTCGTTATCAGTTTTACGGACACGTTTCTCCACCTTCTAATTTAAAAAGGGCTTCTCAGGAGAGTGCTGAAGGCAGTGATATAGTTAGTAACTATCTAATTGTCTCAGGTGATTTAAAGGGAGCAGAACTTATCTCGACATTCAGTCAGCTTGGCTATAATGCGGTTGATTTTTCTTCTTATTCAATACTGTCTTTACTTTTAACAATATTATTGAATGAGGTTTCACTTATTAGTTTCGCATTATTTCTGTTGACCTTTGCTTCACTAGTGTTGATTTACCGAATAAAGGATTTAAGGGATGCGGGAATCAAGCTTGTTTCGGGGCAAAGCATGATGAAAGTAATGTTATCATCATTTATCGTTGATTCTAGGCAGTTATTGGTTGCATATTGTTTATCTATTCTTATTGGGGGAGTAGGTTTGTGGCATTTTCGGATTTTGCAATCTTTGCCTATATTACTTTATTTTACAGGAGTAACTTTATATTTTTTTGCGCTATGTTTTATTTCTCTTGGGTTAAGTTTAATATATCTACTAGGGTTAAAAGCAACTTCTTTAGTTGAAGTTATGAGAGGGCGCCTCCCCTTAAGAAGACTTCTAGGAGTGATGTTCTTAGGACAATTCGTTGCAATTGTAGTTGTTGGTATTACTGTAGGTACGTTGTTGAACAGTTATCAAGATTTTGTGCAATTAAATAGTGCTAAAGAAGAGTGGTCTATAAATAGAAATTACTACCAGCTATCTTATAGTTATAGCTCTGCCTTTACACAAGGTAAGGAAGAAGAAAAGCAGAATAAGTCTTGGTATGACTTCGCAAATCGTACTCTAAAGGACGATAAAGGGCTATTTGTAAAAACAAATTTACGTCAGTTCTTAGTATCAAATATAGCTAATGGGGTTAAAATAACAGACTATGTGCCTAATGGGAATACCATTTATGTTTCACCTAATTACTTGGAAAAGCAAAATGTTGGTGTCTCCGATGAATTTTTAGCACAAATGAAAAAACTTAAGCGTGGCGAATTTGGATTAATAATTCCAGAGAAGTTGAAGAATAGTAGGAAAGAGTTAGAGAGTATATATTCAGAATATATGTCAGGTTTCTCAAGTCGTAGTCTAAATCCTCATAGTCATCACTTATTTAAGGTATCGGTCTTTACCGAATTCGTAAAAGATAAGAAAAAGCGTTTTTTGTACAATACAGATAGTGACATACCTATGCAATTCCTTAATGATCCTATTATTGTTGTGACTACCCCTGAAGCAATGGGAGATACACCAAGTAGTCAGTTATTTTGGGGAACAGAAGTAGGTTCGGGACTACACATGACAGGCTATAAGGATAGCATTGATTTACTTAAACAAGGTGGTGTTTATCAGTGGGTTTCTTATTTGACTAATAATCGTAATAGCTACTATAAGATTCTTTCAGAGAGTCGTAGTCGCCTTGCTTTTCTATTAATTGGTGTTTTATTAGGTTTATTGACCTCTATACTTTTATTTGACAGTATGAACCTTCTTTACTTTGAGCAATTTAGAAAAGAAATCTTTATCAAGCGATTATCTGGTATGAGGTTTGAAGAAGTGCATTTTAACTATCTTTTTTCACAAATCTGTGTTTTAGGTGTTGCACTTGTATTTTTGATTTTCTTGACTCATCATTTGATTATGAGTTTACTTATAGTTTCCTTGTTTATTATCAACATGTTTACCATTTTATACAAACAGACGCTTACTGAGAGTAGAACTTCAGTCAGTGTTTTGAAAGGAAAGTAATATGATTGCAATTAAGAAACTAAGCAAATATTTTGGTAAGCGAGTTATTTTTGATGATTTAAATTTATCTTTTGATAAAGGAAAGATATATGCGCTTATCGGAGAAAGTGGCTCTGGGAAAACAACTCTTTTAAATATTCTGGCAAAACTAGAGACTTATGATAGTGGTTCTGTCACTTATGATGGTACAGACTTGAAAGAGATTAAATCTCAAGTCTATTATCGTGATTATTTGGGTTATTTGTTTCAAAACTTTGGGCTTATTGAAAATGATAGTATAAGTTACAACCTGGATTTGGGGTTGGTAGGAAAGAAACTCAGAAAGAATGATATTCAAGAATGCAAAGAAAAAGTGATGAAAGATGTTCATCTGGAACATTTAAATCTTAATCAAAAAATATACGAATTATCTGGCGGAGAAGCACAGCGTGTTGCTCTGGCTAAACTTTTTTTGAAAAATCCTCCTATCATACTAGCTGATGAGCCAACAGCTTCTTTGGATCCTGATAATGCTCAAGAAATTATGGACTTAATTCGATCACTAAAAAATCCAAATCGTATCATTATTATTGCTACCCATAATCCAGGTATTTGGGAACAAGCAGATCAAGTAATTCGATTAAATAAGATTCGATATAACAACTCTAACGACGATATTAGTTAGTTTTGATACCGAGAACCTAGTTTAAGAGGTATTTTGACTTATTCTCATAAGATATCCTGAGGAGATGCAAATACCATATAATGTAAGAAATAAAGTCAGTTGGGTCGTTGAAATTGTCAAAATTAACAGAAAATTCTTGACATCTCTCTAAAAAGGAGTACAATAGTTGGTAAATCAGAAAGTAACTGGTCTTAGATTTTCAGGGAGCCTGCGGTGATTGTGAGTAGGTAATCGAGATGAGCGAACATTGGGCTGATTGGATGATAATGAGAAGGTAATACATATTCTCCTCGGTTGGCACCCCTTACCGTGCAACTCCTTGTTAGAGGAGATAGAGATGATGGTCGTTTTTTGGAGACCATTAACTGAGGTGGTACCGTGTTAAACTAGATTTAATGCCCTCACAGAGTTTTTCTCTGTGAGGTTTTTTGTTTACTTTTATCTTTAAAGAAGTGTTATGTCATTATTCAATGAAAGGTTGGGTATTTATGGATGCATTAAGCGATATTCGAATTGATATTGATAATATTGATAGACAGTTGCTTCGACTACTGGCCCAACGTCAAATACTTGTGGAAAAGGCAGGACGGCTTAAGCCCAAGGGAGACAAGGTTGCTGTCCAGGCTAGTGATCGTGTTGCTCAAGTGATAGCAAACCGTCGTAAGGAGGCACTAGAGCTTGGCTTATCGCCAGATGTGGCTGAAAGTGTTTGGAGAAGCATGATTAAAGCATTTATTGCTTTGGAAGAGAAAGTGAACAAAGAATAATATGGTGCCGATACATCCTATAAAGGAGCCTTGTATCAGTCTTATTACTCTCGATAAACCAGTTTGAAAGGAAATATTATGAGAAAAATTTTACCAGCCGATACCTTAACACCAATCTTGGCTTATATGCGTGTTCAGGGGGAACACAAGGTTATCCTTGAATCTATTCCTCGTGAGAAGGAAAATGCACGTTTTTCTATTGTTGCCTACAATCCGGTCTTTGAAGTAACCTTCAAGGATGGTGTTCTTTATGAAAATGGTAAGGCGATTGATCAAGATCCTTTCGAATACTTGGACCAAGTAACAGTCAAGGGCATCAAGTCTGACCTACCTTTCGCAGGTGGTGCTATCGGGTTTGCAGGCTATGACATGATTGGTCTCTATGAAAATATTGGTGAGATTCCTGAAGATACGATTGGGACACCTGATATGCATTTCTTCATCTATGAGTCTTATTTGATTTTTGACCACAAGAAGGAAAAGGTTTATGTGGTTGAGGACAATATCTACTCTGATCGTGACAACGATGCGGTGCGTCAAGCTCTTGGTCAGGTGGTAACCAACCTCCAGACTCAGGCGCCAAACGAGTTTACGCCTCAAGCCTTGCAAGCCTTGCAATTTTCAAATCATATCGAAAAAGAAGTCTTCATGGATATGGTGACTAAGGCCAAGAAACTCATTCGTGAGGGAGATATGTTCCAATGTGTGCTTAGCCAACGCTTTTCAGCGGACTTTGAGGGAGATCCTTTAGATTACTACCGTAACTTGCGTGTGACCAACCCATCAAACTATCTTTATTTCTACGATTTTGGAGATTATCAGGTGATTGGTGCGAGCCCAGAGAGTTTGGTTTCAGTGAAGAATGGAGAGGTGGTAACCAATCCGATTGCTGGAACTCGCCCTCGTGGTGCCAATGAGGCGGAAGACGCGGCTTTGGCAGATGAACTCTCACATGATGTCAAAGAAACTGCGGAACACCGTATGTTGGTTGACTTGGGACGTAATGATATTGGTAAGATTGCTAAAAATGGTACGGTCAAGGTGACCAAGTATATGGAGGTTGAGTATTTCCGCTATGTGATGCACCTTACCAGTGTGGTTAAGGGACAACTCTTGCCTGAATTGACAGCATTGGATGCGCTAAAATCAACCCTACCAGCTGGAACCGTATCAGGAGCACCTAAGATTCGTGCCATGCGTCGTATCTATGAGCTTGAGCAGGAAAAACGTGGTATTTATGCGGGAGCTATTGGTTATCTGTCTGCGACAGGAGATATGGACTTTGCCATTGCCATCCGTACCATGATTCTCAAAAATCAAAAAGCCTATGTTCAAGCAGGTGCAGGTGTTGTTTACGACAGTGTTCCTGAAAATGAATTTTACGAAACGATTAACAAGGCGAAAGCTATGACAAGAATAGGAGATGACCAATGATTTTATTAGTTGATAACTATGATTCTTTTACCTATAATTTGGCACAATACCTAGGGACATTTACAGAGGTAAAGGTTTTGCGTAACGATGATGACAAGCTCTATGAAGAGGCAGAAAATGCTGACGGGCTAGTCTTTTCACCAGGTCCAGGTTGGCCAGCTGATGCGGGTAAAATGGAAGCCTTGATCAAGGATTTCGCTGGTAAAAAACCGATGATGGGAATTTGCTTGGGGCACCAGGCTATTGCGGAAACTTTTGGTGGTAAACTTGGCTTGGCTAAGAATGTCATGCATGGCAAACAAAGCAATATTACTTTTGAAACGCCATCGCCAATTTTCAAGGATATTGACAATGATGTCCCAATCATGCGTTACCATTCCATTGTTGTTGACCGAATGCCAGAGGGTTTCGATGTGACAGCTATCACAACGGATGACCAGGAAATCATGGCCATTCAACATAAGGAGCTACCAATTTATGGTTTGCAATATCACCCAGAAAGCATCGGTAGTCCAGATGGGCTCAAGATGGTTGAAAATTTTGTAAAAATCGTTGCAGGCTAGTTGGACAATCTTTGGACTAGATTTGTCTACGCTCAAAACCTCTCCTCGTGCATCAGAAAACATTGAACCGTTTTTAAAAGGAAAACAGATATGAAAGAAATATTCCTACAAATCTCAAACCGACAAGACTTGTCTCAAGACCAAGTCCAAGCAGTCTTTGACCGCATTCTCAAAAATGAAGTCTCAGAAAGCCAAATCGCTGCCTTCCTTATGGGGCTCAAAACTAAGGGAGAAACAGCAGATGAAATTACAGGTATCGTGCGTGCCCTCAAATCACATGCGACGGTCTTGCCTGAGACCTTCACAGATGCTATGTGTAACTGTGGAACTGGTGGGGACCAGTCTTATAGCTTCAACATTTCGACAACTGTTTGCTTTGTCCTAGCAGCAGGTGGTATTCGTATGGCCAAGGCTGGGAACCGTTCGATTTCATCTAAATCTGGTTCGGCAGACGTGCTTGAAGCCCTTGGAATCAACGTTGCGGCATCACCAGAAACCCTATCTAAAGCACTTGATGAGGTTGGTTTGGCCTTTATCTTTGCCCAAACCATGCATCCTGCTATGCGCTTTATCGGTCCGGCTCGCCAAGCTCTTGGGATTCCAACGATTATGAACTTGGTCGGACCACTGGCTAATCCGCTTGACCTTGAGACGCAACTCATGGGGCTTTATCGTGTGGAATTGCAAGAGATTGTTGCTAATGCTATCCAACAGTTGGGACGTAAACGTGCGGTTATTATCACAGGTCCTGACAATATGGACGAAGCTGCTCTCTATGGCACTAACACCTACACCCTTTTGGAAGATGGTCACATCAGCCAGCACACCTTCACTTATGAAGATTTGGGTATGGAAAAGGTTGAGTTGTCAGATATCACAGGTGGCGATGCCAAGGAAAATGCAGAGATTCTCCTTAGTGTCTTGAAAAACGAAGCCAGCCCTTATCTTGAAACAACAGTGCTTAATGCAGGTCTTGGTTTCTTTGCTAATGGTAAGGTTGCGACTATTAAAGAAGGTGTTGAGCTTGCTCGTCAATTGATTGCGGACGGCTCAGCCTTAGCTAAACTTCGTCAACTCCAAGAGGTACAAGTATGAGTAAAACCTTTCTTCCGACAATCTTAGAACAAAAAGAAAAAGAAGTGGCTCAGTTGGTCATGGAAGACTTGCAGCCCTTGCGCCAGACCTATCGTCTTTATGAGTTTCTAAAGTCAAATCAAAACAAGCTGCAAATTATTTCTGAAGTGAAAAAAGCCAGTCCAAGTATGGGTGATATTAACCTAGATGTGGATATTGTGGCTCAGGCTAAGACCTATGAGGAAAATGGGGCAGCCATGATTTCTGTTTTGACGGACGAGGTTTTCTTCAAGGGGGATATTTCCTACTTGAAAGAAATTTCGTCACAGGTGGCTATTCCAACCTTGGCTAAGGACTTTATTATTGATGAAAAACAGATTGTGCGTAGTCGTAATGCGGGTGCGACAGTCATTCTCTTGATTGTAGCGGCCCTGCCAGAAGCTCGTCTCAAGGAGCTCTATGATTTTACGACTAGCCTTGGCTTGGAAGTCTTGGTTGAAACACATAATCTGCCAGAATTAGAAGTGGCTCATCGTATTGGTGCTGAAATCATCGGCGTTAATAACCGTAATTTGGTCACTTTTGAGACAGATATCAATACCAGTCTTGAAATGTCAGCTCATTTCAAGGATAAACCAGTTTATATTTCTGAATCGGCTATTTTCACAGGTCAGGATGCTGCCTTAGTTGCCCCATATTTTAATGGGATTCTGGTAGGAACTGCCCTTATGACGGCTGACAATGTGGCTGAGAAGGTCAAGGAGTTGCAAATTGACAAAGGTTAAAATTTGTGGACTATCAACACCAGAAGCAGTGGCGACTGCGGTTGAAGCAGGAGCTGACTACATCGGCTTTGTCTTTGCCAAAAGCAAGCGTCAAGTGAGCCTTGAACAAGCTCACGAGCTGGCTAAAGGGGTGACAGGTCAGACAAAAATCGTCGGTGTCTTTGTTTCACCAAGTCTTGAGGAATTGGAAGAAGCGATTGGTCAGGTTCCCTTAGATATCGTTCAGATTCATGGAACTTTTGATGAAACTCTGATTCCAAAGATTTCGGTGCCAGTGATTCGAGCTATTCAGATTTCAGATAGTGATTCTCAAGTCAAGAGCCAAGCGGATTATCTTCTTTTTGATGCTCCCATTGCTGGCAGTGGTCAGACCTTTGACTGGCAACTCTTGGCGGACAAGCAGATTGAGCAGGACTACTTTATCGCTGGTGGCTTGACCATGGACAATGTGGCAGAGGCCAAGGAAACCTTCCATCCCTATGCCTTAGATGTGTCCTCGGGTGTCGAGACAGATGGTCACAAAGATTTAGACAAGATTAAAGCATTTATAGAAAGAGTGAAAGCATGACATATCAACAACCTGATGCAAAAGGATTTTACGGAAAATTCGGTGGTCAGTTCGTTCCAGAAACGCTGATGACGGCCGTTATTGAATTGGACAAGGCTTATCGTGAAGCCAAGGAAGACCCAAGTTTCCAAGCAGAATTGGATGATCTCCTCAAAAACTATGTGGGCCGTGAGACGCCTCTTTACCATGCCAAACGTTTGACTGATCATATTGGTGGGGCACAAATTTATCTTAAACGTGAGGACCTTAACCACACAGGTGCTCACAAGATTAACAATGCCCTTGGTCAAGTCTTGCTTGCCAAACGTATGGGCAAGAAGAAAATCATCGCCGAAACTGGTGCAGGTCAACACGGTGTTGCAACAGCAACAGCCGCAGCCCTTTTCGACATGGACTGTACAATCTATATGGGTGAGGAAGATGTTAAACGTCAGGCGCTTAATGTTTTCCGTATGGAATTGCTTGGTGCCAAGGTATTTAGCGTCACAGATGGTTCGCGCGTGCTTAAGGACGCTGTCAATGCCGCCCTTCGTGCTTGGGTAGCTGGTATTGATGATACTCACTACATCATGGGGTCTGCCCTTGGTCCTGCACCATTCCCAGAAATTGTCCGTGACTTCCAATCTGTCATCGGTCGTGAAGCCAAACGTCAATACGCAGAGATTTCTGGTGGTAAACTGCCTGATGCTGTCATGGCATGTATCGGTGGTGGTTCAAATGCTATCGGTATGTTCTACCCATTTGTCAATGACGAGTCAGTAGCTATGTATGGTGCTGAGGCTTCTGGCTTGGGGCTTGATACCGATAAACACGCCGCAACCTTTGCCAAAGGTCGTCCAGGTATTCTACACGGAGCGCTTATGGATGTCCTTCAAGATGCTCATGGTCAAATCATGGAAGCTTTCTCTATCTCAGCTGGTCTGGACTATCCAGGGGTTGGTCCTGAGCACTGTTATTTCAACGAAATTGGACGTGCGACTTACGATTCTATCACAGATGAAGAAGCGCTAGAAGGATTCAAACTTCTATCACGTTTGGAAGGTATTATCCCAGCCCTTGAGTCTAGCCATGCCATTGCGCTTGCACAAAAAGTGGCAGCTAAGATGTCGCCAGACCAAAGTCTCCTTGTCTGCCTTTCAGGTCGTGGGGACAAGGACGTGATACAAGTCAAAGAACGTTTTGAAGCTGAAGCAGAAGGGAAATAAACCATGACAAAAACACTAACAAAACACCTACAAGCTATCAAAGACAGTAAACACGGCATTTTTGTACCTTATATCATGGCTGGTGACCACGCTAAAGGCCTAGACGGACTCTTTGAGACTATTGCTCTCTTGGAAAATAGTGGTGTCTCAGCTATTGAGGTCGGTATTCCATGGTCTGACCCAGTGGCTGACGGCCCCGTTATTGAACTAGCAGGACAACGTAGTTTAGCTAAAGGTGTGACCTTAACGGCTATCATCAAGAAGCTTCAAGAACAAAAAACACAGGTGCCTTTGGTGATCATGACCTACATCAACCCAGTTTATCAATATGGTATTGAAGCCTTTGTTAAGGATCTGGCAGATACATCTGTTAAGGGACTTATTATTCCTGACTTGCCAAATGAACATGCTGACTTTATCACTCCTTATTTGAAAGACAGTGATATTGCTCTCGTGCCTCTGGTGAGCTTGACTACAGGAATTGAGCGTCAGAAACAGTTGATTGATGGTGCAGAAGGCTTTATCTACGCCGTTGCTATCAATGGTGTTACAGGTAAGACTGGTAATTACCGTGATGACCTCGATAAACACTTGTCGAACTTGACTGCCCATGCAGACATTCCAGTTCTCACAGGTTTCGGTGTGTCAACAGAGGAAGACATCAAACGCTTTAACGCTGTATCAGACGGTGTTATCGTAGGATCAAAAATCGTCCGTGATCTTCACGATGGTAAGGAAGAAGACGTCACTGAATTTGTTAAGTTCGGTTCACATTTCGAAAAATAGAAGATGATACTCTCCAGAAATGGGGAGTTTTTTTCATCAAAAAAACTACAAATGTAAATAAAACTCTTGACATATCCCCACGGCGACGTTAAAATAAATCTACGAATGTAAACGAATAACAAATTCAGAAAGGAACTATCATGCTGACAATTTCATCTGCGGAATGGGAAGTCATGCGAGTGCTCTGGGCTAAGGGGCAGGCGACTTCTTCAGAGATTATAGCGATTCTATCTAAGAAGCTAGACTGGTCGGCTTCGACAGTTAAGACCTTGCTTGGACGTTTAGCGGACAAGGGTTATCTAACCAGTCAGCGTCAAGGACGAGGGTTTATCTATCAAGCTAGCTTGGGGGAAGATGAGGCGAATTTTCAGGCTTTAGAAGCTGTTTTTGACAAGATTTGTTTGACCAAACATAGCGATTTGTTGGGTCAACTCATGGCAAAGACGCCGATGACCCAAGCCGATGTGGATAAGTTACAGGCCTTGCTTGCAGCAAAAGAACCTGTGGATCAGGTGGTTTGTGACTGTGTGCCTGGCCAATGTGCTTGTGGGCATCATATGGAGGTGATATAGGAAATGGCAAAAGAAACCTTTGTGGTTAATGGGATGACCTGTGCATCCTGTGTAGCCAATGTTGAAAATGCTGTTAATAAGTTGGATGGTGTGGACAAGGCTGTGGTTAATCTAACCACTGAAAAAATGTCTGTGGATTACGCTGGGGATAAGGTTAGTACAGAAGCTATTGAAAAGGCTGTGGCTGACGCTGGCTATGAGGCTGAAGTCTACAATCCAGACACAGCCAAAAGCCAGGAAGAACGTGAAGAAGACAAGATTCACAAGGTGCGTGAGCGACTTATTTGGTCGTCGGTCTTCACCATTCCTCTCTTTTATCTAGCTATGGGGCCAATGGTCGGTCTACCTGTGCCAAACTTCTTGTCTCCTCACCATGCAGCCTTGACTTATGCCTTGGTGCTGCTAGTTTTGACAGTTCCAGTCATGTGGTTGGGTCGTTCCTTCTATAGTAATGGTTTTCGTACTTTGGCCAAGGGTCATCCTAATATGGATGCCTTGGTAGCCTTGGCAACATCGGCAGCCTTTCTTTATAGTCTCTATGGTACTTACCATATTTCATTGGGGCATGCCCATCACGCCCACCAACTTTATTTTGAGTCAGTGGCTGTTATTTTGACCTTGATTACTCTAGGAAAATACTTTGAAACCCTGTCTAAAGGTCGAACTTCAGAAGCTATCAAGAAACTCATGCACTTGTCAGCCAAGGAGGCAACCGTCCTTCGGGATGGTAAGGAAGTCAAGCTTCCTGTGGATGAGGTTGTTCTTGGTGACCATATTGTGGTCAAACCTGGGGAAAAGATAGCCGTGGATGGCCAGGTAATTTCTGGTAGCTCTGCGATTGATGAGAGCATGCTAACAGGTGAGTCCCTTCCTATTGAAAAAACTGCGGGTAAGCCAGTGTTTGCAGGTTCTATTAATGGTCAAGGTAGCTTGATTTATGAGGCTGAAAAGATTGGTAAGGACACCTTGCTTTCCCAAATCATTAAATTGGTTGAGGATGCCCAACAAACCAAGGCACCGATTGCCAAAATTGCCGATCAAGTGTCAGCGGTCTTTGTTCCTGTTGTCATGGCTATCGCACTTGTTTCAGGTCTCTTTTGGTACTTTGTCATGGGACAAACCTTTACCTTCGCTATGACAGTAGCAGTTAGTGTCTTGGTTATTGCTTGTCCATGTGCTTTGGGTCTTGCGACACCGACAGCTATCATGGTTGGTACAGGCCTTGGTGCCGAACACGGTATTCTCTATAAACGTGGGGATGTGCTTGAACTAGCTCACAAGGCTGATGTCCTCGTTTTTGACAAGACAGGAACTATTACTCAGGGTAAACCTCAGTTGGTTTCTAGCTATACCTATGACAATAGTGGAGCAGCCTTACAGCTTTTGGCATCCTTGGAAGCTAAGTCTGAACACCCCTTAGGTCAAGCTATCCTTGTGGCAGCAGAAAATGCTAACTTGGACTTGTTAGAGATGGATAACTTTTCAAGTTTGACTGGACGAGGTCTTACTGCCAGCTATGCAGGCAAGACTTATCTAGCTGGGAATCAAACCCTTATGGCTGAGGAAAAAGTCGACTTGACTTCAGCACAAGTTGATTTCCAACGCTTGACGGCTGATGGTCAAACCCCTATTTTCCTAGCTGAAGATGGTAAGTTAATCGGACTCTTTGGTGTAGCCGATCAGGTTAAAGAAGACAGTGCAGATATGGTGGCAGCTCTTCATCAAATGGGCAAGGAAGTCATCATGTTGACTGGGGATAATGACCAAACAGCTCAAGCTATCGCTCAAAAGGTTGGCATCAAACGTGTTATTAGTCAAGTGCTTCCGCAAGAGAAATCTAGGGTGATTAGCGACCTTCAGGCAGAAGGAAAATCAGTCATCATGGTTGGTGATGGTATCAATGATGCCCCAGCCCTTGCGACTGCCGATATCGGTATTGCCATGGGATCAGGGACAGATATTGCTATGGAAAGTGCCGATATGGTCCTTATGAAACCCAACCTCATGGATGTCGTTAAGGCTCTGAAAATTAGTCAGGCGACGATCACAACGATAAAAGAGAACCTCTTTTGGGCCTTTATCTACAATATCTTGTCTATCCCAGTAGCCATGGGAGTCCTCCACCTCTTTGGAGGTCCCCTTCTTGACCCAATGATAGCAGGACTTGCCATGAGCTTCAGCTCTGTCTCAGTCGTCCTCAATGCCCTCCGGCTCAAACGTCGCAAAGTCTAAGTGTCGATTGCTAATGCCCCCCATCACTTAAGGTGTGTATCAAAAAACAATTAAAGAAAAGGAAGAAAGAAAAATGACAAAAACATATAACATCACAGGAATGAAATGCCAAGGCTGTGTCAACACCGTTACTGAAAAACTCTCTGCTGTCAAAGGCGTAGACAAGGTTCAAGTTGACCTCGAAAACAAACAAGTCACTATCGAAGGGAAACCATGGAAGTGGTCTCTCAAACGTGCCCTCAAAGGTACTAAGTTCGAACTTGGTGACGAAATTTAAGACAGGAATGAAACAGCTCTTAGGCTGTTTTTTTCTATCCACAATACTTTTGAAAAACCCATTTTTTTGTGATATGATTAGTGTAATTATGTTCTCTAAAAGGGTATGAGTTCCCTTTTTATGAAGATCACAAAATTAAGAAAAGAAAATGGTATACCTATGTCTAAACAAACCCTTATCCTTCTATACGGTGGACGTTCTGCAGAACGTGAAGTGTCTGTTCTTTCAGCTGAGAGTGTCATGCGTGCGGTGGATTATAGCGCATTTGAGGTTAAAACCTACTTTATCACTCAGTCTGGTGATTTTATCAAAACACAAGAGTTTACGGAAACACCAGGTGATGATGAGAAGCTTATGACTAATGACACAGTTGTGGCGAGTCAGGCTATCAAACCAAGTGACATCTACGAAGAAGGTGCTGTGGTCTTCCCAGTCCTTCATGGACCTATGGGTGAGGATGGGTCTATCCAAGGTTTCCTTGAAACTCTCAAGTTGCCTTACGTGGGTACCAATGTCCTTTCATCAAGCCTTGCCATGGACAAGATTACGACCAAGCATATTCTCGAGGTTGTGGGTGTACCCCAGGTTGCCTACACTGTCTTCATCGAGGGTGAAGATTTGGAAGCAGCAGTGGCTAGAACTGTGCAAAAATTGACCTTCCCAGTTTTTGTAAAACCAGCTAACATGGGGTCATCTGTTGGAATTTCTAAGGCTGAAAATGAAGCAGAGCTTCGTGCAGCGATTGATTTGGCCCTCAAATATGATAGCCGTATCTTGATTGAGCAAGGTGTGGTTGCCCGTGAAATCGAGGTTGGTATCCTTGGTAATACGACTGTCAAAACAACAGAACCAGGTGAAGTTGTTAAAGACGTTGCCTTCTATGATTATCAGGCCAAGTATATCGACAATAAGATTACCATGGATATCCCAGCTCACGTGCCTGCAGAAGTCATGACGCAAATGCGTGCCTATGCGGCCAAGGCCTTCCGTGCTCTTGGTGGTTGTGGTCTTGCTCGCTGTGATTTCTTCTTGGCTGAGGATGGAACCATTTATCTTAATGAGCTCAATACAATGCCAGGTTTCACCCAATGGTCAATGTATCCATTGCTTTGGGAAAATATGGGACTCTCTTATACAGACCTTATCAAGGAATTGGTAGCGTTAGGACAAGAAATGTTCGAGAAACGTGAAAGCCATTTGATTTAAGAAATATGATTTAGAAAGCAGACATCTTAGTCTTGGAGAAATCTCTGAGACTGGGGTGTTTTTTTCTTTACAAAATGTGTCAGTTTATCTATATCTTTTCTTTATCACGCTGATAAAAAATACATATTATCCAAATAATCTAACAGGTGGTAGAATAAATCTAACGTTTCAAAATGACATAAAGCTATTCATTCGTATTTTGTGAAGCCGTACTTTTCAAATGCGAGAGAAGGGTCAGAGGGCTAGAAGTTGATGGCAGTGAATGCTTATGGAATTTTCTACGCTTTTTGTATCTTATGGAATTGAACACAGGCTAATTCCTAGAGCAAAAGATAAACTTCCTAGTGTGCCCGCATACGCCGTCAGTTTCCTATTTGCTTTACGGAATTTTCTACGCCCTTTGTATCTTAAATGAGGAGGTAAGTTTTGGACTGGTCCATTGTTCAACAGTATTTGCCCTTTTATCAGAAGGCATTCTTTTTAACCTTACATATTGCCGTTCTGGGGATTATTGGTTCCTTCCTTTTGGGTTTGGTGGTGAGTGTTATTCGTCATTACCGAGTGCCAATTTTGAGTCAGCTTTCGACGGCTTATATTGAGCTGTCTCGTAATACGCCGCTCTTGATTCAACTATTCTTTCTCTACTTTGGCTTGCCTCGTATAGGTTTGGTGCTATCCTCAGAGGCTTGTGCTGTGGTAGGTTTGATTTTCTTGGGTGGTTCCTATATGGCGGAGTCCTTCCGAAGTGGTCTAGAGGCCGTTAGTCAGACCCAGCATGAAGTGGGCTTGTCTATTGGTTTGACGCCCTTCCAAGTCTTTCGCTATGTGGTCCTTCCTCAGGCAGTAGCTGTGGCGTTGCCGTCATTTAGTGCCAATGTTATTTTCCTTATCAAGGAAACGTCAGTATTCTCTGCGGTAGCCTTGGCGGATTTGATGTATGTGGCCAAAGATTTGATTGGTCTTTACTACGAAACCGATGTGGCTTTAGGTATGTTGGTTGTGGCTTATCTCTTAATGCTGCTACCGATTTCCCTAGTCTTTAGTTGGATTGAAAGGAGGTTACGCTATGCAGGATTCGGGCTTTCAAGTTCTTCTTCAGGGGAATAATTTCCTACGTATCATACAAGGTCTAGGCGTAACTATTTGGATTTCCATCGTTTCGGTGCTTCTTTCCCTTTTATTGGGGACCCTTTTGGGAATTGTCATGACGTCGAAATCTAAGATTATTCGTTTTTTGTCACGTATTTATCTGGAATTTATTCGTATCATGCCCCAATTGGTTTTGCTCTTTATTGTCTATTTTGGCCTGGCTAGGAACTTTAACATCAATATCTCAGGTGAGTTATCGGCTATTATCGTCTTTACCCTTTGGGGAACGGCTGAGATGGGTGATTTGGTGCGTGGGTCAATCACGTCGCTCCCTAGACACCAGTTTGAGAGCGGAAGGGCCCTTGGCTTGACCAACAGTCAACTTTACACTTATGTGATTATTCCGCAAGTCTTGCGTCGCTTGTTGCCTCAGGCCATTAACCTGGTGACCCGGATGATTAAGACTACGTCTTTGGTGGTGTTGATTGGTGTGGTTGAGGTGACCAAGGTTGGTCAGCAGATTATCGATAGTAACCGCCTGACTATCCCAACAGCTTCTTTCTGGATTTATGGCACGATTTTGATTCTTTATTTTGCCATTTGTTACCCAGTTTCTAAGCTGTCTACTTATCTTGAAAATCGTTGGAGGAATTAAGATGACCGAAAGCATTTTACAAATCAAGGATTTGAAAAAGTCCTTTGGGGACAATGAAATTCTCAAAGGTATCTCCTTGGACCTTAAACAAGGTGAAGTCGTTGTTATCCTGGGTTCCTCAGGTTGTGGGAAATCGACTCTGCTACGTTGTATCAATGGCTTAGAGACCATCCAAGGAGGCGATATTCTCCTAGACGGTAAGTCTATCACTGGTAGTAAGAAGGAGTTCCATCTGATTCGTCAGAAAATCGGCATGGTCTTTCAAAGTTATGACCTCTTTCCACATTTGGATATCCTACAAAATCTGATTTTGGGGCCGGTCAAAGCCCAAGGGCGTAACAAGGAAGAAGTCATCGCCGAGGCTGAGAAACTTTTGGAGCGTGTGGGACTTCTGGACAAGAAGCATAGCTTTGCGCGACAACTGTCGGGTGGTCAAAAGCAACGTGTAGCCATTGTCCGTTCACTGCTCATGCATCCTGAAGTTATCCTCTTTGACGAGGTGACGGCTTCGCTTGACCCTGAGATGGTTCGTGAGGTCCTGGAACTAATCAATGACCTCGCTCAAGAAGGGCGTACCATGTTGATTGTAACCCATGAGCTTCAGTTTGCGCGTGCCATCGCTGACCGTATTATCTTTATGGACCAGGGAGTCATCGCTGAGGAAGGTACTGCTGAAGAATTCTTCAATCATCCAAAGACTAAACGAGCTCAAGAGTTCCTCAATGTCTTTGACTTCAGTCAGTTTGGTGCCTATTTGTAACCCATTGTTTTTAGTGAAAATAAATTATTTTAGGAGAGAATTATGAAACTAACAAAGAAAATTTTTGCCCTATTAGCCCTCGTCTTTGCCTTGGTTGCAGTGACGGCTTGCTCAAGCAACAGTAGCTCTGGTAAATCAACAGCCAAAGCACGTACCATTGCAGAAATTAAGAAAAGTGGTGAGCTTCGTATCGCCGTCTTTGCGGACAAGAAACCTTTCGGTTACGTAGATAGCAAGGGTGCTTACCAAGGTTACGATATTGAACTTGGTAACCGTTTGGCTAAAGACTTGGGTGTAAAACCTAAATACGTCTCAGTAGATGCGGCCAACCGTGCCGAATTCTTGATTTCAAACAAGGTAGATATTACACTTGCCAACTTCACAGTGACTGATGAACGTAAGAAACAAGTGGACTTCGCCCTTCCTTACATGAAAGTCTCAATCGGTGTGGTATCACCTAAAGACAAAGTCATCAAGGACGTTAAAGAACTTGAAGGTAAGACTTTGATTGTTACTAAAGGGACAACTGCTGAAACTTACTTTGAAAAGAACTATCCAAATATCAAATTGCAAAAGTATGACCAATACAGCGATGCTTATCAAGCCCTCCTTGATGGTCGTGGTGATGCCTTCTCAACTGATAATACCGAAGTTCTGGCTTGGGCTCTAGAAAATAAAGGTTATGAAGTCGGAATCACATCTCTTGGTGCTCCAGATACCATTGCTCCAGCTGTTCAAAAAGGTAACAAAGAACTCCTCGACTTTATCAATAAAGACATTAAGAAACTTGGCGAAGAGAATTTCTTCCACAAAGATTATGAAAAAACACTTCACCCAACTTACGGTGATTCAGCTAAAGCTGATGATCTCGTGGTTGAAGGTGGCGAAGTGAAATAAAACTGGCAGCCTCTTAGAGAGGTAAGTCTTGCTTAATAAGAATAAATAACCACTCCTGCTTATATCTAGTCTAACTAGAAGCAGGGGTGGTTTTACTTGTTTTTATAGTTTCTTTTAATCTTCCATTCAACGAAAAGGACATATATAAGCAAGCCTCCCCACATTCCGAATAGGAGATAGGAGTCAATCTTTTTTGCCACCAAGCATAACTAATAATTTTTTAGAAAATATCTTTAATTCCTAATATTTGTGATATACTATTACTAGTTATTAGGGATATTATCTTTTTCAGGAGGATCATCATGAATCAAAAAGAATGGGTCGAGTACTTTGAAGCGGTTAATGGTCGCAAGCCAAGTATGCAAGAATTCCAAGTAGCGCGTGAAAAGGGCGAGTTTGTCTTTAATAAACTCAATACACCTGCTCCAGCGACTGTTGCTCCACAGCCACAAGTTCAACTAACTAACCCAGCTGGTTACAGCCAAACGGTGCCAAGACAAAACGGTTCAAAGTTTAGCTTTAATAAGAAAATAACCATCGGTCTATCTATCGCAGGACTTGTCGCAGTGATTGGCTTGGTTTGGTTCTTTTTCTTCCCAGCTGAACCCAGTCTTGATGGAGTTTGGGTTTGCAGTACGGATCAGGTACCAGTTGTCTATAACCTAAATGGTAAGAAAAAGAGTGTGTATGATTATTATACGATAAAAAAAATAATCAAAAGAAATGAAGCTAAAAAGGAATTGAATGAGAAACTTTCATCATTTTCCTCCAATTTGAAGACATTAGTAGATGTTGATAAGAGGTTTCATTTGAAGACCAGAGAAGTGGTCATTTTTAAAACAGATGACAATACCTACTATAATTTACTTCAGAGCAATGGAACAAATGTTATCTTAGATAAGTTTAATTTTGATAAGGATGATTTTTCTAATCTTGACAATCAAACTAATTCAGAGTTTCGCAAATATAATGTATATATAAATGTTAAAATGCCAAAAGTAATGGTTGGAAAATGGAAATTTGATGATATGGATAATATTTTCCAAATTTCTGATCATGGAATAATTAAACGTGTAGAAGATGGTAAAAACGCCAGTGATACAGCAGGGTTTTATAATCTTGAGGATTTAAAGCGTATCAATGAAAAAAATAAAGACAACGATGATTCGGAATCAAAAATAAAAAATCAGTTTGAACATGTCCAAAAAGCAATTAAAAAGCAGGGCTACACAGTCAACAGTCCTAAGGAAGTATACAAACAACCTTATCTTTCTAATTATACTGTGCCTGTAAATGGTGGTAAAACGCTTATTATGTTAGATGATGAATACAATTATATAGGAAAGGGTGAAAAAGTGGAATAATTGAAAGGGACCGAGAGGTCCTTTTTAATTATTTTACTTTAACTCCGTTTCGCTCCGAAGGTGTGAAACAAATAAACCACACGCTATGTGATATGAAACCTCTTAAGTGGATTTTAGGTATTTACCATGTCTACTTTAGAGGTATCATATCAGAAGAAGGAGTGGTTTTATTTGCTTTTATACTTTCTTTTGATCTTCCATTCAACGAAAAGGACATAGCTAAGCAAGCCCCCAAACATTCCAAATAGGATATAGGGGTCAATCTTTTTTGCCACCAATCATAACTACTAATTTTTTAGAAAATATCTTTAATCCCTAAGATTTGTGGTATACTATTACTAGTTATTAAGGATATTATCTTTTTCAGGAGGATCATCATGAATCAAAAAGAATGGGTTGAGTACTTTGAAGCGGTTAATGGTCGCAAGCCAAGTATGCAAGAATTTCAAGCAGCGCGTGAAAAGGGCGAATTTATCGTTAATAAACACGGCACACCTGCTCAAGCGACTGTTGCTCCACAGCCACAAGTGCAACTAACTAACCCAGTTGGTTACAGCCAAACGGTGCCAAGACCAAACGGTTCAAAGTTTAGCTTTAATAGGAAAACAACCATCGGTCTATCTATCGCAGGACTTGTCGCAGTGATTGGCTTGGTTTGGTTCTTTTTCTTCCCAGCTGGACCAGGTCTAGACGGAGTTTGGATTAGTGATACCGACTATGGATTGGTTTTGTATGAATTAAATGGGAAGGAACAAAAAGTAAACCATACTAAATCCGTCAAAAAAATCATTCGAGGAAACGAAGCCAAACAGCTATTTAACAAGGAAGTCGTTAAAACATTTTCTTTATCAAAATTATCTAACTTAAAGACATTGGCAGATGTTGACAAGAGGTTCCAATTAAAAACCAAGGAAGTTGTCATTGTTAAAATAGAAGACAATGTATGGTATAACCTACTTCAGGAAAATGGTTCAAATGTTATTTTAAAAAATATCATTATTCTTAGCGAGGATAATGATAAACAGTTTCGTAGAGATAACATTTATATAAAAATCAAAACACCAAAAGAGATGGTGGGTAAATGGAATATTGAACATAAGTCTAATATAGAGGATATTGTCAATATTTCAGATCATGGAGTGGTCACTAGTCAAGGTAAAGATGATGGCAATGATACAGCAGGGTTTTATAATCTTGAGGATTTAAAGCGTATCAATGAAAAAAATAAAGACAACAAATATTCAGAATCCCAAATAAATAGTCAGTTTGAACACGTTCAAAAAGCGGTAGCAGAACAAGGCTACAAAATTAATAGTCCTAAAGAAGTCTATAAACAGCCGTTTTACTCCAATTATGATATTCCTGTAAATGGGGGTAAAACGCTTATTATGCTTGATGAAGGCTACAATTATTTAGGAAAGGCTGAAAAAGTAAAATAATCGAAGGGGACCGTGAGGTCCTTTTTAATTTTGTGACTTTAAGTTCGTTTCGCTCAGAAGGTGTGAAAAAAATAGACCACACGCTATGTGATATGATACTGATATGAAGCAGGAGTGGTTTTATTTGTTTTTGTACTTTCTTTTGATCTTCCATTCAACGAAAAGGACATAGATAAGCAAGCCTCCCCACATACCAAATAGGAGATAGGGTTCCAGACGATCAAACAAGGTTATTCGTTGACCGTAAGGGGATTTAGAGCCATCTTTCCAGGTAATGCTCTTGTTTTCATCATCAATCCGTTTGTAGGATTCGCCATTATAGGTCAGATAATTGTCTTTACGGACATACATATTCAAATAGTTGTAGCCGTTCTTAGCGGGAAGGACTGAAAGCAGGCGCTCCTTGGCATAAACTTCGATGTAGAGGGTACCGTCATTAAAGCGTTTAATGTCATCAATGCGTGCATTTTTAATGAGGACATTTCCATCTTGAACAATCTCCCAATCAATCTTACTTCCCTTGCTACCTCTTTCGTAGGATATGGCAATCTGATGACTTTCAGATTGCCAAAGACCATAGATACTGTCTTTATAAACGTTATGATCAAAGAAAATACCATAGATAATGAGTATAGGTAAGAGGATTAGGAAACCTATCCCAAAAATGTTGGCTAAACGGTCTGTAAAGTTATCCCAGCGTGCTCGCCATCCCGTTTTACGTTTTTGTTCTTTCCGATATGCTTTTTGTGACTGATACTTTCGGTTGACTTTCTTTCGGTCAGTGTATTTTCTTTTTGTTTGGTGTCTCACTTAGCTTTTCTCTCCTCTTTTGCCGAGCCTCTATGATGGTAACTAATAATAAAATACCCATAAGTATCAAATAGAAGGCTTCAATAACCTCATCTATAGTGGTTTTCCTTTCACCGTAAGGGCTGGTAGAACCATCTTTCCAAGTGATGGACTTGTTTCCGGAGTCTATGCGCTTATAGGAGTCACCGTCGTAAGTGAGATAATTGTCTTTGCGAAGATAAAAATCCATGTAGCTGAAACCATCCTTGGTCGGGAGGTCAGTCAGGTAGCCTTCCACTGTATAAAGCTCCATGTATAGGGTGCCGTCATTGAAGCGCTTGATAGGGCGAGTTCTAGCAGCATAGATAATATACTTACCGTCTTGAACGACTTGCCAGTCGATATTTCCTCCTTTCCGAAGATGCTTATAGGAAATCGCTAACTTATGATGATCAGACTGCCAGAGACCATAAATGTTATCTTTGTTGACTGTATAATGATCGTAATAATAAAAACCACCATACAGCAGTGCTAGTATTATTAAGATAATCAATTCAGATGTTGGCTCCAGTAGAATCATCTTTCTCCAATTAAAGTGCCACCTTTTGGGTTCTTCAATACTTTGACAGTCGCTTTTTCTGTCTTTCTCTTTGCTAGAGGGTCTGATTGATTTTTTCTTTGTCATGCCTAATCCTTTCATCAACCATTGTAACAAATTCACCTCCCAAGCAAAAGCTAAGCTGATTTGTGATATAATTGGGAGTGATTGCGGGCAAGAAAATCTTATTTCTTGCCAGACTTGTAAAAATAAAACAGAGGATTTTAAGATGAAACTGACACTCCATGAAATTGCCAAGGTTGTTGGCGCTAAAAATAATGTCACAGCCTATGAAGATGTTGCCATTAACCAGATTGAGTTTGATAGCCGTAAGATTACAGCGGGCGATCTCTTTTTGCCGCTCAAGGGTGTGCGTGATGGGCACGAGTTTATCCAAACAGCCTTTGAAAATGGTGCTCTAGCGACATTCACAGAAAAAGACTTACCAGCTGATCAAGCCCACATCCTAGTTGAGGATGCTCTTGAGGCCTTCCAAAAACTAGCTGCCTACTATCTTGAAAAGACTGGTGTTGATGTCATTGCGGTGACTGGTTCTAACGGTAAGACAACTACCAAGGACATGATTCATGATATTTTGGCAACGACCTACCGCACCTACAAGACCCAAGGTAACTACAATAACGAGATTGGTCTTCCCTATACCGCCCTTCACATGCCTGATGATACTGAAAAAATCGTCCTTGAGATGGGACAAGACCACATGGGTGATATTCACCTCTTGTCTACCTTGGCTAAGCCAAAAACAGCTGTTGTTACCTTAATCGGAGAGGCTCACTTAGAGTTCTTCGGTAGCCGTGACAAGATTGCCCAAGGTAAGATGCAAATGCAAGACGGTATGCCTGATGGCAGCCTCTTACTTGTGCCAAGTGATCCTATCGTAGATCCATTCTTGCCAAGCAATCTTGAAGTGGTACGATTTGGTGAGGGCTCTGATCTGACAGTCTCTGAGTTGACGGAATACAAAGACCATCTCACCTTCTCAACCAACTTCCTAGACGGACAAATTACCTTGCCAGTCACTGGGAAATACAATGCCACAAATGCTATGGTTGCGGCTTATGTCGCTAAACACTGGGGTGTGACTGAGGAAAATATCTTCTCAGCTTTGGCTAACTTGCAGCTGACAAAGAATCGTACCGAATGGAAAAAAGCAGCCAATGGCGCAGATATTCTTTCAGATGTCTACAATGCCAATCCAACAGCCATGAAGCTCATTTTGGAGACCTTCTCAGCCATTCCTAAGAATGAAGGAGGTAAGAAGATTGCTGTCTTAGCCGATATGAAAGAACTCGGTGAACAGTCTGTCCAACTTCACACGCAGATGATTCTTAGCCTGGCACCAGATGCTATTGATACGGTAATTTTCTACGGTGAAGACATTGCGGACTTGTCGCAACTTGCTAGCCAGATGTTCCCAATTGGTCATGTCTATTATTTCAAGAAGACAGCTGACGAGGACCAGTTTGACGCTATGGTTAAACGCATCAAAGAAAGCCTAGGCGAGCACGATCAAATCTTGCTCAAGGGCTCCAACTCTATGAACCTAGCTAGAGTTGTTGAAGAACTCCAATCCAAGGATTAAGCTCTAAAACCTGCATTAAAGAGCTGTTTATGGAACTTTGAAGAAGTGGTGACCGAACTAACTTAAGGAAAGTCACAAAATAAGATTGTCTTAAATCAAAAGCCTGCTCGTTAAAGCAGGTTTTTGATTTACCTGAAATTTGATATAATAACGAGAATAGCAATTTTATCAGGAGAAGAGAATGAAGGATTTTTTTACAACGACCCAAACCCGGCCACCACAGATACCTTTGCCCTATTATCTGGTGATGCTAATGGTATTGGTGCTGCTGGCTTACCTGAGTTGGTCTTGGCATGCTAAGAAAAGTTGGCGTCTGACTTTTCTAGGAGTCCAAGCCGTTCAACTGATTAGCCTTTACATTTGGTATATTTGGCAGGGATTTCCTTTAGATGATAGTCTCCCTCTTTACCATTGCCGCTTGGCCATGCTCGCCCTCTTGCTCCTAAAAGATAGTAAGGTCAAAACTTATTTTGCACTTATGGGCTTGGTTGGAGGCTCTTGTGCGATTATTCATCCCATATTTGATCCTTATGATTTTCCGCATATCTCCAGTATTTCCTTTATCATTGGGCATTATGCTCTACTGGTCAATAGCCTCAATTATCTTTTGAGGACCTATAAGACCCACCCTATTACGAAGAATATGATTGTGACGCTTACATTGCTATTGAATCTCGGACTTGTAGTTGTTAATCATTTTGTTAACGGAAATTACGGCTTATTAAGACATACCCCTTTTATCCCAGAGGCCTGGTTACCTATCAAATACCTTGCTGTTTCAGGAGCTTTGATTTTTCTTATGATAATTATGAAAAAAGGTCTGGAATATTTTGACGAGAAATATTAAATAAATGAAGAAATACGCCATCAGAGAGTTGATAGCGTGTTTTTTCATTTTATTTGTTTTATTCTAACACAAAACGCTTTCAGAATTGCTTTCACACTGTAATTTGGATATAATAAAAGAGCTGTGCCTGCGAGAATTATCGCAAGCCTTGACAACAAATGTAGCTTTCAAAAGACAGAAATTTTCTGAAAGAAGTGCTACAACGATCTTGCTTTTCGTTCTGGTAAAACCCTATTGCTATTAGTAGCTCTGGGACATGGGATTTTTGAGATTTACAAAGAAGCTGCTGACATCCATACCACTAAGGAAAAGTAACAAAAAGATTATTTTCAAAGAAGAAAGAAAACTATGAGTATTCAAGACGAAATCAAAAAACGCCGTACTTTTGCCATCATCTCTCACCCCGATGCCGGTAAAACAACAATCACTGAACAATTGCTTTACTTTGGGGGTGAAATCCGTGAAGCTGGTACCGTAAAAGGTAAGAAAACCGGAAACTTTGCTAAATCAGACTGGATGGATATTGAGAAACAACGTGGTATCTCAGTAACTTCATCTGTGATGCAGTTTGACTATGCGGGTAAACGTGTCAATATCCTTGATACCCCAGGGCACGAGGACTTCTCAGAAGATACCTACCGTACCCTTATGGCGGTTGATGCTGCCGTCATGGTTGTTGACTCAGCCAAAGGTATCGAGGCCCAAACCAAAAAACTTTTCGAAGTTGTCAAACACCGTGGTATTCCTGTCTTCACCTTCATGAACAAATTGGACCGTGATGGACGTGAGCCACTTGACCTCTTGGAAGAGTTGGAAGAAGTGCTTGGTATTGCCAGCTATCCAATGAACTGGCCTATCGGTATGGGGAAAGCCTTCGAAGGGCTTTATGACCTTTATAATGAACGCTTGGAGCTCTATAAAGGTGACGAGCGCTTTGCCAAGATTGAAGATGGTGATACTCTTTTTGCCAATAACCCATTCTATGAGCAAGCTAAAGAAGATATTGAACTCTTGACAGAAGCGGGTAATGAATTCTCTGAGGAAGCTATTTTAGCTGGTGAATTGACACCGGTCTTCTTCGGTTCTGCCCTTACTAACTTTGGGGTTCAAACCTTCCTCGATACCTTCCTCAAATTTGCGCCAGAACCACATGGCCACAAGACAGTGGATGGCGATGAGATTGATCCTCTCAACAAGGATTTCTCTGGTTTTGTTTTCAAAATCCAAGCCAATATGGACCCACGTCACCGTGACCGTATTGCCTTTGTTCGTATCGTTTCTGGTGAATTTGAGCGTGGTATGAGTGTTAATCTAACACGTACTGGTAAAGGAGCTAAGCTCTCTAACGTCACTCAGTTCATGGCCGAATCTCGTGAAAATGTTGAAAATGCCGTGGCTGGAGATATCATCGGGGTTTACGATACAGGAACCTACCAGGTTGGTGATACCCTTACAGTAGGTAAAAACAAGTTTGAATTTGAGCCACTACCAACCTTTACGCCAGAGTTGTTCATGAAAGTTGCTGCTAAGAACGTCATGAAACAGAAGTCCTTCCACAAAGGAATCGAACAATTGGTGCAAGAAGGAGCCATCCAGCTCTACACCAATTACCAAACAGGCGAATACATGCTTGGTGCCGTTGGTCAACTTCAGTTTGAAGTCTTCAAACACCGTATGGAAAATGAATACAATGCCGAAGTCGTTATGACACCAATGGGTAAAAAGACTGTGCGTTGGATTCAACCAGAGGATCTCGATGAACGCATGTCATCAAGCCGAAACATCTTGGCCAAAGACCGCTTTGACCAACCAGTCTTCCTCTTTGAAAATGACTTTGCCCTTCGTTGGTTTGCGGACAAATATCCAGATGTAACATTGGAAGAGAAGATGTAATGTACTAAGATTGCTTGGCTATTTCATAGCCTAAGCAATCTACGCCACGTCCTATGAGACCGTGGCTAAGTCCCTTACTAACTCGAAAACGGAAAAATATCGTTTCCGTTTTCTCATGTCGTAATGCTATGTATAGTTTATGTAAATCGTTCATCTTTTGACGCTAGCCACTATCTTGTGTCTAGCTAGCCGTCTCACTAACTACGTCAGACGAATAATATCGATTCGTCTGACTTCGTGTCGTAATATCTTAATAATGATATCTACACTACATACTATGAGACCGT
>NZ_GL698449.1:1272947-1345592 GCF_000187445.1 Streptococcus sp. C150 | reverse complement strand
CTTGTGTCTAGCTAGCCGTCTCACTAACTACGTCAGACGAATAATATCGATTCGTCTGACTTCGTGTCGTAATATCTTAATAATGATATCTACACTACATACTATGAGACCGTGGCTAAGTCCCTTACTAACTCGAAAACGGAAAAATATCGTTTCCGTTTTCTCATGTCGTAATGCTATGTATAGTTTATGTAAATCGTTCATCTTTTGATGCTAGCCACTATCTTGTGGCTAGCTAGCCGTCTCACTAACTACGTTAGACGAATAATATCGATTCGTCTGACTTCGTGTCGTAACATCTTAATAATGATATCTACACTACATACTATGAGACCGTGGCTAAGTTCCTTACTAACTCGAAAACGGAAAAAACATCGTTTCCGTTTTCTCATGTCGTAACACTATGACTATCTAGTTTATGTAAATCGTTCATCTTTTGACGCTAGCCCCTATTAGGTGTCTAGCTAGCCGTCTCATCTAAAACAACACAAAATATAGGACTATCTAATCAGATAGTCCTATATTTTTTATAAACCTAATAGTTATCAAGTATAGCTATGATTAATTACTTTAGAAAATTACGATTATGATAAATCAAGCCAGCTTCTAAAAGTATGCAAATTGTTGATAGCCAAAAACTTGTTGTAATTCCAAAACTTTCAGTAATAGAACTCATCAGAAAGACGAAAACTGAAAAAGCAAGGGTTGAAATGACTTCAAATACAGAATAAACATGTACTAACTGATTTTCATCCACAGTTTCCTGAAGAAAGACACTTTCAGGTACTTCTTTTAACTGAGAAAAGAAGCCGATGAAACTTGAGAAAATTAAAAATGTTTGTGTGTTTGAGAAAAAGAGGATACTGGCTGTGATGGTCGCCATTGCTAAGAGTGGAAAGAGAATACTTTTCCACTTATGAGCTAAAAACTTTTCGGATAGTTTGTAGACAATTATTCCACCTAAAATGATACCAAGGGAATAGGCTGTATTTGAGTAGCCCCAGTAACTTTCAGTTTGTTTTAGCACTTCGGTTACAAAAACAAGGATTACAGATGATACCCAGATTGTATTGGAGAAGTCCTCTAATAAATTTGCTTGGACAAATAACTTTAATTTAGGATTTTTTGCAACTAACTTCCATCCTTTTATTAGAGTATCCAGATTAGTCTCCGCCTCTAACTGCTCTATTTTAGCCTGAGGGAGAAAGAGCATCACAGAAGTAGAAAGAAGATAAAGAAATAGGACTATCAACATTGTAGAAAATAGGCCAACCGAAGCGTAAAGGAGTCCCCCCAGTCCCCAACCAATCAATTGCACTCCCTCACTACTCATTGATAAGGCAGCATTTGCCTTTCCCAAATTTGTGGCATATCTAGGAATCATGGCATAAGATACGGGCGACGCAAAGCCATCTAAGATAGAAATAGCGACAACAAAGATATACATTTCCAAGGCTGGAACAAATTGAGCCTTAATGAGTATTACAAGGAGTATTGCTAATAAAAAAGTCTTTCCACATTGAGTGAATGAAAGAACTCTATTTAGGGCTAGTTTTTTAGTCACCAATGGCACTAGAAGGCTTGCCACGAAAGCTGATAATCCGATTAGAATGGGAACCATTGAGGTTGCAATAACGGATTTTGTAATGACGTAGATATTTGCAATGAGAGATACCCTGAGAAAAATGTCAGCTAAGTTAGCAAATAATTGAGAGAGAAGTAATTTCAGAAAGGATTTAGACATATCGTTTCTCCATATCGGTTACCAAATCTGGAAATGAAATTGGATTCACATATTTTTTAAACAAAATAATTTTACAAGAATAATAATCTTATTTAATAAATTCCCATATATGCTTTCTAACTATTTTCCTCTATCAATTTTTTCAAATGTGCTTCATAAGTCTTTGCAATATGCTCGCTCCCTGCCAATTTCATGGCCCCAATATATTTTTTCATTTCGATAATGGACTGATTATTTCCTTCTTTTTTATATTGATAATAATTTTGTGCATATTGAAAAACCAATCGTTCATAAATTTCAGTCTCGATAAAAAAGCATTGGTTTAATTGTTTTTCAAAATACAGTGCATCAATGAGTTTTCCTCTTTCTATGCATGTAATATAAACATTTAATAACATGGTTGATATCATGCGTCGATTATTAGGAATCTCTTTGTAAAAATCAGACCTTCTAGACATCTCCTTTGCCAAAACCATAAGAGTCTCATAGTTCAACACATCTAAGGTATTTGCAAAAATCAATAATTCATAATAACCCCAGTACTCAACACTAAATAGATAATCGGTTAAATCGGTTAGGTCTTGCTGTGTATAATAGCTTTCTCCCGATAAATCCTGCAAGCGAATTTTTAATAAAATAGTATTAATGTGATGAAACTTCTCTCGTTTAGGTTCTGATTCTAATTGAGAATTAAGTAACTTCTTTAATCCATCGATATCATGAGTTGATACAAAAAGTCGAATTTTTGACAATAGCTCATTCAGATCATCACGATGAAAATCATGGACAGCATACATAAATTCCTCAATAGGCATATTGATTTCATCTAAGATCAACATAAACTTTGAAATGGTTAAATCTGTCTGTCCTTTTTCAAAACGAGACAGTTGAGATGTCGAGATACCAGCTTTTGCGACATCTTTTAATCGTATCCCTCTTGATTTACGAAATTTTTTAAAAATTGCTCCAAATTTTTTCATGGAAGCCTCCATTTTGCATATATGGGAATATATATTTTTTTGTATCTTAACATAAAATACAGGAAAACAAAAGTGAGGTTATTACTGTGAATAGGCAATGATTGCTGTTTTTTATAAACACACAAAAAACCATAGGACTTCCACTTAAGATTGTCCTATGGTTTCTTTTATTTTTCTGTATTGAGTAATCTGCCTAGGAATCGTTGTAGAGCGAAGAAAACAATGAGGCTGGCCAATGTTTCTCCTAGGAAAGATGAGCCATTAATAATAAATGAGTAGAGATAAGGGCTTTGTCCTTTAGGAGCATAACTTCCCCAAAAGATGACACCGGCTATAAAGTGAATGAGATAGCGTGAAAAGCCCCCTAGCAGAATACCGCCAGTGATATACACTAGAGACTTGAGCTTTTTCCCTTGTATGATGGCTTTATCGAGGACTGGTTTGACCACACCACTAATCCCAATAAGGCTAAAGGCAACAAAATATTCCAGAAAACCTTGTGTTAAGGTTAGCCAACCGCCGGCTGCTTGTCCTGTCACCACTTGGAGTAATCCCCAGATAAGGCCTCCCATTGCACCAGCTCCAACTCCCCAGCGAAAACTAAGGAGGAAGATAGGGACCATTTTAAAGGAAAGGGAAATCCAAGGACCTATGGACATGGGTTGAGTAACCAAGTCGAGAATGTAAGCGATAGTTGCAAAAAGTGCAACCTCAATCATTGGTCGAATACTTGTTTTCGACATAAAAAAACCTCCTATACCAATCGTCTTGATTGGCTATTTTTGCCACATCAAAACGTTGTCATAGAAGTTCTTCTATTTCAATCTATTTTGAGACACATCCCTACGCAGGTTCTAACCTGATCAGGTGGTAAGAGTTTAGGCAAGTCTTGAAAAAAATTCAAGCTAGCCATTCTCAGCAATTGCTCCTCTTGTGACTCCTTAATTGTACTACCAGAAACCCATTTTTGCAAGTGTCTGAAATCCTAAAATTGTGGTATAGTTAAAGCAAGGATTATCTTTACAATAAAAAAGGAGAAATAACTATGGGACTTTTTTCAGGACTGCTTGGCAATGCATCTAAAAAAGATAATGATAAGGTTGAGCGCCAATTGGAGGGCATCTTAATTCCAGGTGAACAGGTGGAGTTAGCCTATGCCCTTGTTCGTGACTTGATTGTCTTTACAGAGAAGCGCTTGATTTTAGTCGATAAACAAGGTGTTACAGGGAAGAAGACTTCTTATAAGTCTATCCCTTATCACTCAATCTCTCGTTTCACTGTAGAGAGCTCGGGCCACTTTGACCTAGATGCTGAACTTAAGATTTGGATTTCATCAGCACTGGAGCCTGCAGAGGTCCTTCAATTTAAGAGTGATAATAATGTCTTTGAAATCCAACAAGCTTTGGCAGCAGCAGTACTAGAGTAATGAGGAAGAAAAATGTTTATTGAAAAAGAACTGGGTTATAAGCGTCACTGGATTAATATCGACTCAGATATTATTTCTGAGCAATCCTATCTTTATACCAAGTATGATATTGATCAGGAAACCATAGAGTATGCTTTGGATAAAAATGAACGAGCTCACATGGACTACAATCGTGAGAATGGGACAATCACCTTTATCTATAACGTTCTGGCACTTGAAAAGGACAAGGAATACTATGAAACCATTCCTCTGACCTTTATTGTTCAAGATACGCGTTTGGTGACCATTAGTAACGAGGATAACGCTTATGTGATAAGCAAGATGCAAGATTATGTGGATAACCATGAGGATTTGTCTATCTACAAATTGCTCTTTGCAGGACTTGAGATGATTTCAAATGCCTACTATCCCGTCATTGAATGTTTGGATCAGCAAAAAGATGAGGTTAGTCGACGCCTAAGACGGACCACGACCAGTAAGAATCTTTACGATCTTTCAGATTTGGGAATAGGCATGGTCTATTTGGTTGCTGCAGCCACACAAAACCGTCTTCTATTGGAACACATCAAGGGGCACGCCATTTATCGTCGTCTCAATGAGGTCGAAAAAGAGCAGTTTGATGATGCCATGATTGAAGCCAGGCAGTTGGTTGCCATGACGGATCTTATTTCTAAGGTCTTACAGCACCTATCAGGTTCTTATAACAATATCCTAAACAACAATCTGAACAACAACTTGAGCAATCTGACCATTATTGAGGTACTCTTAGGAGTGCTTGCCGTTATTACCGGTTTCTTTGGGATGAATGTTCCTCTACCGTTTATGACTGTCAGTCCAGCCTGGATTTTCATCATTATCGGTAGTGCGATTCTTTGTTTGGTCTTGGCCCGCTACTTGCGTTGGTTGGTCCATAAATAATAATTAGTGAGTGAAACCGTCTTCTCAAATTGGAGGCGGTTTTAAAACGTTATTCACTGTCTTTTTATTCTTAAATATGATAGACTAGATGAGTTGTTAAAATAAACGACTATTAAATACAGGTAGTTAACATACTACATAACCAAGTCTCATAAGGTGGCTTCGCACCGCCTTCAAATAGAAAGAAGAATACTTTGAAATTTACAGATTTAAACCTATCAGAAGACATCCAATCAGCTGTTGTAGCTGCCGGTTTTGAAAAGCCATCACCTATCCAAGAGTTGACGATACCACTCGCTCTTGAAGGTAAGGATGTTATCGGTCAGGCCCAAACTGGTACTGGTAAAACAGCTGCCTTTGGTTTGCCTACCCTAGATAAAATTCGTACAGAAGAAAATACAATCCAAGCCCTTGTGATTGCCCCAACACGTGAGTTGGCAGTGCAATCTCAAGAAGAGCTTTTCCGTTTCGGTCGTGACAAGGGCGTTAAGGTTCGCTCAGTCTACGGTGGCTCTAGCATTGAGAAACAAATCAAGGCCCTCCGTTCAGGTGCCCACATTGTAGTAGGGACACCAGGTCGTCTCCTTGACCTTATCAAACGTAAGGCTCTTAAACTCAATAATATCGAGACTTTGATTTTGGATGAAGCTGATGAAATGCTTAACATGGGCTTCCTTGAAGACATTGAAGCTATCATTAGCCGAGTACCAGAAGAACGTCAAACCCTTCTCTTCTCAGCAACTATGCCTGATGCCATCAAACGTATTGGCGTTCAGTTCATGAAAGATCCTGAGCATGTGAAAATCAAGGCTAAAGAATTGACCAATGTTAACGTTGACCAATACTTTATCCGAGTGAAGGAACAAGAGAAGTTCGATACCATGACTCGCCTTATGGACGTTGACCAACCAGAGTTGTCAATCGTCTTTGGACGTACCAAACGTCGTGTGGACGAGTTGACACGTGGTTTGAAACTTCGTGGTTTCCGTGCAGAAGGTATCCACGGTGACCTTGACCAAAACAAACGTCTTCGTGTTATCCGTGACTTCAAGAACGACCAAATCGATATCTTGGTTGCCACAGACGTTGCAGCGCGTGGTCTTGACATTTCAGGTGTCACTCACGTCTACAACTACGATATCCCACAAGACCCAGAAAGCTACGTTCACCGTATTGGACGTACAGGCCGTGCAGGCCAATCAGGTCAATCGATTACTTTCGTTGCTCCAAACGAAATGGGTTACTTGGGAATCATCGAAAACTTGACTAAGAAACGCATGAAAGGTCTTAAGCCACCAACAGCTCAAGAAGCCTTCCAAGCTAAGAAGAAAGTTGCCCTTAAGAAGATTGAACGTGACTTTGCGGATGAAGCTATCCGTTCTAACTTTGACAAGTTCAAGGGCGATGCGGTTAAATTGGCTCAAGAATTCACACCTGAAGAATTGGCCCTTTACATCTTGAGCTTGACCGTTCAAGATCCAGAGACAATGCCAGAAGTGGAAATTGCGCGTGAAAAACCATTGCCATTCAAACCATCAGGTGGTGGCTTTGGTGGTAAAGGCGGCAAAGGTGGTCGTGGCAACCGCGGTCGCGATAACAACCGTCGTGGTGGATACCGTGGCGACCGTAACCGCGATGACCGAGACGGTGGCCGTCGTGACTTCAAACGCAAGTCTAAGAAGAATAGCCGTGACTTCGAAAACCATGGCAACAAACGCCCACACCGTACCTCAAGCGAAAAGAAAAACGGCTTTGTTATCCGTAACAAGGGTGATAAATAAACAATGAAAACGCTCTATGAAAATAGAGCGTTTTTTCATAAACCTATTTTTTTAGACTTCCCTCAGGTGAGTGCGGACGTCAGCGAACTTTTTCAAATTTCCTAATTATAGTATTTTTTATGAAAGCGCAAACATTATGGGTGTAAAATAGTTATTATGAGAAAGTAGAAGTAGTCTCAAGTAAAGTCAAAAAACACACGGTTATTTTTCCGTGTGTTCTTTGATATAGGCCAGTTTTTTCTCTCGGCTTTTTTTCTTAAAGAGTGCTTCGGCGCTCATGGCTTCAGGCTTGCTAGCGAAGGCTTCTGAGTAGAGGAGTTTAACTGGTAGGCGAGCTCTGGTATACTTAGCGCCCTTGCCTGAGTTATGGGTTTTGAGGCGGCGTTCGACATCTGTGGTGTAGCCTGTATAGAGGGTGCCATCAGCACACTCAACCACATACATGTAGGCCTTGCTATCCTTTTCTGTCATCGTTTAGGACTCACCCTCAGCCTTTTTCCCAAAGTAAATCTCAAAGATTTCGTCGGTATAATCACCATTTTCCTTGTGCACAAAGAGAGGTGGGAGGATTTTCAAGCCATCCGTTGACCCGTCTTTAATGGCTTCAATCAGGAGCATGTTAGCCTCACGTCCCATTTTAGGATAGATAAACTGGATGCGTTTAGGTGCTAGATTATACTGGCGCATGGTGTCGATGATATCCAAAAAGCGGTCAGGGCGATGCACCATGGCAATGCGTCCATTAGATTTTAGAGCATGACGTGCAACCTGACAAATTTCTTCCAAATTCGTCGTGATTTCGTGACGAGCCAAGAGGTAGTGCTCTGACAGATTCTTCTTGGAAGTTTCTGTCGCCTTAAAGTAGGGAGGGTTACAGAGGATAAGATCCACCTGAGATCGTGGCGCATGGTCAAGCAAATTTTTCAGGTCGTCATTGACAACAGTCACCTGGTCCTCTAGTTGGTTGAGAGTGACGGAGCGTTTAGCCATATCAGCCAGGCGTTCTTGCAACTCTACCAAGGTAATCGGCGCCTTAGTGCGTGTGCTGGTAAAGAGGCCAACGGCACCATTTCCCGAACAGAGGTCAACGATTAATCCCTTCTTTGGAATTTTTGGGAACCGAGAGAGGAGGACGCTATCAATAGAGTAGCTGAAGACCTCCCTATTTTGAATGATTTTCACATCTGTGGAGAAGAGCTGGTCAATGCGTTCTCCATCTTTTAAAATTGGATTTGTCATAGTTTTTATTGTAACAAAAAACAGCTCCCAAAGGAACTGTTGCGAGTGATTACTCTAGGACACCGAAGGTATATCCTTGATTTTTGAAATATTCGATAATTTGTGGAAGGGTCTGAACAGTCAGCTCCTTACCAGCTGTATCGTGCATTAATACAACTTTAACAGTAGTTTCAGGGAAATATTTCTGTGAACCATCCATATAAGCCATCATGCTTTCAGATGTGGTTGGACGAACAGAGAGTGGTTCTGCATCTCCACAGAGCATGTTCCAGTCAATCCACTGAACGCCTTGTTTAGCAAGAGCTTGGTCGGTTCCCTCTAGGCCTTGCCATGACATATGACCACCAGGGTAACGGAAAATTCTTGTTTTGAAATCCTTACCTAAGATTGCCTTGAAATTAGCCATAGTTTGGTCGACCTCAGTAGTAATCTGACTTTGGTTAGGAACACGTCCTGGATAAAGCAGATTGAAGTTATGGCTAAGACTGTGGTTGGCAATGGCATGTCCTTCAGTAATTTGGCGTTTGAGGATGTCCCCATTTTCAGGTGTAATGGTATAGCCGATGTGGAAGAAGGTTGCGTGAACGCCATACTCTTTCAGGATATCCATGACTTGTGGTGTCAAAGTGGGATCAATCCCATCATCAAAGGTTAAAAAGACCACCTTACCCTTAACATCATCTGATTTCCCTCGGATAGTGTTATTAACGGCAGTGACATCATAGGCGTAGTCAGACGCCTCAATGCTGTGGTTGCTTCCTTTTTTGAGTTGTGTTTTATCCTCTTTTTTAGCTTTTTTTGAAGAGCTACTTGAACCCTTAGACACTTGTTCGTTTTTTGGTGTCTTAACCATACGATTAACCTTAGAGTTTTGGTGCTGGAATAGGACAAAACCTAAAACAACAAGTACAGCAAGGTTAGCTATAATAAGACATATATTAAGTGTCTTTCGATTATTCCCTAAAATATCATTACTTCTTTTCATGATTACATTATATCTCAAACTAAGAGAAAGTGCCATAATGTTTTCATGTATTTTTGCATAATTTTTTTACTGGTATTTTACTGAAAAAAAAGCGTTTTTCTAGTATAATATAAAAAATTGTAGAAAAAGAGGTAAAAACGTGTTTTACGCTTATTTACGTGGGCTTGTTGTCTTCCTTCTTTGGATTATTAATGGCAATGCCCATTATCACAATCGTGACAAGTTATTGAACAAGGATGAGAATTACATCTTGGTGGCTCCTCACAGGACTTGGTGGGACCCTGTTTATATGGCATTTTCAGCTCGCCCAAAGCAGTTTATTTTCATGGCTAAGAAAGAGCTTTTCAAGAGTCGCATCTTTGGTTGGTGGATTCGTATGTGTGGGGCTTTCCCGATTGACCGTGAAAATCCTGGTCAGGAGGCTATTAAGTACCCTGTTAATATGCTTAAAAAGAGCAAGCGTAGTTTGATTATGTTCCCAAGTGGTAGCCGTCATTCTTCTGATGTTAAGGGTGGGGTTGCGGTTATCGCTAAAATGGCAAAGGTTAAAATTATGCCAGTTGTTTATCAAGGGCCTCGTGAACTCAAGGGGCTCTTGACGGGTGAACGTGTAGATATGAACTACGGAAATCCTATTGATATTTCGGATTTGAAGCGTTTGAATGATGAGAATATTCAAGAGGTTGCCCGTCGTATCCAGTCTGAATTTGATCGCCTTGATGAAGAAGCTTTGAGCTATCAAACAGGTAAGAAACCAAACCCATTGACCTATATCTACCGTGTACCACTTGGCCTTGTGGCTATCGTTGCGGTGATTTTAACAATGGCTTTCTCATACGTGGCTAGCTTTGTTTGGAATCCTGAAAAACATCGTGCTAAAGAAACGCAAAAATAAGTAAAGGACTCTATCAGATGTCAATCTGATGGAGTTTTTTTATCCTTTTGATATTTTTTCTAGATTTTTACGAATAAAAAGAAAAGATATCAATTAAGGAGAGTAGCGTGAAGAAAAAAATTCTAGCTTATGTCAAAGACAATCGTCTTTTTGTGGGGATCATCAGTGTACTCTTGGTCATTTTTTGTCTCTTCCTGTGGCTGACTTGTGGCGCTGGAAATAGCATGGAGGCGGAAACGTCTTACACAGATATTTCTGCTCTATCAACCTCGTCTTCACAGAAAAGTTCAAAAGCTCTTTCTGAAAGACCTGCTCAGTCAAAGACTGAGGCAACAGATACACCACGTGAGCAAGTAACTGTAGATGTCAAGGGGGCGGTGACAAAGCCAGGTGTGTATACGCTAAAAGCAAGTTCTCGGGTGACGGATGCTATCAAGGCAGCTGGAGGAATGACTGAGGATGCGGACGCTAAGAGTGTCAATTTGGCCGCAAGTTTGTCAGATGAAGAAGTCATTTATGTGGCGAGCAAGGACGAAAATGTATCAGTGGTAGGCCAATCTGACTCAGGTGCGGCTTCTGATAAGGGAGGGAAAACGAGTCAAAAAGATGGCAAGATTAACCTCAATACTGCGACTTCAGAGGAACTACAAACCATTTCAGGAATTGGTGCCAAACGAGCAGAAGACATTATTGCCTATCGTGAAAGTCATGGTGGCTTCCAATCTGTAGATGATTTAAAAAATGTCTCAGGAATTGGCGATAAAACTTTAGAAAAAATCAGAGAATCAATTTATGTGGCTTAAAAAGGCTCCAGTCAATCTTTTTTCCTTGGCTCTTTTGATTGCTGCCCTTTATTTTACAATTTTTGCCACTAATCCCTATGCGATTGGGGCTTTTGTCTTTCTATTGCTGTGCTTCTTTAAGCATCATTGGAAGAACACAGTATCTCTTAAATTTGTTTGCGTTATAGCTGCTTTCTTTCTAGCTTACTTTCTATTCCTGCATCATAGAGCTACTATACAAGATAAACAAGCTCCTAGTGAAATCAAACAGGTAGTATTGGTTGCAGATACAATCTCGGTGAATGGTGAGCAATTATCAGCCGTTGGTAAGACAAAGGGGCAAACCTATCAGATTTTTTACCGACTTAAGTCAGAAAGGGAGCAACATTACTTTAAGACAGTTTGTCGGACACCTGTCTTAAGGGGGAAAATTAAGTTATCACCAGCAACGGGTCAGCGTAATTTTCAAGGGTTTAATTATCAGTCTTACCTAGCTAGTCAGGGTATTTATCGTATTGCTAAGATGGAGCGCTTGGACAGTGTGGCGCCCCTAAAATCCATTTCTCCACTAACCTTTTTTCATCAACTGCGAAGGAAGGCCCTGGTTCATATTCAGACACATTTTCCTAATCCGATGAGACACTATATGACAGGCCTACTCTTTGGGTATTTGGACAAAGAGTTTGACGAGCAGAGCCAGCTCTATACTAGCTTGGGGATTATTCATCTTTTTGCACTTTCAGGCATGCAGGTGGGCTTTTTCCTAGGATGGTTTCGCTATGGTCTTTTACGTCTTGGCCTTCCTAAAGACTATCTTTTTATCATCTTAGTGCCATTTTCACTTTTTTATGGGCTAATGACAGGATGGACAGCTTCGGTACTAAGGTCCTTAATACAAAGTCTTTTGGCTGAGTTAGGTTTTAAAAAGCTTGATAATATGGGAATGACTCTACTTCTTTTATTTCTCTTCTTACCCCATTTTCTTTTAACAGTGGGAGGTATATTAAGTTGTTCTTACGCTTTCTTGTTGTGCTTATTTGATTTTGAGGAGTTGCCCTCTCTGAAGAAGTCAATCTATACGAGTCTAGTATTGAGTCTAGGAATCTTGCCATTTCTAACTTACTATTACGGGACCTTTCAACCCCTTAGTTTAGTCTTAACGGCCCTATTCTCCATACTTTTTGATAGCTTTCTCTTACCTGTCTTGACGGTTTTCTTTGCACTCTCGGGCTTTCTTGTCCTGACTCAGCTCAATCCGATTTTTGAATGGATGGAATCCCTTTTAATTTGGATACAATCTTGGCTCGGTCAGCCATTGGTTTTAGGAAAACCCAGCCTCTTTCAGTTCGGCTTGATGATAGTCGTCTTAATTTTTCTCTTTGATTTTTGGAAAAAGCCTCAGATAAGGATTTGTCTTTTAATCGCTTTTAGTCTTTTGATGATTTGGGTCAAACATCCCTTGACTAATGAGGTAACTGTGGTAGATGTTGGTCAGGGAGATAGTATTTTTCTGAGAAGTGTAAAAGGTGAGACAGTTCTGATTGATGTAGGCGGCAAGGTGACTTTCGGCTCTAAGGAAAAGTGGCAAAAGGGTAGCCAGACGAGCAATGCCGAGAAAACCGTGATTCCCTACCTGCAAGCTAGAGGAGTGTCTAGTATCGATCATTTGGTTCTTACTCATACGGATACAGATCATATTGGTGATTTGGAGGAAGTGGCTAAACGGTTTAAGATTAAGGAAATTTGTGTCAGTCAGGGAGCCTTGACTAAGACTAGTTTTGTTAAACGCCTTCAGGAACTGAAGCGGCCAGTCCGTCCTCTAAAGGCTGGTGATAAATTGCCCATAATGGGAAATCATTTACAGGTTCTGTATCCTCAAAAAGTCGGTGATGGTGGCAATAATGACTCCATTGTCCTCTATGGAAAATTATTAGGGACTAGCTTTCTTTTTACGGGTGATTTGGAGAAAGAGGGTGAGAAGGAGTTGATAGATAGCTATCCTAATTTAAAAGTAAGTGTTCTTAAGGCTGGACACCACGGATCAAAAGGGTCTTCGTCTGAAATGTTTTTGAACCAGATACAGCCCTCAATCGCTCTTATTTCAGCTGGCGAACATAATCGCTATAAGCATCCTAATGAGGAAACACTAGAGCGTTTTAAGGAGCGAAATATTAGAGTCTTACGAACAGACCAGGATGGTGCTATACGGTTTAAGGGATGGTTCAAACTATCAAGTGAAACTGTCCGATAATTGTTTAACTTCTTAATTTGTCATGCCCCTCAATCTATGGTAGAATTAAAAGGCTAATATTCCAGTATAAGAAAGATTGAACAGTATGCGTAAAATTATTATCAATGGGGGTAAGAAACTTCAAGGAGAAGTTACAGTATCTGGGGCTAAAAATTCGGTTGTTGCTTTAATCCCGGCCATCATTTTATCGGATGGGGTAGTGACTTTGGACGGTGTTCCAGCGATTAGTGATGTCGATAATCTAATTGAAATTATTGAGCTAATGGGTGGTTCGGTTAAGCGTGATGGCGAAACGCTTGAAATTGACCCTCGAGGCGTCAAAGATATGCCGATGCCATTTGGTAAGATTAGTAGACTCCGTGCTTCTTATTATTTCTATGGCAGCTTGATTGGCCGTTATGGTCAAGCTACAGTGGGACTTCCTGGAGGATGTGATTTAGGTCCACGTCCTATCGACCTTCACCTAAAGGCTTTTGAAGCTATGGGCGCTACGATTTCCTATGAAGCTGAGTCTATGCGTATTGCCACTGAGGAAGGTCAACGTATTAGAGGAGCTCATATCTATATGGACACCGTGAGTGTCGGAGCGACCATTAATACCATGTTGGCTGCGTCTAAGGCTCAAGGACGTACTGTTATTGAAAATGCAGCGCGTGAACCTGAGATTATTGACGTAGCTACCTTGCTTAATAATATGGGAGCACATGTCCGTGGTGCTGGTACTGAGGTTATCACGATTGATGGCGTTGATAGCTTGCACGGTACTCGCCACCAAGTTATTCCAGACCGCATCGAAGCAGGTTCATACATTGCTATGGCAGCAGCAATTGGTAAGGGAATTAAGATTAAAAATGTTCTTTATGAGCATCTCGAGAGTTTCATTGCTAAGCTTGAGTCAATGGGTGTTCGTATGACAGTTGAAGAGGATTCTATCTTTGTCGAAGAACAATTTGATTTAAAACCAGTGGATATTAAGACATCACCTTATCCAGGCTTTGCGACTGATTTACAACAACCCATGACTCCCTTATTGTTGAAAGCGGGAGGCCGAGGAAAAATCATTGATACCATTTATGAAAAGCGTGTGAATCACGTTCCTGAACTTGCTCGTATGGGAGCAGATATTCAGGTGCTTGGTGGTCAAATTGTTTATAATGGTCCGACACAATTTACTGGTGCCCCAGTCAAGGCAAGTGATTTGCGTGCAGGTGCAGCTCTTGTTACAGCAGGTTTAATGGCGGATGGTCAGACCGAAATCACGAATATTGAGTATATCCTTCGTGGGTATTCAAATATCATCGAAAAACTTTCTGATCTGGGTGCAGATATTACTTTGATCGAAGATTAAGTCTAAGGTTCAATCCCTTGTGGTTGAGCCTTTTTCCATTCTTAAAACTGTGTTATAATACTTTCATGGATATATGGACTAGTCTGGGGGCTTTTGCCTTCTTTGAGTCAGAACGCCTTTCTTTTAGGCCACTCATCTTTTCAGATCGATTTGACTTGCACGAAATAGTGTCAAATCCACAGAACCTACGCTTTTTCTTTCCATCGACCAAAACTCAGCTGGAGACGGATTGTCTTTTGGTCCATTATTTCATGAAAGAACCTTTGGGTGTTTGGGCCATTTTGGATAAAGAGTCGAGTAAGATGATTGGTGTTATTCGTTTTGAAAAGATAGATGTCCAGAAACGGACTGCCGAACTTGGTTATTTTTTGAATGCCTCTTTCTGGGAACGAGGTCTAATGACGGAGGCAGTCACTTGTCTAACGGATTTAGCCTTATCAGCTATGGGAATGGAACGTATCATTCTTATAGCCCATTTGGAAAATAAAGCATCTATTCGTGTGGCAGAAAAGTCTGGTTTTAAACTCGTGTCTCGCTTTAAAGGAGCCGATAGATACACCCGTGCCATGCGTGATTATCTCCGCTTTGAGAAGGAGGAGAATAGTGAGTAAACATCAAGAAATTCTAGATTATTTAGAGGCTCTGCCTATCGGTAAGCGTGTCAGTGTACGTAGTATTTCTAACCACTTGCAGGTGTCTGATGGAACAGCCTACCGAGCCATTAAAGAGGCTGAAAATCGAGGATTGGTAGAGACTCGGCCTCGTAGCGGTACTGTTCGCATTGAAAAGAAAGTTCAAGTACGTCTTGACAAGTTAACTTTTGCAGAGATTGCTGAGATTACAGAGTCTGAAGTTATTTCTGGCCACGAAGGTTTGGACCGTGTTTTCAGTAAATTTTACATTGGTGCCATGACTATTGAAAATATCACGCGTTATTTAACAAAGGGAGATTTGCTTATTGTTGGGGACCGTGAAGATATTCAATTATTGGCCCTTGAGCATAATAATGCTATCCTAGTAACAGGGGGATTTCAAGTTTCTGAGCGGGTTAAGGAACTTTCTCGATTGAGACAATTTCCAGTCATGGTTACAACCTATGATACCTTTACTGTGGCAACGATGATTAACCAGGCCCTGTCAAATGTACGGATTAAAACAGATATCAAGCCAGTTGCTCAGGTTTATACAAGACGAGAAGATTACACTTACATGACTCCTGAAATGACTGTTAGGGATTATCAGAATGTGGTTAAGCGGACCAATCTCGTTCGTTTCCCGATTGTGTCTGATGACAATCAGGTTGTTGGAATTGTGACCATGCGTGATGTGGCTAACCAGCATCCAACGACCATGCTTAAAGCTATTATGACAAAACCTACGGTGACCAGACTCGAGACTAGTTTAGCGACCGTGGCTCAAAAGATGATTTTCGAAGACTATGATATGATTCCTGTTGTGGATGACGAAAAACATTATCTAGGGACGATCACCCGTCGACAGGTTTTAGAGGAACTTCAAGACAATAATCGCGGTGATTTGCACACCTTTAGCGATCAAATGATAGCTAATCTGAACCAAGACAAGCATGCCTTTAACTTTGAGGTGGAACCAACCATGATTGATAATTCTGGTAACCTTACCCAAGGTGTTCTTGCGGAGATGGTTAAGGAAGTAGTTTATCGAATCATGGAAAAACAGGCGCAGAAGGGCTTAGTGATTGAAGAGATGATGTTTTACTTTCTTCAAGCGGCTCAGATTGATGATAAGGTAACGATTACCCCGAGTATTATTGCTGAGACCAGACGTAGAGCCCATCTGGACCTTATGGTTACTCATGGGAATCATGCCGTCTGCAAATCAGTTGTTGTGGTTAAGAAAACATAGTAATGAATAAAAAATAAAAGATATAAAGAAAACGGAGAAAACAATGATTACATTAAAATCAGCACGTGAAATTGAAGCAATGGATAAGGCAGGAGATTTTCTTGCCAGCATCCACATTGGTCTACGTGACCTCTTGCAACCAGGAGTGGATATGTGGGAAGTAGAAGAGTATGTGCGTCGTCGCTGTAAAGAAGAAAATGTTCTTCCTCTTCAAATTGGAGTTGAAGGAAGCGTTATGGATTATCCTTATGCTACTTGTTGTTCCCTTAATGATGAAGTAGCACACGCCTTTCCACGTCACTATACTTTAAAAGATGGCGACCTTTTGAAAGTTGATATGGTCTTGTCAGAACCTCTTGACAAATCCATTCTTGATGTATCAAAATTGAACTTTGACAATGTTGCTCAAGTTAAAAAATACACAGAATCTTACACTGGTGGTTTGGCTGACTCATGTTGGGCTTATGCGATTGGGACACCTTCTGATGAAGTTAAAAACCTTATGGAAGTAACTCGTGAGGCTATGTACCTTGGTATTGAACACGCGGTAGTTGGTAACCGTATCGGTGATATCGGTGCAGCTATCCAAGAATATGCTGAAAGTCGTGGTTACGGGGTTGTTCGTGATTTGGTTGGACATGGTGTTGGACCAACAATGCACGAAGAGCCAATGGTTCCTAACTATGGGGTAGCTGGACGTGGTCTCCGCCTTAAAGAAGGAATGGTCTTGACCATCGAGCCAATGATTAACACAGGAACTTGGGAAATTGATACAGACCTTAAAACGGGTTGGGCACATAAAACGCTTGATGGCGGTCTTTCCTGCCAATACGAACACCAATTTGTGATTACCAAAGATGGTCCAGTCATTTTAACTTCTCAAGGCCAAGAAAGAACTTATTAGTATGAAACGACAAGGCATAATGGCCCGTCTCCTAGATAGGCTTCAATGGCGACCTTTGCAGGTTTACCTTAGACATTATCGTAGTGCAGAGATAGATATTTCTACCATTGCCGTGGCTTATTATTTGATTTTGACGGTCTTTCCGCTCATTGTCATTGCAGCCAATGTCTTTCCCTATCTGAATATTGATACCACTGATCTCTTGAATTTTATGAGTGAGCATCTTCCCAAGCAGTTTTATGCTCCTGCAGCCAATGTTGTCAAGGATGTCTTCTCCACACCTTCTGGACAATTATTGGGAGTGGCCTCTTTGACAGGATTTTGGACCATGATTAAGTCCTTATCATCACTTCAAAAGGCCATTAATAAGGTATATGGTGCCTCAGAACACCGAGATGTCTTTATCAGTCATATCATTGGTGGACTCTTGAGTTTGGTTATCTTGTTTTTGCTGACCTTTGCGCTTATGTTATCCACAATTGTTCAGTCGGTCCTTCGAGTTATCAATCAGACCTATCCTATTGGGTCTAATCTGACTCAATTGATTTTGAATAGTATTCAGCCCTTGAGCGTTGCAGTGGTATTTCTGGGAGTCATGGTACTTTATTTCATTCTTCCAAATGTGAAGATTCGAAAAATCCGTTATATCATGCCGGGGACTATTTTTACAACCTTGGTGATTGGGTATTTGAGCAATTTGTTTGGGACCTATGTGATTCGTACGCTGAGTCGATTGGTTGATATCAAGTTATTCGGGTCAATTATGATCTTCGTCTTCATGCTTTGGTTTATCTTTTTAGCAAGGATTTTGATTCTAGGGGCTATTTTTAACGCAACCTATCAGGAACTTAAACAAGGTGAACTACACAGCCGAAGAGGAGATGTGCTTACCATTATTCATAGTTTTTCAGGAGATGGTAATGATAGCACAAAACACAAAAAAGACGAGGACAATTCTTAGATGCTAAAGAGAGCTTGGCGAGGTCCAGGCTCTTTTGGCGGGAATGAGTCCTTGTCAAAGAAAAAATAGAAAGATTGTAGAGGAAAAATGAAACATCAAACTATTCGTGATTTAACTCATATTGCTATTGTGGCAGCACTTTACGTGGTCTTGACCATTGTGCCACCTTTTAATCTGATTTCGTATGGTCCATACCAGTTTCGAATTGCAGAAATGTTTAATCTTTTGGGATTTTATAATCGCAAGTATATCATTGCTGTGACCTTGGGATGTTTGATTGCCAACTTCTTTAGTTTTAACATGATTGATGTGGTCGTTGGTAGTCTCTCAACCTTGGTTTTTGTTGGCTCAGGTGTCCATTTCTTTGACCGCTTTAAGAATCAAGATATTTTTGGAGGCCTTTTTGACAAGGCCCAGATCTATTTTGCCCTTTATTTTTCATTTTTCATGGTGACTATTGCTGCTGAGTTGACCTTGGTGGCTCATGCTCCGTTTTGGGCAACTTGGTTCTCTGTAGCTATGGGAGAATTGGCTTCACTCTTGGTCGGTGCCATTCTTATCAAAAAATTAGCCAAAGTGATTGATTTTGTTTCCTAAATTAACGTCTGTAAAGGCGTTTTTTGTTGCTTTTATGATAAAATGTTCCTATGGAAAAACGAATGAAAGAGCTGGTTGCCAAACTTAACCAGTATGCAAAAGAGTATTATACTGAAGATAATCCCTCGGTATCAGATGCCGAGTATGATAAGCTCTATCGTGAACTTGTAGCTTTAGAGGCTGAGCACCCCGAGCTTGTTCAAGCAGATAGTCCGACTCATCGTGTGGGAGGTTTGGTCCTTGATGGTTTTGAGAAATACCAACATGAGTATCCCCTTTATAGTTTGCAGGATGCTTTTTCTCGAGAAGAACTGGATACCTTTGATAAGAGAGTTAAGGACGAATTTCCTAATGCTGATTATATGGCTGAACTCAAAATCGATGGTCTTTCTATCTCGTTGACCTATGTGAATGGTATTCTACAAGTCGGTGCGACACGTGGTGATGGTTCAGTTGGTGAAAATATCACTGAAAATGTCAAGCGTATCTCAGATATTCCACTGAAGTTGGATCAACCGCTTAATATTACTGTGCGTGGGGAATGTTATTTGCCACGTGCTGAATTTGAACGCATCAATACCCAACGCCAAGAAAATGGTGAGGCAGAATTTGCCAATCCTCGTAACGCTGCTGCAGGAACCCTTCGTCAATTGGATACTAAAGTGGTGGCTAAGCGTCGTTTGGCGACTTTCCTTTATCAGGAAGCCAGTCCGACGGAACGCTTGACGCAAAATGATGTCTTGAATGAGGTAACAGAACTTGGTTTTTCAGTCAATCCACGTCGTATTGTCACTTCATCGATGGATGAGATTTGGGACTTTATTCAAGCTGTCGGTCAGGATCGTGATTACTTGGCCTACGACATTGATGGTGTTGTCATTAAGGTCAATAGTTTGGCCATGCAAGAAGAACTAGGCTTTACAGTTAAGGCACCACGTTGGGCTATTGCTTATAAATTCCCGGCTGAGGAAAAGGAAGCCGAGCTTCTTTCTGTGGACTGGCAAGTGGGTCGAACGGGTGTGGTAACGCCGACGGCTAATTTGACGCCGGTACAATTGGCAGGGACCACAGTTAGTCGAGCCACCCTTCACAATGTGGATTATATTGCTGAAAAAGATATTCGTATCGGTGATACCGTTATTGTCTACAAGGCAGGTGATATTATCCCTGCTGTACTCCGTGTAGTAGAAAGTAAGCGTACGACACAGGAGCCGATGGAAGTGCCGACGCAATGTCCATCTTGTGGCAGTGGTCTCTTGCATTTTGAAGATGAAGTTGCCCTTCGTTGTATCAATCCTTCTTGTCCTGCTCAGATCAAAGAAGGCCTGATTCATTTTGCCTCCCGTGATGCCATGAACATCGCAGGTATGGGACCTTCAGTGGTTGAAAAGCTCTTTCAAGCTGAATTGGTAAAGGATGTGGCTGATATCTATGGATTGAACAGCCAGGATTTCCTCCAGCTAGAAGGCTTCAAGGAAAAATCTGCCGAGAAACTTTATGCTGCCATTCAAACGTCAAAAGAAAACTCTGCTGAGAAATTACTCTATGGTTTGGGCATTCGTCATGTCGGTGCTAAAGTAAGTAAGCAGTTGCTGGAAGCTTTTGAAACGATCAAGGATTTGGCAAGCGCTGATGTTGAGGCCATTGCAGCTGTCGATGGATTAGGGGAGGTTATCGCCAAGTCTATTCAACGTTATTTCGTCAAGGAGGAGGTTAAAGTTCTTTTGAAAGAACTAGAATCCTATGGCATTAATATGGCCTATCTTGGGCAAAAAGTTGCAGACAATGCCATTTTGTCTGGAAAGACGGTTGTTTTGACAGGTAAATTGGAACATCTTAAACGTAGCGAAGCAAAAGCAAAACTAGAGGCCTTAGGTGCCAAGGTGACAGGATCTGTCTCTAAGAAAACAGATTTAGTGGTTGCCGGTAGTGATGCTGGAAGTAAGTTGGAAAAAGCACAAAGCCTAGGCATTGATGTAGTGGATGAGGCTTGGTTGCTGAATTTATAGGAGTTCAATATGAAACAAAAACGTGCCCGCTTAATTTATAATCCAACATCTGGGCAAGAAATTATGAAGAAAAATGTTGCTGAGGTATTGGATATTTTGGAAGGTGCTGGTTTTGAAACGTCAGCTTTTCAAACAACACCAGATGAAAACTCAGCCAAAAATGAGGCCACTCGTGCCGCTAAAGCAGGTTTCGACTTGGTTATTGCTGCCGGTGGTGATGGAACGATTAACGAAGTGGTTTCTGGGATTGCTCCGCTCAAAATGCGCCCACAAATGGCAGTGATTCCAACAGGAACAACGAATGACTTTGCGCGTGCTTTGAAGATTCCAAGAGGGAATCCTGTTGAAGCAGCCAAAGTCATTGCCAAAAAACAAACCCTGCAGATGGACATTGGTCGTGCCTATGATGATAAATACTTCATCAACATTGCGGCTGCAGGTTCCTTTACCGAATTAACCTATAGTGTGCCTAGTCGATTGAAGACGGTTCTTGGTTACTTGGCTTATCTGGTTAAAGGAGCTGAGCTCTTGCCTCAAGTTAAGAAGGTTCCAGTTCGCATTACACATGATGAGGGCGTCTTTGAAGGGGGCATTTCTATGATTTTCGTTGCCCTGACTAATTCGGTCGGTGGTTTTGAAACGATTGCTCCGGATGCTAAACTGGATGATGGTAAATTTACCCTAATCATGGTTAAAACAGCCAACCTTTTTGAGCTGGTTGACCTTATTCGACAGGTTCTTCAAGGTGGAAAACACATCTATGATAAGAGAGTTGCTTATATCAAAACCAGTTCGCTAGATATCGAGCCCTTAGGTGAAGATCGTATGATGATTAATCTCGATGGAGAATATGGTGGAGACGCCCCTATTCATCTGCAAAATCTTAAGAATCACATTGAATTCTATGCAAATATTGATGAAATCTCTGACGATGCCATCACGCTTCCTGACACCGATGAATTGGCTCTCGAAGCCATCGCACAAAAATTCAGTAGCGAAGCTGAAAAAATTGAAAATGATTAAATGACAGACAGAATTTCGGTTTATGCTAACTTCGATTGTAAAGCAAGGATTTATTGCAAATCATGTGTCGCCTTCTTAGTTTTTGACACATTTAAATCGTCTGTCTACCTTCTAAAGCAACCTGCTTCAGGTTGCTTTTTTAGTATTTCTATAGAAAATAACGTTTTCATTTGTTACAATAGTAAAAACCAGTAAATTTTTCTGGAGTGTATCTTGGGGAGGGGTGAGAAGCTTAATAAGGAAAAGGACAGTCATTTCAATGATAATGACATAATAAAGAGTGAGAATTCTTTTGAGTCGGCTTTTAGTGACAAAGGACCTGAGTTCGAGTCTGCTTTTCAGGAGGAAAAAGCTGAAAAGCGGTATGTCTTTCTCACTTTTGTTTCTCCAATGATACTTTTACTCGTAAGCTTGGTATCAGCTATTTTATCTTGAAAGCATCAGCCAGTAATCTTGTATTTAGCTGTGATTATTGCCTGCTTCGTGCTTTCTATCATTATCCTCAGGCTAGGGCTAAAACTGAGAAGGTTTCTCTGGGCGTCCATTGTTCTTGCATTGATTGGGCTAATATTCATTGCCACTTTGGGCTGTTCTATTTATCGAGAAACCATGAAAAAATACAGGGTGATTCAGCAGGCATCTCAGTCGGAGAATAAAGCTGATAGTGATGATCCTCAGGATTACGAGGATGCGTCTGCAGCTTATAACTGGACTGAAGAAGACTTTGAGAATTTGAAGCCTAAGAAAGATACACTGTGCTCAATTATTAAACGCCACGGAAAGCCAAAATATGTCGTGCTGGAGTCCAGTGGTTTAAAGGGAGAATATAGCCGGGGAGATGAAAAAGAGTATATTGATCTCACTTTTGTCAAAAATAAAGAAGGTCAATATGTTTATGATGGTGGGACAGCGACTTATCCACCTGATGGCGTCACGGTAGTTGATAATTATAGTAGTGACTGGACAAAAGAACAGCTTAACCGGTTACGCACTAAAGACCAAGAAATTTTTGGGCCAGCAACACCCTTGTCTGAGGTAGTGAGGGAACACCCTCAGGCAGACAGTGCACAGAGGCGCATAAGCGTGCATTCTTCAGGAGCTATGCATAAGACAGTTGATCTTGATTATACTGATCAGAATAGCTCTATTGAGAAAGCAAAATTTTCAAGACTATCTTTTGAGTACAATGAGGAGAAGAAGGATTATTATCTGAGTTATAATTCTGCTTCTCGTTACTCTTGGTGAAGGACTTATGATAATGAAATAATTATTCATTAGACAGCAATTTTTTTAGTAATAAGAGATTCAATTATAAAGGGGGATTTTATAATGACAGCATCAAAAACCAAACGTCTCTTGTATTTTATGTCCGAATTGGAAAAGGGAAATGACATTTCAAAAACGGACTATCTGGCTCGCTTTGGCATTAGCGAGCGTACACTTAAAGAGGATGTTAGCGAACTTAAGGACAATTTGTCAGAGCTACGTCCTAATATGAAAGTAAAATATTCTAGGAAATATGGTTCCTACCATGCCCAATATGAGCAAGGATATGGTAATCTGAAATATAATCAAGCAGTTATCTTGTCTAAAATTCTTTTGGAGAGTCGTGCCCTTCGAAAAGATGAGGTATCAGAAATTATTAACATCTTTGTTGAGAGGGCTGTAGATGACAAGGAACGCAGACGTATCAAGCAATTGACTGAGTTAGAGCTAGATAGTTATCAAGAATTGAAGATTTATCAAAATCAAGATAAGTCACTCTTACCAGCTATTTCAGCGATTTTTGATGCCATTGTGGACCAACGGCCCTTGGCTTTCAGTTATCGTAAACCTGGAGAAAAAGTGGAGGAATATAAGGTCTTTCCGATTTCTGTTATCTTCGACAACCACTATTTTTACTGTATTTCCTATAAATTGGATGATAACTTTACCTGTGATTATCAGTTCTCTGAAATCCGTTATTTCCGTGTGGATCGTTTCCAGACTATTCATAAATCGGAAAATAAGGTCGCATTCACGCTTAGTCCAGAGCAAGAGGATCGTTTGATTACAGACGAGCAAGTGCGCTATCAGGCTTTCTCAATGCTTTCGGGAAATGAATGGGTTCGCATTACTTTTGAATATACGGGTCTCTACCGTGATGTCTTGGAGTCTGATATTCCCAAACTAAATCTTCTTGAAGAGACGACTAATGACGGTGTTGACAAGGTTCGCTATGAGATTGAAACCTTTAGTTTATTGGGTTTCCAAAAGTATATCCAACGTTTTGATGGAGATTTCGTTTTTCTAAAGATTGAAACAATAGATAACAAGTGAAAAAGGTTTTCAGGCGACTGAAAGCCTTTTTGTTTAGGACAAGGAGATTCTATTTGTGTTAAAATAGATTTGTGGAAACGCTATCATTTTCATAAGGAGGGAAAGTATGAAAGAAAAGAAAAAAGAAATGCAAAGACAGGTTATGACTCTCTTGGGGATTTTGATTTTTGCCTTTGTCAATGTGTTTATCTTTGATGATAAGATGGGCGCTGGATTTTCTGCCTTTTCAACCATTACCCTGATGAGTATCGGACTATTGTCTAAGCGCACCAGCCTGCGAGTTTTGGCCATTATTTCCTATCTTATCAATGTTGTTGCGGCTATTTTTGGTTTCAATTATGTTGGTTTTCTAACAGCCGTTCAGGCTATTGAACTTATTTTCGTCATTTGGTATCTTTACCCACGTGACAGTTTTTTAGGACGGGATATAATGGATAAGTACACCTACCGTTTTCGTTGGATTCACCTGCTTCTCACTATTTTAGTGTCGATTGGAGGCTATATTGTCTTTGCGGTTGTCTCTAGTATTTGGAATGGTTCTTTCTTGGAATATGGTGGGAACACAGCCCTTATCTTTGCCATGCAATATTTGCTTTTTATAAGTATCACTAAGTCACGGCAGGACGAACCGACTAAGATTGCTCATTATTTTCAGAAGGAGCGCCGTACGAGGGAAATGAAGGTGGCAATAGAAGCTGAACGTTTGGCCAAAGAGAGAGCTCTTGCAAGGGCTTTTGAGGTACCTCTGAAGGCTCCTAGTCAAACAGCTGAAAAATTTGGTAGTAACATAATCAAATTCGCTTCCGTTTGGCTTTTGGTGATGGATATGTCCATTTTGGCTTATTTCTTCCGTCCCAATGATGTTGGTTTCGGTTTTGGTGCTTTCTTTGTTCTCTTGACCATTGTCTTGTCTTTGATTTTCAAATCGGAGGAAGACAAGGAGGATGTTTTCTCTATCATCTACCACAAGATTCGTCCTATCCAACCTATTTTCTTTATTCTGCTCTTGATTGCTCACGCTCATAAGTTTAGCTACGGTGCTGCTTACGCTCTCTTGTTCTCAGCTGCTTATTTCTTCTGGGCAATCAATAAGATTAATATGAAGACCCTCTTGACCTTTACGGTTGTCATTTATTTCTTCCCAGTCTTTGGTTACCTTTCTAACCCTTACCGACTCGGTGCTGAAAACCTTAAGATGGTGGGTGAATTGGTGACAGATCGTAATAAGTCCAATACCTTTTATGTTGGCTATTATTGGTCACTTCTAGGATTGCAGGATGATGGTGAGTATGAAGGTGTGCCTCTGTCTTGGCAGGCTGCTAAGTTTGTAAATACTGAGATTTTATCTGGTAATGAGAGTAAAACCTCAGGTTTTTTCTATGAAAATAATCATGGCGACTATATCTATGATTTACACCTAGCCAATAACAAGGGGATAATTAAGGTAACAACGGGCTCTGGAAAGGCTAAAAAAGAATTCCAATTCATGGACTTTAGCAGAACCTATTATAAGTATGAAAAATTGAAAAAATCGGATAACCAAAAGCGTTACAAAAATTTTTATGAGGTGGGGACTGTTACAACTGAGTTGGGAACCTATAATCTTTATCTCGAAATGGACCAAGATTGGGTTGATGACTATCAAAAAGACCCGACTAATGTTGACTACCGTTTACTTATCTTCGGCGACAAACTCACACCAAAAGAAGCTTACGAAAGAGCATATCATTACTAAAAACAAAAATATCTCTGCACATTGCAGAGATATTTTTGTTAGTCTTTGTATCCACGTTTGGATAACTCTCTTACAAGGACAGCTCCCAAGATTGCTGGTACTAATTGTCCTAGGAGGAGATTGAAAACGAGAGCAAGATAAGGAAGTTTGAGCAAGGCACTAAGCCAGATTGGCACCACTAAGGATGGAACGAGTAGGATTGGGAGAATGATAAACCAGCTAGACAGCTTAGTTTTACGGATGAGATAGATGCTACCAGTTGCCAGAAAGCTGGCACAGAATCCCCCGACAACATCAATCAATCCTAGACCACCAAATGAGTTAGCAATAGCATTTGCGAGACTGAGTGGGACAACCAAAAATGGGAAAATATAGGTTAATCCATATAAAGCCGTGGCCAGACGCATTTGGACAGCACCAAAGGAAATGGCTTGTGACACAAAGAGAATAGCGATGTAAAGAGCCATGATAATAGCTGACAGAACGAGTTTTTGAGTGGTATTCAGTTTAGTTTTCATTAGTTCTCCTTAATTGGGTATAGTAAAAGAGTAGTAGTTCTACTCTTTTTAGGGATTTAGGTCTAGAGTTATTTTATAAGTCAATCTCTAAGACAATAGGCGTGTGGTCTTGGCGATCACCAGAGTCAATCATGTCTGATTTTGTGACCTTATCGGCAATACGGTTTGAAGTTAACCAGTAGTCGATTCTCCAGCCTGTATTGTTGATTTTAGATGTTTTGCTACGTTGGGCCCACCATGTATAGGCTCCTGTAACGTCGCCATTGAGGTGACGGTAGGTATCTGTGAAACCTTTGGTAAGGAGGTTGGTGAAGCCAGTACGTTCTTCATCTGTAAATCCTGGTGAACGACGATTACTTGAAGGATTGGCCAAGTCGATTTCCTTGTGGGCAACATTATAGTCGCCAGTCGCAAGGACTGGTTTCTGAGCGTCCAATTCAGCTAGGTAATCCGCATATTTTTCATCCCAGATTTGACGTTCAAGCAGACGTTTGAGGCCATCGCCAGCGTTTGGTGTGTAGACCTGTGTCACAAAGAAATTGTCAAATTCGAGAGTGATGATGCGCCCTTCACAGTCCATAGTTGAAGGCGCCCCGATTTCAGGATAAGTAATGACTGGTGTCAATTCTTTTTTATACAAGAACATGGTTCCAGCATAACCTTTACGGGCGGGTTCAACAGATGAACGCCAAGTATTGTCATAGTCAGGGAAGTAGTCTTCCAAGATTTGCAGATGCTTTTTGGTAGGACCTTTAGCAGATAATTTTGTCTCTTGAATAGCAATGATGTCTGCATTTTCAGCGACCAAGGTATCGATGACTTTGCGTGATAATTGAGCGCGTGCAGAATCGCTAGTAAGAGCGGCATTTAGGGAATCAATATTCCAAGAAATTAATTTCATGTGTACAGTTTCCTTCTTTGGATTTTTCTTATCTATTGTAGCAGAAAATAAGATGTCAGGCGAGTTATGGGATTGTTAAGAACAACTTGGAGGAGTATAATTTATCTTATATTGAGAGGTGACAATCAATGAAAAAACAAACACGCATTTATTATTTATTTTGGGTTCTCTTTTTGCTGCAAATCATCCTTACAATCATGATTTGGTGGTCACAGGGGCTAGTGCTTCCTCTGGTCGTTTTTCCGGGGGTGAGTTTCTGCTTCCTGCTTTATTTAAGGTACCTCTTAGGCTACAGCCTTAATCAGTCTCCTTCAGAACCCTTATTTGTCCTCCGTAGGATTGGCCTTGGGACCGGTTTAAATCCTAGGAATCCACTAGGCTATAAGATTAGTATCCTACTAGTCATGGGTATTTTGATTTTCCTCTTTTGTCTGGATTTGTTCGCTCTTCTAAATCCTTAATCGTCTTGTTAACAGCAAGTTTCATATCCTTAACACTATTGTCATCAAAGGCATTCTATGATAGGATGAAAGGTGAAATGATAAAGAGAAGAGGAAAATCATGCGAAAGCTGTCAGAAGCAGAATGGATAAGCCGTTTTGAGCAAGTTCAGGGACGTAAGCCAAAACCTGATGAACTACAACTGGCTTATCAGTCTGGACTTATTGAAGTCTCGAAAAATTACAATTATATCTATATTCTTCTGGGCTCTCTATTAGCAATCGTTGTTGCCATAGGAATTAGTCTGATTTCAGGGACAACACATCAACATTCTGAGGGACCTTCTACAATGGCTAGCACGCTTTTCGCATCAACGGGAATATCAAGTGACAATTCTAGTGCTTCGGCGAGTGAAAATCCACGTTGGACCAATGATAAAGGAAGTCGTCTTGCTAATTTAATGGTTTCTTGGGGTAACCAGATGAATCAACCTGGTTATCAGGAAATTACCAAAGAAGCCTCCACTATTCCTATCCATTGGGGGTCAGACCGTGATCAGGTTGTGGACGCAACCTATGCTGCAAATGGGAATAGCAGTTCTGAGTACACTATTGTTTCAGTATATGAGCGTTGGCAGGGTACGACCGTTCACCGTTATTTCTTCTCCATAAAAAGAGATGGAACACCAGTTGTTCTTTATTCATCAACTACTAATGGTAGCATTTACTACGTCAAAGAAACAGGAAATGAAAATCTCAAATCAGCATACGCCGATATTGTCAGCAACTAAAAACTAGATTTCCAATTGGAAACCTAGTTTTTTAGTGTGAAGAAAGGCAAGATGAGAAAACTCTATGTACCACCTGCCTAGTTAGAGTTACATATCTTTGATATTCACTTTTCTAAGTAGTGTGTTATTTAACCTTTTTAGCCAACATAGTCGCAAATTGAAGGGCAATTGGATTACCATATTCATCTAAGCGGTGAAGGTGACCAATATTTTCATTGTATTTGACAAGCTCCCAGTCGCTATAGTAGTTTTTCAATTCGCCTTCTTCAAAGGTAAATGGGAAAGGCATGGTACAAGGGTGCTCCTCAGTATTCATGGCGCAGACAATTAAATTGTAACCACCAAGGGCAGTACGCTCTTGCATATTCTTGATGATAGCCGGAATTTGGTCAGGATTAAGGAACATGAAGACCACTGTTGAGAGAATAAAATCAAAGGTTTCTGATTCTGGAAGAGCAGCAAGGTTGATATCGTAGTAACCAGCTCTAACATTGTAATTTTCCTCATCAGCGATCATCTGGATACGTTGGGTAGCTTCATTATTAATGTCAACAGCAGTGACATCATGTCCAAGTGACGCTAAATAAAGAGCGTTACGACCATGACCACAACCAAGGTCTAGAGTGCGACCAGGTTTGATATAGCCAGATTGCACGGCCTCAAGAACCTCAGAGTGGGCCTTAGTATCATACTTTTTAGCCATGTAGTCTTCAGGTTTGCAATAAAAAGACAGGTAGCATTCTAAATCCTCTGAAGCAGCAGCGATGCGGTGCCAAGCCTGAGGTTCTACAAAAGGAATATCTGTTTCAGGTGTGAAGAGATGTTCCGCAGTAACCTGTCCTTCTTCATCTAATTCGTAAAAATGAAGAGCCCCAGACAGGATGGTCAGTTTAGCCCATGTTCCTACCTTCGTATTATGTTTTTGAGTCACCATTTCTGGAAGAGTAGTGGCTGTCCAGTTTGGGAGACGTTTATAGCAAAGAAGTTGCTGATCTATAGTCATTTTGTGAGTTCCTTTCAATAGGTATGGTTCTATTATAGCAAAAGTTTGGAAAAGAAAAAAAGTCTAGCTGGGGGAGCTAGACGCTTTTATTGTGAGAGAACTGATAATCTAGGAATGGGGAAAAGTGTTTGGGGAAGATAGGTATAAATGTTAAGAAGGGTTCCTAGACTATCAAAAAACGTTCATGAGAACAATAAGTTTTAAATGATAAAATATTTATCTCAAACTCATTCGTTCTCTCTTTACGCTATCTATTCTACCAAAAAAATCAGCAAAATACTTACATAACACTAAAAAGCGTAAGAAAATATCACGAACAGTCAATTAATGGTCTTGAATGGTAGCTTTGTACAATCTATTTTGAGTGATTACTATTACAGTATCCTAAGAAATGTATTTATGGAAAGTAGATAAAAGAAAAAACGTCTAACTAAAGCAGCTAGACGTTAATTATAGGAGAGATCTGGAAATCTAGGAATGGGGGAAAAGTGTTTGGGGAAGATAGGTATAAATGTTAAGAAGGGTTCCTAGACTATATTTTATTCTGTTTATGAGAATAGTGAGTAAAAACTTATAAAAATAACTTTTTGCCTCATCCGGTCTCTCTTTACATTTTCTATTTTACCAGAAATATGGAATACAACTTTACATATTCTTAAAAAGTGTAAGAAAAAATCATGAACAGTCAATTAATAGTCTTGAATGGTCATCTCACTTTATTAAAAAAGCAGATCCCTCAGGTTCTGCTTGTAAATGATAATAATGGTTTAATACCTTAAACAATCTTACCATAGAGCTTCTTAACATTGTTAATATCAATAGGTTGGATACTTGTTTTTCCACCCTTAGGTTCCATAACAGAGGCAACTGCACTATTATGATCAAGTCCAATCGCATGTCCCAGTTCGTGTTGGGCAGTGTTAAGGAGTTTACCACCATTTTGTTGGTAGTAGTTGTTTTTAACATGGAAGCTATTCAGGTAAACGGTAGCATTGTTATATTGCTTGGTTGGGACATAATAAGTAGAGTAGGTAACACCAAGAGGAGATGCTACATTTTCTTCATAACGTTCATCAGCAATAATGTTAGCTTTTAGTTTATCGTCGGTAAGTAGGAAGTTAAAGGCTCCAGTATTGTTCCAAGAGGTAATAGCTTCCTTGTAAGCAGTCACAATCTCTGGCGTTTTAGCTTTGATGAAGATGGTTGCTTCATTACTTGACCAATGAGGTGTGTTGTAATTTTCTTTGACAAGAACGTTGTTCTTTTGCCATACTTGCGCCACTCGGTCAACTGGTTTAGTAGCTTGGCCTGAAGCCGTGGGCTTATTTTCGGTAGTCACAGGCTTCTTAGGCTGAATAGTTGCAGTTGTTGAAGGCTTGTTTGCAACTGTAGCTGGTTTCTTGGGTTGGTTAGCCGTAGAACTTGATGTTTTAGGTTTAGAAGTTCCAGTAGTCGTTGGTTTTGTCGTGTCTGTTAATGGTTTTGGAAAATAGGTAGACAAAATTTTATGAACATTGCCATTGTCAATTGTCGTTGAAACCCATGTAGCACCATCTTTTGACCAGGTTTGTGCTTGTGCGACAGTTTCGGTCTTTGATGTTGCTTTATTTTCTTGAGATTGAGAATGACTTTCTGAACTTGTCGGAATCTTAGTCTCATAGGTTCTGACTCCGGTCTGACGATTAACAGTGCTACTTGCTGTTTGACTATTTTGAGCTAATTCGTCAAAAGTTGGAGTAGTTGAGGTAGATTGATTAAAATCATTTTCATATGTATGTTGGTCATCCACAGAGGTGTGTGAGATTGTGGTGACGGTAGCAGGTGCTTCAGAAGCAATAGCAGAATGTGTTTGAGTGCCAGTACCAGGATTTGTACTTGTCTCAAGTTCAGCAAAGGTCAGTGCCTGAGTGGAATCTGAGACATAAGTCTGATCAGCAGAAGCTGTCTGAGAATGTCCCAAAAGAAAAACACTCATGATACCAACAGTTGCAAGGGTTAACAAGGTCTTCGAATGGAATCCTTGCCTTTCAGTAAAACGTAACATAACTTTCTCCTTTTTAATATAAAACAAAAACAGCCCTAATGATACCATCTGAAAATGAATATAAAGTGACAACAATATAACAATTGTTATATAAATAAAAACTTGGTCGTTAAAAAAAGACTTTATACAGAAAAAAAGAATAATATCCGCTTAAATATGATAAAATGACAAGTAGGTATGCTAAGTGCATTAGAAAGAAAGAGGGAAATAAGATGCTTTCTATTATCATCCTGGAAGATGATGCCTTACAGCGTCACCGTGTTGGTCGCTTATTGGACGAAGCGGTCGAGGAGTCTAAGGCTGTTGTTAATGACATCACATTCTTTGAGAATGGTCAGGAATTGTTAGATGCTGACAGAGGTTCAGGTAAATCCATGATTTACCTTCTGGATATTGACCTCAAAAATCAGACCAAGCAGGGACTAGATATTGGTTTGGAGATTCGAAAAGAAGATTTGAAAGCACAAATTGCTTTTGTAACAGCCTACTCGGAGTTTATGCCCTTAACTTTTCGTTATAAGATTCAGGCCCTTGATTTTGTGGATAAATCCATGGAAGATATGGATCTCAAGAGAGCTTTGGTAGAGCTTTTGGATTTTGCCCAGTCACAGGTTGAGCAAGAAACGAAGACACAGAGTCTCACTGTTAAAACGGATAAAAATGATGTCAGTATTCCTTATAATGACATTTTGTATATTGAGACAGCTCCTGTTCCACATAAGTTGATTGCCCATACCAAGACAAACCTGGTTGAATTTTATGGGAAAATTGCAGAGGTGGCAAAACTGGATGATATATTCTTCCAAACCCACCGCTCTTTCGTCGTTAATGTCAGCAATGTGACAAGTGTGGATCGTACAGCTAATATGGTTTTCTTTGATGACGATGAGTCTTGCCTCCTTTCGCGAACACGTAAAAAAGAACTTTTGGAACGATTGAAAAATCGTTAAAGTATCTAGCCTATCCTTCTTCTCTAATGGTTATTAAAAATTTTCTGAAAACCGAGATGATTATTCAGTTTTATCTCATCTATTGACGGGAATTGTGATAAAATAGTAGCGTGGCTTTTATCATATACCTATCATGACTAGAAGGAGGTGGCTAACTATCATATGATGATTGATTTTCAAATTGCATTAGAGTATCTTTTGCATTTTATCGTCATACAATGGATTTATGAACAGACCAGTTTGGTTAGAGTTCCCCGACTGATTCTCCCCTTGGCTTTCTTAGTAGAATTCCTAGGAGGATTACTCGGTTCCTCTTTCGGGGTCGGCTTGTCCTTTATGACGCCTTTCTATCTTCTTTTCTATGCCTATTTCTTTGGCAAGGAAAGAACGGCCAATATGTTGGCCTTCTATGCCTTCTACCCTTTAGTCATTTATCTGTTGATATTTAATGGTTATTCTTATTTCTTGATGCCAGCCTTTAATATCACTTCAGATTTTCTCAACAAGAGTTACCTTTATTTTATTTTCTTTGACCTTCTAATTGTTCCAACCTTTGTTGCTCTTTCCAAGCTCCTTAATATTGACTTTAAATCTTTAAGGGTCTTGGAGAGAGACCGTAAGTTTAGTCGAATTATGTTTTTCACTAACTTTATCTTGATTAGTTATGTGATTTTTAACTATGCTGTGGTTGTAGCTTCGCAATTCTTTTCACTCTACTATGCTGGTCCTATCGTAACCTTAGTTGGTTTTGCATCTATCCTTTTTGCTGTATATAGTGTCAATAAGTATGCAGATGAGTACTTTGAAAATCAGCGTCGAAAAGAAAATCGTCGTCACTTGGATGATTTAGAAAAGTATTCTGAGCAAGTTGAGAGCCTTTATGAAACACTACGTGGTTTTCGTCATGATTATACCAATGTTCTGATTTCGCTTAGTGAGGCGATACAGATGAGAGATATTGACCAGATCAAGATGATTTATGACACTGTCCTTAAAGATTCAGCATCAGATTTGAAGCAACAGAAATTTGATTTGGCGAAACTAACACATGTAACCAATATGCCACTCAAGAGCCTGTTATCTTCTAAACTGGCTGAGGCGTTTGATAAGGGAATTCATTGTCATGTTGAGGTCGAAGAAGGTGTTTTCTTCACAGATATGCGTGTCTTGGACTTGATTACTATTACATCAATCCTCTGCGATAATGCTATTGAGGCAGCTGTTCTGTCAGAAACACCAAAGTTGTCTATTGCTATCTTTAAGATGGAGGGGCAGTCGGTAATTGCTGTTGAAAATTCCACTAAGGAAGCTTCTATTGACATAGCTCCTTTGAAGCAAAGAGGATTTTCGACCAAGGGAACAGGTCGTGGTTTAGGCTTAGCGAATATTGAAGAAATTCTCTTCAGATATGACAATGTGTCACTCGAAACGGAGTCAGCACAGCACCGTTTTGTGCAGTTATTGTCCGTTACACCAAAACAAGATTAATTGGGGATTTAATAAGAGTTTTTAGAATTCTTGTTAGTCCCTATTTTTATGTTTTGAAATATGTTAAAATAGTAACGTTAATCATGTGTTTTTTAATTTAGGGGGATTTATTATGTTGAAAGACGAATGGTTAGAATACTTCGAGGCTGTCAATGGGCGAAAGCCGAGGCCTATTGATTTTAAAGAGGCTCTAGAAAGAGGAGAGTTTATCCTCTCTGAGGAGTCAGACTCAAGCCAAGTAACTAATCAAGCACCGTCTGATCAAGGACAAGCATCGCCTGATCAATCATTAGATGGAGAAACTGCAACTGCAAAAGCACTAGCCCAGTCTCAAAAAGAGCGTAACGGCGCACAAGAGGCCCTAGCTAATGCGGCTCAAGAAAAGAGAAAAGCGCTATCCCAAGAAAGTGCTCTCCAAGTGAAGACGCTTCAATCAGGTCGTGAAGCTGAGGTTCTTCAAAAAGAAGAAGAACAGCGTCAACGTGTCGCTGAAGCTAAAGAACGGTTGGCTAGTTATGCGCCAACACGTCCAGATTCAGTAAGCCATTCAGCAAGTGCTGCGAGTGCAACTATTCAGGATATTCCAGTGTTCAGCAATGAATCACAATATCATGACAGTTCTGAGGACTTGAAAAAAGCCAACCGAAAAGAAGAAAAAGAGGCCAAGAAAATTGCTCGTCAGGCTGCTCGTGATAAGAAAAAGGCCGAAAAGCTTGCTGATAAAGTCAAGTCCAAAGAAGATCAGACTGTAATCAAACTAGAAAAGAAATTGGAAAGTCAGATTCGTCTTCTAGAAAGTGTTCAGAACATTGACAAAAAATCACAGAAGGCAAAAAGTTGGGGTAAAGGGGCCTTGATTTCTAGCCTTATTGCTGTTGTTTTGATGCTGTTGATTGGTGGTGTTTATGGCTTTTGGCGTAACGCTTCAGGTAACATTGAGGGGACTTGGGAATTAAAAACGTCAAAAGTCTTGGATGAAAATTCTGGCAAGTTAACCAATGCTCTTAAGGAGCATGAAAACAATAATGAAATTTATGTCTCTTTCCTTAAGGTTGACCATTCCAATAATCTACAGACACATTCTTACTTCTATACTAAGGGTAAGGAGGACCAGCCTACTTTTACGGCTTCAGATTATCTGAAGGAGTATCAAGTTGTTGATCAGTGGAATAAGTCTATTACCTATACCAAGGAAGTCTCAGAATTTAAGCGTGAGTTGACTCGGGTGGTCTCAGAACTTTATCCAAATGCCGATAAGAACTTAGTGGATTACTATATTTCGGATAATGTAGATAACTATAGACTTTATCGCAAAGGAAAACGAACCAAGTCGTATACTGTTAATAAGGATACCTTGGTTGTTTCTACCTATAATGAAGATGGTAAACTGACTAGCCGTGATACTTATGAGAAGGTCTCAAAAGCGACAGCTAAAGGCTTAGAAGCTGAATATGCTGAAGCAAAAGTGGCTTACGAAAAAAATCATAAGACTACAAGCAAAAAGTAGGTAAAAAGTGAGTTAGAGGTTGTCTCTAACTTTTTTTGTTGAAAATTTGAGTCTGTCAAGTTTTTTTCTTGACACATAAAAATGTTATGGTATACTAGATAAGGTCGAGAGGTGATTAATGCCTCCACCATAATAAAAAACTAAAGAAAAGAGATATTACAAAATGGCAGTAAAAATCCGTTTGACTCGTATGGGTTCTAAGAAAAAACCTTTCTACCGTATTAACGTTGCAGATTCACGTGCTCCACGTGATGGACGTTTCATCGAAACAGTTGGTACTTACAACCCACTCGTTGAAGAAAACCAAGTAACAATCAAAGAAGATCGTATTCTTGAATGGTTGTCTAAAGGTGCACAACCTTCAGATACAGTTCGTAACATCCTTTCAAAAGAAGGCGTTATGAAGAAATTCCACGAATCAAAATTCTCAAAATAATTTTTTAGCCTATGGATACCATTGAAAATCTTATTATCGCTATCGTTAAACCTTTAATTGCTTCACCAGATCAGTTGACCATTAAAATTATTGATGGCTCTGAGTTTTTGGAGTACCATCTTGACCTCGACCCAGCAGACATTGGGCGTGTTATCGGGAAAAAAGGACGTACTATTACGGCGATAAGAGCGATTGTCTATTCGGTACCTACTCAAGGTAAGAAGGTTCGTCTTGTTATTGACGAAAAAGAGAATGCTTAAGAGACGACCTTAGGGTTGTCTTTTTTGCATTTTTTGGTTAACCCTTTAAGTCCTTTGTATAATGTGAGGGTTAAACATAATGCCTAAATCAAAGATTAATCTGAAAGAAGGAGCAAGAATGACTTATCAAGAAGCGTTAGAGTGGATTCACGGTCAGTTGAAGTTTGGCATTAAGCCAGGTTTGGAACGTATGGCCTGGATGCTTGAAGAACTAGGAAACCCACAAGACAATTTGAAGGCTGTGCATATCGTTGGAACTAATGGAAAAGGGTCTACGGTAAATGCCCTACAAACGATTTTTAGTCAAGCAGGTTATGAAGTTGGAACCTTTACCTCGCCTTACATTATTGATTTTAAGGAACGGATTTCTGTCAATGGTCGTATGATTTCAGAAGAGGATTTGCTTAGCTTGGTTGAACGTGTTAAGCCTGTAGTTGAGCGTCTACCAAAAGAGACAGAGCATGAAAATGCGACAGAGTTTGAGATTATCACAGTTTTGATGTTTCTCTACTTTGGACAAGTCCATCCTGTGGATATTGCATTTATAGAGGCTGGAATGGGCGGCTTGCATGATTCGACTAATCTATTTAGTCCTCTAGCGGTCATTTGTCCATCTATTGGTCTGGATCATCAGGCGGTTTTGGGAAATACTCATGCTGAAATTGCGGCCGAAAAGGCTGGTGTTTTGAAAAATGGAGCTCCCTTTATTTTTGCGACTGAGCGAGATGATGTTCGAGCAGTCTTTGAAAAGAAAGCGCATGAAGAAGGGGCTAAGACCTACGAGTTAGGAAAAGATTTCACAGCTAACGGAACAAGTCATTCCTTTGATTTTGCTTACGAGGAACAAAAGCTAGAAAATATCTCATTGGCTATGGCTGGTCAGCATCAGGTGGCTAATGCTAGTTTGGCCATCATGACTTCTTTGCTACTTCAAAAAGATTATCCAGAAGTGACTCCTGACCTCATTAAGGCTGCCTTAGCTCATGCAAGTTGGCTAGGCCGAACAGAGTTTTTGATGCCTAATCTCATGATAGATGGTGCTCATAATAACGAGAGTGTTAAGGTATTGATTGATTTGTTAAAATCAGAATATGCGGATAAGGATATTGAATTGCTTTTTGCAGCTATTGATACCAAGCCTATTGATAGTATGTTGGCTCAGTTAGAGTCGGTCGGTGATTTGACAGTAACCAGCTTTGAGTATCCAAATAGTGTCAAATTGGACAAGTACCCAGCTGCTTACAAAAAGGTTCCAGACTTCCAAACTTGGATCAAGAATCATGTATCAGCGGATAAGGACAAATTATATGTGATTACAGGATCTCTTTATTTTATTTCTCAAGTTCGAAAATGGCTTTTAGAGCGAAAAAGTAACGTTTAGACTTGAAAGATAAGACTTAGGGGCGTATAATACCCCATATGTTTTAAAAGTAAGGAGAAAAAAATGCTTCAACGTCTGAAAAACATTTTAATAGGTGAACCCTTGACCCAGGATAATAGCAGTGATGATCACTTATTATCTAAGGTTCAAGCATTAGCCATGTTGTCGAGTGATGCTCTATCATCTATCGCATATGGTCCTGAACAGGTCGTATTGGTGTTGATGGCTGTATCAAGCGCTGCTATTTGGTGGTCTATCCCTATTGGGGTTTTGGTTCTAGTCCTTTTGGCTAGCCTTACTATTTCTTACAGACAGGTCATTAAGGCCTATCCACAGGGTGGTGGCGCCTACATGGTAACTTCGGAAAATCTGTCACCTAAGTTTGGTTTGATAGCTGGAGGTAGCCTCTTAGTCGACTATATGTTGACAGTAGCCGTTTCAGTTGCCTCAGGTGCGGATGCCATTACCTCAGCTATTCCTTTACTTCATCCCTATAATCTGGAAATCTCAATGATTTTGGTGCTTGTTTTGATGGTGATGAACCTCAGGGGAATGCGTGAATCGGCGAAATCTTTGATGATTCCTGTTTATCTCTTTATTGTCTCAACGATGTTCTTATTAGGATTTGGTTTCTTACAGATCTTAACGGGTCATATGCCTTATGCGGCTACGGCACATTTAGGTCAACCGATTACAGGTGTGTCAGTGATTCTTATTTTAAGGGCCTTTACTTCAGGTTCGGCTTCATTGACAGGGGTGGAAGCTATTTCTAATGCGGTGCCTTTCTTTAAGAAACCTAAGCCTAAAAATGCTGCATCAACCCTCTTTATCATGTCAAGCATTTTGGGGATTATGTTTGCAGGAATTACCTTCCTTAACTGGTGGACTGGTATTACACCTCATTCAGGTGTGACGATTTTGGCGCAGATGGCTAGAGAAATTCTTGGCTATTCATGGATTGGCAGTATCTTATTCTATATCTTCCAGTTCTCAACTGCTATGATTCTTGCAGTGGCAGCAAATACTGGTTTTTCAGCCTTTCCGATGTTGTCCTTTAATATGGCCAAGAATAAATACATGCCTCATATGTATCTTGAAAAAGGTGCACGTATGGGATACTCTAACGGTATCTTGACGCTGGCTATTGGGGCCATTACCCTCTTATTCATTTTCCGAGGAAATACAGAACGTTTGATTCCTCTTTATACTATTGGGGTGTTCATTCCTTTTGCACTTTCTCAAACGGGTATGGTTGTCCATTGGATTCGTGAATATGGTAAGGGATTCTGGAAACACTCTTTAGCTAATATTTTAGGTGCCCTAATTTGTTATGCCATCGTTCTCATTCTCTTCCTTTTCCGTCTAGGAGATATTTGGCCATTCTTCCCTATTATTGCGATTTTGATGTGGATGTTCCTTAAGATCAAGAAACATTATAATGGGGTTGCTCAACAGTTGCGTATTGATGGTCAAGTCAAAGAACATCATTATCAAGGCAATATTGTCCTTATCTTGGTGGGGAATGTTACAAAAGCTAATATTGGTGCTATTTCTTATGCACGTTCTATTGGTGATAAGGTTATCGCTATGCATGTGTCTACTAAAGATACAGAGAATAAGGACAAGGAAACCGAACAAGAGTTTAAAAAATATTTCCCAGAAATCGAGATGGTTCATATCCAATCACCTTACAGTTCAATTACGCAGTCAACTATTCAATATGTAGACGAAGTAGCTACTCAGGCTGAAAAGGAGAATGCGACTCTGACTGTTATGATTCCACAGTTTGTTCCGAAAAAATCATGGCAAACCATGCTTCACAACCAGATGAGTTTACGATTGAAATATTATCTCAAATGGCGTGAGAATATTGTCATTTCATCATATTCTTACCACTTGAAAGATTAAATAAAGACAAGCGAAGATAGTCCCCATGTGATGGGGAGTCTTCGCTTTTTTTAGTTAGAATTCAGCTAGGCAATTTTATTTTTTGCAAGAAAAATCGAGCAAAATGAGTTATAATAGATAGTACTATAACGTTTCAGGAGGAAATTATGGCAAATCAAGAAAAAGTAGAACAAGCAGTCTATCAATTATTGGAAGCTTTGGGTGAGAATCCTGAGCGTGAAGGTCTTTTGGATACGCCAAAACGTGTGGCTAAGATGTATGCTGAGATGTTTTCAGGTTTAAATGAAGACCCTAAAGATCAGTTTACAGCAGTCTTCTCAGAAGTACATGACGAAGTTGTCCTTGTCAAGGATATTCCTTTTTACTCTATGTGTGAGCATCATTTGGTTCCCTTTTATGGAAAGGCTCATGTAGCTTATCTGCCAAGTGGGGATAAAGTGACTGGACTGTCAAAATTAGCACGTGCTGTTGAAGTGGCGGCCCGTCGTCCACAATTGCAAGAACGTCTGACAGATCAAGTCGCTACAGCGCTTGAAGAAGCCCTTAATCCTCGAGGTGTTTTTGTCATGGTGGAAGCAGAACACATGTGTATGACCATGCGTGGTATTAAGAAACCAGGAAGTAAGACCATCACAACAGTTGCTAAAGGCCTTTATAAAGAAGACCGTGAAGAACGTAAGGAAATTCTTTCTTTGATGCGTGATTTTTAGGAGTTAAAATGTTTATTGGTAAACATGAAATTGCAGGTAAGGCCTGCATTATGGGAATCTTGAATGTCACCCCTGATTCTTTCTCAGATGGTGGCGATTTTGACACTGTAGAGGATGCGTTAGCTCAGGTTGAGCGTATGATTGCCCAGGGAGCAGCCGTTATCGATGTAGGTGGCGAATCTACAGGACCAGGAGCAGAATTTGTGACTGAGGAAGAAGAGATTGCTCGTATCGTGCCAGTTATTCAGGCTATCAAGGCAAAATATGATGTGCTCATCAGTATTGATACCTATAAGACAGCTACTGCCAGAGCTGCTCTTGAAGCAGGGGCAGATATTCTAAATGACGTCTGGGCTGGACTCTATGATGGTCAGATGCTAGCTTTAGCAGCTGAAAAGAATGTGCCGATTATTCTCATGCATAATCAAAAAGAAGAAGTATACAATGATGTCACAGAAGATGTCTGTACATTCCTCAGTCAACGTGCCCAGGCCGCCTTGGAAGCAGGTGTGGCCAAGGACAATATCTGGATTGATCCAGGCTTTGGCTTTGCGAAAAATGTCCAACACAATATTGACCTGCTAAAAGGCTTGGACAAGGTCGTTGCCTTGGGCTATCCTGTTCTTTTTGGGATTTCTCGTAAGCGTGTTGTGAACTACCTACTAGGTGGAAATACCCAAGCTAAGGACCGCGATCAGGGAACGGCTGCTCTATCTGGCTATGCTGTTAGCAAGGGCTGTCAGATTGTTCGTGTGCATAATGTTGATGCCAATCGTGATATCGTTAAGACTATTTCAGGAATTTTATGATACTAAAAAAAGCTCAGTACAAATTGAGCTTTTTTTCTTAGTCTTGAATTGTCCAAACGCTGACAGATTTTTCAGAAACCGGGAAGTCTCCCCATCCGTCTTCGTCAATGGTTACAGTATCAGAGCAGTTTCCAAGAATGTCATAGAAGGCTTGTCCAGCCCAATCACTACCAATTTCCATAGACTTGCTGTTAGCAGCATCATTAGAAATCGTTACAGCTAATGGAGCCCCATCTTCGTTGCCAGAGCGTGTCCACCCGATACAGTTTGGATCATCAAAGTAGTCTGTTTGCTCACCGTAAGCTAGGTCTTTACGAGCGTAGAGCAAGGTATCTAGGCTCTCTTGGAAATTTTCTTGGGCAAATTCACCCTCAATACCATAGTAGTCACCATAAAATAGGCAAGGAAGACCGTCTTCACGGAGAAGGATGAGAGCGTAAGCAGCTGGTTTAAACCATTCTTCAACAGTAGATTCTAGAGCTTGTCCGCGTTGAGTGTCGTGGTTGTCTACAAAGGTCACGGCATGTTCAGGATGATTTTTGACCAAGGAATGATCGAAAATTGTTGTTAAATCATAATCAGCTCCCGCTGTGCTAGCGTTGTGTAGATTGTTGTGGAGGGAAACATCGACAAGGTCAAAACGTTTTTCAATCTTTTCAAGATAGGTATTGTTATCCTCCTCGTTACCATTCCAAAATTCACCAAAGACATAGAAATCCTGACCTTGTTTTTCTTTGACATCGCGAATAAAATTACGCATAAAGAAAGAATCAATGTGCTTAACGGCATCCATTCGGAACCCTTGAACGCCTGTTGTTTCAACGAACCAGTCTGCCCATTCGTAAATATTTTCAATAACTTCAGGGTGTTTATAGTCTAGGTTGGCATACATAAGGTAGTCGAAGTTACCATTTTCGTTGTCAACCAAGTCGTTGTCTGCCCAGCCTTTGTTGTCACCTTGGATAAGATAGATACCACTTTTATTACGTTTGGCATCGAAGTCGGTTCCGTTAAAGTGGTACCAGTGCCATTCAAAATCGTCGTAGGCTTTATTACGTCCGTCAAAGGTGAAATGTGTCCAGCCTTCGATTTCAAATGGTTCGCTGATCTCTTGGGTACGGTCTTCTGGGTCAACTTCGACCACTTCGAAGGTCTCAAGTTTATCTGCTGCCGCCTTGTGATTAAGCACAACGTCGGCCATAGGTACAATACCAACTTCTTTGAGGCGATTAATAGCATTGAGATATTCATCTTTGAAACCGTACTTAGTGCGAATAGTTCCTTTTTGGTCGAATTCTCCAAGGTCAAAGAGGTCATAGACTCCGTAACCAACATCATCTTTGTTTGTAGCTTTAAAAGCGGGTGGCATCCAAACGTGGCTGATGCCTAGGTCTGCTAAATGTTGGGCATCTTCAGCCAAATTGTTCCAGTGTTGACCGTCACTTGGGAGATACCATTCAAAATATTGCATTGCGGTTTGATTTGTCATAGTTAATTCCTTGTTCATTGAGAAAGTCATAGATGTTGTAGCAGTAGGTTATTTAACCTCTGCACCTTTATTTTATCAAATAAGAATAATTGTGCAAGCGTTCGCATTGAATAAAGTGACAAAAGTCTCTGTTTTGTCTAAAAAATCATACGAATTAGAGCGTAACTTTTTAGCTGTTTTATGCTAGAATAAGGGTAAGTTTAGTCGTCTAAAGGAGAGTAAATGGATAAAATAATTTTGAATGGTTGCCGTTTCTATGGCTATCATGGTGCTTTTGCTGAAGAACAAACCCTAGGACAGATTTTTGTGGTGGATTTGGAATTGGCAGTTGATTTGGCCAAAGCCTCACGAAGTGATGAACTAGTAGATACGGTTCATTATGGCTTGGTTTTTGAGGCTGTGAAGAGACAGGTGGAAGAAGTAAAGTATAGCTTAATTGAGCGTTTAGCTGGTGCTATTTGCGAAGATTTATTTGCTCAATTTGGCCCTATCCAAGCCATTAAGATTCGTATTTATAAGGAGAATCCACCTATTAACGGACATTACAAGAGTGTGGGAATTGAGTTGGAGCGTAGCCGATGACAAAAGTTTACTTGAGTTTGGGGTCTAACATGGGCGACCGCCAAGGCTATCTCCAAAGAGCTGTGGAAGCCTTGAAGCAGTTGACTGATACTGAGGTTGAAACCGTGTCCTCTTATTATGAAACAGCCGCTTGGGGGCTAACAGATCAGGCTGATTTTTTAAACCTCGCCTTGGCATTAGAAACGCAGTTGCCAGCTGAAAGCCTACTCAGTGCTTGTCAGGCCATTGAGAAAGACTTGGATCGCGTTCGCCATGAGCATTGGGGACCCCGGACCGTGGATATTGATATTCTTCTCTATGGACAGGAAATTTGGGAGACTGAGCATCTGATAGTACCACATCCTTTCATGACTCAGAGAGCCTTTGTTTTGGTTCCTCTGCTAGAAATTGCAAAGGACTTAGTTGAGCCTCAAACTGGTCAAACCTACGAAAATTATTTGAGTCAATTAGACACTAATGATGTTCACAAATTCGTGACTTCGGACTAGTTTTTACTAAAATTCCTTGTCGTCAAGATGGGGATTTTTTGCTATAATTAATCTTGGCTTTTGCTGTATTTTTCCTCGATGTTCGAGGGGAAAATAGTAACACATTTGTAGGTTCTGCCTTTAATGATAGGGAAGCCTATCACAATGCCTACGAAGAAATAAAAAGAATAGAAAAGTATGGAAAAAATATGCTTGATGAATTAAAAAAAGATTTAGTGGGAATTGATATTCGTTTCAATGAACCCTTAAAACGTTACACCTATACCAAGGTTGGTGGACCAGCAGATTATTTGGCCTTTCCACGTAATCGTTATGAGCTTTCTCGTATTGTCAAATTTGCTAATAAGCAAGGGATTCCCTGGATGGTTCTTGGAAATGCTAGTAATTTGATTGTCCGTGATGGCGGTATCCGAGGCTTTGTGATTATGTTTGACAAGCTTAACGGTATTGCAGTAAACGGTTATCAAATTGAAGCAGAAGCGGGTGCTAATTTGATTGCGACAACAAAGGTGGCTCGTTTCCAAAGCTTGACTGGTTTTGAATTTGCAGCAGGCATCCCAGGTAGTGTTGGTGGTGCTGTATTCATGAATGCTGGGGCCTATGGCGGAGAGATTGCTCATATCTTGGTTTCTGCTCAGGTTTTGACAAAAGACGGTGATATTCGTACCATTGCGGCACGTGACATGCGTTTTGGTTACCGTCGCTCGGTTCTTCAGGAGACTGGTGAAGTTGTTATTTCAGCTAAGTTTAATCTCCATCCAGGTGACTATCATCAAATTAAGAATGAAATGAATCGCCTCAATCACTTACGTGAACTTAAGCAACCTCTCGAATACCCTTCATGTGGTTCTGTTTTTAAACGCCCACCAGGCCACTTTGCTGGTCAGCTTATTACGGAAGCTAATCTTAAAGGACATCGTATCGGTGGTGTTGAAGTTTCAACCAAGCATGCTGGTTTCATGGTCAATGTGGATCAAGGAACAGCTAAAGATTATGAGGATCTTATCGCCGATGTCATTGCCAAGGTTAAGGAAAATTCTGGAGTTACCTTAGAACCTGAAGTTCGTATCATTGGTGATAAGCTTAACTAAATCAACCCCTATCTTATATTTAATTTTTATGGAGGACTTATGACAATTGACTAATCCGATTATTGCCTTTCAAAACGTCTCAAAAGTGTTTGAAGACAGTGGCACACAAGTTTTAAAAGACATCAACTTCGAACTAGAAGAAGGAAAATTCTATACTCTTCTTGGAGCTTCTGGCTCTGGGAAATCAACCATTTTGAATATCATTGCTGGCCTCTTGGATGCGACCAGTGGTGACGTCCTTTTAGATGGAAAACGTATCAATGATATCCCTATCAATAAAAGGGATGTCCACACCGTTTTCCAATCTTATGCCCTCTTCCCACATATGAATGTCTTTGACAATGTGGCCTTTGCGCTTAAGTTAAAAAAGGTCCCTAAAAAGGAGATTGAAGAGCGTGTAGAAGAAGCCTTGAAAATGGTTCAACTAGATGGTTATCAAAAGCGCTCAATTCAAAAATTATCTGGTGGACAACGTCAACGGGTGGCCATTGCCCGTGCGATTATCAACCAACCACGAGTGGTCCTTTTAGATGAGCCTCTGTCAGCACTGGATTTGAAGCTACGTACTGAAATGCAATACGAGTTGCGTGAATTGCAGCAGCGACTAGGGATTACCTTTGTCTTTGTTACCCACGACCAAGAAGAAGCCCTGGCTATGTCGGATTGGATTTTTGTTATGAATGATGGGGAAATTGTTCAGTCAGGAACCCCTGTTGATATCTATGATGAGCCTATCAACCACTTTGTAGCTACTTTTATTGGAGAATCCAACATTCTTCCTGGCGTGATGATTGAGGATTATCTGGTTGAGTTCAATGGAAAACGCTTCGAATCTGTTGATGGAGGAATGCGTCCTAACGAACCTGTTGAAGTGGTTATCCGTCCTGAAGATTTACAAATCACGCTTCCTGAAGAAGGGAAGCTGCAAGTTCGAGTGGAAACGCAACTCTTTCGTGGGGTTCACTATGAAATTATTGCCTATGACAATCTTGGCAATGAATGGATGATCCACTCGACCCGTAAGGCGATTGAGGGTGAGATTATCGGTCTTGATTTTACGCCTGAGGATATTCATATCATGCGTCTTAATGAGACAGAAGAAGAATTCGATGCCCGTATTGAAGAATATGTGGAAGTGGAAGAGCATGAAGATGGCTTGATTAATGCCATTGAGGAGGAGCGCCATGAAGAAAACAGCTAGCCTCTTCTCGGTTCCTTACCTCCTTTGGCTCCTACTCTTCGTGGTTGCTCCAGTGCTCATGCTCTTGTATCAGTCTTTCTTTGATATCAGTGGCAACTTTACTTTAGATAATTACGGGACCTTCTTTTCCAGTTGGACCTACTTGAGGATGAGCTTCAACTCGGTTCTTTATGCGGCTATTATTACTATAGTCACTCTCCTCATTTCCTATCCTACGGCTTATCTTTTGACGAGACTCAAGCATAAACAGCTTTGGTTAATGCTTGTCATTTTGCCGACCTGGGTCAATCTTCTTCTTAAAGCTTATGCCTTTATGGGGATTTTTGGTCAACAAGGTGGGATTAACGCCTTTCTTGGTTTCTTTGGTATTGCACCTATGCAAATCCTTTTTACGGATTTCTCCTTTATTTTTGTAGCCAGCTACATCGAAATACCATTTATGATTCTGCCGATTTATAATGCTCTAGATGATTTGGATGAAAATATCGTTAATGCGAGCAAGGATTTGGGTGCTAATGATTGGCAGACCTTTACTAAGGTTATCTTTCCTTTGTCGCTTAATGGGGTTCGTTCAGGTGTGCAATCAGTCTTCATCCCTAGTCTCAGTCTCTTTATGTTGACACGCTTGATTGGTGGTAACCGAGTGATTACACTAGGAACGGCTATTGAACAGCACTTCCTCACAACGCAAAATTGGGGGATGGGGGCAACCATTGGGGTTGTTCTCATTGCTGCTATGATTGCGACTATGTGGTTAACGAAGGAGAGACGTCAATGAAAAAATTTGCAAATCTCTATCTCGTTTTTGTCTTTGTTATCCTCTATTTGCCTATCTTTTATTTAATCGCCTATTCTTTCAATAGTGGTGGCGATATGAATCATTTCAAAGGCTTTACGCTGGATAATTATCAGAGTATGTTTTCAGATAGTCGACTCATGTTGATTTTGGCTCAAACCTTCTTCTTAGCCTTTCTTAGTGCTCTCTTAGCGACACTCATTGGTACCTTCGGGTCTATCTTTATCTATGAGAGCAAACAGAGGCAGCAAACGGGGATTTTATCTCTAAATAACGTGCTCATGGTTGCACCTGACGTTATGATTGGTGCCAGTTTCTTAATTCTATTTACCTTAATTGGCTTTCAGCTCGGTTTCGTCTCTGTTTTGCTAAGCCACATCGCCTTTTCAATTCCAATTGTGGTTCTCATGGTTTTACCACGTCTCAAGGAAATGAATCGTGATATGGTAAATGCGGCCTATGACTTGGGTGCGACCCAGTGGCAGATGTTGCAAGAGGTAATGCTACCATACTTGACACCTGGAATTATCGCTGGTTATTTTATGGCCTTTACTTATTCTTTGGATGACTTTGCCGTGACCTTCTTCGTTACAGGTAATGGTTTTTCAACACTTGCTGTGGAGATTTACTCACGTGCTCGTAAGGGAATTTCTTTGGAAATCAATGCCCTCTCAACCGTTGTTTTCCTATTCTCTATCCTTTTGGTTATTGGCTATTACTTGATTACCAAGGAGAAAAAGGAGGAGCAAGATGCGTAGACTCTATGAATTTTTACTAGGGATTGTAGCCATTATACTTGTCCTTTGGGGAATTTCTGCCTATATGCAAAGTCACACAGGAAGTGCCTCTGATAAATTAGTGATTTATAACTGGGGGGACTATATTGATCCTGATCTCTTGACCAAGTTCACCAAGGAAACAGGCATCAAAGTTCAGTATGAAACTTTTGATTCCAATGAGGCCATGTATACCAAGATTAAGCAGGGGGGGACTACCTACGACATTGCTGTACCGTCAGACTATACCATTGATAAAATGGTTAAGGAAAACCTGTTGGTGAAATTGGATAAATCTAAAATCCATGGCTTTGATCAAATTGGCTCAAGCTTCAAGGGACTTAGTTTCGACCCTCACAATGATTATTCCATTCCTTATTTTTGGGGGACTGTTGGCATTGTCTATAATACAAAATTGGTAAAAAAAGCTCCTCAGCATTGGAATGATCTCTGGTCGCCTGATTACAAAGACCAAATTATGCTAGTTGATGGGGCACGTGAAGTCATTGGCTTTTCACTTAATAGCTTGGGATACAGTCTGAACACCAAGAACATGACGGAATTGCGTTTGGCGGAGACCAAGCTCAATAGCTTAACCCCTAATATCAAAGCTATTGTAGGCGATGAAATGAAGGGCTACATGATTCAAGGTGATGCTGCTATCGGAGTAACCTTCTCAGGGGAAGCTAGTGAGATGCTTGATAAAAATGAGAATCTTCGTTATGTTGTTCCTTCTGAGGGCTCAAATCTTTGGTTTGATAATCTGGTTATCCCGAAGACAGTTAAGCACAAAAAAGAGGCCTATGCCTTTATCAATTTCATGCTTAAGCCAGAAAATGCAGCTCAAAATGCCGAATACATCGGCTATGCAACACCTAACGATGCAGCCAAAGCCTTGCTTCCAAAGCGGATTACTGATGATAAAGCCTTTTATCCATCAGAGTCAACAATCAAAAACCTAGAAGTCTATGATAATCTAGGCCAAAAATGGCTAGGCATCTATAACGATATTTACCTTCAAGTTAAGATGTATCGTAAATAAGCCTTCTAAGTTTAAGTGCTAGATTCAAAGTAAAACAATGCTTCAAATGCTTTTATTTCAAAAATAATCATAACCACCCGTCTAATGATATGCCCCCTGTCAAGTAGACAGGTTAAATATCTAAAAAAGTGTCTGTTTTTGAAGGTCAGTCGTACAAAATAAATGTACGGCTGTTTTTTTATGCAGACCACTTAGACTTGTACTGTTCAATTTTGTTATTCTTAGCGATTGGGTATGACAAAGGATGTTTTGATGTTAAGGCAGCGTTTCTTACTTCCCAAGGCGTTTTACAGTCGTATCTACTCTGTGGTCGCTCATGACTATAAAATCGAATATAGTCTTTGATGGCATATCGGAGGGAGGTCTCATCAGAAATATCATACATCTGATACATTTCTGATTTTATAATTCCCCAAAAACCTTCTATTGGCCCGTTATCAATACAATGGCCTACTCTTGACATGGATTGAATCATATCAGTATCTTTCAGCTTTTTTTGAAAGCTCTTATTGGTATATTGAAACCCTCTATCGCTGTGAAATATAGGCTTAGCTGTAGGATTTTTTCAATGGCTTTGTCAAATGTTTTGAAGACCAACCGATTATCATTTCGACCACTTATGACAAAAGCAATAGGATAACGATCATATAAATCAAGTATGGCACTAAGATAGAGTTTCTTATGAGAGTTAGGGATCTTAAACTCTGTAACATCTGTTACCCATTTTTTGTTCGGAGCAGTTGTATAGAAGTTTCTTGCCAACTTATTTTCTGCGGATTCTTCAGGCTTGGCAGTCTTGTATTTTTTCTTTTTCTTACGGATAAGGGCGTGAATATCGAGTTTTTTCATAATTCGGTGAATTCTCTTTCTCGAGTAATTCGTATGATTGAAATGATTGATCCAATCGGTCATTCTTCGGTATCCCAAGATATGTGAATAACGTTCGTCATATTCTTTAATTAATTCCGCAATTTCGCTGTTTAATTGTTCTTGTTCTGGGACTATTCGATGTTTCCATTTATAAAATGCAGACCTTGTAATGCCGAGCTGATGACACATCCAACTAATGTTCCACCCTTTATTTGTGTTGAAGTCTTCAATCGCTAAGTATTTTGATTCATTTCGCTGTTTACCTAGCCTCACATCCTTCCGAATTCTTTCACTTTTTTTAAGAGCTCAACAGCCATATCCTTTTCTTCCAACTGACGTTTTAAGCGCACATTTTCTCTTCGTAAACGTTCTAATTCATCAACCTCATCATCTAGTTTGTGATGACCCCTTTTGTCAATTAAACCTTCTTCACCATCATTATCATACTTTTTCACCCACGAGTACACTTGGCTATAAGAAACATCATAGAGCACCGCCGTTTCCTTATAATTGCGATTGTGTTCAATACAATAGTTGACAATCTCTTTGCGTTCATCAATAGTGGTTTTGCGTCTTGCTTTTGCCATATAGACCTCCTGTTTTGGATTGTAATCCTTAAGTTCTATATTGGCATTATACATCCTAATCCACTTTCTTAAAAGTCCTGAAGAAATATCATACTGATGACCTAAATCAATAGATGAAGCCTCACCACTAATACATTTTTCTACAAGTTCCATTTTAAATTCTTTTGTATAGGAACTGTTTTTTGTTTTCTTTGTGAATCCTAAAATCCCATATTTTTTATAGATAGCAGCCCAATCTTGAATCGTACTTGTGGAAATATGGAGACAGTTACATATCTCAGCACTGGAACAATTACCATTAATATAATCGAGACAAGCTTGTTCTTTCTCGTATGGGGTGAATCTTTCTCTTCTAGACATAAAAATACCTCTTAAGTAGATTTTAGGTATTTACCTTGTCTACTTAAGAGGTATCATATCATCTAACGGGTGGTTATGATTTTTCATATTCTTGAATCCATCGATAAAGACTATTGGGATGAATTTTTAAAGTTGAACTAATCATTTTGACAGGATGAGGTTTACAGCAGAGAGTTTGAAGGCTTTATCAAAGGTTTTTCTTGGCATAATGACTTTTCCTCGTTTCCACTTAATTTTGTGTCTACTTTATTATACCAAGTCCACCCTTAAGTTAGATAATAAATCTAACTTAAGGAAGCTAGAAGGATGAGAATCCAGGTGGTCAAGAGTCCCAAACTTAAGCAGATGGGGACACCCAGAATAATTTGCTTTTTGAAGGCAAGGTCGCGTTCCTCTGTATTGGGAAATGAGAGTTGAATGAGAGAACCAGCTGATGAAAAGGGTGAGATATTAGTAGATAGAGAGCCAATAACGGTGGCTGTTGTGAGTAAGTGAATATCAATCTGAGGATTTTGAGCACTGATGATAGCAATGATGGGAAAGAGGGCTGGAACTACAACGGATAGGGTGGAACTAAAGAGTGACATCACTCCGGCTATCACACAAAAGAACAGAGGTAACCAGAAATGAGGAATGGTTGTTGTCATGAGGTGCCCTATCAGTGTGACTAAACCTGACTTGACCGCTAGAGACATTAGTAAGCTCATGCCGCAGAGCATGATAATTGTAGCCCAGGGAACCTTAGCTAAAATGGCTTCTTGCTTCCCTAATTTGAGCCTTAAGGCGAGGCAGACCATGAGTATTGAGACAAAGCCAATATCAAATGTTTTTCGATAAGTAGCTATCCAGGCGATGTTTGGGAAAATGAGATGCAACAAGGGAAAAAGCCAAACCAAAACCAAGCTGCTGATCATGAGCAAGGTGGTTTGTCTTTGAACCTTGCTGAGGAGTGGTGGTTGGTCAATAGTCAAGGATGAGTTTGTTCTTCCCTTACTATAGTGGCTGTAACAGGATAATAAAAGCAAGACGATGAATGGGTAGATAATGCTGACGATAAAGATATGATTGCCAAGTGAAAAAGCTTGCTCTTCCCATCCCATTTGCTTAAACAGGCCTTGAAAGACAATGCCTGAGCTACTGGTTATCAAATTAGCCCCTCCTGAAGCTCCCCAATTGACGGCTTGAGCTCCAATCAAAGGGTGTTTGTCCGCTTTTTGACAGAGGGTAATCGCTAGAGGACAGCAAACGGCCATAGTAGTGAAAAATCCAGCACCTAAAGCAGACAAAAGGGTTGCCATCAGGTATAAAATTATGTAGAGGGCGTTAGGGTGGGTGCGTGTGCGGTAGAGAATGTGTTGAGCCAAAACATCAAGAGTACCGTTAGTTGTTGCAACGTTATAAAAGAGAGAGACGCTAAAAATGGTAAAAAAGAGTGAGGTTGGCCAAAAATGAAGAAGTTTTTCGGGGCTTAATCCCATGAGAGTGGTTGCGATGAGGTAAGAAAAAGCAATAGCCAGCAGGCCAATATTGATTTTGGTGCGGTAACCAATTCCAATGGCTAGAGCAATGGCGCTAATCATTATTAAATGAATCATTGAATTGTCCTTTCAGTTAGAATATGGAAATAGGTTGGCAATTTTGACGCTCAAAAGACCACCTGTTTCCTATTGGTACTTGACTATTATACACAAAAAAATACAATTGTCTTGACAATTGTATATACACTTGCTAGAATTAAAAATGAGGTATTCAGGTTTGTGATTTCCTATGGAAGTTAATAGTGATTGCCTCTAGTGCTTACAAGTGATATTAAAAATAGAGGACTTAGTGATGTCAATCATTTCAACTGATTTAACCCCTTTTCAAATAGATGATACATTGAAAGCAGCCTTGCGAGAAGATGTTCATTCCGAAGATTACAGTACCAATGCCATTTTTGATCATCATGGCCAAGCCAAGGTGTCGCTTTTTGCCAAGGAAGCTGGTGTTTTAGCGGGACTAACCGTTTTTCAAAGGGTTTTTACCCTATTTGATGCCGAGGTGACCTTCCAGAATCCTCATCAATTTAAGGATGGGGATCGTTTGACTAGTGGCGATTTGGTTTTAGAAATCATAGGCTCGGTGAGAAGTCTCTTAACATGTGAACGCGTTGCCTTGAATTTTTTACAACATTTATCAGGGATTGCTTCGATGACAGCTGCTTATGTAGAAGCCTTAGGCGATGATTGCATTAAGGTATTTGATACTCGAAAAACTACTCCTAATTTACGTCTTTTTGAGAAATATGCCGTGAGAGTTGGCGGTGGCTATAATCATCGCTTTAATTTATCAGATGCTATCATGCTAAAAGACAATCACATTGCGGCAGTAGGTAGTGTTCAAAAGGCAATTGCTCAAGCGCGTGCCTATGCCCCTTTTGTGAAAATAGTCGAGGTGGAAGTGGAAAGCCTTGCTGCTGCCGAAGAAGCTGCGGCGGCGGGTGCTGATATTATCATGTTGGATAATATGTCATTGGAACAGATTGAACAGGCCATTACCCTAATTGCAGGACGTTCTCGGATTGAATGTTCTGGAAATATTGATATGACCACTATTAGCCGTTTTCGTGGTTTAGCGATTGATTACGTCTCCAGTGGTAGTTTAACCCATAGTGCTAAGAGTCTTGATTTTTCCATGAAGGGGTTAACCTACCTTGATGTCTAAGTTGCAAAATAAACTAACTTTTTAAAGGATGTCTTTCCTCTAGAACGAGTTTTATGTCAGATAGTTTAAACGCCTTTTCAAATATAGTAAAATGAACCAAAAACAGTACACAATGTGGTATAATCTTTTTATGGCATATTCAATAGATTTTCGTAAAAAAAATACCAGATGAGGTGTTTTTTTTTTAGCATGCCCATTTATGGATCAAAAGTGTTAAAAATAAGACAGTAACCTCAGAATAGCTACTGTCTTATCTCTTTTTTTTACTTAAAGCCTTGATAGACTTGACAAATGGTAGAAAAGAGCCCCTTTTATGATATGGTACTTGACTTGGAAAGCTCTCAAAGATCCTTTCTCAAGAGGTTTTTGATGGAAGCAATGATTCAGCAACTGTCATTTGGTTTCCTATCGAGCAGATTATCGCAGAAACAGCCTCACTCTTAGTATTGAAGGTGAAGGTAGAGTTAGTTGGATTTCCAGAATTAGAACTGACAAGCTATATAAATTGGAATACAAAAGAAGGAGAACAAATGAAACCTCAAGAAATGTGGAATGCCTACAAGCAAATTAACCCCTCGATCGGAGATGAAATCGATGCTTGGGCTTTTGGAGTAGAAGCCGATCTCTTAGCAGATTTGGTGTTAAAAGGTGAAAAGACGGCAACTGCATCAGCCTATGATCTTTATGCAGTTGATAACGACCCCCTGCCACAAGAAGGGACCTTTGATGTTATTTTAGACAGTCAAGATCAGGCTGTCTGCATTGTCGAAGTCACAAGGGTTTCTGTTCAGCCTTTCCATCAAGTGTCAGCCGACCATGCCTACAAAGAAGGTGAGGGTGATAAATCTCTGGCCTATTGGCGTCAGGTTCATGAGGAGGTTTTCACCGAGTGGATGAGCGAGGCCGGACTGACTTTTACACCTGACAGCAAGGTTGTTTTGGAAGAATTTCGTAAGGTTTATCCATTATAGAACACCCTCTCCTTCTTGGAGAGTTTTTTGATATGGATCTTATTTTCCAAAAGGGTTAAAAAATGATGTAATGTAAGCGATATTATACAGAAGCACAGGAACAGTACGACCGCAGGGCTAAACAAAAAGGTCGGAAGTCTTGTTTGAAGTTGATGAACACGCCTGAGAGTATGATACTAAGCGAGATATTCTCTATCTCGTCTTAGGGCCTGAAGTTCAGTAGAAAGTTAAGATACGTATTTAATACGTGGCTTTTTTAAAAGGGGATATACCAGATGCGTTTTAATTCTAAAAGTGACAGAGATTTGGCTTTTGAACAGGCTCTTTTGAGGTACCATATCATAAAAAAGAGCTACTTAAGTTTTCGAAATAACAGCTGTCATCGGCACAAGAGACAACTCTAGAAGAGTTGGATGATATAGCATTACATTGGGAATTTATCCAAACCTAAGCGGATGTTTACTGATAGTAGAAAACAAATAGGCACTTAAAGTTTTTAAACTTTAAGTCACATAATGAGAGGCTGAAACACTATCGTTTCAGCCTCTTTACTAATGCCAATAAATATCGCTTATTAATCCTCATTTCCATAAGAATCATAGGGGCTTTGGCTAATGTCTATGAAGGGAGCAAAAAGAAGATTTGTTTTTCTTGAATAATTGTATTGCTGTGCTATAATAAGGCAAAGGAATTTATAATGTTTATTTTGGAGGACTTAACATGCAAGCAGCACTTCTCTTTTTACTGATCTCCTTCCTAATTCTCATGGGAATTCTCATCAGTATGCTTTATGTCGTTCGTCAGCAGTCAGTAGCTATTGTTGAACGTTTTGGACGCTATCAAAAAATTGCAACGAGTGGTATCCATATGCGTCTGCCATTTGGTATCGATAAAATTGCCGCACGTATTCAATTACGCTTGCTTCAAAGCGAGATTGTAGTGGAAACTAAGACCAAAGACAATGTCTTTGTCATGATGAATGTTGCTACACAGTACCGTGTTAATGAGCAAAATGTGACCGATGCATACTACAAACTCATGCGTCCAGAGGCTCAAATTAAGTCATATATTGAGGATGCCCTTCGTTCATCCGTTCCTAAATTGACACTTGATGAGCTTTTTGAGAAGAAAGATGAAATTGCCCTTGAAGTACAACACCAAGTGGCTGAAGAAATGACAACCTACGGTTATATCATTGTGAAGACTTTGATTACTAAGGTTGAACCTGATGCTGAAGTTAAACAGTCTATGAATGAAATCAATGCTGCCCAACGTAAGCGTGTAGCAGCCCAAGAATTGGCAGAAGCGGATAAAATCAAGATTGTCACAGCAGCCGAAGCCGAAGCTGAAAAAGACCGCCTTCATGGGGTAGGTATTGCCCAACAACGTAAGGCCATCGTTGATGGTTTGGCTGAATCTATTGCTGAATTGAAAGAAGCTAATGTGGGTATGTCTGAAGAGCAGATTATGTCTATTCTCTTGACCAACCAATATTTAGATACCCTTAATACCTTTGCTGTTAAAGGTAATCAAACCTTATTCTTACCGAATAATCCAAATGGAGTAGATGATATTCGTACCCAAATTCTGTCAGCCTTGAAGACAGATAAATAGTAAGCAAACAAAGAAGCCAGATTTGAGATAATCTGACTTTTTTTGTTTATTTTTCTAAGAACTGAGCCAAGCGGATAACTTCAATCTTATAGCCATCTGGATCAGTGATAAAATAGTACATTTTTGGTTTACCAGGAAGACCTGAGAGATCAGTGACAGTGTAGCCAGCTTCTTTGTGGGCTTGGTGTGTAGCTTCTAGGTCATCAACACCAACAGCGATGTGTCCATAACCATTTCCAAGGTCGTAAGCTTCATGATCGTAATTGTATGTTAATTCCAACTCGTAATCAGGATCGTCTTCGAGTTGCATGTAGACAAGCGTGAATTTATATTCTGGAAAATCATTACGACGGACTTCTTTGAAACCAAGAGCGTCTTGGTAAAAGTTTAGTGAAGCTTCTAGGTCCTTAACACGAACACAAGTGTGTAGGAATTTAGTCATGTGAGAGACTCCTTTTATCTAATTTTGTATTCTCATAGTAGCATTTTGGGACCGTTTTTTCTAGTCTTAGCTACATGTGATATAATGGCGAAAAAGAATCTGAGGAGGTATCTATGACTATTTTAGCGATTGATTTTGGCGGAACTCAGGTCAAGTCTGCCCTTGTTTCGGAGGAGTTTGCCCTTGAAAAGAGTCTACCAACGCAATCATCTCCACAAACCTTGAATCAAACCCTTGATGTGATTGACTATTTGGTAACGTCGGTTAAAGTAGCCTTAACGGGCATTGCTATCAGTGTTCCTGGGACAGTAGATACTGATGAGGGTGTTATTTATCACGGAGGCTTGTTGCGATTCTTCCACGGTTTTCGTATCAAAGACATCCTTGAAGCCAAGTATCATTTACCAGTCACGGCTCTTAATGATGGGAAAGCAGCAGCTTTAGGCGAGCTGGCGATGGGGCATTTACAGGGAGTGACCAACGGTGCAGCCCTTGTTTTGGGTTCAGGTCTAGGTGGTGGTCTTATTATTAATGGTAAACTTTTTCAAGGAAGTCACTTTCAAGCGGCTGAGTTAACATTTCTTCTTCCAGTTCAAATGGAAAAAGTTAATCCTTCACAAATGCGAGGAACAACTCTTTCAGCTGTTGGTTTCATTACTAGGGTTAATGAAGTGTTGGGTAATGCTGATTTAAAAGATGGTCGTGAAGCTTTTAAGGCAATCAATGCTAGAGATGAAGCTGTTTATCCAATTTTTGAGGCCTATTGTCGAAGCTTAGCCATTACTATTCTAAATCTTCAATCCATCTTTGATATGGAAATCTTTGTTCTTGGAGGTGGTATTTCAGCTCAGCCGGTTCTGATTGAGGAGGTCAACCGCCAGTTTGATAAGGTTCGCCATGAGATAGACTTTATCGGAAAAATTATTAAACGACCTAAAATTGTCGCCTGCCATCACCATAATGGTGCTAATTTGATTGGTGCGGCTTATTTCCTTAAACAGAGATAACGGATACTAAAATAAAATGGCAGCAAAAATATACATAAAATACCTAACTTTTTTGTGACGAGCGGGCAATTCCGTTCGTTTTTTGCTCTTAGGACTTTACAATATTCAGAAAATTCGCTATAATGGGACCATTAAAATTTTGGAGGTGTCTTTATGACAATTTATAATTTCTCAGCAGGACCTGCTACATTACCAAAACCAGTGCTTGAAAAAGCGCAAGCTGAATTGCTTAACTACCAAGATTCCGGTATGTCCGTGCTAGAAATGTCCCACCGTTCTCCAGAATTTGACAAAATCGTTAAAGATGCGGAAGCGACACTTCGTGAGCTTATGGCTATTCCTGATAACTATAAGGTTATTTTCTTGCAAGGTGGCGGCTCTACACAATTCTCAATGCTACCACTGAACCTCGCTCAAGGTAAGAAAGCTTACTACCTTGTAGGTGGTTCATGGGGTAAAAAAGCTTATACAGAAGCTGTTAAACTTTCAAAAACCATTCCTTTTGAACCAATTCTTTTGGCGTCATCTGAGGATACTGTTTACGATCATATTCCAAGTTTTGATCCTTCAACGATTGATCCAGAAGCTGCCTATGTTCACTTGACTACTAACAATACCATTGAAGGAACAGCTATCTATGATTTGCCTGATACCAATGGTGTGCCAATTGTAGCTGATATGTCTTCAAATATTTTGGCTGCTCGCTATAACGTTGAAGATTTTGCCCTTATCTATGCTGGTGCTCAGAAAAATATTGGACCTGCTGGTGTGACAGTGGTTATCGTCCGTGAAGACTTCCTTAACGACCAACCACAATTGTCTGCTATGTTGGACTACCGTATTCAAGCTGAAGCAGGATCACTTTACAATACACCACCATGTTTCAGTATTTATATTTCAAAACTCGTCTTTGACTGGGTTAAAAATGAAATTGGTGGCGTAGATAAGATGGCGGAAATTCAACGTGAAAAATCAGGTCTTCTTTATGATTATATCGAGTCATCTGATTTTTACACCAATCCTGTTAAAGATGCCAAGGATCGTTCTGTCTGCAACATTCCATTTGTCACGCCAAGTAAAGACTTGGATGCTAAATTTGTAGCAGAAGCAGATGCTCTTGGCTTCAAGAATATCAAGGGTCACCGTTCAGTTGGTGGTATGCGTGCCAGTGTTTATAACGCCTTTCCACGCCAAGGTGTCCTTGATTTGATCGACTTTATGAAGAAATTTGAAGCTGAAAATAAGTAATTAGGTAAAGAGATGGAAATTAGACAAGCCTTTCCAAATGAAATTAAGCCCATCATGACGGTTATTGAGAGTGCCAGAGCTGCTCTAGCAGAAGCTGGCAGTTCCCAATGGCAAGGGGCTGATGGTTACCCTACTGAAGAAACCATCTTTGATGATGTCCTCAAAGGACAAGCTTATGTCGGTATCATTGACGGTCAAATTGTTTCTTATGCTGCGGTGGTTACTGATGGAGACCCTGCTTACGACAAAATCTATGACGGTGATTGGAAGCATCACAATAAGCGATACATTACTTTTCATAGGATTGCCGTTTTGACTGAGGTTACAGGTCAAAGGGTCGCTCAAACCTTTATTCAAGGTCTTATCGAGGGAACTGACGCTCATGATTTTCGTTGCGACACGCATGAAAAGAACCTTGTCATGCAGCATATTTTGGAGAAACTAGGTTATGTCTATTGTGGCAAGGTTCCTATTGACGGGGAACGATTTGCCTATCAGAAAATCAAAACCAAGAGGGAAAAGGCCTTCTATCAAGAAGTTGATGAGGCAACCCATCATGGTATACATTGATTTAAGAGGAATAAAATTATGGTATTTAGTGTAAAAACGTATAACAATATTAACCAGATTGGTTTGAAGGAACTTGGAAATCATTTTCAAATCGATGGTGATTTAGCGAAAAATCCGGATGCTTACATCATTCGTAGTCAAAATCTCCATGATACAGTTTTCCCTGAAAATTTGAAAGCCATTGCTCGTGCAGGTGCCGGTACTAACAATATCCCAGTTGCTGAAGCCACTCAAAAAGGAATTGTTGTCTTCAATACTCCAGGAGCTAATGCTAATGCAGTTAAAGAAGCTGTTTTGGCTTCTATCTTGCTCTCAGCACGTGACTATATTGCGGCCAATGCTTGGGTTAATACGCTTAGTGGTGACGATGTGCCTAAACAAATCGAAGCAGGTAAGAAACAGTTTGCAGGTAGTGAGATTGCTGGTAAAACACTTGGTGTTATCGGACTTGGTGCCATTGGTGCCCGTATTGCCAATGATGCTTACCGTTTGGGAATGAAGGTCTATGGTTATGACCCATATGTTTCTATTGAAGCTGCCTGGAATATCTCTCACCATGTCAGACGTGTTTCTGATCTCAAAGAAATCTTTGAAAACTGTGACTATATCACCGTTCACGTTCCGTTGACACCTGATACGAAAGGTACTTTCAATGCGGACGCCTTTAACCTCATGCAAAAAGGAACAACAATCATCAACTTTGCCCGTGCAGAATTGGTAGAGAATGATGCGCTCTTTGATGCTTTGGAAACAGGTGTAGTAAAACGTTATATCACGGACTTTGGGACAGAAGAACTGCTTAACAAGCCTAATGTGACAGTCTTCCCGCATGTGGGTGGTTCAACAGGTGAAGCAGAACTCAACTGTGCGATTATGGCTGGTCAAACCATCCGTCGCTTCATGGAAACAGGTGAAATTGTCAATTCTGTTAACTTCCCACGTGTACAACAAGCTTTGAGCGCTCCATATCGTATCACCTTGATTAATAAAAACGTGCCTAACATTGTGGCTCGTATCTCAACAGCGGTCTCTGATTTTAATATCAATATTGACAATATCATCAACCGTTCAAAGGGAGAGTATGCTTATACCCTTCTTGACCTTGATGAAACAGACAAGTCTAAGATTGATGAATTGGTCGCTAAGTTCGAGGCTAGTGACAATATCGTACGAGTACGTTTGATTAAAGGTAAATAATTCAAAATAAGCTGACAGGGACATGTGTTTCCTGTCTTTTTGTTATAATGAACCTATGTTTTATCGTCAGTATTATGTATCTCCCCTTGGTCGCCTGTCCTTGGTGGCTAGTGAGGAAGCCCTCTATGGTATATGGTTAGAAGGACAAAATCATTTTCAAGCTGGTCTTGAGGAAGAAAAGTTAGTAGACACCTCAAATCCTATTTTAGAAGTGACAAAGAAGTGGTTGCAGGCCTATTTTGAAGGTGAAAATCCAAGCCCAAATATCCTTCCATTAGCTGAACGAGGAACAGACTTCCAACAAAAAGTTTGGTCGGCTTTAAGAGCGATTCCGTATGGACAAAGCAGATCATATGGTCAGATTGGTAAGCAGCTTTCTTGTCATTCAGCTCAGGCTGTTGGAACCGCTGTTGGGAAGAATCCCTGGTTGATACTTATTCCTTGTCACCGTGTCCTACCTAACACCGGTCATATAGGAAATTATGCTGCTGGAGAGGCTGCCAAGCGTTTCTTACTCCATTTGGAAGGGCTTAGGTTTGACAAGATGTAGAAACATGCTTATGCTATAGAAAAGGAGAAAAACATGTATACTTTTTATGAATATCCAAAATGCAGCACTTGTCGTAAGGCTAAAGCTGAACTCAATCAATTAGGTATTGAGGTTGAGTCCATCAACATTAAGGAAAATCCACCTTCAGCTCAATTTCTAAAAGAGCTTCTAGAGGGGTCAGATTTAGAGCTCAAGAAATTCTTTAATACGAGTGGACAATCCTACCGTTCTTTAGGATTGAAGGACAAGCTTCCAACCTTATCGGTAGATGAAGCTGTAAAACTCTTAGCTTCAGATGGTATGCTGATTAAACGTCCTATCTTGATTAAGGATGGTAAGGTTTTACAAATTGGCTACCGTACGCCTTACCAAGACTTAAATTTATAAAAAATAAGCAAAATGTCTTGCCACGGTAAACAGTGATATGGTAAGATAGAAACAGTTGCCGCTATAGTTAAATGGTATAATAGAGCAATGGTAATGCTCCGTTCCGAGTTCAATTCTCGGTGGTGGCATCTGTGATTTACTCCAGCTTAGAGCTGGAGTTTTTTCTTGTTCAAAGGGAGCCCGTGGACGGTAGGGATTTTTCAAAAGAATTTACTGAAAACTCTTGAAATCCAAGAAAAAAGGAGTAGACTATTAGGTGATTAAACCTAGGAGGCAACTCGTGAAATACTACGTTCAATTCATGTTGATTTGTTTGTTTGCCGTTATCGGCGAAGCCATTTCAACTTTTTTTAAACTACCCATACCTGGAAGTATTATTGGTCTATTCTTGCTTTTGATTGCTCTGCAGCTCAAGTGGATTCGTTTGCGTCATATTCATGCAGTCGCAGAATTTTTAATAGCCAATATGACCATTCTATTTTTGCCAGCAGGTGTCGGTATAATGGAACGATGGGATGCTATTTCTGATAACATTGTCCCTATTATTTTGATTATTATGGGTGCCTTGGTTCTTAATATTGTAGTGATTGCAGTAGTTGTTGGTTTTATCAAGAAACACTTCGAAGGTGACTACAAGGAGGTTAAACGTGGCTAATTTTTATAATACACCCTTGTTTGGCTTAACCCTTTCTGTGTTGGCCTATACAATCGGGCTTTTGATTTACCGTCGTTTTCCTAATCCATTGACAACACCTCTTCTTGTATCTACTGCCTTGATTATCTTGATTTTGCACTATACAGGAATTTCATATAAGGATTACTATGTGGGTGGGTCATACCTTAATAGCTTGATTATTCCGTCAACGGTTGCCCTAGCTGTTCCTTTTTATAAGAATCTCCACCTCATGCGTCACCATTATAAGAGTATCTTGATTGGTTCGACTTTGGCCTGTGTTCTCAATACAAGTTACACGGCCTTGATTGCTAAGCTTTTTGGGATGGATTATTTCCTAGCGATTTCCCTCTTTCCGAAGTCTGTAACAACGGCCATGGCTGTGGGAATCTCTGAGAAAATGCAAGGGATTACGACCGTTACCCTAGTAGTCGTTGTCATTACGGGAATTTTAACCTCTGTCCTAGGTCCTGTTTTTCTCAAAATAATGGGAATCAAGGACCCGGTAGCTATTGGACTTGCTCTTGGAGGAACTGGACATGCCGTAGGTACTGGAGCTGCCTTTAGATATGGCCAAGTAGCAGGTGCCATGGGTGGATTATCTATAGCTGTGACAGGGATTTTATACGTCTTTATCAGCCCTATTGTGGCTAGTTTGATTTTAAGCTAAAAAATTAAGGTTTGGACTGGTTTTCCAAGCCTTTTTAGCTGTGAAAAACAAGCAAAATCTGACCTTTTATGTTATAATTAAGGTTATGAATTATGGAGATTATATCTGGGATTTGGGTGGTACCTTACTAGATAATTATCAGGTGTCAACCCAAGCCTTTCAAGCAACTTTGAAACAATTTAACCGTACGGCGGAATTTCAAGCAGTCTATGATGCTCTTAAGGTGTCAACCAGTACTGCTATTGGAATGTTTGCACCTGATATAGCTGATTTTCGCACCCTATATAAGCAGGAAGAGGCTAAGCATTTGCAAGAACCTGTGCTTTTTGAAGGAGCTAAGGCGATTCTGGCTAAGATTGTAGCTGAAGGTGGGCGTAACTTTTTGGTTAGCCACCGTAACCATCTAGTGCTAGACATCCTGGATAAAGCAGAGATAACTCCTTACTTTACAGAGATTGTAACTTCGGAAAATGGTTTTGCGAGAAAGCCTAGTCCTGAGAGTTTCCTTTATTTAATAAAAAAATACGATATTAAACACGGCTTGGTCATTGGTGACCGCCAGATAGATATTGAGGCTGGAAAAGCGGCAGGTATGGACACCTTACTTGTTGATGGCCATAAATCATTATTGGAGATAGTGACATAGATGACTGATGAATTAAAAAATTTCGAAGAAAAAGCACAAGAATATGATGCTAGTCAGATTCAAGTTCTAGAAGGACTTGAAGCGGTGCGTATGCGCCCAGGGATGTATATTGGCTCAACCTCTAAAGAGGGCTTGCATCATTTGGTATGGGAAATAGTTGATAACTCTATTGATGAGGCGCTGGCTGGTTTTGCCACTCATATTCAAGTTTTTATTGAGCCTGACAATTCCATTACGGTTGTCGATGACGGTCGTGGCATCCCAGTAGGTATCCAAGAGAAAACGGGCCGTCCAGCGGTTGAAACAGTCTTTACGGTCCTTCACGCTGGTGGTAAATTTGGCGGTGGCGGCTACAAGGTCTCTGGTGGTTTGCACGGAGTTGGTTCTTCGGTCGTCAATGCCCTCTCAACCCAACTGGATGTTAAGGTCTATAAAAATGGCCATATTCACTTCCAAGAGTATAAACGTGGTGTTGTGGTAGACGATTTAGCGATTATTGGTGATACAGAGAAACACGGAACAACCGTTCACTTTACTCCGGATCCAGAAATTTTCCAAGAAACAACGGAGTTTGACTTTGGAAAATTAGCTAAACGTATCCAAGAATTGGCCTTCTTGAACAAGGGGCTACGCATTTCGATCACCGATAAACGTGAGGGTCTTGAGCAAGAGAAACATTATCACTATGAGGGTGGTATCACCTCTTATGTCAAATACATCAATGAAAACAAAGATGTCATCTTTGACGAACCTATTTACACGGATGGTGAAATGGATGGTATTTCAGTCGAAGTTGCTATGCAGTATACGACTGGCTACCATGAAACTGTCATGAGTTTTGCCAACAACATCCACACCCATGAAGGTGGTACTCACGAGCAAGGCTTCCGTACGGCCTTAACACGTGTCATTAATGATTATGCACGTCAAAATAAGATTCTTAAGGATAAAGATGATAATTTGACTGGGGACGATGTTCGTGAAGGTCTTACAGCCATTATCTCTGTTAAGCATCCCAACCCGCAATTTGAAGGTCAAACCAAGACCAAGCTAGGGAACTCTGAAGTGGTTAAGATTACTAACCGTCTTTTCAGCGAAGCCCTTAGTCGTTTCCTTTTGGAAAATCCAGCTATCGCTAAAAAGATTGTTGAAAAAGGAATTTTGGCTTCTAAGGCTCGTATTGCAGCCAAGCGTGCGCGTGAAGTGACCCGTAAGAAGTCAGGCCTTGAAATCTCTAACCTTCCAGGTAAGTTGGCGGATTGTTCGTCAAACAATGCCGAAATGAATGAGCTCTTCATTGTCGAAGGGGATTCAGCTGGTGGTTCTGCTAAGTCAGGTCGTAACCGTGAATTCCAAGCCATCCTACCTATTCGTGGTAAGATTTTGAATGTTGAAAAGGCAAGCATGGATAAGATTTTGGCTAATGAAGAAATTCGTTCCCTGTTCACAGCTATGGGTACAGGATTTGGTGCAGAGTTTGATGTCAGCAAGGCTCGTTACCACAAATTGGTTATCATGACCGATGCCGATGTTGATGGAGCTCACATTCGTACCTTGCTCTTGACCTTGATTTATCGCTTTATGCGTCCAATCTTGGAAGCGGGTTATGTTTACATTGCTCAACCTCCAATTTATGGGGTTAAGGTTGGCTCTGAAATCAAAGAGTACATCCAACCAGGTGTAAATCAGGAAGAAAAATTACGTGCTGCTCTTGAAAATTACAGTGTGGGACGTTCAAAACCTACAGTACAACGTTACAAAGGTTTAGGTGAAATGGATGATCACCAACTTTGGGAAACAACCATGGATCCTGTAAATCGTTTGATGGCACGAGTTTCTGTGGATGATGCTGCAGAAGCAGATAAGATTTTTGATATGTTGATGGGGGATAAGGTTGAACCTCGCCGCGAATTTATCGAAGAAAATGCCGTTTACAGTACTCTAGATATCTAATATTCTTTTAGAAAAGGGTGCAATGCTAGGATAACTATGATATAATCGTAATGTTATTCTACATTTATGAACATAATAGACGATTAAGGAGAAACTATGTCTAGCGGAATTGTTTTACTGATTGTAGTGGTAGTTATACTTGTAATTGTCGCTTACTTAGTCGGTATTCTTATTAGAAAACGAAATGATTCGCGGATTGCAAATCTTGAAGAACGCAAGCAAGGCTTGTTTGACTTGCCGATAAATGAAGAAATTGAAGAAGTCAAAAAGCTTCACTTGATTGGGCAAAGTCAGACAACCTTCCGTGAATGGAATCAGAAATGGGTAGATATCTCGACAAATTCATTTGCAGATATTGAAAATCATATTTTCGAAGCTGAAAATATGAACGATACCTTCCATTTTTTCAAGGCTAGTGGTGAAATTAATAATATCGAGAGTCAGTTGGATCTTGTGGAAGAAGACATTAAGTCTATCCGTGAGGCTCTCTCAACCTTGAAAGAACAAGAAGAAAAGAACAGTGCTCGTGTGAAGCATGCTCTTGACTTGTATGAAGAGTTGCAAAACTCTATTGAAGAAAATTCTGATAACTTTGGCTCTACCATGAGTGAAATCAATAAACAGCTTAAAAATATTGAAGCTGAGTTTTCAGAATTCGTGACTCTCAACTCATCGGGTGACCCTGTTGAAGCATCAAGTATTTTGGATCGTGCAGAAGAGCACACGATTGCTTTGGGTCAAATTTCAGAGAAGATTCCAGCCATTGTCGCTAAGTTGGAAGACGACTTCCCAGATCAGTTGGATGATTTGGAATCTGGCTATCGTAAGCTGATTGAGCAAAATTATCACTTCCCTGAAAAAAATATCGAACGTCGTTTCCAAGAGATTCGTGAAGCTATCCGTTCAAATTCAAGTGAGTTGGTTTCTCTTGACTTGGATCGTGCGGAAGAAGAAAATGTTGAGATTCAAGATAAGATTAACAACTTGTATAGCATTTTTGAACGTGAAATTGCATCTTACAAAGTTGTTATGCGTCACAAGAAAGTCTTGCCAGACTATCTCAATCATGCTAAGAATAATAATAAGCAACTTCAAGAAGAACTTGAACGTCTCATGTTAACCTACATCTTCGATGAAACTTATGCTGCGGATGTTCGTAGCTTTGCTTCTGATATTTCAGGTGTGGAAACAGCTGTTCTCCCAACTCTTGAAAACTTTGATACTCAGGTTAAACCTTTCTCAGAGCTCGAGAAAACATTTGAAAAGAGTCTCAACACCCTGTCTGCTGTTGAAAATGGACAGGTAGAGGTCTTTGGAAACCTTCAGGCTATTGAGAAAAATGAAGCTAAGGCACGTGAAGCACTTGATGTGTATGTTAATAAATTGCATGTTATCAAGCGTTTCATGGAAAAACGTAACCTTCCAGGAATTCCTCAGTCCTTCTTGAGTGTTTTCTTCTCAACAAGCGCTCAGATTGAGGCTCTCATGGATGAGCTTAGCCGTGGACGTATTAATATTGATGCGGTAATGCGCTTGACTGAAACCTCTAAAAATGCCATCGATCATTTGGAAGAGACAGCTTACTTGGTTGTTCAAAATGCAACCTTGACAGAACAGCTTTTGCAGTACTCAAACCGTTACCGTTCTTTCGAACCTGCTGTTCAAAGTAGCTTTGAACACGCCCTAAAATTGTTCGAAGTTGACCACGATTATGATGCATCTTTAGAAGAAATTTCTTACGCCTTGGAAACAGTAGAACCTGGTGTAACAGAGCGTTTTGTATCATCTTATGAGAAAACACGAGAACTTATTCGTATGTAAGTAAAAGATTCTGGACCTTGGTCCAGGATTTTTTGTAAGAAGCATTTATTATTTTACAGTTAAACGCCAACCTAGTTAAAAATAAAATAGGTATTTAAAAAAGAGAGGTAATTATGTCACAAGTTAAAGGGTTATTGGTCATGGACGTAGACTCAACTCTTGTCCAAGAAGAAGTCATTGATTTACTGGGAGAAGAGGCAGGTGTCGGCCAACAAGTCGCTGAAATCACAGAGCGTGCCATGCGTGGCGAATTGGATTTTAGACAGGCTCTCAATGAGCGTGTAGCAACCTTAAAAGGATTACCAGAAAGTATCTTTGACAAGGTCTATGCTCGCATTCATTTTAATAAGGGAGCTAAGGAACTTGTGGATGAACTTCATTCACGTGGCTACAAGGTAGGTTTGGTTTCTGGAGGCTTCCACGAGACGGTTGACAGACTAGCCTCGGAGGCAGGCATTGACTATGTTATGGCTAACCACCTAGAGGTGGTAGATGGTGTTTTGACGGGTAAGGTTTATGGTGAAATCGTCACCAAAGATGTCAAGGTAGCCAAACTCAAGGATTGGGCAGCAGAAAATGGCCTCGACCTCTCGCAAACTATTGCTATGGGTGACGGTGCCAATGATTTGCCGATGATTCAGACTGCTGGCATCGGTATCGCTTTTTGTGCCAAGCCAATCGTCCGTGAACAAGCTCCATACCAAATCACAGAACCAGATTTGTATAAGGTCATTGAGATCTTGGATGAGGTTGGAAAATAGTAGAGATAAAAAGAGTCCTTTGGAAGATTTCAAGGGACTCTTTGTGCATAAAAAAAGCACCGAATCGGTGCCACTTTCTCAAGTTGAATACGGACTAAGCCTTATTTTAACTCGCTGTCTTGTTTCGAATGGTTTCAAAATCTATAGGTTTATTCTATTCCTTCAGATCTTGACTGATGAAAAAACTCTCGGAAATTATTTTCCGAGAGTTTTAGTTTAGTTCCCAATTGAAACGGTTCCGTCTGATCCGACTTTGACATTTGTTCCGTCTTGGCTATTGACCTCAACTGAACCATCCTGGCTCACTGTTCCATTATTGCCATTGTTGTCATTGGCTTCGACAGTGTTATTTCCGTTTGTTTTTGCTGAGTTACCGTTTCCGTCACTCACTTCAGTTGAACCGTCTTTGTTGACTTTTACTGAAGCACTTGAGTTACTTGAAGAAGATTTTTGGGTCACCTTACTGGATGATGTTGATGAAGATGACGAGTCAGTTTTGTCTTTAGAGTTGCCACATGCTGCTAAGGTCAACAAGGCAAGAACTGAGACAGAGGCTAAAGTTAGTTTAGAAAATGTTTTCATAATAGTCTCCCTTTTTTCTTAATACATCCATTGTAAAGGAAAAATTGGAAATTCGAAAGCGCTCTCAGGCGATTTTATCTAACTGTAATCCCTCAGTAATAGTGGTGTTGTGCTAGGCTAATCTATTGGAAAATAAGAGGTTAGCTCCTTAACGCTTTCCATCATAATGACAGACAGTTCAAGTCGTTAAGCTCGGTAGGTCAGCTTCTCTTTGTTATAATAAGAGTAAAACGTAATGAGGTGACTAAGATGTATCAAACAACTATTAAGGGTGACAAACCTTATCATTCCCTTTCAGAGGGTTACGGGGCACCTGTGGAACTTTTTGGCTACACTGAGGACGGGGAAACACCCATGAGTTTGGTGAATATTGCTTTGGCTTCTTGTGTGACCATGTGTTTACAGAGTTATTTTGCAAAGTTTCAGGGAAAGGAGGAGCTTGCTATTCGGGTTGATTCTAGCTATGAAGAGGGTTATTTCAAGCTTAAGATTCATTTGCCCGAGAACTTGGCTATCGAAAATGAGGATAAATTGCTGGCTTTTGTGGATGAGTTTTGTCGTGTCAAGAAGCTCTTTCGTGAAGATATAGTGGTTGATATCAGCTTAGCTCCATAAGCTGATTATCCTTTACCAAGTTCGTGTTATACTAGTAAGTAAAGATAAGCTATTTGCTTTAAAGTGGAATAGACAATGATAGGAGGGCTTGCTATGCAAGACAAACTACATGAAATTCGAGTATTTGAGAATTTTCGAGAAGAACTGTTTGAAACTGGTCATGTCATCGTGACGACAAAGGTGGTTGAGAAGTCTCTAAATTATTTTGGCAACGCACATGGTGGTTATTTATTCACGCTTTGTGATCAGGTGGCTGGACTGGTGGCCATCTCAACAGGTGATTATGCAGTGACACTTCAGTCTAATATCAATTATCTAAAGGCTGGACATCTGTCTGATGACCTAAAGATTGAAGGGCTTTGTGTCCATAATGGTAAGTCTACCAAGGTGGTGGATGTCCTCGTCACTAACCAGGAGGAGAAAATCCTAACTAGGGCAACATTTACCATGTATGTGACAGGTGCAGTAGAAGATTAGAGAGGAAGAGCTTATGTCAGATTTTCAAACCATGGACGATTTTGCGGTCTTTGTCAATGACTACCTGACACCAGAACAAGTGATTGTACAAGCTTATTCTTATGCTGCTGATCAGCAAGAACTGTCTCTTCTCGTGACTATTGATGACTATGAGATGATGTGTCGTTGGCATGTTGTTTGGACCTTCTCTGGCTTACACCAGGCCTTCTTTCAGTCTATGATGGATTCTGATAACGGTTTTTTCATTGATGCGAATAGCTTGGCGATGAAGGTACGTCTCAAGGATCAGGAACTCTTGTTCCAAGCAAGTGCACTGGAAATGGTGGTTGTCGATTACCCAGATCCCCTCTATCGTTTGGCTGAAGTATCTTTTAACCAAGGCGGTCAGCGTTACACTTATCTTTGTGAAGATAAAAGCGTGGAGGTAGAGGATTGGGTGCTTGTTCCTATAGGTTCTGGTAATAAGGAAAAGCAAGCCTTTGTGGAAAAAATCTCCTATGCCTTAGCTGATGAGACACCGATTCAGCCAACAGAGATGAAACAGGTTATTCAAAAACTTCATCTGGTGACTGTTCGTTATGATATGGAAATTGTTAAAAAAGGCTTTTTGACGTTTTCAGGTCTGACTTTTGAGGGTGGAGAAATTGGCAAGCCGACAGAGCCTCTCTGGATTCCTTTTCTTGCAGAGCGAGACGATTTGGCCCTTACTACTTATGGGATTCGCATCACTGACGGAAGTCGAAAAACTTATGTCACTGCCTTGGCTGGTGAGGACGATGCCTTGGAGATGATTGCCCTTGCACCGGCGAATTATGCAGTTTTTAAACTTAAGGGGCCGGCGACAGCAGCGGTCTGGGAGAGTTTTCAGCATGCTAAGAAACATTTTGACATTATTAACCAGCCCATGGTAGAGGTCTATCCACCAGGTAATCGTCAGGCAGAAGATTATGAGATGGAAGTTTGGATTCCGATAAAGGAGGATGTGTAGATGCGTCTGGACAAGTTTTTGGTTGACTGTGGTCTTGGCAGTCGTAGTCAAGTCAAGATCTATCTTAAGAAAAAGCAGGTGACCGTCAATGGTCAGGTGGAAACGTCTCCTAAGACTCAGATTGATGAGAAGAAGGACCAGATTGCTTATCAAAGTCAGGAACTAACACATGAGACCTTTGTTTACTATCTCTTGAATAAGCCAAAAGGTGTGATTTCGGCAACAGAAGATGCTCGTCATAAGACGGTTTTAGATTTACTGGATGAGACAGCTCGTCACAAGCAGGTTTTTCCGGTTGGTCGGTTGGATATTGATACTCATGGCCTGCTTCTATTGACCAACAATGGTGATTTGGCTCACGCTATGTTATCACCTAGAAAACATGTGGACAAGATTTATCAAGCTAAGGTAGCAGGTGTCATGGACGAAGCAGATATGCAAGCTTTTGAAAAGGGAATTGAGCTAAAAGACCACACTTGCCAACCAGCTAAATTAGAGATTTTGTCAGTAGATCAGGCAGTTAAAACGAGTACAGTTCAGGTTACCATTGCCGAAGGTAAATTCCACCAAGTCAAGCGAATGGTAGCTGCTTGTGGTAAGGAAGTGACAGACTTGCAACGTTTGAGTATGGGATCTTTAGTTTTGCCAGATGATTTAGAAATTGGCACTTGGCGTCGATTGACTCAAGAGGAGTTAGACGGATTAAGCGTTTTTGGAATTCCTTTGGCTTAAGCTTAACAAACAGTTGCGAAATAGGTAGATTTTTGTTACCATTAAAATGATATACTAGAAGAAAAAAGAGGTAAATTCAAGTGGCATTTGGAGATAACGGACCACGTAAGAAATCATTCTTTGAACGTCTGACAATAGTTGTCGTTTTAATTATGTTATTAGTAACAGTTGGGGCATTGATTTTCCAAGCAGTCGCAGCTGTCCTTTAAGACGCTATTAAGCGTTTTTTTGTGTATGTCGGAAACTCATTGCTTTAAGATGAAATGAGGGCATGCAACATGTGTCAGAAAGAGAGAAAATAATAGATGAGTATGTTTTTAGATACGGCCAAGATCAGCGTCAAAGCTGGTCGTGGTGGCGATGGGATGGTTGCCTTCCGTCGTGAAAAATATGTGCCGAATGGCGGTCCTTGGGGCGGTGACGGCGGAAAGGGTGGCTCAGTCATTTTCAAGGTTGACGAAGGCTTGCGTACCCTTATGGATTTCCGTTATAACCGTAAGTTCAAGGCCAAGAACGGTGAAAAAGGGATGACCAAGGGAATGCATGGTCGTGGTGCCGAAGACCTGATTGTGAGTATTCCGCCAGGTACAACAGTGCGTGATGCTGAAACGGGCAAGGTTATTACTGACCTAGTCGAAGAAGGTCAAGAGTTTGTCATTGCTCATGGCGGTCGTGGCGGTCGTGGAAATATCCGTTTTGCGACGCCTCGTAATCCTGCACCTGAAATCGCTGAGAATGGTGAACCAGGTGAAGAACGTGAACTTCAGTTGGAACTGAAGATTTTGGCTGATGTTGGTTTGGTTGGTTTTCCATCTGTTGGTAAATCAACAATTCTTAGTGTGGTAACGGCAGCCAAGCCAAAGATTGGTGCCTACCACTTTACGACGATTGTTCCTAACTTGGGAATGGTTCGTACTAAGTCAGGTGAGAGCTTTGCCATGGCTGACCTTCCGGGCTTGATTGAAGGGGCTAGTCAGGGTGTTGGATTGGGGACACAGTTCCTTCGCCACATTGAGCGTACCCGTGTTATCCTTCATGTGATTGATATGTCGGGAAGTGAGGGGCGTGATCCTTACGAAGATTACCTTCAAATTAACAAGGAATTGGAAACTTACAACCTGCGCTTGATGGAACGTCCGCAAATTATTGTTGCTAATAAGATGGACATGCCTGAGGCTGAGGAAAACTTGAAAGAGTTTAAGGAAAAATTGGCTGCTAATTACGATGAATTCGAAGAGTTACCACAAATTTTCCCAATTTCAAGTTTGGCTCATCAAGGTCTAGAGAACCTTTTGGAAGCGACCGCAGAACTTCTTGATCAAACAGATGAATTCTTACTTTATAGTGAAGAAGATATGGAACAAGAAGAAGTATACTATGGCTTTAACGAGGATGAACGTCCATTTGAAATTAGCCGTGATGACGATGCTTCATGGGTACTTTCTGGTGAAAAACTTGAAAAACTCTTTATCATGACAAATATGGAACGTGACGAATCAATTATGAAATTTGCACGTCAATTGCGTGGAATGGGAGTTGACGAAGCACTCCGTGAACGTGGGGCTAAGGATGGCGACATTGTTCGTATTGGTAACTTCGAATTTGAGTTTGTGGATTGACGTTGAAAGACTCTCTAAGTGCTAAAGCACTTGATAGTCTACGGCAGTCGCTATGGCGAACTGCCTATCAACCTCACTAACTACGTTAAGTCGGTAAAAATCGACCGACTAACCTTCGTGTCGTGACCGTGCATGACTCTCTAAGTTCCAAGCACTTGATAGTATACGGCAGTCGCTATGGCGAACTGCCTATCAACCTCACTAACTGAGT
>NZ_GL698449.1:1158824-1272312 GCF_000187445.1 Streptococcus sp. C150 | reverse complement strand
TCGACCGACTAACCTTCGTGTCGTGACCGTGCATGACTCTCTAAGTTCCAAGCACTTGATAGTATACGGCAGTCGCTATGGCGAACTGCCTATCAACCTCACTAACTGAGTTAAGTCGGTAAAAATCGAATGGCCTTTTGAGGTGTGGTCAATACGAAGGAAATGTTGCTGAAAACAAAAAACTATTGAAAAAAGAGGTTTACAATGGGAGATAAACCGATATCATTTAGGGACAAAGATGGAAACTTCGTTTCTGCGGCCGATGTATGGAATCCAAAGAAGCTTGAAGAGCTCTTCACTCGCTTAAATCCAAACCGTAAGCTCCGTCTTGAACGTGAGCGTCTGGCAAAAGAAGAAGCAGCGAAACACCCTGAATTACATGAAGAAACAGAGCAAGTCTAGCACTTGCTCTGTTTTTGTCTTCTCAAATTGTGGCAATCAAAAACAGCTACTCTAGTAAGAGTAACTGTTGTGATGATTAGGCGTTTAGAACCTTGTCCAAGAATTCTTTCAAACGTGGATGTTGAGGGTTATCGAAGATTTGATCTGGTGTGCCATCTTCGAGGAACTCACCATCCGCAGTAAAGATTACTCGGTTAGCAACTTGACGGGCAAATCCCATTTCGTGAGTAACGATAAGCATGGTCATTCCTTGTTGTGCTAACTCTTTCATAACGTCAAGAACGTCTCCGACCATTTCAGGGTCAAGAGCAGAAGTCGGTTCGTCAAAGAGCATGATGTCAGGATTCATGGCCAAACCACGGGCAATTGCCACACGTTGTTTTTGTCCACCTGACAAGCTATCTGGTGTCGCTTCAGCCTTGTCTTCAAGACCAACACGCTTCAACAAATCCATCGCTAATTTATCAGCTTCTTCCTTAGTCATACGTCCAAGTTCAACCGGTGCGAATGTTACGTTTTCAAGTACTGACATGTGTGGGAAGAGGTTGAAGTGTTGGAAGACCATCCCGATGTTTTCACGGGCTTTGTCAACATTTGTCTTAGGATCTGATAATTCAAAACCATCCACGATTACTTTACCTGATGTAATTGTTTCAAGTAGATTTAGGGTACGAAGGAAGGTTGATTTACCAGAACCTGAAGGTCCGATGATACAAACAACATCGCCCTCGTAGAATTTGGCGTCAATGCCTTTAAGGACTTCATTGTCGCCATATGATTTGTGCAAGTCCTGCACATCGATTTTCAATTCAGCCATTATTTAAGTCTCTTTTCTAGTCGTTTAGCCAATTTCGTTAAGAATGTGATGATGACCAAGTAAAGGATGGCCAAGATAGCATACATACGGAATGATTGGTAGTTACGAGCAATAATGATTTTACCAGTTTGGAAGAGTTCGACCAAACCGATAGCTGATACGATAGTCGTATCCTTCAATGAGATAACAAATTGGTTGATGAAGTTTGGCAACATCAAGCGGACAGCCTGTGGCAAAATAACCTTACGCATGGTTGTATTGTAAGGAACACCCAAGCTTCGACTGGCTTCCATTTGACCAATTGGCACAGCTTCAATACCACCACGCACAATTTCAGCAATGTAAGCACCACCATTAAGTGAGAGGGCGATAGTCGCTGCCACAAAGTCATTGATTGGTGATTGGTGACCAGTGATATTTTCAATCAAGTTTGGAATACCCCAATAGATGAAGGCTGCAACGATCATCAATGGGATACCACGGACAACGTCAACGAAGACTTGTGAAATCACACGAAGGGTCTTGTTTGGTGCAACTGCCATCATACCGAAGATGACACCGATAATCATGGCAATCGCAAATGAAAGAAGGGTCAATCCAATAGTGATACCAAGACCTTGAAGAAGTTGGTGGTAGTTGTTTTTAATTAAGCCAACAATTGTTGTTTCATCAACAGCTTTGGTTGAGCTCTTTTCTTTAGATTTGTTATTGTCAAGGTATTTGTTGATAATCTTATCATAAGTACCGTCTTTAACAATAGCAGCCAAACCATTGTTGAACATTGTAATCAATTCAGGGTTAGTCCCTTTTTTAACAGCAAACCCAACTTCACCAGTAGAGATTCCCTTAATAGGTGTTTCAAAGTTACGTCCTTGTTGGATAGCGTAAAGAAGAACAGCTTCGTCATCCATAAGGGCATCGATTGAACCAGAGTTCAAGCTGTCATACATAGTAGAAGCTTCATCGTATGCACGAAGCGTGAAGCCATACTTATCGGCATTTTCTTCTAACCAAGAGTAAGAAGATGTTCCGTTTTTGGCACCAATAGTCTTACCTTTGAGATCTTCGTATTTCTTAACGTTAGAGCCTTTTTTCACAGCCAAACGAATGTTTGAAGTGTAGTAAGGATCTGAGAAATCAAAGATTTGTTTACGGGCATCCGTGATGGTCATACCAGCTAATACCGCATCGGCTTGGCTAGATTGAACGGCATTAAGGGATGCATCGAAACCAGGGTTGGTTAATTTGACATTGAAACCTTGGTTTTTAGCAATAGCGTTGATGATGTCAACGTCAATACCAACATACTTACCAGAACCATTTTGATATTCAAATGGTGCAAATGATGAGTCCATTGAGATGGTGTAAGTTTCCTTGGCAGGAGTTGCTTTTGCATTAGCATCACCAGTCAATTTAAGATCTGCTGAAGGTTTTGAAGAAGATTTTGATGAGTTACCCAACCATTTTTTCATGATTTTGTCGTAGGTACCATCTTTCTTCATAGCTTTAAGAGCTTCGTTGAATTCCTTGATGAGGTATTCGTATTTGCCCCCTTTTTTCACAGCGAAGGCAAAGCTACCGATAGATTCAGGCTTAATATTGATGGCATAGTCTTTACCTTGACCAATAGCGTATTGAACAACAGGAGTGTCGTCCATGGCTGCATCAACGGAACCAGAATCCAAACTATTGTTCATCAAATCACTGGTGTCAAACGTTTTAACAGTGAAGCCATACTTGCTTGCGTTTTTATCAAGCCATGATTGGGCAGCAGTACCGTTTTTAACACCGACTGTTTTACCCTTCAATTGTTTGTAGTCACTGATTTTATCACTACTACGTGTGTAGATAACAATGGATGTGTCGTAATAAGTGTCTGAGAAAGTGAAGACTTTCTTACGGGCATCGGTAACAGTCGTACCAGCCATAAGGGCATCGGCCTGTCCTGCTTGTACCGCATTAACGGCTGCGTCAAAACCAGGATAGGTTTGGTTAACATCCCATTTTTCACGTTTGGCAACTTCATTGATAATATCAACGTCGATACCCTTGTAGGTCTGATCAGAGTCTTTGAATTCAAATGGGGCATAGGCTGTATCTGAAACAACTGAAATCGTGCTAGCAGATGCTTTAGCTCCGAAAACAAAGAAAACTGACATGGCACTCAAAAAGAGTGTCAGAAGTTTTTTCTTCATTATAAAAAGTTCTCCTTTATAAAATACCTTCCTATTTTATCAAAAAAAGCCTTTGTTATCAAACTTTGAGAAGTTTGATGTTAGAAAATATAACAAGATTCGTCAATTATTAGAGCTATTTAAGAAGAAGTTGACAAGCCTATGTCAATTCGTTACACTGGAATCTAACACAAGTAAGGTTTGTAACAGGAGTTATTTAAATGAAAAAACGTATGCTTGAGAAATATACTAGACTATATGATAAAGTCCCAAGTTGGCTGATGATTATGCTCTCTTGCCTTATTGCTACTGGTTTTGTCCTTATAGGTGGACTGTTAGCAGGTTTTGTTGTAGGAATTCCGGTAGCCCTTGTCCTCTTTGTCATGATGCTAAATGGTAGTGTGCAACCGCAGGATATTAATGCAATCGCCTTTAAGTTATTCTCATCTGAGTATTTTGAACTGGGTGTTTTTGCCTTTACTGCTCTGATCGTCTTTTTCTGGGTCAAAGTTGTTGAAAAACGCTCCATTCGTTCCCTTGGATTCTTTAGAGGCTCTATTTGGTGCCATATGCTCAAGGGCTGGGGATTTGGGACTCTACTCTTGTTAGTGAGTTTTCTCGGGACTTATTTACTTGGTGGTTTAGAATTTGTAAGAGTAGATTTTTCTCAGAGAACCCTCCTATATATACTATCCCTAATACCTTTCTGGTTTATCCAAGGTGGAACCGAGGAGCTAGTGACTCGTGGTTGGTTGCTTCAGACAGTGACTAATAAATTGAACCTTTCTTGGGGAATTGCTATTTCAAGTTCTCTCTTTTCAATGCTACACATGGGAAATCAAGGTGTTACCGCCTTGTCTCTTATCAGTATTGTTTTAGTAGGGGTTCTCATGGCCCTTTACATGCTCAAGACAGATAATATCTGGGGTGTTGCTGCCCTTCACGGTGCTTGGAACTTTGCGCAAGGAAATCTAGTTGGCGTGGCAGTTAGTGGACGGGATGCAGGCGGTAGCTTATTGCACTTTCAGGCCAGGTCAGGCGTACCTGATTGGTTGTCAGGTGGAGCCTTTGGTCTAGAAGGGAATATCGTTACCTGTCTCGTTCTCCTGGTAGGTATCGTCATTCTCCGATTACAATTGAAAAAAGAAAATTTTTAAGGCTGAGTTCTAAAGACTCGGTCTTTTTACTTCTATGTTAAAATAGAAGAAACACTTGGAGGGGACAATATGATAGTTAAGCTTGATAGGGTCATGTTGAAATTGAAAATAGTGGTTGGCCTTATATTTTCCGTCTTGTCTTTATGGATTCTTTGTCCTGAGCTCATTAGAGGTTCTCTCCGTGAAAATCCAGTCAAGCAGTTTCTTGCTGTCATTGTTTTATTTTGGCTTTTATTTTCCATTATTCTTCTCATAGACGGTATCGTAAATCTCAAAGGTCATGGTAACCTCTTGGAACTTGATGACAATTTCTTGACCTACTACGGCCAAGCATTTGGACGGAAAACCTTTGACATTCCCTTATCCGAGATTGAATTTGTCAAGAAAGCTTGGACAACACGGATGGAGGATATTGAACGCTCTTCGACGGTGAGATATTCTTTGAAACGCATTGAGCATGTCTTCGACTATGATGCCGAAGTTGATGATAAAAAGAGGTACCAGGTTTTGCTTGTCTTCTTCAAAAATGGTGAGACAGCTGTTACCTATGATAAAAAGCTTGGTCATCAATCACGGAAGAAACGTGCCTATGTCGCTAAAATGCGAATGATTCAAATTCCGCTTACAAGTGGGGAAATTTTCTCCGACCAAGAGATGAATGATTACATAAATGAAAGGAAAAATCATGATAGATAGAAAAGAAGACAACCAATTTCATTTGGTTTCTAAATACGAACCTTCTGGGGACCAACCTCAGGCCATCGAAACCTTGGTTGATAATATTGAAGGTGGGGAGAAGGCTCAAATCCTAAAGGGAGCAACAGGGACAGGTAAGACCTATACCATGAGTCAGGTCATCCAGCGCGTGAATAAACCAACCTTGGTTATCGCCCACAATAAAACTTTGGCAGGTCAGCTTTATGGTGAGTTCAAAGAATTTTTCCCAGACAATGCTGTGGAATACTTCGTTTCCTACTACGATTTCTATCAGCCAGAGGCCTATGTGCCATCATCAGATACCTATATTGAAAAAGATAGCTCTGTCAATGACGAAATTGATAAGCTCCGTCACTCAGCAACATCAGCCCTATTGGAACGCAATGATGTGATCGTTGTGGCTTCTGTTTCTTGTATTTACGGTTTGGGTTCGCCCAAAGAATATGCGGATTCAGCTGTCAGCCTGCGTCCTGGCCAAGAGATTTCTCGAGACAAGTTGCTCAATGACTTGGTTGATATTCAATTTGAGCGAAACGATATTGATTTTCAACGTGGGAAATTCCGTGTACGTGGCGATGTGGTCGAAATTTTTCCTGCCAGCCGTGACGAACATGCTTTTCGAGTGGAATTTTTCGGTGATGAGATTGACCGCATATGTGAGATTGAGAGTCTGACCGGACGTAATCTCGGTAAAGTTGAGCACCTTGTTCTTTTCCCGGCTACTCACTTTATGACCAATGAAGAGCATATGGAAGAAGCCATCAAGAATATTATGGCAGAGATGGAAGCTCAGGTTAAGCAATTTGAAGCCGAGGGAAAACTCATCGAGGCTCAACGTATCCGTCAACGGACAGAATACGATGTCGAAATGCTTCGTGAGATGGGTTACACCAACGGTGTCGAAAACTACTCACGCCACATGGATGGTCGTAAAGAAGGCGAGCCACCATTTACTCTACTTGATTTCTTCCCAGAAGATTTCCTCATTATGATTGATGAAAGCCACATGACAATGGGACAGATTAAAGGAATGTATAACGGAGACCAAGCCCGTAAGAAGATGTTGGTTGATTACGGTTTCCGTTTGCCATCGGCTCTTGATAACCGTCCCCTCCGACGTGAAGAATTCGAGAGTCATGTGCATCAGATTGTCTATGTGTCTGCTACACCGGGCGACTATGAGATGGAACAGACCGAGACTGTGGTTGAGCAAATCATCCGTCCAACAGGGCTTCTTGATCCAGAAGTCGAAGTTCGTCCAACTATGGGTCAAATGGATGACCTTCTTGGTGAAATTAATGTCCGTACTGAAAAAGGTGAGCGTGTCTTCGTCACAACTTTGACTAAGAAGATGGCTGAGGACTTGACGGACTACCTCAAGGAAATGGGTGTCAAGGTCAAATACATGCACTCTGACATTAAGACTCTAGAGCGTACGGAGATTATCCGTGACCTGCGTCTAGGTGTCTTTGATGTCCTTATCGGAATTAACCTTCTCCGTGAGGGGATTGACGTTCCTGAAGTTAGTCTGGTTGCTATTTTGGATGCGGATAAGGAAGGCTTCCTTCGTAACGAACGTGGACTTATCCAAACAATTGGACGTGCTGCCCGAAATAGCGAAGGACACGTAATCATGTATGCGGATAAGATTACGGAGTCTATGCAGAAAGCCATGGATGAAACGGCTCGTCGTCGTGAAATCCAAATGGCCTATAATAAGGAACACGGCATTGTTCCACAAACCATCAAGAAAGAAATTCGAGATCTTATTTCGATTACCAAGGCTAATGAAGCAGAAGTGGCAGAGGATACGGTGGACTACAGTGCCATGAATAAGAAAGAACGCCAAGAAGCCGTCAAGAAACTTCAAAAACAAATGCACGAAGCAGCAGAATTGCTTGACTTTGAATTGGCGGCTCAAATCCGTGATATGGTGTTAGAACTGAAGAGTATGGATTAATTGACATTTCAGACTTAGCCATTATTTAAGCAATCTACTGTATATGAAAGGAAGGAAAATATGTCACGTTCGCAAGCAACTATTTTGACCAATATGTGCCTCATTGAAGATGGTCATGGAAATATTGTCATGCAAATCCGTGATCCAAAACGTTATTCCTGGTCGGGAGCAGCCCTGCCCGGTGGTCATATCGAAGCACATGAAGGTCTAGTAGAATCAGTTATCCGTGAAGTTAAGGAAGAAACTGGCTTGACCATCAGAAATCCTAAGCTAGTTGGTATGAAGCATTGGTACACGACAGATGACGAGCGTTACCTGGTTTTCCTCTATAGAGCTTCAGACTTTGAAGGAGATATTCACTCGACAGAAGAGGGCGAAGTTCGCTGGGTTGCTAGGGAGGATGTGCCTAAGATGGACTTGGCCTATGATATGCTCAATCTGTTACGTGTCTTTGAAGAAGACCAGCTCTCAGAACTTTTCTATCGGGAGCGCCTTGAAGATGACTTCATCCGAGAATTTTGGTAATAAAATGAACTATTTATTCAAATGAATGAATAGTTTTTTTATTATTTTTAAAACGATATGGAGAGCTTTAAAATAAAGCAAATTCCTAGTGATTAACAAGCAAAAAATTAATAAAAATAAAAATTATAATCAATAAAAGTCCATTTCCCCATTGACAAATGAATAATAATACATTATTATACTTACATAGTTAATAAATATAGAAAAGAGATTGATTATGAAAACATGGAAGAAACTTTTGTTGGGACTTACTGGAGTCTTTGCTTTGACGGCTTTGGCTGCTTGTTCGTCATCAAATAATACCTTGGACAAGGTCAAGGATAAGGGAACTTTGACAGTTGCTCTTAATCCCCACTTTGCTCCCTTTGAATTTAAAACCCTCCAAGATGGTAAAGATACTGTCGTTGGGGCAGATGTTGAAATTGCTAAGGCTATTGCTGATGAACTTGGTGTGAAAGTCAAATTCTCTGAAATGTCCTTTGACAATGTCCTAGCCAGCGTTCAGTCTGGTAAAGCAGATATTGCCATTTCTGGTATTTCAGCAACGAAAGAACGTCAGAAAACCTTCGATTTCTCAGATACTTACTATGAGTCTGAAACAGTTCTTGTCGTTAAAAAAGACGACACAGGAACTTATAAACAAACCAGCGACTTTGCTAAGAAATCTGTAGCTGTTCAAAAAGGTTCTATCCAAGAAAAAATTGCCAAATCTAATTTGTCAGATGCTAATGTTGTCGCTTTGTCACAACCTGGCGAAGCCATCAATGAATTGAAGTCTGGTCAAGTTAATGGTGTCGTTCTTGAAAAAGCTATTGCTCAAGGTTACGTGGAACAAAATAGTGACTTGGCTGTGTCAGACATTAAGCTCAAGTCAGATTCAAATGATGCTTATGCTGTAGCCATGCCTAAGGGAAGCGATAAACTAAAAGCTAAAGTCAACAAGGTGATTACTAAACTCAAAAAAGAAGGTAAAATTGATAGCTTTGTACAAGACGCTTACGCTCTCTCGCTAAAGAGTCCTACTAAATAAGGAGTAAACAATGAAGAAATTTTGGTTTGTACTCACGGCCTTAGTCGCAACTTGCGTCCTGGTCGCCTGTAGCGGAAGTCAGGGGGTGAAACCTCAAACGATTAAGGACAAGAAGAAAATTGTTGTCGCCACTGAATCAGAGTTTGCGCCTTTTGAATTCAAAACGCTCATTAATGGCAAGGACACTTTGGTCGGAGCAGATATCGAGTTGGCCAAGGCCATCGGAAAGAAATTAGGTGTCAAGGTCGAATTTTCCGTTATGTCATTTGACAATGTCCTAGCTAGTGTGCAAAGTGGCAAGGCAGATATTGCCATCGCAGGGATCTCGGTAACAAACGAGCGTAAGAAAGTCTATGATTTTTCTGATAGCTATTACACCGCTGAAAATGTGGTTATTGTCAAGAAAGATAAGGTCAATGACTTTACAAGCACTGATAGTCTAGCTAAACAAACCGTCGGTACTCAAAAAGGATCTGTTCAAGAAACAGTCGCTAAGAAACAAATTCCGAAAGCTAGCGTGGTTTCACTGGCTTCAAATGGTGAAATGATTAATGAACTCAAGTCAGGACAAATTCAGGCCGTTGTACTTGAAAAGGCTATTGCTGAGGGGTATATCTCTCAAAATGATGATTTGACCCTTGCCAACTTTAACCTCAAGTCAGACGGTTCAGATGCCTATGCAGTTGCAACACGTAAAGGCTCAGATGCCTTACTTAAAGAAATTAACGCCGTCATCAAAGAGACTAAAAACTCAGGCAAATTTGACCAATGGCTAAAAGAAGCATCGACTTACAAACAAAGTAAGTAAAATGAAAAGAGTTTCTATGATGAATTGAATAAAAGTTTTTTTAGAAACTTTCCTTAGGTGATGCCGAACGTCAGCCAACTTCTTTGAAGTTCCATGACTAGGTTTTGTACCTAAGATCTCAAAATTTCCAAGCACCTGAAACGAACACGTTTCAGGTGCTTTCATCACGGCGGAAAGTCTCATTTGATGCTTACTTTGCTAACTTAAGAGAGTTTTCAAAAATATTCTTAAATCTAAAATGGGGAATACCCCATTTTTTATTGAATTCTATGTTAAAAACAGGTATTATCAATGTAAGTCTGTCATAAATGACAATAAATAATGTAGTAAAGCAGAGCTTGAGATTAGCAAGGAGAGATAATGAAGCTACCACGTTTTGGTGTTGAAGAATGGCTTAATGTCCATGAAAAATCCGCCATTTATGATATTGCAGGTGTTTCAATTAAGGCCCTTACCCTAGAGGAATTATTTGACCTCTCAGGTATTGATAAGGACACTTTTTTTAACCAACTTTTAAGGAAAAAGATGGATTACGGCTGGATCGAAGGGTCGCCAGAGTTTAAGGCTCAGGTGTCAAGTTTGTACAAGAATATGCCAGTTGACAATATCCTCCAAACCAATGGGGCTACAGGTGCGACTATGCTTGCCCTCTATGCTCTGATTGAGCCAAAGGACCACGTTATCTCCATGTATCCCACCTATCAACAACTTTATGATATTCCTAAATCCCTAGGAGCAGAAGTGGATTTCTGGGAAGTTCAGGAAGATAAGGGCTGGTTGCCTGATTTGGATCAACTGCGTCGGCTGATTCGTCCTAATACCAAGATGATTTGTATTAACAATGCTAATAATCCTACCGGTGCCCTTATGAATGCTTCCTACCTCAAGGAGTTGGTGGCCATTGCTAAGGAAGTGGGCGCCTATATTTTCTCAGATGAGGTTTATCGCAGTTTTGATCATCCTGCTCCTTCCATCGTTGACTTGTATGACAAAGGTATTACGGTCAATAGTCTGTCGAAAACCTATTCAATTCCTGGTATCCGAGTAGGCTGGGTAGCTTCTAATGCGGAGGTGGCTTCTATTCTGCGAGATTATCGTGATTACACAATGATTTGTGCCGGTGTTTTTGATGACATGGTGGCGACCCTTGTCCTCAAAAATAAGGAAGCCATCTTGGAGCGTAACCGTAAGATTGTGACGGAAAATATAGCTCTTATGGATGCCTGGATTGCTGGTGAGCCTAAGGCTTCTTGGATTCGCCCAGCTAGTGTGTCGACTTCCTTTGTCAAGTTAGAGGTTCCTCGTCCCATTGAAGACTTTGCTCTTGAACTTTTACAGGACTATGGTGTTCTCGTTGTTCCAGGTAACCGTTTTGACAAGGAATCCCATGTCCGCATCGGCTATTGTTGTGACAAGGAAGTTCTTCAGAAGGGTTTGGAAAAACTTTCGCAATTTTTGCATAAATGTTGACATTATCACTAATTTCAAGTAAAATAACAAGCGAAAAATTATATTTATACAGGAGTTTCTTATGAAAATGAAAAAACTTTTCCTTGGGGCTATGGCTCTCCTTGCTACTGTGACTTTAGTAGCTTGTGGGTCAAAAAAGGATGCTTACGAATCCATTAAAGAAAATAAAAAGCTTGTTGTAGCTGTGAGCCCAGACTACGCACCATTTGAGTTCAAAACCTTGATTGATGGCAAGGACCAAGTGGTTGGTTCAGATATCAAATTGGCACAAGCTATCGCCGATGAACTCGGGGTTAAACTTGAAGTGACAACAATGAGTTTTGACAATGTCCTCTCTAGCCTTCAAGCTGGTAAGGCTGATATTGCTATTTCAGGTATCTCAGTGACAGCTGAACGTAAGAAAACCTTTGATTTCTCAGATCCTTACTACGAAACACAAAATGCTATCATCGTACGTAAAGATCAAGCCGCTGATTACTCAAGCTTAGATGCTTTCAAAGGTAAAAAAGTAGCCGTTCAAAAAGGAACTATTGAAGAAGGCCTTGCTAAGAAACAATTGAAAGATTCAACAGTCGTATCACTGACAGCTATGGGTGAAGCTATTAACGAAGTCAAATCTGGCCAAGTTGATGCTGTTGACCTTGAAAAACCAGTAGCAGAAGGATATGTTGCCCAAAATTCAGATTTAACTTTGGCAAGCGTTGCTCTTAAAGTTAATGATGGCGATGCGAAAGCTGTTGCCATGACTAAAGGTAATGATAAGTTGAAAAAAGCTGTTAATAAAGTTATCAAGAAATTGAAAGATAATGGTACTTACGACGAGTACATCAAGGATGCTTCTAAATACACAGCAGTTGACTAAAATAGGAACTGGAGATGATTTCTCTAGTTAGCTTGAAGACCAAGTCTTCTTTTTGAGACTTTCCTTAGGTGAAGTTGGAACTTATCCTTTCCTAAGGAGGTTTCAAACCTAGAATCTCAAAACTACCAGCGCCTGAAACTATAGAAGTTTCAGGCGTTTTATCGTGGCAGAAAGTTGTGTTAATAATCTCCTTATTGGAGAAAGGAGTACACCAAGGTTTTTGAAGTGATACTTAGGTCATCTCACTATTTAAAATGCTCTGTATATGTATTGACTAGAGAAATTTTTATTATGCCTAAGGAAGTAAAAACCTATCTAGAATTTCAAAAGGTGGAAACCTAAAAGATATTTCTTGACAGACAAAGATGAGTTTTGTATACTTGAATAGAACGTGTAAAATGTTACATTATCTTGAGGAGGTGAATTCAATGTCAAAAACAGTTGTTCGTAAAAACGAATCACTTGACGACGCTCTTCGTCGTTTCAAACGTTCTGTGACTAAAGCTGGTACTCTTCAAGAGGCTCGTAAACGTGAACATTACGAAAAACCTTCTGTAAAACGTAAACGTAAATCAGAAGCAGCTCGCAAACGTAAAAAATTCTAATTAAGAATGATTCTATAGCAAAAAAGCTTGAGTATATTCTCAAGTTTTTTTCTGTTTTAGCGAATAGATAAGACAGTTGGTTTTACTAAAACGAAAAAGATGTCTAATAATTATCAGACATCTTAGTTTCATATGCTTTTAGTTAAACAAATAGAGATTATTTGTTTGCAAGAAGGTCGCGGATTTCAGCGAGCAATTCTTCTTGTGATGGACCAGCATTTTCAGCAGCTTCTTCAGCAGCTTCTTTAGCGGCTTTATTGCTAAGAGCAGTTGCTTTACCAGCAGCTTTAACAACGAAGAAGAGAGTAGTACCAACGATGATGAAGTTGATGACTGCGCTCAAGAAGCTACCGTATGCGATACCATTCCATGACAATTTAGAAAGGTTTTCAACGTTAGCAGCCTTAACAACTGGGTTAAGGATAAGTGGTGTGATGATATCACCAACAAGTGAAGTAATGATAGCGTTGAAAGCAGCCCCCATAACAACGGCTACAGCAAGGTCAAGGACATTCCCCTTGAACAAAAAGTCTTTAAGTTCTTTAATCATTTTGACAATGATTCCTTTCTTTTATTTACTTTTAATAGTTTATCCGATTTTGTATACCTTGACAAGGGATTTGCTCAGAAAAATCATTTTTATTTTACTTTCATTTTTCATCATGCTATAATTAAGGGTAATGCAATTATGGTAAGATAGGGGGCGAGTATATGGCAATTGATAAAGCTTTAATAGAAGATATTAAGAGCAGTACCAATATCGTTGACGTGATTGGTGAAGTTGTCAGTCTAAATCGAGCAGGTCGCAATTACCTCGGACTTTGTCCCTTTCATAAGGAGAAAACCCCCTCTTTTAACGTTATTGAGGACAGGCAGTTTTACCATTGCTTTGGTTGTGGAAAGTCTGGGGATGTCTTTAAATTTTTAGAAGAATACCGTCAGATTTCTTTCCAAGAAAGTGTCAAGGTTCTGGCAGATCGCTTAGGTATCGCAGTTACGATAGATGCGCCAAGGCAAGCCCAACAGCAGCATTCTCCAAATCAAGCTTTTTACGATCTTCATGAGGATGCTCTTAAATTTTATCATGCCGTACTGATGACGACTAAGATAGGAGAGACGGCGCGTGCTTATCTTTATGAGCGTGGCATGACTGACGATTTACTTAAGGCCTTTCAGATTGGTCTATCCCCTGACGAACCAGATTATCTCTATCAGTCTGTTTCCAAAAAATACGACGAAGAGGTGCTGACAGAATCAGGTCTTTTTAATCTTTCTGAAAGTAATCGTCTTTTCGATACCTTTAAAAATCGAATCATGTTTCCGCTCAAAAATGAATTCGGTAAGACAATAGGTTTTTCAGGTCGTGTTTGGACTAAGGAAGCTATTGAACAAGGGCAAGCTAAGTACAAAAATACCAGAGCTACTCGCATTTTCAATAAATCCTATGAACTCTACCACTTAGATCAGGCTAAGCCAGTGATTCAGAAGACTCATGAAGTCTATTTGATGGAGGGCTTCATGGATGTTATTGCTGCTTATAGGGCTGGGCAGGTCAATGCGGTAGCTTCTATGGGAACGGCTCTGACGCCTGAACATGTCAATCGTCTTCGAAAATTAACCAAGAAGATTGTTTTGACTTATGATGGTGATAAGGCTGGGCAAAATGCTATTGCTAAGTCTTTGGAGCTTTTGTCGGACTTCCAGGTCGATATTGTTAAAATACCAGACAATATGGATCCTGATGAGTACCTTCAAAAAACATCTGAAGAGGCTTTGGGTAAACTGCTGGTCGAGTCTCGCATCTCAGATGTGGAATTTTGGATTGGCCAACTTAAACCTGCTAATGTAGATAATCTTCAAGCAGAGATTGCTTATGTTGAGCAGATTGCAAAGATTATTGCCAAGTCACCATCTGTGACGGCGCAAAATTCTTACATTTCTAAGGTGGCTGACTTACTGCCTGACTTTGACTTTTTCCAAGTTGAGCAAGCAGTTAACAACGAGCGCCTGACCTTGAGAAATCAGCAGACGGCTCAATTATCGGCTGCTGGCAATAGTAGTTATGAGTCTTCTGCGTCAGGATTTAGAGGAACGGTTAAGCTACCATCTACGCCTAAGATTACAGGCCTCCGTCGGGCGGAAAATCAACTCTTCCATCGCATGCTTAATCATCCTATGATCTTGAATGATTACCGGATGCGGGATGATTTTTTCTTCCAGACAGCCGAGCTAGAGGAGCTTTATCAGCTTCTTAAGCAGGATGGCCAGATTGACACGGTAGCTTTGTCTGTGCTTCCTCAAGAGGTACAAACAGCCTATTATCAGGTTTTAGAGGAGATTTTGCCACCTGAAACCAGTTTAGAAGAAGTCCAGGCTATTGAAGAGCGTAGAAATCATTTTCTGAGGGAACTGGACTTTCGTAAGCAAAGTAAACAAATAAGAGAATCAAGTAACCATGGTGATGTGGATGCAGCGGTGGAAGCCCTGCAGATGCTTATCGCCCAAAAACGAGATATGGAGTAACACATGGCAAAGAAAAAACAAAATACAGCATTTAACGTTCAAGTCGCTGATTTCATTCGTAACCACAAAAAAGCAGGTACAGCAATTGATGATGAAGTCACAGAAAAACTGGTTATCCCATTTGTTCTTGATGCTGACGGTATTGATGACCTTTTGGAACGTTTGACAGACGGTGGTATCTCTATCACTGATAAGGATGGAAACCCTTCATCTAAATATGTTGTTGAAGCACCAAAACCAGAGGAATTGACAGACGAGGAGCTTCTTGGTTCAAACTCAGCTAAGGTCAATGACCCTGTTCGTATGTACCTCAAAGAAATTGGGGTAGTCCCTCTTTTGAGTAATGAAGAGGAAAAAGAATTGGCTATAGCTGTCGAAAATGGTGACTTGGAAGCTAAACAACGTTTGGCAGAAGCCAACCTTCGTTTGGTCGTCTCAATCGCTAAACGTTATGTGGGACGTGGTATGCAATTCTTGGACTTGATTCAAGAAGGTAACATGGGGCTTATGAAAGCCGTTGATAAATTTGATTACTCTAAAGGTTTCAAATTCTCAACTTATGCGACATGGTGGATCCGTCAAGCTATCACACGTGCCATCGCAGACCAAGCACGTACCATCCGTATCCCAGTTCACATGGTTGAAACCATCAATAAATTGGTCCGTGAGCAACGTAATCTTTTGCAAGAGTTGGGCCAAGACCCTACACCTGAACAAATTGCAGAGCGCATGGGTATGACACCAGATAAAGTCCGTGAAATCCTCAAAATCGCTCAAGAACCAGTCTCACTTGAAACACCTATTGGTGAAGAAGATGACAGTCATTTGGGTGACTTTATCGAAGATGAAGTTATTGAAAATCCAGTCGATTACACGACTCGTGTCGTTCTTCGTGAACAATTGGATGAAGTCCTTGATACTTTGACAGACCGTGAAGAAAACGTTCTTCGTCTCCGTTTTGGTCTTGATGATGGGAAAATGCGTACTTTAGAAGATGTTGGTAAAGTCTTCAATGTTACTCGTGAACGTATTCGTCAGATTGAAGCGAAAGCCCTTCGTAAATTGCGCCATCCAAGCCGCAGTAAACAGCTTAAAGACTTTATTGAAGACTAAGAGAGTAAAATGGAGTAGGGCCTGATGTAGGGCCCTGATTTTGGAGGAAAAACTATGTCTGAAGTGACCTATACTGAAGCAGAAATTGAAAAAATCAAAGACCGTATCTTGGAAGCCCTGGAAATGGTTATCGACCCAGAGCTAGGGATTGATATTGTTAACTTAGGCCTCATATACGACATCCGTTTTGAGCAGGATGGTTCCACTGAGATTGATATGACCTTGACAACGATAGGTTGTCCCTTGGCAGATCTTTTAACAGACCAAATTCATGATGCCATGAAAGAGGTACCAGAAGTCACTAAGACTGAAGTGAAGTTGGTCTGGACACCAGCTTGGTCTGTAGAAAAAATGAGCCGTTATGCCCGTATCGCTCTAGGTATTCGTTAGGAGAACGTTTATGAAAACACTGGCTATCGTTGTCCCTTGTTATAATGAAGAAGAGACTATTCACCCATTTTTAGAAACTTGTCAATCTGTTGAAAAGCAGATGGCCAATCAACTGGCATTCGACTATTACTTTGTGAATGATGGTTCTAAGGATAAGACTTTAGAGGTATTGAGACAGGTTTCAAAGCAATTTGAAAATGTTCACTATCTATCTTTCTCACGTAATTTTGGTAAGGAAGCTGGCTTGCTTGCAGGTCTTGAAGCAGCTCAGGGTGACTATGTGACAGTTATGGATGCTGACCTTCAGGATCCGCCTGAACTGCTTATTGAGATGTATGCCAAAATTCAAGAAGGTTATGATGTTGTTGGGACCCGTCGTGCTGATCGTAAGGGAGAGCCTCCGATTCGTTCCATCTTTGCCAAGACTTTCTATTGGCTAATTAACAAAGTTTCTGATACCGAGATGGTTGATGGCGCACGTGATTTTCGTTTGATGACTCGCCAGGTTGTTGATGCTATCCTAGAACTCAAAGAGGTTAATCGTTTTTCAAAGGGACTCTTTTCTTGGGTTGGTTTCGATGTGGCCTATGTTTCTTATGAAAATCGTGAACGTGTAGCTGGAGAAACCTCTTGGTCTTTCTGGAAACTATTGAATTACTCTTTAGATGGTTTTATCAACTTTTCAGAAGTTCCTTTGAAACTAGCTACATGGGCAGGAACCTTCTCATTCTTGATTTCTTTGGTTGGAATTGTTTTCGTCATTATCAGAAAGTTGACCATTGGTGGAAGCGTAGCTGGTTGGGCGAGTCTTGTCTCTATTATCCTCTTTATCGGAGGTATTCAGCTCTTAGCGCTTGGTATCATCGGTCACTACATTTCCAAAATTTTCTTAGAAACTAAGAAACGTCCAGTGTATATTGTTAAGGAGAAGGGTTGAAAATGATTGAAGAGTTTTTAGGGTATCTTAGCAACTTCTGGGAGTTTATAAAAAGAAATAAAAAAGCATGCTTTATTATTCTTTCTATTTATCTAGTTGTAAACATTAATATTGGTTTAGCAGAGTTCCCATATATTGATGATATAGGTCGACAATTGGAAGGATATTCTGGCTTCTCAGAACATTATTCGAGATATCTTAGCGAGATATCTGCTCGGTTAATTCAAGGTGGAAGTCATTTAACTGATCCGGGACTTTCTACAAATATTATCTCAGCATTTATTTTAACTTTTGCAAGTGTAACTTTACTTTTTGTTTTATTTCCTTCGAAAAAAGTTAATCTAGCTTTGACTTTATCTTCAATAGTTATCGGTGTTAATCCATGGTTTCTAGAAGCACTGAGTTTTAGATTCGATAACCCATTTATGTCGTTGAGCATATTAGTGTCTCTCTTACCATTTATTTTTTGGGAATCAAAGAAGCTATTTAATCTTTTTTCAATCATATGTATTTATTTGATGTGTAATTCATATCAAGCATCGTCTGGAATATACATTTTGATGGTATTGACATTGGTATTTCTAGAGCTTATTTATGGAAATAAATTTAATATTAAGGGGTTACTGAACTCGGCCATATCATATATTATTGGTATGGTTTTGTATAAAGTACAAATTACTATTAAACCACCGATATTTGCGGAACAAGGGAAGACTCCAGGATTATTTCAACTTCCGAGTGTCATATTAGGCAATGCTAAAGGATATCTTAAAAATATCTATCTTCAAAGTTCTAAGACATGGATTTACCTTGTTATAGTATTACTCTTTTTGCTGATAGTAAATATCCTTATTAGTGGTAAACAGAAGAAGATATTTAGTCTATTATATACATTCATTTGGCTGTCTGTAGGTAGTGTGATTAGCTATGGTGCCTACTTAGCACTCCCAATGCAATTTTATTTAATGAGACCTAGATATGAGTATGGGCTAGGTGCATTTATCTCAATTATTTTAGTTGTAATTGTGGGTATAAGTAGTAAGAATAGTATTTTGAGTATTATCAAATCATCAGTTTCTGGCATATTTGTTTTTTATATGTTAACATTTTCACTTATTTATGTTAGTACATTGAAACAGCAAAATACAATATTTGAAACTCAAAGTTCGATTGTAGGAAATACGTTAAACAAATATGTCAATAAGAATAACCAAGTCGTTAATTTGAATAAATTCCTTCCGAATTCACCGATTTATGAAAATACTAGTTCTGTTTATCCCTTAATTGGAAGTTTAGTGATGCCAAATACCAATATTTCTTGGGACATGACTAAGAGATTTAACAGTTTGACAAAATTAGATGTTGAGTTCAAACCTTTTGATACAACACATCTAGATTCCAGTTATAAGTTACTAGAAACTACAAAATTGTTTGATCTTTATTCTAAAGATGAACAATTATATCTATTCATGAAATAGGAATTAGATAAACACAGAATAAAGCAGATTTTTTCTGCTTTTTTTGTTAAAATGAAACTAATATTATGTAATTACGAGGAGAATATTATGATTCTAGTAACAGGTGCAAATGGCCAACTCGGAACTGAACTTCGTCACCTTCTTGACGAACGCAACGAAGAGTATGTAGCAGTAGACGTAGCAGAGATGGACATTACAAATGCTGAGAAAGTAGACGAAGTGTTCTCAGAAGTGAAGCCAAGTTTGGTTTACCACTGTGCAGCCTACACTGCAGTGGATGCCGCTGAAGATGAAGGCAAAGAACTTGACTATGCTATTAATGTGACAGGAACTGAAAATGTCGCTAAAGCTTCAGAAAAGTATGGTGCAACGCTTGTTTATATTTCAACAGACTACGTTTTTGATGGTAAAAAACCAGTTGGACAAGAATGGGAAGTTGATGACAAACCAGATCCACAGACAGAATATGGTCGTACAAAACGCATGGGTGAAGAACTTGTTGAAAAACATGTTTCTAACTTCTACATCATTCGTACTGCGTGGGTATTTGGTAACTATGGTAAGAACTTTGTCTTCACTATGCAAAATCTTGCTAAGACTCACAAGACACTTACAGTCGTTAATGACCAACATGGTCGTCCAACTTGGACACGTACTTTGGCAGAGTTTATGACTTATTTGGCTGAAAATCGTAAGGAATATGGTTACTATCATTTGTCAAATGATGCAGCAGAAGATACAACTTGGTATGACTTTGCGGTTGAAATCCTCAAAGACACTGATGTTGAAGTGAAGCCTGTAGATTCAAGTCAATTTCCAGCCAAAGCGAAACGCCCGCTTAACTCTACAATGAGTTTGGCAAAAGCTAAGGCTACCGGATTTGTCATCCCAACATGGCAAGATGCTTTGAAAGAGTTTTACAAACAAGAAGTGAAATAATCGAAATAATAGAGATAATAAGAGAGCAGTCCCCTGTGACTGCTTTTCTGTTTGCATTAGGCAAAAGCCTTGTAAAATGGTATAATTGATTAGATTATAGACTTGTTAGAAAGGGGATTTATGCAACACGTATTCATTATCGGAAGTCGTGGACTTCCTGCAAAATACGGTGGTTTTGAGACATTTGTAGAGCAACTGGTCTCCAACCAAGTTTCATCCCAAGTTAAATACCATGTTGCCTGCCTTTCTGATGAAAAGGCCTATGAGCATTTCGAGTATAAGGGTGTAGATTGTTTCACAATCAAGGCACCCAAATTAGGTCCAGCTCGTGTGATTGCCTACGATATGATGGCTATTAACTACGCTTTAAAGATAATCCGTGATGAAAATATAAAAGAACCGATTTTTTATGTTCTAGGAAATACTATAGGTGCTTTTGTAGCTCCCTTTGCCAACAAGATTCATAAAATTGGTGGTAAATTCTATATTAATCCAGATGGTTTAGAGTGGAAAAGAGCTAAGTGGTCCAAGCCAGTACAAGCTTATCTAAAGTATTCTGAGAAAGTGATGACAAGATATGCTGACTTGGTTATCTCGGATAATCCAGGAATTGAAACCTATATTCAGGATGCCTATCCGTGGTCTAAGACAACTTATATTGCCTATGGAACGGACCTGTCACCGACCACACTTACAAATCAGGATGCTAAAGTTAGAGATATTTACAAGACGTGGAGCACTAACGAGAAAAATTATTATTTGATTCTTGGTCGTTTTGTTCCAGAAAACAACTATGAAACGGCTATTCGTGAGTTTATGAGTTCCTCAACGAAACGTGATCTAATTATTATTTGTAATCATGAGGGTAATGCTTACTTTGAGGAATTACGTTCCAAAACTCAGTTTGATAAGGATTCACGTGTTAAGTTTGTTGGAACTGTTTATGATCAAGACCTATTAAAATATATTCGTAAAGAAGCCTTTGCTTATATCCATGGTCATGAGGTTGGAGGAACCAATCCTGGCTTATTGGAAGCTCTAGCACAAACTGATTTGAATTTAGTTTTAGGTGTCCCGTTTAACCAGTCAGTAGCTCAAGATACAGCTCGTTACTGGAAAAAAGAAGAAGGGAACCTGTCGCATTTGATTGAGCAAGTAGATGAAGTTGAAGATTATTCTGAACTAGGTAAGTTAGCTAAAGAAAATATGAAACAGAACTTTACTTGGAAAAAAATTGTAGGTGAATACGAGGAGTTATTTTTATCATGAAAGTAAATATCTTACTGTCTACCTACAATGGTGAACAGTTTTTAGAGGAACAAGTAAAGAGTATCCAAGAGCAAACCTATCAGGAATGGCAACTTCTCATTCGTGATGATGGTTCGTCTGATGGAACAGTAGAAGTTATTAAACAATTGGTTGCTAAAGACCCACGTATTCACTTTATCAATGAGAATCAAGTCGAAAATGTTGGTGTTATCAAAAGTTTTCACACTCTACTCAAGTATGGGGATGCAGACCTTTATTGTTTTAGTGATCAGGATGATTTTTGGCTTCCTGACAAAATCTCACTTCAAGTGGCAGAAGCAAAAAAGTATTCTCAAGATAAGCCTTTACTGATTTATACTGATTTAAAGGTAGTAGACGAAAATCTATCAGTCCTCCATGAGAGTATGATTCGTACTCAGTCCGACCATGCTAATACTGAGTTGATTCAAGAGTTGACTGAAAACACAGTTACTGGCGGTGTTGTTATGATTAACCATGCTTTAGCGGACTTATGGACTGGTGAGGAAAAATATGATTTGCTGATGCATGACTGGTATCTGGGTTTGCTAGCTTCTGCATTTGGGAATCTAGTCTATATTGATGAGCCAACTGAACTTTATCGTCAGCATAGCAGTAATGTCCTTGGAGCTCGAACTTTGCGAAAAAGGATGAAGAATTGGGTTAGACCCCATATCCTATTTGCCAAATATTGGAGTCTTATTAAAGCTAGTCAAGATCAGGCTAGAAATTTACTAGAACTCCCGTTAAGTTCAACGAATAAGGAAATCATTGAAAACTTTGTGACAATTATGGATGCTCCATTTAGAGAGCGCTTTGGACGTATCCGAAAATATGGTTATCGAAAAAATAGAGCATTTCATACAACTGTATTTACGACATTGATTCTTACAAAGTTTGCATATAGAGGAGAAAAAGATGTTAGACTTTTTTAGTCAGAAAAATCGTATTTTGTTACGAGAAATGGTAAAAACCGATTTTAAATTGCGCTATCAAGGTAGTTTAATCGGTCATTTGTGGTCTATTTTGAAACCACTTATGCTCTTTACAATCATGTACCTAGTGTTTGTTCGCTTCTTGCGTTTTGACGACGGAACACCGCATTACGCTATTGGCCTCTTAATTGGTATGGTTACATGGAGTTTCTTTTCGGAAGCGACTAGTATGGGGATGATGTCAATTGTATCAAGGGGTGACTTGTTACGAAAATTGAATTTTTCAAAAGAGATTATCGTCATTTCATCTGTTGTTGGGGCCTCAATTAACTATATTATTAACCTACTTGTTGTCTTTGTTTTTGCCTTAGTCAATGGTGTCAATTTTTCATTTGGCTGGCTGACAGTTATTCCATTGTTTGCTGAACTCTTTCTTTTCTCAGCAGGTATTGCCTTTGTCTTAGCAACTCTCTTTGTTAAGTACCGTGATATCGGTCCGATTTGGGAGGTAGTTATGCAAGCTGGTATGTATGCGACACCTATTATCTATTCGTTGACATTTATTTTGCAACGTGGACAGGTTAAGATTGCAAAACTGATGATGTTGAATCCTTTAGCACAAATTATTCAGGACTTGCGACACTTTATTGTCTTCTCCGGTAGCTTACGAGGTTGGGATTTAATTGGTCATAAGGCTATTGCTGTTATTCCATATTTCCTACCATTTGTCATCTTTGCTATTGGTTACTACATTTTCCATCATCAAGCTAAAAAATTCGCGGAGATTCTCTAATGACAGAAAAGAAAATTGCAGTTAAAGTGGACCATGTAAGTAAGTTTTTCAAATTACCGGTTGAGTCCACTCAAAGTCTTAGAACTGCCTTGGTAAATAGATTTAAAGGAATCAAAGGCTATAAAGAACAACATGTTTTGAAGGACATTGACTTTGAAGTTGAGGAAGGAGATTTCTTTGGAATCGTGGGAAGAAATGGTTCAGGGAAATCGACATTATTGAAGATTATTTCTCAGATTTATGTTCCTGAGCAAGGGACTGTTACTGTGAATGGTAAAATGGTTTCATTTATTGAACTTGGTGTCGGATTTAATCCTGAACTAACAGGGCGTGAGAACGTTTATATGAATGGAGCCATGCTTGGCTTTACGACAGCAGAAGTAGACGCCATGTATGATGAGATTGTTGAGTTTGCTGAGCTTGAAGATTTCATGAACCAAAAACTCAAGAACTACTCATCTGGTATGCAGGTCCGCTTGGCATTCTCTGTGGCTATTAAGGCACAGGGGGATGTTCTTATCCTTGATGAAGTTCTGGCAGTAGGTGATGAAGCTTTCCAACGTAAGTGTAACGACTACTTTATGGAACGTAAAAAATCAGGAAAGACAACTATTCTTGTAACCCATGATATGGGTGCCGTTAAGAAGTACTGTAACAAGGCTATCTTGATTGAAAATGGTTATATCAAAGCAAAAGGTGAGCCTCGTGATGTTGCTAATCAATATAGCTTTGATAATACTGAACAAGTGGTTACTTCAGATCAACCGGGAATTGAAAGAAGTGGTTCAGTTGTTGAAAATTTGAAGCTGTCACTATTGTCTTCTAAAAGAGCTACACCAAATGAACCAATTTCATTTGATTTGACGTATACTTTGCTTGAAGATGTGCCTACTTATATTGCTATCTCATTTACAGATATTGATCGTAATATTTGGATTTATAACGATAATACGATGGATGATTTAACAAGTGGTAAGGGTGACATTAAAGTAAACTATCAGTGTTCACTAGCAGGACTAAATGATATTAAGTTAAAACTCGAAATTACTGTGAGGGATGCGAATAACCAAGTTCTAGCCTTTCTTCCAGCTGATGAGATTCCAGTTATTGTTCTAAATAGGAATGATATCGATGAAGATGATGAGTCAGCTAAAGATTCTGCAACTGGTATTATTCAAAGAAATGGGAAGTGGAGTTTTTCTTAAGTAAAAAGGAAAGTTTGAATGAAAGTATCGATTATTTGTACCAATTATAATAAAGGGGATTGGGTACGAGAGGCTATGGATAGCTTTCTCAATCAGAGAACGACTTTTGATTTCGAGATTATTATCATTGATGATGCTTCAACAGATCATTCGTATGAGATTATTCAAGATTATCAAAATAAATTTCCTGAAAAAGTTAGAACTTTTCGTAATGAAGTGAATCTTGGCATTACTAGAACTTGGAAAAAAGTTTGTCAAGAAGCTAAGGGTCAGTACATCGCGAGATGTGATAGTGATGATTTTTGGACAGATCCATTAAAACTTCAAAAGCAAGTTGATTTGCTAGATTCTTCAACAGATTCACTGTGGTCAAATACCGAATTTGATATGGTAGACCTAGACGGAAATATTATCCAAAAAGATGCCTTTGCTAATAAGGCACTTCCTTTGATTGATTCTTACGAAGAGATGCTTGTCATGAAAGGAATGACAATGGCTTCAACCTGGCTGGTTGATACCGCTCTTATGCAAGATGTATCTGATCAAATTAGCGATACAGCCGCAGACGATACATTTGAGTTACAACTTGAATTATTCAAACGCACTAAGATTTCTTTTTTAAGTGATTCTACTACAGTATACCGTATGAATTTAGGGTCAGATTCAAAGCCTATGACACTGGACACTGCTGAAAAACGGTTTACAGGTATTTTAAATTCTCAAATTAAATATCTTAATAAGTATCCAGATCAGGATATTCAAAGGATATCGCACCTAGCACTTGTTAAGGATCGTGATTTGGATATCTTAATCTTTAAAAAAGATCGTCAGATAGAAGATTTAGATTCCAGACTGAATCAAGTATCACATATTTCTCATAATCAAAATGAGTATATTGAAGTCTTGAAAAAAGAAAATCAAGATTTTCAAACTGAGTTGAGTCGTATACGGAGTCTATATGACGAATTGCAGATTCAATATAACAGTGTTGTTACTTCGAGAAGATGGACAATACCAACTAAAATTATTAATTTCTTTAGGAGAAGTAAATGAAACGTTTATTGCTTTATGTTCATTTCAATAAATATGATCATATTAGTCGACATGTATTTTATCAACTTGAACATATGAGACCATTATTTGATAAATTAGTTTTTATTTCAAATAGTCGTCTTAGTGAAAGTGAAGTACAGAAACTTCGTGATAAACACTTGATTGATGATTTTATCCAACGTGAGAATAAAGGTTACGATTTTGCTGCTTGGCATGATGGTATGGAATTTATTGGATTCGATAACTTGAAACAGTATGATTCTGTCACCGTTATGAATGATACCTGTTTTGGTCCTCTATGGGAAATGGCACCAATCTATGATAAATATGAATCAAACCCCAATGTAGATTTTTGGGGTATGACTAATCATCAAGGAATCAAGGCTGGTGATATTTATATTCATGAACATTTGCAATCTTACTTTATTTCATTTAAAAAACGTTTAGTTGAATCTAGTGTTTTCCAAAGGTTCTGGAAATCAGTTGAGAGTTTCGAAGATGTTCAAAAGGTCATCGATAATTATGAAACTCTTTATACCAAGAAGTTTATGGATGCTGGATTTAACTATGAATCGATTCTTAATACGATTCCGCTAAAAGATAAGTTCTTCCATAGTAATTTCACAATTCATTATCCTCATGTTTTACTTGATGCAGGGGTTCCGTTTATTAAGGTTAAAACATTTGATTTAACTCAACACCTTGCCCCTTATCTGCTCAAGGAGATTGAGAATAGAACGGACTATCCAGTAGAATTTATCTTATCTCACATGTCGGATATGAGTTTACCGACTCCACCTTACTTACTTGACCGTAAAGTTATTCAGGACAGTCCACAGGATTATTCAGACACTAAAAAGATTGCTGTGCATCTCCATACCTATTATGTAGATTTGCTTGATGATTTTTTACGACAATTTGAGAATTTTCATTTTACTTATGATCTCTTCCTGACGACGGATTCGGAAGAAAAGAAGAAAGAGATTCAGTCCATTCTTGATAAGCATGGCAAAGAAGCACGAATCTTTATTACTGGTAACCGTGGTCGTGATGTTATTCCAATGCTCAAGCTGAAGGATGAGCTTTCCGCTTACGATTATATTGGGCATTTCCATACAAAAAAATCACCAGAATATCCTTATTGGGTTGGAGATTCATGGCGAAATGAACTTTTCTCAATGTTGATTCAGCCTGCTGATAATATCATTGCAAATCTGGAGCATGATGATAGATTAGGTTTAGTAATTGCTGATATTCCAACTTTCTTCCGTTATACTAAAATTGTAGATCCTTGGAATGAGAATCGTTTTGCTGAAGGTATGAATGATTTATGGGAGCGGATGGATCTTGGTCGAGATATTGACTTTGATAAAATGAATACTTTTATCATGAGTTACGGGACATTCATTTGGTTCAAGTACGATACTTTGAAACCATTGTTTGACCTAGATTTACAAGATGAAGAAATCCCAGCAGAGCCAATTCCTCAACATACTATTTTGCATTCAATTGAGCGTATTCTAGTGTATCTTGCATGGGCAAGACGTTATGATTATGCTATTGCAAAAAATGATATCTATATTACGCCTTTTGTAGATAATGTTGTATTGAATATTCGACCTGATACGTTACCAAATACTTATATTAATTTTGATAATATTGGTGGTATTAAAGGTGCTATCAAATATATTATTGTAGGACCAGGAACTGCTGTGAAGTATATTTTGAGAAGAATAAAACGTAGGTTTAAATCAAAGAGTAGTAAGAATACTTTGAAATGATTTTGACAGTTATCAAGATATTTAATAATCTTGATGTTCACATCTAACAAAGTATTTCATATAAAGGAGATATAATGAAAAAAAATACAGTCTTTGTCTATACTATGTTTTTATTAGTTTATTATTTACTTTAGAGTCAGTTGTTTATATAGGTGATCCAGGAGATCAATTTGAATTTGCTAAAATGGCAAATAAGTTTTCTTTTTTTGAATTCGCATTTTTTAGATATAAAACCTGGTCAAGTAGGCTTCTTATAGAATCAATTACCATGTTTTTATCAGCACATTATTTAATTTTCAAATTTTGCTTATTTGCTGGAATGATAATATTTTTCTATTCATTAAATGAATTGCTATTTAATAAAGCAAAAGATTATAGAATAAAATATATAACTCCAATACTTTTTTTGGTAAGCTTTCCAAGTGTATTTTTCACTAGTGCCGGTCTGATTGCAACGATGACGAACTATCTTTTTCCAATGATATCTTTTGTTGTTGGTTGCTATCTTCTCAAATTCTCTAACAAATGGTTTGTTATATCTTCGGTACCGTTCTTAATTTTTGCATGTATGCAAGAGCAGTTTACTGTATTTGCATTTTTACTTGCTATATATATATCATTTAGAAATCTTGTTATCAAAAAGGAAAAATTATCTTTAAATATCATTCCGTTAGTAATTTGTTCTATTTTAGGATTGATATCAGCGATTATTTCTCCAGGTTCCAAAATTCGAGTTATCTTGGAGACAAAAACATGGTATCCGGGATTTGATAAGCTATCTATTTTTACAAAAGTAGCAAAGGGTTTTTTAGAAACAAATCGTGTTTTGTTTTTATCAACAGAGTTGAGTGTTATTTTCTTAATCTTATTATTGTTTGTATTTATTTCGCTTACTAAGAAACTCTGGAGAGTGACATTTATATCAGGTAGCTTGTTATATATTTTACTTACCAATAAACTGGGTATCTCTAGTATACTCTCTGCTCTTAGTAGGTTGATTGATATTCAAAATAGTCGAAATAATATGGTTTATTTTAATTGGTTTGAAAATCTTTTTCCTTTGATATTTTATACTTTTATACTTTTATTATTGGCTTATATTACTTTTAAATCGTTTAGTGATTATGAAAAGGGTGTGGATGCGGTTGTAATTTTGGCAATAGGTTATATTTCTCGTATGACTGTTTCGCTATCTCCAACTCTCTATGCATCTCAGTTAAGAACCTTTACACCACTTGTCTTCTCGCTCTTAATATTAAGTATTCTTCTAATCAAGGAGGAAATCGATAATTTGAGTATGATTAAGGATTGCGAGATTCCAGTAAAATAGGAAAGTATTTTATCACATTTGAGTAGTTGAAATAAAGTATCTTCTACTCATTTTTTGTTTACACGACAGATAGGAGAAAATTTTGAATAAAATTTATAATTCTTCGAAACTATTATTGTATTTATGGAGCGTATTGTTACTATCTTTATTGACTTTATCTTCAATACTTTATCGAACAATCCTTCTTATGGATGGATCTGAATTTGCCTATATACATAGAAATAGTTTTGTTTTTATTGGGTTATTTATACTAACAGTAATAATATTTTTCATTTTGTTACGGTTTATAATAAGGTTACCGTCAAAAGTAATTTTTTTATTAGGGACTATTTTTTATTTAGTTCTAGGAATATATCTTATAATGCATCAAAACGACATGTTACGACACGATGCGCTTCAAGTTCTAGTTGCTGCTAAATCTTTAAATAAATCTGATTATAGTTCACTTCAACCATTGGTAGGTTACCTTTTTAAGTATACGCACCAAATTGGCTTAGTTAGTTTGGAAAGATTACTTTTGATGTTATTAGGTTCTGAAAATGTTGAAGGTTTATTTATAATCAATTTAATATTATCAATCTGTGATAACTTTTTACTTTATAGGATAACAGATTTAGTTTTTAAAAACTCTCAAGTAAGTAAATTATCAATGGTAATGGCTTTCTTATTTCTTCCCCACATCTTCTTTATACTTTTTGTTTATGGAATAAACTATGGTCTATTTCTAGTCTTATTAAGTCTATTCTTCTTAATAAAATTCATTAATGATAAAAAGTGGGGCAATTTTGCTGGGGCACTTATTCCTTTGATTCTTGCTGTGGTTATAAGAAGTAATTATATTATTATGGCTATTACCATTTTTATCGTATTAATTTTGGATTTCTTGAGAACAAAAAGCTGGAAAAACATCTTACTAAGTATTTTACCTTTCATAATTGTTTCATTGCTTAATGGTATTTTGGTGAATTCATATGAACAAGCATCAAAAGTTAAACAAATTGATGGAGAACCCAAAATTGCTTGGATTGCTATGGGGCTAGATGATAATCCAACCTATAATAGATTGCCAGGCTGGTATGATGCTTATGTGGAAAATGTTTATACAAAATATAATGGTAACGGAGATGGTATAACTAATGATAGTAAAAAACTGATTGCTAAAAGATTAGATACATTTTCGGAAAATCCTAGATATACCTTCAATTTCTTTAAAAATAAGTACATTTCAACATGGACAGATAGTCTTTTCCAATCAATTTGGTCAGGACCTAATAGTAGTATGCCTGTTGAGGGTCAGTCAGTTAATGGCAAATTGATGTCGAGTATTTACCATGGAGGTGTAGCATATAAGGTTCTTTATTACTATGCCTCAGTTATTTTGATAATTATCTATGGTGGGGCAATGGTTTCGATGATAATTTCTATACGCAATATGAAAGCATCGAACTTATTCATTCTAGTTTTTACAATATATCTAACTGGTGGAGTTCTCTTCCATTTGATTTGGGAAACGAAAAGTCAGTACGTTTATCCATATGTTTATTTGCTTTTACCTTTAACAGCATATGGATTACATTCTTTGTATAATGTTCTTCCAAATAAAATTTCAAGTTACCTTAAAAATACATAATTTCCCCCTCCCACTTACGAATAAGTAAGTAGGAGGTTTTTTCTTATGTATAGTATTGTAGCTGAGGAGTCGGGACTTTTGCCTCGTGAGCGTCTCTTGCAGAAGGGGGCGGAGGTTTTGTCAGATCAGGAGCTGTTGGCCATAGTGCTGCGGACGGGAACTAGGTCGGAGTCGGTCTTATCTATGGCTAGTCGTATTTTGAAAGGGATGACGAGTTTGGCAGATTTATCTCGTTTGTCTTTAAATGAACTTCAGGCCATTCCTGGTATTGGGCGTGTGAAGTCTATCGAGTTGAAGGCTATGGTGGAGCTGTCTAAGCGGATTGAGAAGGCTGAGTTGGCTCGTTCTGAGCAGATTATGTCTAGTCAGCAGGTGGCCCGTCGTATGATGTTGGATATTGGGGACAAGCCTCAGGAGCATTTGGTGGCCATTTACCTGGATACGCAGAATCGTATCATTCAGCAAAAGACGGTGTTTATTGGTGGGGTGCGTCGTTCGATTGCAGAGCCTCGTGAGATTTTGCATTATGCTTGTCATCTGATGGCGACATCTTTAATAGTGGTTCACAATCACCCGTCTGGTGAGGCCTACCCTAGTCATAATGACATTGATTTTACGCAAAAGATCAAGCGGTCTTGCAATGACTTGGGGATTTGTCTCCTTGATCATTTGATTGTAGGCAAATCCACCTATTATTCTTTCCGAGAGGAAAGAGAGGATTTTGAGCTCTAGTAAGAGTCCCGCTAATATAGAAATACAAGAAAAGGAACTGAGACTGTACTCAGTTCCTTTTATAGTTCGTTAACAACATATTCGAAGAGTTTGAGGTCTTCTTCACGTTTGTCTAGGAGAAGCTCAGGATGCCACTGTACGCCTAAGAAGCGAAGGTTTGGCGTGTTTGACTCAACGGCTTCAACAGTGTTATCTTCAGGGTCACGCGCAATGACACGAAGGTCAGAGGCCAAGTGTTTGATGCTTTGATGGTGGAAAGAGTTAATAGAGGTTTCACAACCGTAAATGTCCGCCAACTTGCTGTGCTCTTCAATCACCATCTCGTGATAAAGATAATCCGAAGGTTTGTCTTGCCAATGATGCTCGATGTCTTGGTGGAGGCTGCCACCTAGGGCAACGTTCATGAGTTGGGTACCACGACAGATTGAAAAGATTGGTTTCTTTTGTTTGGTAGCTTCTTCAATCAGTGCCATCTCAAAGAGGTCTCGCTCAAGGAAGAAGTCATTTTCACTGGCATGATTTTCCTCGTTGTAGAATTTAGGGTCAACGTTTTGTCCACCAATGAGGATGAGTTTATCAATCATGGAGATGTAGCTCTTGGCTTCCGAAGGATCAGAAACAGGTAGGAGGATTGCTAGACCTCCGGCCCTTTGAACCCCTTCGACAAAGCCAGTTGGGGCATAGGACCAGTTAATATCTTCATGGGCTGGGTTTGGCCTTACATTGGCTGTGATTCCGATAATAGGTTTAGTCATTACTTCTCCTTGATTTTTCTTCTTCTTTCATGAAATAGAGTAGGGTTTGTAGTTCACTAGTGAGGTCCACGTACTGGACAACCACATGGCGAGGAAGATTGAGGTTGACTGGAGAGAAGCAGAGGATACCTTCAATACCAGCTTCAACCAAAAGATCAGCCACTTCCTGTGCCTTGATAGATGGCACTGTCAGGATGGCTGTTTTGATGTCTTCTTGGGCAATCTTATCTTTGATTTGAGAAATTCCATAGATGGGGATATTGTCCTCAGTTTGAGTGCCTACCAATTCGTTGTCGTCCGTGTCAAAAGCCATGACCAGCTGCATGCGGTTACGCTCTTGAAAACGATAGTGGAGGAGGGCACGTCCAATATTTCCAACCCCAACAAGGAGTACCTTGGTGGTTGAATTGTCGTTAAGGAGTTCAGCGAAAAATGTCATCAGCTTGTTCACGTCATAACCAAAGCCACGACGACCTAACTCACCAAAATAAGAGAAGTCCCGACGAACAGTAGCAGGGTCAATCCCGATAGCTTCAGCAATTTGCTTGGAGCTTGCTTTTTCAATATTTTCACGATGGAATCGTTTGAAAATACGATAGTAGAGAGAGAGACGTTTGGCGGTGGCGTTTGGGATGTTTTTCTCAAAAGTCATTGATCGCTTTCCTTTCTTGAATTAGTTTGAATATCTTATATTTTAAGAAAAGATTGTGAAGATTGCAACAAAAGAGTGTAAATGAAGCGATATAAAAAACCTATCACAAGGATAGGCGCTTTCTATGTAGCTAGAAAAATGTCTTAGACTTCTTCTTGCTCAAATACTTGACGATCAACCAAACTCTGCATCAAGAAATAAAATTTTTCTTGTAAGATGTGGTGGTCTTCTTTTTTAAAGATATTAACGTTACGAAGACCAGATTTGTCTGTGATGGACAATTTGAAGCCGGTCAAGTCTTTGTTAATAGTGATTTTGAGTGGGAAACCTTCGCCTGAGTTAGGTACTTTTTCGAGCAGGCGGTGTAACTCGTAGTTTCCGATTTTATTTTGCACAAAAGTCGTGTCACGTAGGGTGAATTTTTTGACATTAGGGCTGATGCTATAACGGTATTTGCAGTCAGCTAAATGAATGCTTTTTTCAAATGCCATGTTAGTCTCCTATGATTTGATTAAGTTTTTCGGCCAGAGCTAGAAGTTCTTCAGCAGTGTTATCCTCTGATAAGCTAATACGGATAGCAGTCTTAAGCTTGTCAGAATCCTTGCCATAGAGGGCTTGAATGACATGGCTGGGGTCAACAGTTCCGGCAGTACAAGCAGAGCCCGTTGAGACAGCGAAACCAGCCAAATCTAACAGAGTTAAGAGAGGACCATTTTCCTTACCAGGAAAACTGATGTTGATAACGTGAGGTAGGCTAGGACCAGCGCTATTAATCTCGTAAGGAACGGTAAGAGCGTCTAGGAAAGTCTGACGAATTGTTTCCACATGTTGGTAATTGTCTTGGTAGTGGTCGCTGGCTTGCTTGTAAGCTGCGGTCATCCCTACAATTCCGACTAGATTTTCAGTACTGGCACGACGTTTTTCCTCTTGTTCACCACCATGGAGAAAGTTGTCAAAGTGCAAGTCATTATGATAGAGCATGCCGACACCTTTAGGTCCATGGAATTTGTGGGCGCTGATAGAGACGAAATCGGCACCGAGTTCCTCAGGGTGAATAGGAAGTTTCCCTGCAACCTGAACGGCATCCACATGGAAGGCAGCCTGGTGGTCAGCGAGTAAGTTCCCAATTTCCTTGATAGGAAGCAGTTGGCCAGTTTCGTTATTGGCATACATGACAGAAACGAGAATGGTATCGTCACGTAGAGCGTCAGCGATTTGTTGGGCTGTGATAACCTGATTTTTCGGTTGAATATAGGTTACTTCAAAACCAAAGCGTTCTTCCAGATAGGCCATGGTGTGAAGGACCGAGTGGTGTTCAATGGCCGTCGTAATCAAATGTTTCCCCTTAGCTTGATTGGCGAGGGCGTAACCTTTGATAGCTGTATTATTTCCCTCGGTCCCACCAGAAGTGAAGATAAGCTTGCGGGCAGGAACGTCGAACTGTTTGGCCATTTCCTCACGTGCTTCACGGAGTTCTCTGGAAGCTTGGCGCCCATAAGCATGAAGACTCGATGGATTTCCAAAGGTTTCAGTCATGACATGGGTCATAGCTGAGATAGCAGCGGCATTCAATGGTGTTGTCGCTGCATTGTCCAAATAAACCATAACTTAGTCCTCATTAGATTTATAAGCAAAGAGTGGGCTAAGTGGTTGGCGTTCAAAGATACGAGTAATAGCGTTGGCAATGAGCTTACTTGCTGAAATGTATTTAACGTTTGTTGGAACTTTTTCTTTAGTTGCAACGGAGTCTGTCACCAAGATTTCTTTGATTGGTGCAACGTTGAGGATTTCAGCAGCTCCACCTCCGAAGAGACCGTGGCTAGCTACGGCATAAATGTCTTTCACACCAGCACGTTCAAGGATTTTGGCAGCTTCGGCAAAAGTTTTACCCGTATTAAGAATATCATCAACAATGATGGCTGTTTTGCCTTCAACTTCACCGATGATATAGCCTTCCTCACGTTCAGCGTCATCTTGGGCGTAGTCGATGATAGCGATTGGGGCATCAAGGTATTCTGCCAAACCACGTGCACGTTTAACACCAGAGTTTTTAGGACTAACAACGACAATATCACTACCTGTGAATCCTTTTTCGTTGTAGTATTCAGCAAATAAAGGCATCGTGAAAAGATTATCCACTGGAATGTCAAAGAAACCTTGAACTTGGACAGCGTGAAGATCAAGAGTCAAAATGCGGTTAACACCAGCTTTAACAAGCATGTTGGCAATCAATTTAGCAGTGATGGGCTCACGCGAAGCAGCGATACGGTCTTGACGTGCGTAACCAAAATAAGGCATAACCACGTTGACAGAGTTAGCGCTGGCACGTTTGCAGGCATCAATCATGATTAGTAATTCCCAGAGGTAATCGTTGACAGGTTTATTAGTAGATTGGATGATATAGATATCGTCCCCACGAACAGACTCTTCAATGTTAATCATGATTTCTCCATCAGAGAATTGACGTGAAGAAACTTTACCAAGTGGCAATCCGGTAGTCTCAGCAATTTTTTCAGCAATTTCGGGATTTGAGCTGAGAGAGAACAATTTCAATTGTGGGTTTGCTTTTTGATGTACCATGATAATGGTGACTCCTTTAATAAATAAGTGCTAAGCCCAGTTAGGGCTATTATAAATTAAACTACAGATAGTTCTATTTTAGCAAAAAGCAGCAGAAATTTCAGCCATCAAACTATGATATGAACGAAAATGACGAACCTTTAGAGAAAAATTGTCTCTTGTATGCGTTTTTAGACCAAACAGTAATGGTATTTCTGGTTACTCCTTTGGTTATCAAAAAAGACAAGGCACAAACCTTGTCTCAGAAATGAAATGAATTTTTTTATAGACTGGCATCGTAACTAATGAGCAGATTTTTTATCAGCTATTGTTAATTAGTCTTTATCGCGCTTGAGAGTAGCTACAAAGCGTGCTACCTTACTTTTGGCATATTTAAAGTTAATGTTATTTTCTTTAAGAAAGGCATCGAAGTCATCTTTGCCTTTTTCGGCATCCAAAACTTCCAACTCCAGTTCATAGTCTTTCTTGTCAGCGTAAACATTGACATCAAGGGCCATAAGCCCAATGTTGGTCTGGTATTCACGACGAGTTGTGGTTAAATGCCCGAGAACGGTCAAGTCCTCTAACTTAACCCCACGCTCCAGAAGAATGGACTTGATTTGGCAATCGGGAAAGTCTAGTGACTTGGTCATAGCCTTAGCCTCTGCACAATCCATGGTGACGTTGTACTCCATGTTTCCAACCTTCTCAGGAATTTTCAGAGTCAGTTCTCCATGAGTCGGGAGCGTTCGGATGCGTAAAGACAACTTTTTGCTCTTCATATCACCCTGAATGGTGTCAATGTAATAGTTTGTTTGTGTAACAGGTGTTACATGGGAGAAAAGCATAGCCAAACGATTATACTCATCTTTGGTGAGTAGAGTTTTGTACTCTATCTCTAAATGGTTCATGTGTGTCCCTCCCTCGTCCTTTAAATATGGTATAATATAACAGATTGTTTTTATTTTATAAAAAACTAAAGCTTTTGACAAGGAGGAGTCCTATCTTGACCATGGATTGGGAAGAATTTTTAGACCCCTATATTCAGGCCGTAGGTGAGCTCAAGATTAAGCTCCGAGGCATTCGTAAACAATTTCGTAAGAAAAATCGTCATTCGCCCATTGAATTTGTGACGGGCCGTGTGAAGTCAGTGGCTTCCATTGAGGAAAAAATTGCCCTACGTGGCCTGTCTGTTGAGAATTTGGCCAAGGAAATGCAAGATATTGCTGGACTGCGTATTATGGTCCAATTTGTCGATGATGTGGATGAGGTTTTGGCTTTGCTTCGTCATCGTAGTGATATGACCATAGTCTCAGAGCGTGATTATATTAGGAACCGTAAACATTCGGGTTATCGTTCTTATCATGTTATCGTGTCTTATCCTGTTGATACCATTGATGGTCGTAAGGAAATCCTTGCCGAGATTCAAATTCGGACTTTGGCCATGAACTTTTGGGCCACTATTGAACATTCCCTTAATTATAAATATCAGGGAAATTTTCCAGAGGAGATTAAACTCCGCTTGGAAAATACGGCACGCATGGCTTATCAGCTTGATGAAGAGATGCGTAAGATACGTGATGATATTCGAGATGCTCAGTTGCTCTTTGATCCAATCAACAGAACTTTGAAAGATAGTGTAGGAAATAGTGATGACACAGATGAAGACCTTTTCGGATGAGATGAAGGTGGCTATTATTGCTAATGGCAAGCCCCAGAGTAGGCGTGTTGCCTCAAAACTTTTTAATGCCTTTCGAGACGATCCTGATTTTTATTTAACCAAGAAAAATCCTGATGTGGTCATCTCTATCGGCGGTGATGGCATGCTGCTATCAGCCTTTCATATGTATGAAAAAGAGCTTGCTCGTGTCCGTTTTGTTGGCATTCATACGGGGCATTTGGGATTTTATACAGATTATTTAGATGGTGAGGTTGAGCAGTTGATTGAGACCTTGCGTAAGGATCGTGGCGACAAGATTTCTTACCCGCTCTTAAATGTCAAGCTAACCTTGGCTGATGGCCGTTCCTTTACATCAATTGCGCTCAATGAAGCAGCTATTAAACGTAATGAAAAAACTATGGCAGCTGATGTCTGCCTCAATGACATCTTATTTGAGAGCTTCCGTGGGGATGGTCTGTCTGTAGCAACGCCGACAGGTTCGACTGCCTACAATAAATCCTTGGGTGGTGCAGTTCTTCATCCCACTATTGAGGCCCTGCAATTGACTGAGATTGCCAGTCTTAATAACCGTGTTTACCGTACCTTGGGCAGTCCACTTATTGTTCCTAAGAATGAGAAAATTACCATTTATCCTACCCGTATGGGGAGCTACACGCTTTCGGTTGATAATAAAACCTACACTAATCGTAATGTGCAAAAGATAGAGTTCTCAATTGATCAGCGTAAGATTTCCTTTGTAGCTAGTGCCAGTCATACCAGTTTCTGGGAGCGTGTACGTGATTCCTTTATCGGAGACATGGAAGAATGAGATATGAATTTACTGTGGGACGTTCCTGCCGAGTAAAGACCTTTTTGAAGGAGCATGATGTTTCCAAAGGACTTTTGGCCAAGATTAAGTTTGAGGGTGGTCATATCTGGGTCAATGGTGAGGAACAGTTTGCGACCTACCCTGTCCATGAGGGAGATGTGGTCGCTATAGAGATTCCTGATGAGGCACCACATGATACCTTAACTCCCATCCCGTTTGACTTGGATATTGTCTATGAAGATGACAATTTCTTGGTGGTGAACAAGCCATATGGTTATGCCAGTATCCCAAGTGTCAACCATGACAACACCATGGCTAATTTTGTCAAATATCACTTTGTTAGCAATAATTATCCCAACCAGCGTGTGCATATTGTGACACGTCTGGACAAGGACACGTCTGGCCTCATGCTTTTTGCCAAGCATGGTTATGCCCATGCACGTATGGATAAGCAGTTGCAGCAGAAGTCCATTAAAAAGCATTACTATGCCTTGGTTGAAGGTGATACTAAACTTGAGGAGCAGGGAGAAATCATTGCCCCCATTGCGCGTGATGTGGATTCCATCATCACACGTCGGGTCCATAAATCAGGAAAATATGCTCATACCAGTTATCGTTTAGTAGGGGATTATGGGCGAGTTAAGTTGGTTGATATTAATCTTCATACTGGACGGACGCACCAGATTCGTGTGCACTTTGCTCATTTGGGTCTTCCTCTTTTGGGAGATGACCTTTATGGGGGCTCTCTAGATTATGGAATTGAACGTCAGGCCTTGCATTGTCACCGTCTTGCTTTTGTCAATCCCTTTACCAAGAAAGAGATGGTCTTTGCGTCTTCCTTGACAGATGACTTTGAAACCGTTATCATGGACTTACAAACTAAAAAAGATTGATTGAGGAGTATTTATGCGTAGTCTATTTGGTGAACTTCGTGAACGTATTTTAGGAAAGAACATTAAGATTGTTTTTCCTGAGGGTAATGACGACCGTGTGGTTCGTGCAGCTGCCCGTTTGAAATTTGAAGGATTGGTGGATCCTATTATCTTGGGAGACCCAGCTGAGGTTCACAAAATCTTGAATGATCTTGGCTTTGCAGATTTTAACTATACGATTATTAATCCTGAAACCTATGAAGGCTTTGAGGAAATGAAGGAAAAATTTGTCGAAATTCGTAAAGGAAAAGCGACAATTGAAGATGCAGACAAGTTGCTTCGTGATGTTAACTATTTTGGTGTTATGTTAGTGAAACTTGGTCTTGCTGATGGTATGGTTTCAGGTGCTATTCACTCAACAGCAGATACAGTACGTCCTGCCCTTCAAGTTATCAAGACAAAACCAGGCATTTCACGTACTTCAGGTGTTTTCCTTATGAACCGTGAAAACACTAACCAACGTTTGGTTTTTGCTGACTGTGCTATTAACATTGATCCAAACGCTCAAGAACTGGCAGAAATTGCTGTGAATACTGCTGATACAGCTGCCATTTTCGGACTTGATCCTAAAGTGGCCATGCTTAGCTTCTCAACAAAAGGTTCTGCCAAATCACCAAAAGTTGATAAGGTTGTTGAAGCAACAGCTCTTGCTAAGGAGATGCGTCCTGACTTGGCTATTGATGGTGAGTTGCAGTTTGATGCAGCCTTTGTTCCAGCAACAGCGGCTATTAAGGCACCAGACAGTGACGTAGCAGGACAAGCTAATGTCTTTGTCTTCCCAGGTTTGCAGGCTGGTAATATTGGCTATAAGATTGCCCAACGTTTGGGAATGTTCGAAGCTATTGGGCCAATCTTGCAAGGTCTCAATAAACCAGTTAACGACCTTTCTCGTGGTGCTAGTGCCGAAGACATTTACAATCTAGCGATTATCACAGCTGCTCAAGCACTTAATAATTAAAAGTAATGATAAAAGGAGGTCTGGCCGAGTGGCTGGGCCTTTTTATGCAACTTTTGTGATTAAAAATAAATCAACTTAAACTAAAGGAAACCCTTTATTGATAAGGAATCGCAGTGGTTTTCGTGTTTACAAATGTTATCGAATTGTACAAAAGATTCTAATAATAACTGTTCTTTTTGATTATTTATGCTATAATGAAGCTGTAAAAAATTTTATGTTTTGGAGAAATCTTATGAAAAAAAGTAAATGGTTAGCCTTAGCAGGCGTTGCCGTCCTTAGTGTTGGTATTTTGGCGGCTTGTTCATCTAAGTCTAGTACCAGTGGTACTACTTATGGTTACGTTTACAGTTCAGATCCTGAAACTTTGGATTACATTACCTCAAATACAGGACCTACAACAACTGCTGTGACAAATGGTGTTGATGGTCTTATGGAAACAGATAAATATGGTAATCTTGTACCTTCAGTGGCTGAAGATTGGTCTGTCTCTCAAGATGGTCTAACCTACACTTATAAAATCCGTAAAGGGGTTAAATGGTATACCTCTGATGGTGAAGAGTACGCTGACGTTACGGCCAAGGACTTTGTAACAGGTCTTAAGCATGCGGCAGACTCAAAAGCTGGCGCTCTCTATTTGGTTCAAGATTCTATTGCTGGTTTGTCTGACTACCTATCAGGTGCCAATAAAGATTTCTCAAAGGTTGGAGTTAAGGCAATTGACGACCATACCTTGCAATATACACTTAAACGACCAGAGCCATACTGGAACTCTAAGACAACTTATGGTTTGCTTTTCCCAGTCAATGCAGACTTCCTTAAGACTAAAGGAAAAGATTTCGGTAAGTCAACAGACCCAACCTCTATCCTATACAACGGTCCATTCCTTCTCAAATCTTTGACAGCTAAATCATCAATCGAGTTGACTAAGAATGAAAACTACTGGGATAAGAAGAACGTTCACTTTGATGCTATCAAATTGACCTATGATGATGGTTCTGATCCAGAATCTTTGGAACGTAGTTTCACTGATGGTGCTTATAGTATTGCTCGTGTCTACCCAATGAGCTCTAACTATGCATCTGTCGAAAAGAAATATAAAGATAATATCTACTATACAGCAGCTGGTGCGTCAACGTCAGCTATGAGTGTCAATATTGACCGTCAAAGTTACAAATACACTGCTAAAAAGACTGACGCTGAAAAGACCTCTACGAAAAAAGCTCTTTTGAATAAAGACTTCCGTCAATCAATTAACTTCGCTATTGACCGTACGGTATATCAATCACAAGTCAATGGTAAAGAGGGAGCAGCTAAAGCTATTCGAAATCTCTTTGTTCCTTCTGACTTCGTTAGTGCAGGTAATAAGACCTTTGGAGATCTTGTTACTGAAAAGATGAGTTCATATGGTGACGAGTGGTCAGGCGTCAACTTTGCTGATGGTCAAGATGGTCTCTACAATGCTGAAAAAGCTAAAACTGAGTTTAGTAAGGCTAAAGAAGCTCTCCAAGGAGAAGGTGTTCAATTCCCAATCCACTTGGACCTTCCAGTTGACCAAAGTTCTAAACTTAATGTTTCTCAAGCGCAATCTTTGAAACAAACCATTGAAAAATCATTGGGAAGTGACAATGTGGTGATTGATATCAACCAATTGTCATCTGATGATATGTAAAATGCAACCCTTAATGCGCCAAATGCGGCTGCAGAAGATTGGGATATTTCAAATGGTGTTGTTTGGAGTCCAGACTATCAAGACCCATCAACTTATCTTAATATCTTTAAGACAACATCAAATGAAAACACTAAGACCTTCATGGGATATGATAACCCAAATAATGCGGCAGCAGCTCAAGTAGGACTTAAAGATTATGATGCCTTGCTTGACTCAGCAGATTCTGAAACAACAGATCTCAATGTACGTTATGATCGTTATGCTCAAGCTCAAGCTTGGTTAGAAGATAGTTCACTTGTCATTCCTTTGACGGTTGGTAACGGTGCAGCTCCAGTTGTCTCACGTTTGACACCATTTACAGGTTCATATACTCAAGTGGGTGATAAGAGTTCAGGTGACTACTTCAAATATGTTAAACCACAAGAAAAAGTAGTTACTAAGAAAGAATTTGAACAAAGTCGTGAAAAATGGCTCAAAGAAAAGAAAGTGTCTAACGACAAGGCTCAAAAAGATCTTGCCAAACACGTTAAATAATGCCATGGAAAGAGGCGTAAGCCTTTTTCTTTTGGCCAAAAATTTATCAAAATGCTTTTGAAAGTAGCTATCAATTGTGAGAAAGAAGGCATAAGACAAAATATTCTGAAAATTGCTGTTATTTCGATTTTTATGGTATAATGGTGATATGACTATGATTTTTTGGAGAATGCTTATGAAAAAAAGAAGATAGTGCGTTACGATGTTAAACAAAAAGACAAGCAAGGCTGTGGTGAGGTCATCCTCAGGTAACTTTGGTTAATCAGAGTGTCGTACCAACGCATGCTTGATTGATAACAGACTCAGGTGACTATTCAAGTAGGAGCTGAGGGTTCTGACAGATGTTTACGCATCTTGAATCTTCAAAAGCTGTTGTCATAAGAAAAATGATGATACAGCCCGTGAAAACTGGTTTAAAGAAAAGTCTAAGTCCAACGAACACGCTCAAAAAATCATGAGAATGACGTTAAATAAAAGGACGATAGAACTTTCTCATTTGATTGGGAAAGTTCTTTTGGAGTTAAAGGAAGAGACATGAAAAAATACATTTTATTGAGAACCCTTCGTTCTCTATTGTCAATATTTGTCGTGACGGCCTTGACCTACACCATTATTTATACCATGGTGCCGAGGCGTCTGATTTTCAGACAGGACCCTAACTACAACAAGATTGCAAAGACAGCCGATTCGAAGGCTAACTATGAAAATACAATCTATGAGCGAATGGGTTATATTGATTACTATGACACCAAGGAATTGCAGGAAAAAGCAAGCTCGCTTGATAAGTCTGTAACGACTAAACCAACCAAGGCCAATAAGGCTATCTACCAAAAATATGTGGATAGTTTGGGACGTGGCTGGCATTTGCAGCAGTTTAAGGAAAGTAAGCAATTTTATGCGACACGTGATGTGCCAGTACTTGAACGTGTATTTGGCTTCTATAAGCACCTCTTTGAATTTGACAATACTGGATGGGTGAAAGATAAAACAAATCCAAACTTGAAACGTTACATTCGAATTGAAAATGATCCGGCTATTGGTTGGTCAGTGGTTGGTTCAGGGACTAAGCATAAATATCTGCTTTACTTTAATGGTCAGTTCCCATTTGTTCACCAAAACTTCGTGAAGATGAACCTTGGTACGTCTTACCCAACCTATGCTGATCAGGGTGTCCTTGATGTCATTACGCAGGGCCAAGGACAAACCTTAACAACTGATGTGAATTTCCCAACGGGTAAAAAGCCATCTTCAGTGGATATTTACTCTCGTACCTATAAATCACCAAGTCAGGCTGACGAAAGAGACCGTTCTTTGTTTGGCAATGATCCTTATACAGCAACGAAAAGTCATTACCAGTATCCATCAATGGTGACAAGCTCTGCTATTGCTGGATTGATTGGCTTGGTCTTGTCTTATGCATTGGCGATTCCATTAGGGTCATACATGGCCCGCTTAAAGAACACCCTCTTTGATAGTGTGTCAACAGGTATTCTGACCTTCTTGCTTTCTCTACCAACTATTGCCTTGGTTTATATCATTCGATTGATTGGTTCTGAAATTGGTCTTCCGGATTCCTTCCCAATCTTGGGTGCAGGTGACTGGCGTTCTTATGTCTTGCCATCTGTTATTCTTGGTCTCTTGTCAACACCAGGGCTTGCCATTTGGATTCGTCGTTATATGATTGATTTACAATCTCAAGACTTTGTTCGTTTTGCACGCGCCAAAGGGTTGTCAGAAAAAGAAATTTCAAACAAACACATTTTCAAAAATGCGATGGTATCCTTGGTTTCAGGAATTCCAGCATCTATCGTAAGTGTTATCACCGGAGCTACCTTGACAGAAACTATTTTTGCCTATCCTGGTATGGGTAAAATGTTGATTGACTCTGTTCGTGCTTCAAATAATGCTATGGTTGTGGGTCTCGTGTTTATTTTCACAGCTCTCACCATCTTCTCATTGCTTGTGGGTGATATCCTTATGACAGTGATTGACCCACGTATCAAATTGACATCTAAAGGAGGTAAATAATGGCTTCAATTGATAAAAGTAAGTTCCAATTTGTAAAGCGCGATGATTTTGCCTCTGAAACAATTGATGCACCGGCTTATTCTTATTGGAAATCGGTGATGCGTCAGTTCCTTAAAAAGAAATCAACAGTAGTCATGTTGGGTATCTTGATTGCCATTGTTTTGATGAGTTTTATTTACCCGATGTTTTCAAAATTTGATTTCAATGATGTCTCAAAAGTTAATGATTTCAGTTTGCGTTATGTTCACCCAAATGCTCAATATTGGTTTGGTACCGATAGTAATGGTAAGTCTCTATTTGACAGTGTTTGGTTTGGAGCTCGTAATTCAATCCTTATCGCTGTTATCGCTACCTTCCTTAATGTTGTCATTGGTTTGCTTGTGGGTGCTGTTTGGGGGATTTCTAAGACCTTCGATATGGTTATGATGGAAATCTACAACATCATCTCAAATATTCCTGACCTCCTTGTGGTTATTGTCTTGACTTATTCATTGGGTGCTGGTTTCTGGAATATGATTTTTGCCATGACTGTGACAGGTTGGATTGGAATTGCCTACAGTATCCGTATTCAAATCATGCGTTACCGTGATTTGGAGTACAACTTGGCTTCCCGTACACTGGGAACACCAACGGCAAAGATTGTGGTTAAAAATATCATGCCACAACTTGTGTCAGTTATCGTGACCATGGCGAGTCAGCTTTTGCCAGGATTTATCTCTTACGAAGCTTTCCTTTCCTACTTCGGTTTGGGACTTCCCGTTACAACACCTAGTCTAGGTCGTTTGATTTCAGACTATGCTCAGAACGTTACGGTCAATGCTTATCTTTTCTGGATTCCATTGACAACCTTGATTCTCGTTTCTCTTGCCCTCTTTATTGTTGGTCAAAACTTAGCGGATGCTAGTGACCCACGTACGCATAGATAGGAGTCCAATATGACAGAAAATAAAAATGTAATATTATCGGCTCGCGATATCGTCGTGGAATTTGACGTTCGTGACCGTGTTTTGACAGCTATTCGAGGGGTTTCCCTTGATTTGGTTGAAGGTGAGGTTTTGGCCTTGGTTGGTGAGTCTGGTTCAGGTAAATCAGTCTTGACTAAAACTTTCACAGGGATGCTTGAAGAAAATGGCCGTGTAGCCAGTGGATCTATTAATTATCGTGGTCAAGATTTAACAAAACTTAAGAGTCACCAAGGTTGGGCACCAATTCGTGGAGCTAAGATTGCAACAATCTTCCAGGATCCTATGACCAGTCTGGACCCTATTAAGACTATCGGTAGTCAAATTGTTGAAGTCATTGTCAAGCACCAAGGTAAATCGCCTAAGGAAGCTAAGAAAATGGCCATTGACTATATGGACAAGGTCGGTATTCCTGATGCGGAGGAACGTTTCAATGAATATCCTTTCCAATATTCTGGTGGGATGCGTCAACGTATCGTTATTGCCATTGCCCTAGCTTGTCGTCCTGATATTCTTATCTGTGACGAGCCAACAACGGCTCTTGACGTGACTATTCAGGCTCAAATCATTGACCTCTTGAAATCACTCAAAGAGGAGTATGGTTTCTCGGTCATTTTCATTACCCATGACCTTGGTGTCGTAGCCAGTATTGCTGATAAGGTTGCGGTTATGTATGCTGGAGAAATCATTGAGTTTGCTACGGTTGAGGAAATTTTCTATGAACCTTGCCATCCCTATACTTGGAGCTTGCTGTCAAGCTTGCCACAGTTGGCTGCTGATAAGGGTGAACTCTTCTCAATTCCAGGAACACCGCCATCACTTTATACACCTGTAGTTGGAGATGCCTTTGCCTTGCGTTCAGACTATGCTATGCAAATTGACTTTGAGGAAAAAGCGCCACAATTCCAAGTTTCTGATACTCACTGGGCTAAGACCTGGCTCTTACATGAGGATGCGCCAAAAGTTGAAAAACCTGAGGTCATCCAAAATCTACATGAAAAAATCCGTGCCAATATGGGATTTGCACATTTAGAAGATGAGGAGGAAGGCAATGCCTGAGAAGTTAGTTGAAGTAAAAGATGTGGAAATTTCCTTCGGTGAGGGAAGCAAGAAATTCGTTGCGGTCCACAATGCTAATTTTTTCATCAACAAGGGTGAAACCTTTTCCCTCGTTGGTGAGTCTGGTAGTGGTAAAACGACTATCGGGCGTGCCATTATTGGTCTAAATGATACCAGTAATGGCGACATTATATTTGACGGTAAGAAAATCAATGGACATTTATCTCACTCTGAGAAAAATGACCTTATCCGTCGTATTCAGATGATTTTCCAAGACCCTGCAGCTAGTTTGAATGAACGTGCGACGGTTGACTATATCTTGTCTGAGGGTTTGTATAACTTCCATCTTTATAAGGATGAAGAAGACCGTAAGGCTAAAATCAAGGAAATCATCAAAGAAGTAGGGCTTCTCGAAGAGCACTTGACACGTTATCCTCACGAATTTTCTGGGGGACAACGTCAACGTATCGGGATTGCGCGTTCCTTGGTTATGCAACCTGATTTGGTTATTGCCGATGAACCGATTTCAGCCCTTGACGTGTCAGTCCGTGCCCAAGTCTTGAACTTGCTTAAGAAATTCCAAAAAGAGTTGGGATTGACCTACCTCTTTATTGCTCATGACTTGTCAGTGGTCCGTTTCATTTCTGATCGTATCGCTGTTATCTATAAGGGAACAATTGTGGAAGTTGCCGAAACGGAAGAACTCTACAACAATCCTATTCACCCTTACACCAAGTCACTCTTGTCTGCTGTTCCTATTCCAGACCCAATCTTGGAACGTAAGAAAGTTTTGAAGGTTTATGATCCAAACCAACACGACTATTCTGTCGATAAACCAGAAATGGCTGAAGTACGCCCAGGACACTTCGTTTGGGGTAACAAGGCAGAAATCGAGACTTACCGTAAAGAACAAAGCAAATAAGTCTTTTCAATGCAAAAAAAATCGTGTTCCAAAAGGACCACGGTTTTTATTTTAGTCTAAATTCAAGCGCTTGGTCATGATATAGTAGGTACCAAAGTAGCTTGCAGCGATAATAATGATAGACTGAATGATACCCAAAATATATGTCAAATTGTTCATTGAATTACTTGTGATATTTGAAGTCAAAGCAGCGCTAAATCCAAAGAAGAAACCAATAAAGAATAGGATAGACTGAATAGCGAAATAAGCGACAAACCCCATAAGAATTTTGTTAGTGTTGAAGAGATTTCCGATACTAATACAGAGGTAATAAAGTAGAATACCAGCAATTGTTCCTAAAATTGTAGCAGGGATGAAGAGGTAGAGGGCCCCCATTTCTTTTAATATTTGACCAAAGTAGCTGGTAGTCAGGAGGATATCTTTCATATCAAGGTTGAAAGCGGCTATAATGCCAATTGAAGCGAGTACAACGAGAGATGAAATCGTATCTAAAATAAAGGCTACAAAGAGTTTAGACAAGACAAGCTGGTGCGCTGAAACAGGAAGCGTGTTGCTTAGGTAGCCTTCTCGTCCAAAGACGCTGGTCGCAAAGCGTTTGATGATGAGGACAATAGTTGCGATATAGATGGTTCCCCAAACAACAATGGTAGCAATAACAATCAGTGTAAAGAAGGCCATAAAAAGTAGGCTTGGTTCCTTATGGCTATGTTCAAAGGAGACTATTAATTTTTGAAGCATTAAGCCCAAAGGTATAGACAGTAGGATGGCAATCCCATAGATGCCAAGGTACCACTTGCGGACTGATTGTAATTCATACTTAACTAATTTCCAAAACATGCTCATACCTCCTAGTTGTGGAACATCTCTCTGAAGAGCTTGTCAATAGACTTGCCATGGGCTTGGCGGATATTATCGGCATCTCCTTGAAGTTCAATCTGACCGTACTTTAAGAAAACAACCTCGTCTAAAATAGATTCAACATCTGAAATCAAATGAGTTGAGATGATAACAGAAGCTTCTTCCGAGTATTGGTTGATGATGGTCCTGAGGATATAGTCACGAGATGCAGGGTCAACGCCACCAATAGGCTCATCAAGAAGATAGAGCTTGGCCTCTCGGCTCATAACCAAAATCAACTGAACTTTTTCCTTGTTTCCTTTTGAGAGGTCTTTGAGACGAAGATTAGGTTGAAGGTGTAGATCCTCCAGAAGTTGCAAGGCAAGAGGATAGCGAAAGTCGGCATAGAAATCTTGGAAGAAGTCCAAGTAGTATTGGATGGTCTTACTTTCATCTAAATAGGTTGTGTCAGGCAGATAAGCCACTTGTGACTTGGTGATAGGTGATGGCTCAAATCCGTTAATCGTTACAAGACCAGAAGTTGGCTGAAGGAGGCCATTCAAAATCTTAATGAGGGTCGTTTTACCACTTCCATTTGGTCCTAGGAGACCAACAATCTTTCCTGAAGGGATAGTCATAGTCACATCTCTTAGGGCTGGAATACCATTGTAGGTTTTGGTGAGATTTGTTAAAGTTACAATATCAGTCATCAGTCTATAACTCCTTTCCTCTTTGTTCAATGTAGTCGGTGATAATGGTTTTAATTTCAGGTGAACTGAAGCCAATAGCCGACATTTCAGTGACAAAGTTCTTAATCAGGTTTTGAGCAATTTCGTGTCGTTTTTGGTTAATGAGTTTCTCGTCTTCGGTGACAAAGCGACCAGAAGTACGGGCAGAGTAAACCAAACCTTCTTTTTCCAGTTCTTGGAAGGCCCTTTGTACAGTGTTTGGATTGACACCGGCTTCTTGAGCGAATTCTCGAACGGGTAAAAGTTGTTGCCCCATGCTTAATTCTTTAGAAGCAATTTTAAGTTTGACACGATAGGCGATTTGAAGATAAATGGGTGATTTTTCATCAAATGTCCAAGCCATAAGAGACTCCTTTCTAGGAAATATCATTACATTATTTTTGTACTACAGTAATGATACAACTTAAAAACATAATTTGCAAGTGAAATACTATATTTTCTCTCATAACTGTGGCTTTTCCCTAACTTATGTTTCTATTTTTGGTACAATAGGAGCAAGTGTATTCGACCTGAAGGGAGATTATTTTGAAAATTTTAGCAACAGATATGGATGGTACTTTTTTGGATCATCATGGTACTTATGATAAAGCACGTTTGGATAGCCTGTTGGATGCTTGTGAGGCCAAGGACTATGTTTTTACAGTTGCCTCTGGACGGGCTCTTTTAGCCTTGGAGGAGCTTTTTGACGGGTTTGTGGACCGTATTGCTATCATTGCGGAAAACGGAGCCTTGGTTCAGTATAAGGGTCAGGTCTTGTTTGAGTCCAAGCTAGAACCTAAAGATTATTTGGAAATTGCAGACACGACTTTAGCCTTGCCAACCTGTGAAGGCATTCTCCTGTCAGGGCGTCAGGGAGCTTACGCACCTAACGACGCTGCCTCTGCCTATCTTAAGGCTATGGAACGTTATTATAAAAATGTCGTGGCGACAGACCTTGAATCAGTGACTGATGATATTTTTAAGGTGACGGCTAAGTTCCAAGGGGATACCATCATGGAGCGTGGTGACTATCTCAACACGATTTTTGAGGATATGACGGCTGTGACAACTGGCTTTGACTCTATGGATATTATTCTTAAGGGTGTGGATAAGGGCTTTGGCCTCTACCATCTCTGTCAAGAGTTAGGGCGTCAGGCTTCTGATGTTGTGGCTTTTGGTGATAATCTCAATGATATAGAGATGTTGACCTTTGCGGGTCGTGCCATTGCGATGGGAAATGCGCGTGATGAGATTAAGGCTGTAGCTGATGAAGTGATTGGTCACCATAAAGATGGTGCCGTCTTTGACTATATGGAAGGGTTGGTAGGTTCAGATGTCTGAGATTAAACTACTGGCCTTGGATTTGGATGGGACGCTTTTTACCAAGGATAAGCAGGTTACTGTTGAAAATAGAGAGGCTCTAAAAGCGGCAGAGGCTAAGGGGGTTCACGTGGTCATTACGACTGGTCGTCCTCTTCCTGCAATCGACCATATTTTGAAAGATTTGGGCTTGTTGGACGACAAGCATTACAGCGTGACTTTTAATGGTGGCTTGGTTCAGCGCAATAACGGTGATATCCTCGTAAAGAAGGAGATGAGTCGAGAGGATATAGAGCAGGTTTATGCTGCTTTTGAACCTCTGGGACTTCCCATGGATGTTCTCAGTGATGGCATCGTCTATGGTGTGCCAAGTAAAGGAAACCACTCTCTCTACCGCCAGGCTAATCCAGCCCTGACCTTTGTTGATGTGAATAGCATTGATGACATTCCGAAGAATATCGTCTATAATAAGATTGTTACGGTCTGTGAGGAGGCGTTTTTGGATGCACAAATTCCCAAATTGCCTAAACAGCTTTCCGAAGACTTTGAAGTTTTTAAGTCTCGAGAAATTATCCTTGAAGTGATGCCTAAGGGTGTTCATAAGGCTGAGGGATTGAAACTATTGTCAGATTATCTGGGCATTGACCAAAGTCAAGTCATGGCCATGGGTGATGAGGAAAACGATTTGACCATGTTGAAATGGGCTGGTCTCGGTGTGGCTATGGCTAATGGTGTTGATAAAGTCAAGGCTGTCGCAGATGCTGTAACAACCAAAACGAATGAAGAATCTGGTGTGGCAGAGGCCATCCATAACTATATTTTAGAGAAATAAGGAGAACCAAATGGGTCTATTTGATCGATTATTTGGACAGAAAAACGAACAGTCACAGGAAGCTGCAGAAACTGTTGCCAGCAATGATTTAACAGATGACATTTCAGAAACAGAGTCTCTTGACAATCAAGACTTGCAAAACTTTGACTCAGAAGTCGAGTTCCTTGATCATCAAGATTTATCAACAAGCGAGTCAGCTAGTGAGAGTCAAACTGAGCAGGTAAGTCAGTCAGAAAATCCAGAAGAAGCTTTATCCACAGAATCTGTTGATGAAGTGGCTGACGCTGTAGACGTGAACAGCGAAGAAGTATCTGAAGAAGAAACGGTTGAAGATTTTTCTGAGGATAGTATTTCTTCTAGTGAGTCAGAAGTAGGTCAAGAGCCTGAAGAAAGTCAAGCTGCTGTGGATAACCATTTTGCTGATGTCATGGCTGACTATTATGCCAAGAAAGCACAAGTAGCTGCTGCTGCCGAAAAAGGTGAAACAGTTACTTTTGAAGCGGTTCAAACCCGTCAAGTTGAGGAAAAACCCGAAGAAGTTGCTACTTCTCAAGTAGAAACAGAACAAGAAAAGTATGATCGGACACTCAAAAAGACTCGTACTGGTTTTGCTGCCCGTCTGAATGAATTTTTCGCTAATTTCCGTCGTGTTGATGAAGAGTTTTTCGAAGAATTGGAAGAAATGCTAATTCTCTCTGACGTTGGGGTCAATGTTGCGACACAATTAACGGAAGACTTACGCTATGAAGCTCGCCTTGAAAATGTCAAAAAGACTGAGGATCTTCAGCGCTTGATTATCGAAAAGCTTGTGGATATCTATGAGAAGGACGATGTTTACAATGAGCAAATTAACTTCCAGGATGGCTTGACTGTTATGCTTTTTGTTGGGGTCAATGGTGTAGGTAAGACGACATCTATCGGTAAGTTGGCACACAAATACAAACAAGAAGGTAAAAAAGTCATGCTGGTTGCTGCTGATACCTTCCGTGCAGGGGCAGTTGCCCAGTTGGTCGAGTGGGGACGTCGTGTAGAGGTGCCAGTTGTGACTGGCGCTGAGAAGGCTGACCCTGCTTCAGTAGTCTTTGATGGTATGGAAAAGGCTCTTGCTGAGGACGTTGATGTTCTCATGATTGATACGGCAGGTCGCTTGCAAAATAAAGACAACCTCATGGCAGAGCTTGAAAAGATTGGCCGTATTATCAAACGTGTGGTCCCAGAAGCTCCTCATGAAACCCTCTTGGCTTTGGATGCTTCAACAGGTCAAAATGCGCTTAGTCAGGCTAAGGAATTTTCAAAAATCACACCCTTGACTGGTCTTATCTTGACTAAATTGGACGGTAGTGCCAAGGGTGGGGTAGTTCTAGCCATTCGCCAAGAATTGGATATCCCAGTAAAATTGATTGGTTTTGGTGAAAAAATTGATGATATTGGTGAATTCCATTCGGAAGAATTTATGCAAGGTCTCTTGACTGGCTTGGTTTAAAAGATAAGAATAAAAGAGTGAGTGCTAGGAAAATAGGATTCACTCTTTTTAATGGTTCCCTCACCTTGAAAAAAGTCGCTTTTATTGGTAGAATAGTAAGGTAAAAGGCATGCTCCGGTGAGTGAGCTGTCACGGAATCAATCAACAACCCCCAAGCTGTAGAAATGAGCATCTGCTTTTCTGTTTTTACGGCAAGTTTAAAGAGATTTTTAATCTTAGTTTAAGGAGAAGACATGTCTGATCGTGGACTTTTAATTGTTTTTTCAGGGCCTTCTGGTGTCGGAAAAGGAACTGTCCGTCAGGAAATTTTTTCAACACCTGACCACAAATTTGAATACTCAGTCTCAATGACTACACGTGCCCAGCGTCCTGGTGAGGTTGATGGAAAGGATTATTTCTTCCGTTCTCGTGAGGAATTTGAGGAGCTTATTCGCAACGGCCAAATGTTGGAATATGCTGAGTATGTTGGTAACTACTATGGAACACCATTGACTTATGTTAATGAGACCTTGGATAAGGGTATTGATGTGTTTCTTGAAATCGAGGTACAAGGAGCCCTCCAGGTTAAGAAAAAAGTTCCAGATGCTGTCTTTATCTTTTTGACACCACCAGATTTGAACGAACTTCAAGAACGTTTGGTTGGTCGTGGAACAGATTCTGAGGAAGTGATTGCTAAACGTATTGAGCGTGCCCGTGAAGAGATTGCTCTTATGAGCGAGTACGATTATGCTATCGTCAATGACGAGGTGCCTTTGGCTGCTGAACGTGTCAAACGTGTCATTGAAGCAGAACATTTCCGAGTAGATCGTGTGATTGGCCGCTATCGTAATATGATTTCAGAAAAGAAATTATCAGATAAATAAATTAGAAATAGGTATAGAATTATGATGTTGAAACCCTCTATTGATAAGCTTTTGGATAAAGTGCCTTCAAAATATTCATTGGTTATTTTGCAAGCCAAACGTGCTCATGAATTGGCAGCTGGTGCTGAACCAACTCAAGAATTTTCAGCTGTCAAATCTACGCTTCAAGCCCTTGAAGAAATTGAATCTGGAAATGTCACAATCCACCCAGATCCAGAAGGTAAACGTGAATTGGCACGTTTGAAAGTTATCCAAGCACGTCTAGCTGCTGAGGAAGAAGAACGTAAAATCAAAGAACAAATCGCTAAAGAAAAAGAAGAAGGCGATAAAATCTAAAATCAAAGTCTAGCTTTGGTTTATGAGGACAGGGGGAGCTGAGGCATAGTGTCTCAGCTTCCTTCTTTATGATGATAATCCAACTCAGGAGGTCCTGAGCACTACAAAATACTGGTCTTAAGGCAGTGATGGGAGGAGATATATGGTTTTAGTTGCACAAATAATTGTAGATGTTCCTCTGATGCAGACGGACAGGCCTTATAGTTACCTTGTACCCGAATCAATGCAAGGTCAAATTGCCATCGGTATGCGGGTTCATGTCCCTTTTGGTAAGGGAAATCGTCTTTTGCAAGGCTTTATCCTTGGTTTGGAAGAGCAGGAAAATGGAGACAATCTTCCAGAGTTGAAGCCTATTGCGGAGCTTTTGGATTATGAGCCGGTCCTAAATCAGGATCAGCTGGATCTGGCTAACCAAATGCGACACACGGTCTTTTCCTATAAGATTTCCATCTTGAAGTCTATGCTTCCAGGTCTTCTTAATTCTCAGTATGACAAAGTTATCATGGCGACTGATAAGCTGAGTGAAGAGGAGAGGGTCACTTTTCTTCAGGGGCGAGACCACATTCTTTTCTCCCAATTATCAGAGGAACAAGGTCAAGCTATTCCTCGTCTGGTGCAATCTGGTCGCGTAACGGTTGATTACATTGCCAAGGATAAGCAAAATATAAAAACGGAGAAGCATTATAGTGTTCAAAAGGGCATTTTAGAGACTTTGGACATTTCGCAACGAGCCAAGAAACGGTTAGAGTTAAGGGACTTCTTGCTAGAAAAAAGTGAATCTGGGAAGTTGGCTGACCTCCATAAATTGTTTTCTCGAGATGTGGTTAAGTTTTTCATTGAAGCTGGAGCTTTGGTCATCACTGAGGTTGAGGTTAATCGTGCCGATAGCTACTTTGAAAAGGTAGCAAGGACAGATTTTCTGGAGCTTAATGCGCAACAGGCGCATGCTGTTGAAGTCATGACAGGTCAGATTGGTCGTGGTGGCAAACCGTTCTTGTTAGAAGGAGTGACGGGTTCGGGTAAGACGGAAGTCTATCTTCATCTTATTGAGCGGACCTTGGCCATGGGGAAAACAGCCATTGTCTTGGTTCCAGAGATTTCCCTGACACCCCAAATGACCAATCGTTTCATCTCTCGTTTTGGTGACTTGGTGGCCATTATGCATTCAGGCTTGTCAGACGGTGAGAAATTTGACGAGTGGCGTAAGGTTAGGTCTGGTCAAGCCAAAGTTGTTGTAGGGGCACGTTCGGCTATCTTTGCTCCCTTGGACAATATTGGAGCAATCATTATTGATGAGGAACATGAGGCTACTTACAAACAAGAGTCCAATCCTCGCTACCATGCTAGAGATGTGGCCTTGCTTAGGGCCAAGAGTCATGGCGCTATTCTTGTCCTTGGCTCAGCGACGCCTTCTATTGAGACACGAGCGAGGGCTCAGAAAGGGGTTTACCATTTTCTTGAGTTGACGGAGAGGGCCAATCCTAAAGCTAAAATTCCACAGGTAGAAGTGGTGGATTTTAAGGACTTTGTAGGCCGACAAGAGGCGAGTGATTTTACGCCACCTCTCTTGGAAAAAATCAGAGAACGCTTGGCACGCAAGGAACAGGTTGTATTGATGTTGAACCGTCGTGGGTATTCCTCTTTTGTCATGTGTCGTGACTGTGGCTATGTGGATGATTGTCCCAACTGTGATATTTCATTGACCTTGCACATGGATACCAAGACCATGAATTGTCACTATTGTGATTTTCAAAAAGCAATACCACATGTCTGCCCTAACTGTCAGAGTCGTCAGATTCGCTATTATGGTACAGGAACACAGAAGGCTTATGATCAATTGACAGAACTCTTGCCTGAAGCCAGAGTGATTCGGATGGATGTTGATACGACACGTAAGAAAGGGGCTCACGAGAAGCTCTTGGAGGCTTTTGGAAGTGGTAAGGCTGACATTTTGCTTGGGACCCAAATGATTGCCAAGGGCTTGGATTTTCCAAATGTTACCTTGGTAGGGGTCTTGAATGCGGATACGTCCTTGAATTTACCGGATTTTCGTTCGGCTGAGCGTACCTTCCAACTCTTGACTCAAGTGGCTGGTCGTGCCGGTCGTGCGGACAAGGAAGGAGAGGTTATTATTCAGACCTATAATCCTAGCCATTATGCCATTCGGTTTGCCCAGCAACAGGATTATGAAGGTTTTTATGCCTATGAGATGGGGATTCGCCATCAGCTGTCCTACCCGCCCTATTTCTATACGGTAGGAATCACGCTTTCTCACAAGGATGAAGAGTTTGTAGTCCGCAAGAGCTATGAGGTTATGGCTTATTTAAGAGAGTACTTGTCAGACAAGGTGACCTTCCTAGGGCCAACGCCTAAGCCTATTGCTCGAACACATAACCTTTATCATTATCAGATTATTATCAAATACCGTTTTGAAGATAACTTGGAAGAGACGCTTAATGGGGTCCTTGATATGACCCAGGAACCTGAAAATAAGGACCTGCGTCTGATTATTGATCACGAACCTCAGAATTTTACTTAATCTAGAAAAGGAAAAATATGACAAAATTAGTATTTATGGGAACGCCTGCCTTTTCAGCGACAGTGCTGGAAGGACTTTTGACAGATGAGCGTTACGAAATTGTCGCTGTTGTCACACAGCCAGACCGTGCTGTCGGCCGTAAAAAAGAAATCCGCATGACACCAGTTAAGGAAGTGGCCTTGGCGCATGATTTGCCTATTTATCAACCTGAAAAATTGTCGGGTTCAGAAGAGATGGCTCAAGTAATGGCACTAGGTGCTGATGGGATTGTGACTGCGGCTTATGGACAATTTTTGCCAAGCAAGTTGCTTAATAGCATGGATTTTGCGGTGAATGTTCACGCTTCTCTCTTGCCAAAATACCGTGGTGGGGCACCGATTCACTATGCCATTATCAATGGTGACGCAGAAGCTGGTGTGACGATTATGGAGATGGTCAAGGAAATGGATGCTGGGGACATGGTCAGCCAAAAGGCCTTGCCAATTCTTGACGAAGATAATGTCGGTACCATGTTTGAAAAATTGGCCGTTTTGGGTCGTGACCTTTTGCTTGAGACCTTGCCTGCCTATATTGCAGGAGAAGTTAAACCTGTTCCTCAAGATGCTAGTCAGGTAACCTTTTCACCAAACATTAGCCCAGAAGAAGAACGCCTTGATTGGAACAAGTCAGCACGTGACATCTTCAATCAAATCCGAGGAATGTATCCATGGCCTGTGGCCCATACTTTGCTTGATGGCAAACGTTTCAAGATTTATGAAGCAGACTTGGTAGAAGGTCAAGGACAGGCTGGTCATATCATTGAAAAGACTAAGAAGCGTTTGGTCGTTGCGACTGGTCAAGGAGCTATTTCGCTTAAGACAGTTCAGCCTGCAGGGAAGCCTCGTATGGCTATTACTGATTTTCTCAATGGGGTCGGTCGCAATCTTGAAGTAGGTGATGTATTTGGCCAATGATTGGAAAAAAACAGCCCGTGGACAGGCACTTGAAGTCTTAGAAGAAGTCTTTCAGGAAGGGGCTTACTCAAATATTGCCCTCAATGCACGTCTAAGCAAGTCGCATCTAACAGATAAGGACAAGGCCTTGGTGACGGAAATGGTTTATGGGACCGTTGCCCGTAAGATTACTTTGGAATGGATCTTGGCCCATGTTATTGAGGATCGAGACAAACTTGAAGCTTGGGTGTACGACCTCTTGCTTTTGAGTCTCTACCAGTTGGCTTACTTAGATAAAATTCCAGCCCATGCGGTGGTTAATGATGCCGTTTCTATTGCTAAAAATCGAGGTAATAAAAAGGGTGCTGAGAAGCTGATTAATGCCGTTCTTCGGAAATTGTCTAGTCAACCATTGCCAGATCCAAGTAAGATTAAACGTGTCAATAAACGCTATTCTGTTCAATATTCCCTACCTGTATGGTTGGTGAAGAAACTTATTGACCAGTATGGGGAAGACCGTGCCCTTGCTATTTTCCAAAGTCTTTTTGTGAGAAACAAGGCTAGTGTTCGTGTGACAGATGTGTCTCGTATGGAAGAGATTGCGGATGCAACTGGTGCTGAACGTTCAGAACTGTCACCAGTTGGGCTTGTTAAGTCCTCTGGTTACTTTGCTGGGACAGAATATTTTAAAGAGGGCTTGTTAACCATTCAGGATGAGACCAGTCAACTGGTTGCGCCAACTTTAGGGATTCAAGGTGAAGAAGAAATCCTTGATGCCTGTGCGGCTCCTGGTGGTAAGACGGTCCATATGGCTTCGTATTTGACCAGTGGACATGTAACAGCGCTTGACCTTTATGATCATAAACTAGATCTCATCAAGGAAAATGCGCAACGACTTGGTCTGGCTGATAAGGTTAAGACACAGAAACTGGATGCTAGTCAGGTTCATCGAGTCTTTCCAGCTGATAGTTTTGATAAGATACTCGTGGATGCTCCTTGCTCAGGAATTGGGCTCATCCGTCGAAAACCAGACATTAAGTACAATAAGGACCTGCAAGACTTCGCATCCCTTAAGGCTGTGCAGTTGGACATCTTATCCAGTGTTTGTCAAACCCTACGCAAAGGTGGTATAATAACATATAGTACTTGCACCATTATAGCTGAAGAAAATCAAGAGGTGATTCAAGCTTTTCTTGAAACGCATCCTGATTTTGAGCAAGTTGCCTTAGACCATCCATGCCAAAACATAATGGTTAATGGCTGTTTGGCAATCACCCCCGAACAGTATCTAACTGATGGCTTCTTTATCGCACAGTTGCGTAAAAAGGCCTAGGGTTACAGAGGAGGAAATGCTGACGCAAGTCAGAAAGAAGATTATGGAATTTTCATTATTAACGGACATTGGCCAAAAGCGGTCAAACAACCAAGACTTTGTTAATAAATTTGTTAACCAGGCTGGTGTTACCCTTGTCGTTGTTGCAGACGGAATGGGTGGACACCGAGCTGGTAATATTGCCAGCGAAATGTCAGTAACGGACCTTGGTCGTGATTGGATCAACACAGATTTTCGTGAATTAAGTAAGATTCGTGATTGGATGATTGCTGCTATTGATGCAGAAAATCGTAAAATTTATGAACTCGGTCAAAATGAAGAGTACAAGGGCATGGGAACAACTATTGAAGTTCTTGCCTTTGTTGATAATGCTGTGATTTTTGCCCATGTTGGGGATTCACGTATTGCTCACATTCGTAATGGTGAATACAAACAATTGACAAGTGACCACTCTTTGGTAAATGCCCTTATCAAGGCTGGTCAATTGACAGAGGAAGAGGCAGCTGTCCACCCGCAACGTAATATCATTACGCAATCTGTAGGACAATCTGCCCCAATTGAGGCGGACCTCGGTGTGCAACAATTGGAACCTGGAGACTATATTTTAGCGAATTCAGATGGATTAACAAATATGATTTCAACTGATCAGATTGTTCATATTGTCAACAGTCCTGGATTTGTTGAAGAAAAGACTAGCCGTTTAGTGGCAGCTGCCAACGAGGCAGGTGGTCTTGATAATATCACAGTTGCTCTTGTTAAGATAGAAAGTGAGGAAGGATAATGATCCAAGTCGGCAAATTGTTTGCTGGACGTTATCGAATCCTTAAAGCTATCGGACGTGGCGGTATGGCGGATGTTTATCTGGCTAACGACCTGATTTTGGATAATGAAGAAGTGGCTATCAAGGTGCTTCGGACCAATTATCAGACCGATCAGGTGGCTGTAGCGCGTTTCCAACGGGAAGCGCGTGCCATGGCAGAACTCAGTCATCCAAATATTGTTGCGATTCGAGATATTGGCGAAGAAGACGGCCAGCAATTCTTAGCGATGGAATATGTGGACGGTTCGGACTTGAAGAAATATATTCAAGATCATGCACCTCTATCTAACCAAGACGTTGTGCGTATCATGGGAGAAGTTCTCTCTGCCATGACTCTTGCCCATCAAAAAGGGATTATTCATAGGGATTTGAAGCCGCAAAACGTTCTTTTAACAAAGGATGGAACGGCTAAGGTGACCGATTTTGGTATTGCAGTGGCCTTTGCTGAAACGAGCCTGACTCAGACCAATTCTATGTTAGGTTCAGTCCACTACCTGTCTCCAGAGCAAGCGAGAGGGTCTAAAGCTACTATTCAGAGTGACATCTATGCTATGGGTATCATGCTCTTTGAGATGTTGACAGGACATATTCCTTATGATGGTGACAGTGCAGTTACCATTGCCCTCCAACATTTTCAAAAGCCTCTGCCATCGATTTTGGCTGAGAACCATAACGTTCCTCAAGCTTTGGAGAATGTGGTTATTCGAGCGACAGCTAAAAAGTTAGAAAACCGTTACCACAGTACTCTGGAAATGAGCCGTGACCTTGTGACGAGTCTTCATCCTAGCCATAGTCGTGATGCTAAGGTAGTCTTTGATGACATGACGGATACCAAGACCTTGCCTAAGGTTGATCCAGTTCCGTCAGCAACCCTTGAGAAAAAGACTGCTGCTCAACCATCAGAGCCTACGCCAACCCAAAGTAAACACCCAAGGAAAAAACCTTCTCCAGCTAAAAAGAAGAAAAATCTCTTTTCAACTCTACTCAAGGTTTTCCTAGGACTAGTCTTTATTGGCATCATCATCTTTGCCTATTTGGTATTTACTAACCCAGATAATGCTCAGGTGCCAAATGTTGTCGGACAAGAGTTGTCAACGGCTCAGACGAAACTTGAAAGTGCAGGCTTTAAGGTCGGTGATGTCAAAGAAGTCGAGGATGATTCTGTCGACAAGGGCAAGGTTATCAAGACAGATCCTACAGCTGGAACGACTCGTAAAGAAGGAACAAGCATTGATGTCTATGTTTCTTCCGGCGACAAAGGATTCACTCTGAAAGATTACAAGGGCAAAAACTACAAGGATGCTGTCAAAGACTTAACCTCAAATTATGGGGTATCTGAAGATCAAATTGATATTCAAAATGTCGAAGATGATAGTGCCGATGAAGGTGAAATCTTGTCACAGAGCCCTGGTAAGAATAAGACCTTTAATCCTAAAGATTCTAAGGCTAAGATCAAGTTCCGTGTGGCAACACCTAAGACCATCACTATGCCTGATGTAACAGGCTTGACAGTTTCAACAGCAGTGCAGACCTTGAACCGTAAAGATATTTCAAGTAGTAATATTGAATATCACGACTATAATACAGGCGCCAAGTTGGATAAGGATAAGGTTCCTAGTAGTACTGAGGTTCTTTATCAAGATCCACAAGTTGGTACTGCCGTTGATGGTACGGTGATTCTCTACGTTTCTATCACAACAGCAAGTTCAAGCCTTCAGTCAAGCTCAACAAGTACGACTCATTCGTCATCTACCAGCTCAAGCACTGAAAGCACATCTTCAAGTACAGAAACATCTACAGAAGCTACCCACACAGAACAACAATAGACTGCTTGTCATTGAGAAGTTCTGAAAAGAATAGGAATGGTTTTATGTATGCGAACGAAGCAAGCATAAACCGAGACTTTCGACTACGATAACTATGCCTGAACTTTAAAGTTTCAGACGTTCGGAAGCTTCATGATTGTAGTTATGAGACTCCAAAGGGTTTTGCTGACGCTTGTCTTTATCTTAGGAAAGTCTCAACAGAATTAATATCAAAGAGAGGTTGTGAGACCTCTCTTTTTCTGCACTTTTTGTCAATTGGCCTAAAATTTGATAGAATGAAGCCTGTATACTTTTATGTGAGAGGTCCTTATGACCAAATTTAATTTTTTCTTGGTAGTGGAAGCCTTACTTTTGACTTTAGGGTTAATCACTATCTTTAACAATGATATTACCAGTTTTATTTTTATTTTAGTCTTGACTCTCTTGGCTATCCGTTTCTTTAATAAAGAGTCTAAGAGTGATTTTGTCTTGACGATTAGTTTAATTTCACTTTTTTTGGTTTCCATGTGGAATGTCTATGTGGTACTTGCTATCTTGGTGGGTGTAGCCTATGTCATGATTAACCATTTTTCACAGGTTAAGAAAAAGAATCGCTATGCCCTCATCAAGTTCAAAGAAGACGATTTAGATCCTCGGGCTGTGCGAAATCAGTGGATTGGGACCCGTATGGAGCCAGTGAGTGATCGCTATGACTTTGATGACATCAATATTATCCGTTTCTTTGGGACAGATGTGATTGATTTGACTCAGGTTATTGTTTCAGGTAGAGACAATGTTGTGATTCTTCAGAAACTGTACGGGCCAACGACGGTCTTGGTGCCCATTGATGTCTCTGTTAAACTTAACATTTCTGCTATTTATAGCTCTGTTACCTTCTTCAATGAAGATGAATATGACCTTCGTTATGAAAGTTTGACCTTGCAAGGTGCGGAGTATGAGCATGCCTATAGAACCGTCAAATTGATTCTCAATGTGGGAGCTGGGCCAGTGGAGGTACGTCGCAAATGAAAAAACAGTACCTATTTTTAATCCTTATTTACTCGGTTGTTGTCCTGGTCGGTGTCACCTTGGTTGTGATGGACAGTTTCAATCTCAATTTTTCATTGGTTTTTGGTAGTCTTTCCCAAGCGTTTCACTTTCTTTTTAACATGTTCTTTGTGGTTCTGAGTCTGCTCATTCTGCTCTATATCCTGTGGGCTATTGCTAATGATAATAGTATGCGTTCGGTCAATCAGGATTTGCGTCGGATTATCAATAACCAATCTGTTAAGCGCCAGGGAGATATTGAGTTAGACAAGAACATGATGCGCCTGTCTCATAAGATGCGCAAATTGACTGAAGACCTGCAAAAGACTGAGAATGCTCAGGCCCTTCAAAGCCGTGATATTATCAAGAAGGAGCGAGGTCGTATTGCTCGTGATCTTCATGATACGGTGAGTCAGGAACTCTTTGCGGCTAGTATGATTCTGTCTGGGGTCTCTCAAATGGTGGATCAGCTGACTAAGGAGGACCTCCATAATCAGATACAGGCGGTGGAAGCCATGCTTACTGATGCTCAGAATGACATGCGTGTTTTACTCTTGCATCTTCGCCCGACTGAGCTTGAAAACAAGACCTTGCAAGAAGGTTTGCAGATGATTCTTAAGGAGCTAACCGATAAATCCAATATTCGTGTGATTTACAAGGATATGGTTAAGAAAGTGCCTAAGCGGATTGAAAATAATCTCTTTAGGATTGCCCAAGAGTTTATCTCTAATACCCTAAAACACGCCAAGGCTAGTCAAATAGAGGTTTATCTCTACCAAAATAGTCAGGAGATTCAGTTGAAAATGCTGGATAATGGTGTTGGTTATGATTTGAATGCCTCGACTGACGAAATGAGTTACGGATTGAAAAATATCCAAGAACGTGTCGATGAAATGGCTGGAACCGTACAGTTCCTATCTGCTAAAGGTAAAGGAACCTCCATTGATGTTCGTGTGCCAATATTGAGAGGAGAAAATAATGTCGAATAAGATAAGTGTGATTTTGGTCGATGACCATGAAATGGTCCGTTTGGGCCTCAAGAGTTTCTTGAATCTTCAAGGAGATGTAGAAGTGGTTGGAGAGGCAGGTAATGGCCGTGAAGGTGTCGACCTGGCTTTGGAATTACGTCCGGATGTGGTTGTAATGGACCTTGTCATGCCTGAGTTAGATGGCGTACAAGCCACTTTAGAATTGCTCAAAGAATGGCCTGAAGCTAAAATTTTGGTTTTGACCAGTTATTTGGACAATGAAAAAATTTATCCGGTTATTGAAGCAGGTGCTAAAGGTTACATGCTCAAAACTAGCAGTGCGGCAGAAATTCTCAATAGTATCCGTAAGGTTTACCGTGGTGAGGAAGCTATCGAGACTGAGGTAGACAATAAGATTAAGTACCACGATAGTCATCCAGATTTACATGATGACTTGACAGCACGTGAACGTGATATCCTGGCACTTTTGGCTAAAGGCTATGACAATCAAACCATTGCTAATGAACTCTTTATTTCGTTGAAGACTGTCAAAACGCACGTTTCGAATATCTTGGGTAAACTCAATGTAGATGATCGTACTCAAGCAGTAGTCTATGCTTTTAGACATCATCTAGTTTCACAAAACGATGATTAAGGTGGCTCATGTCAACTCGTCTGTAAAAAAATACCAAGAGTATTTGCTTAAAGAAAATTTTTTCTGATTTTGTCAGTCAAATATATTGACTTTATGTCTAGCAAGACATACAATAGAGTTATCCTAAAACTTTTCTTTTTTCATATGAGGTCACTCAACCTCGTATCATCCATCTAAGTGCTCTTAGATGATGAAATCTCCTAATTCAAAGCAATCGGTTAACCGGTTGTTTTTTTGTGAAAAAATGTTAAAAAGTGTTGACAGTCATCCTATCTTTCTGTAAAATAGTAAGAGTCTTTTGGGGTATAGCCAAGCGGTAAGGCAAGGGACTTTGACTCCCTCATGCGTTGGTTCGAATCCAGCTACCCCAGTTTTATCTGAGGGTAAAAAGATAAACTATGGTCCGTTGGTCAAGGGGTTAAGACACCGCCTTTTCACGGCGGTAACACGGGTTCGAATCCCGTACGGACTATTAGTACCAGCTAGAGAGAGCTGGTTTTTTTGTATCCTTTTTGATAGAATAGAGAAGCTAATTGGCCAAAACAAGACCATTCATGCTACTCTAAAATTAAAGTCAATAGAAGCATCTGACGTGACTAAAAAGACTCATGTGATGATGACAGACATAGGTTCGCCTTGCCTTAAAATAAGAATGCCCAAGCGATTCACTGAAGTCTTTCACCTTTCTAGCAAGGAAGAGTTTAAGTTACTGCTTACTTTGATTGAGAAAAATAAATAAGGAATTTAAATGACATACTATAACGTTGGAAAGATTGTAAACACACAGGGCTTACAGGGGGAACTCCGTGTTTTGTCTGTAACGGATTTTGCGGATGAACGTTTTAAAAAGAAGAGTCTCCTAGCCCTTTTTGATGACAAAGATAACTACATCATGGATGTTGAAGTTGCTAGTCACCGTAAACACAAGAACTTTGATATTGTTAAGTTTAAGGGACTCTATCATATCAATGATGTCGAAAAGTACAAGGGGTACAGCCTCAAAGTTGCTGAGGAAAATCTAACAGACCTTGATGATGGGGAGTTTTACTACCATGAAATCATTGGTCTTGATGTTTATGAAGGGGATACCCTTATCGGTCAGGTTAAAGAGATTCTCCAACCGGGGGCCAACGACGTTTGGGTAGTGAAACGCAAAGGCAAGAAAGACTTGCTCCTGCCTTATATTCCACCAGTGGTTCTCGATGTTGATGTTGCGGCTGGCCGTATTGAAGTTGAACTCATGGAAGGGTTAGACGATGAAGATTGATATCTTGACGCTATTTCCAGATATGTTTGCTCCCTTAGAGCACTCCATCGTAGGCAAGGCCCAGGAAAAAGGTCTCTTAGAAATTAACTATCATAACTTTCGTGAGAATGCAGAGAAGGCTCGTCATGTGGATGATGAACCCTACGGTGGCGGACAAGGCATGTTGTTGCGTGCTCAGCCAATTTTTGATACCTTTGATAAACTACAGGTGACCAAACCTCGTGTCATTCTCTTAGATCCTGCAGGACGTACCTTTGATCAGGTCTATGCGGAAGAATTGGCTCAAGAAGAGGAGTTGGTCTTTATCTGTGGCCACTATGAGGGCTATGACGAACGCATCAAAACCTTAGTGACGGACGAAATCTCACTAGGAGACTTTGTCTTAACAGGCGGAGAGTTGGCTGCTATGACCATTGTAGATGCAACTGTCCGCTTGATTCCAGAGGTTTTGGGTAAGGAAGCCAGTCATAAGGATGATAGTTTTTCATCAGGGCTTTTGGAGTTTCCACAGTATACGCGTCCAGCTGAATTTCGTGGCATGAAGGTACCTGATGTTCTCTTGTCAGGACATCATGTCAATATTCGACGCTGGCGGATGGAGCAAAGTTTGCGTAAGACCTTAGAGCGTCGACCAGATCTTTTGGAAAACTATGATTTTACAGATGAAGAACGTCAGATTTTAGAAGAGATAAAAGCAGAAGGAAAATAAAATGTCAGAAGAAAAGATTTACGATATTACCATTATTGGTGGTGGACCAGTCGGTCTTTGGGCAGCTTTTTATGCTGGCCTACGTGGCATGACTGTTAATATTATTGAGAGTTTGTCAGAGCTTGGTGGTCAGCCTGCCATTCTCTACCCAGAAAAGAAAATCTACGATATTCCGGCCTTTCCTCAAACGACAGGTGCGGAATTGACAGACAACCTCTTGATTCAGCTCAAGCGTTTTGAAGACCGTGTCGATATTCATTTGAAAGAGGAAGTACAAACCTTTGAGAAGACGGATGGTGTCTTCACGATAACGACTAGTAAGGGTCAACACTTGTCTAAGGCTATCGTCATTGCTTGTGGAAATGGTGCTTTCGCTCCACGTCCTTTGGGTGTGGACAATGAAGAAGATTATGCAGATAATAACTTGTTCTATAATGTGCATAGTCTGGACCAATTTGCTGGCAAGAAGGTTGTGATTGCTGGTGGCGGTGATTCAGCCGTTGACTGGGCCAATCACTTGGATGGTATTGCTGAGAGTGTGACCTTGATTCACCGTCGTGATGCCTTCCGTGCCCATGAGCACAGTGTTGAGCTACTTCATCAATCGTCAGTTAACGTGATGACGCCTTATGTACCGCTTGAAATTAAAGGCGAAAATGGTCTCGCTCAAAGTTTGACGGTTCAAAAAGTGAAGTCAGACGAGGTTGAGGAATTGCCATTAGATTCCCTGATTGTCAGCTTTGGTTTCTCAACTAATAACAAAAATCTTCGCAATTGGAATGTCGATTACAAACGTTCAAGTATTGCGGTCAATCCTAAGTTTGAAACGTCGCAAGAAGGGGTTTACGCTATCGGTGATGCAGCAGAATATGACGGTAAAATTGATTTGATTGCTGTTGGTATGGGTGAAGCCCCTATCGCTATTAACCAAGCTATCCAATATATTAATCCAGATGGTAAGAACCGCCCAGTTCACTCAACGTCTTTGATTGAAGAATAATTTTAAAAGAAGACTTTGCTTTCAATTTCAAGAGAGACTTGTCTCTCTTTTTTCATGTTTAAAAACGTGGTATAATACAGCTATGGCTAGAACGAAAAAAACAAAAAAGGGGACGGATTCTAAGAGCAGTAAGAAGCGGCCCACAAAAGCAGAATTAGACAGACAGAAGGCGATTAAGCGGATGCTATGGACCTTCTTTTTTGCCTTTGTCTTAATTTTCCCAGTCTTTCGATTGGGTTTCTTTGGGATAACACTCTACAATTTCTTTCGTGTGTTTGTAGGCAGTCTGGCTTATCCATTGATTTTTGCCATCTATGTCTATCTTTTTGGGTTTAAATGGTTGCGTAAACATAGCAATTATGTGACGGGATTTTGGATGGCTTTTGTAGGCCTCTTGATAGAGTTTCATGCCTATCTCTTTACCTTAGATCGTATGGATGGTCTAGATATTTTCCCTGGAACGATGGATTTGCTTTTTGGGGAATTTGTGAGTGTGCAGGTAGCTCGCTTCACAGGGGGAGGTTTGTTAGGTGCTCTCTTGTATAAGCCTAGTTACTTCCTCTTTTCAAATCTTGGTAGTTTCATGATTGGTGGCTTGTTCATTCTCTTGGGTGCTTTTATTATGAGTCCCTGGGATGTTTTGGATGTCATTGATTATGCTAAAGCAGTATGGCAACGAGGTGCTGAAAAGCGTTTGGAACGAATAGCTCTACGGCAGGAGAAGAAGGCAGAGCGTCAGGCCCAGAAAGAGCGTGAAGCGCAAGAACGTGCAGAGGAAGAACGTCTGGCTGATTTGACCGTTGATGAAGAGACTGGCGAAATTTTAGAGGACGAAGCAGAGGAATTACCGCAAGAAGCCGAGATTTATACTCCCGAACCAGAAATCAGTGATTATGCCTCTGAGGTCTACGATGACAATTTTCCTCCAGAGGATTATGAGGATTTTCAAGCGAACTTCCCTCCTTATCCAGAGGATTTGCCAACCGAAGAGTTTCCACCATCTATGGTGGTTGAGGGCGATGATGCTCCTGTTGAGGTAGATTTTACACCGAAGGAGCTCTTGCAGTACAAACTCCCTACTATCGATCTTTTTGCACCGGACAAACCTAAAAGTCAGTCTAAAGAGAAAAACATTGTTCGTAAGAATATACGTATCCTTGAGGATACCTTCAAGAGTTTCAACATTGATGTCAAGGTTGAGCGGGCCGAAATTGGGCCATCTGTGACCAAGTACGAGGTCAAACCTGCTGTTGGGGTTCGGGTCAATCGTATATCCAATCTAGCGGATGACTTGGCTTTGGCTCTTGCCGCAAAAGATGTCCGCATTGAGGCGCCTATTCCTGGAAAATCTTTGGTTGGTATTGAAGTTCCTAACTCTGAGATTGCGACGGTGTCTTTCCGTGAACTTTGGGAGCAGGCTAAGACAGATCCTAATAAACTCTTGGAAGTTCCTCTTGGTAAGGCGGTTGACGGTTCGGCTCGTAGCTTTGATTTAGCTCGCATGCCTCACTTGTTAGTGGCTGGGTCAACAGGTTCTGGTAAATCTGTTGCGGTTAACGGAATCATCTCAAGTATTCTGATGAAGGCTCGCCCAGATCAGGTTAAGTTCCTCATGGTCGATCCTAAGATGGTTGAGCTCTCTGTTTACAACGATATTCCTCATCTCCTCATCCCTGTGGTGACCAACCCACGTAAGGCGGCTAAGGCCCTTCAAAAAGTGGTGGATGAGATGGAAAATCGTTACGAACTCTTTAGTAAGTTTGGTGTACGTAACATCGCTGGCTACAATGCCAAAGTTGAAGACTGGAATGCCCAATCGCAAGAGAAACAGATTCCTTTGCCTTTGATTGTGGTTATTGTCGATGAGTTAGCTGACTTGATGATGGTGGCCAGCAAGGAAGTGGAAGATGCTATCATCCGTCTGGGACAAAAGGCGCGTGCAGCAGGTATCCACATGATTCTTGCCACCCAACGTCCATCAGTTGATGTTATCTCTGGCTTGATTAAGGCCAATGTGCCATCTCGTGTGGCCTTTGCCGTGTCTTCTGGAACAGATAGTCGTACCATTTTGGATGAAAATGGAGCTGAAAAATTACTCGGACGTGGGGACATGCTTTTCAAGCCTATTGATGAAAACCATCCCGTTCGTTTGCAAGGCTCTTTCATTTCTGATGATGATGTGGAACGCATTGTGACCTTTATCAAGGAACAAGCCTCAGCTGACTACGATGAGAGCTTCGACCCTGGTGATGTTTCTGAAAATGATTTTGGAGGAGCTTCATCTTCTAATGGTGGGGGTTCAGAAGGCGATCCGCTTTTTGAGGAAGCCAAGGCTCTGGTATTGGAAACGCAAAAAGCAAGTGCATCCATGATTCAACGTCGTCTATCAGTTGGTTTCAACCGTGCCACTCGTTTGATGGAAGAATTGGAAGAAGCAGGTGTTATCGGACCAGCCGAAGGTACCAAACCTCGTAAGGTTTTGATGACTCAAGAATAATGATACAAAGCGTATCAGCTTTAGCCTGTAGCCTATAATATTCTAAAATGACTAAAGGATATGAGAAATAACTGCGTTTAGTGGATTTCTCATATCCTTTTTTTATTGGTAGGGAGAATAGTTCTTACTTTAGAAAAAAACGCTTTCAAATTCACCTTTATTTTGTGTTATAATGAGTGTATGTATTACTTAGATAGAAAAGGAGAAAAAATGGACAACAGGGTAATCGTTCATTTTCACAGTATGAACGGTGAATATTCAAAATATAGCATGTGGAGGTGGCTAGATGGCTACTGGGGAAAGGATGCGTTTTTTTCAGGCCAAGATGACTTTGGCTTAATTGGAGAAGTATCATTTCCAGCATCTCGTTTTATTGATTCTGTAAATTTGTTGGTAAAAAGCGGGAACTGGTCTAGTCAAACACATGATTATCATATTCGTCGTTTTTTGGGGGATGCTCCCAATGAGATTTGGTTGGTAGAGGGAGATTCTGAAGTTTACTATTCAAAGCCAGCTGCTTTAACTAGCAGTTGCTTTACTGAACGTGACCACCATGCCTTTGACATGGCCATTCGTAAGAAAGAATTCGACCAAAAATGGGGCTTTCAAGGCTGGTTAGGTCACAAATACCATGCAAAAGAAACAGAATTCCGTTTGTGGGCCCCTTTGGCGCACCGTGTTCAGGTCCTCATCTATAGAAAAGATGGAAAACGTCCTCGCATCATTAAAATGAAAAGAGGGACAAGTATCAACAAGGATCACCATCAGTTAAATAATCAGGGTGTGTGGACAGCTAAAATCAAACAAAACTTAGATGGAGTGGCTTACCAATATCGTGTGTATCATGAAGAAAGATTCTACCAAGACACACGAGATCCTTACAGCCTGGCACTTAGCTTAGATAACAAAAAGAGTCTGGTCGTCAATCCAGAACGAATGATTCCAAAGGGCTATCAAAAAGTCACAAAAGCCAATGCCCACTGGCGAACCAAGAATCCATGCTCTGCAGTCATTTGTGAAATGCATATCCGTGACTTCTCTAAGTCAAAGACTTCAGGGGTCAAAGAAAAATACAGAGGAACCTACCTCGGTGCTTGTCAAGAGGAAACAAAGAATGCTCATGGTGATGTGACTGGATTTGATTACATCAAGGGTATGGGATACAATTACATACAATTGCAACCTGTTTTTGACCACCATAAGACCTATGACGAAAACGGCAATATTCTATACAACTGGGGATACGATCCTGAAAACTATAATGTTCCCGATCGCCAGTTTGCCGCTGACCAAAAGAATCCTTTAGCCCCTATCTTAGAACTGAAGAATATGATTCAGGCCTATCATAAGGCAGGTATTGGAGTTATTATGGACGTTGTTTATAATCACACCTACTCTTCTTACAGTTCACCCTTCCAATTGTCTGTACCGGCTTATTATTACCGTATGCATGACAATGGTTCGTTTCAAGATGGTTCTGGTTGTGGAAATGAAACAGCGAGTGACAAGGAAATGTTTCGTAAGTATATGATTGATTCCTTGACTTACTGGGTTGAAGAATTTGGAGTTGATGGTTTTCGTTTTGACCTAATGGGATTGCATGATGTTGAAACAATGAATGCTATCCGCTCAGCCATGGATGCTATTGATTCCCGTATTTTACTCTATGGTGAAGGATGGGATATGGGAATAGGTTTAGCCAGTGAACAAAAGGCTAAGAAGGATAATGCAGCCCTCCTTCCTCGTATAGGTTTCTTCAATGACAATTCACGTGATGCCGTTAAAGGGGCAGAAGTATATGGCCATATCAGTAAAGGTTTTGTTTCAGGTGCTCCAACAGAAGATAAAATTGCTAAGAGTCTCTTGGGAAGTCGTGGCTTTGTCAATTACTTGATGCCAGGACAAGTATTAAATTATATTGAGGCTCATGATAATTATAATCTTAACGATCTCATGAATCACTTACATCCTGAAGAATCTGAAGAAGATATTGAAAATCGTATTTACTTAGCTAATGCTTTAAATCTGAGCATGCAGGGAATGTGCTTCATGCAACTTGGTCAGGAGTTTCAACGGACTAAGATGGTGGGAACTGGACCTGATGGTGCCATTACCAATGAGGATGAACAACGTGCTATGAATAGCTATAATGCGCCAGATGAAGTTAATCAGGTGGACTGGAACCAAGTTACGCTTAAAAAATCATTGATTGCCAAGGTTGCTAAGTTGATTGAAAGAAAGAAAACAAGTCCTGAATTTTCATACCATAGTTTCGCAGAAATTTATGATAATCTTTTTGTATTTAAAGCGGAGTATGACTCAGGTATTGTGGAATTACATGTTTCTGGTCATCTAAATAAAGCATTTGTTTTTAACAATGTGAAAAAAAGTTTAGATATTTTCTGACAGGGCATAGAAAATATGATATAATTTAGTAAACGCTTACATAGAGGCTTTGATAGCTCACGCATTATCTAGAAAAGTTTTAGTGTAGTAGAATTATCAATTTTCAGGAAGGAGAGATGATATGAAACATGATGAAGCTATGTATACATTTGGAATAGGTGAGAATTTCCATTTACAAAATTATCTAGGTTCACATGAGATAGATGGTAGTGAAGAGGGCTATGTTTTCCGTGTCTGGGCACCCCATGCTGAAAATGTTCAGGTGATTGGTGACTTTACAGGATGGTTTGACGAACCCTTAGACATGGTTAAAAATCATATTGGTGTTTGGGAGGTAACGTCAGACCTCCCAGAAGAAGGTCAGCTTTATAAGTTTTTGGTTAAGCGCAAGGGTGGTCAAGTGGTCGAAAAAATGGATCCTTTTGCCACTTACTTGGAACCTAGACCAGGAACAGGAGCTGTGATTCGTAAAAAAGTTGACAAAAAATGGAAAGATGGCCTTTGGATGGGCCGTCGTAAGCGTTTAGGTTTTCAAAAACGTCCCGTTAATATTTATGAAGTTCACGCCTCTTCTTGGAAGTTAAAAGAAGACGGTCAACCATACACCTTTAAAGAACTCAAAGAAGAGTTGATTCCATACTTGGTTGAGATGAAATACACACATGTTGAGTTTCTTCCTTTGATGGCTCACCCTCTAGGGATGAGTTGGGGTTATCAACTGATGGGGTATTTCGCTTTTGAACACACCTACGGTACACCAGAAGAATTCCAAGATTTCGTTGAAGCTTGTCACCAAAATAACATTGGTGTTCTGGTAGACTGGGTTCCAGGGCATTTCACTCAAAACGATGATGCCTTAGCATACTTTGATGGAACGCCAACATTTGAGTATCAAGACCATGACCGTGCCCACAATTATCGTTGGGGAGCCTTGAATTTTGATTTAGGAAAAAATCAAGTACAGTCTTTCCTTATCTCAAGTGCACTTTATTGGATTGAAAATTATCATATCGATGGTATCCGTGTAGATGCTGTATCTAATATGCTCTATTTGGACTACGATGAAGGTCCATGGCTACCAAATAGGGAAGGTGGAAATCGAAACTTAGAAGGCTATGGCTTCCTACAAAAATTAAACCGAGTCGTTAAAGAACGTCATCCAGGTGTTATGATGATTGCTGAAGAATCAACGGCAGCAACACCAATTACTCAGCCTATTGAAGAAGGTGGTCTAGGCTTCGACTTCAAATGGAACATGGGTTGGATGAATGATATTCTTAAGTTCTACGAAGAAGATCCAGTTTATCGTCAGTATGATTTCAATCTTATGACCTTCAGCTTCATGTACTGTTTCAATGAGAATTATGTCTTACCATTCTCACATGACGAAGTGGTACACGGTAAAAAGAGCATGATGCATAAGATGTGGGGTGATCGCTACAATCAATTTGCTGGCCTACGTAATCTCTATACTTATCAGCTTTGCCACCCAGGTAAAAAGTTGTTGTTCATGGGTTCTGAATTTGGCCAATTCCTAGAATGGAAGTATGACTACCAATTGGAGTGGGTGAACCTTGAAGATAAATTGAACCAACAAATGCAAGAATTTACTAGCTTTGCTAATGGTTTCTATAAAGACCATCGAGCATTGTGGCAGATAGATGATTCGTACAGTGGTTTGGAAATCATTGATGCTGATAACCGTGCTGAAAGTGTTCTGTCATTCATTCGTTGGAGTGAAAAGGGTGAGTTCTTGGTATGTGTCTTCAACTTAGCACCAGTAGAACGTAGAAACTTCACCATTGGATTACCAGTAGCAGGTATCTACCAAGAAGTTCTTAACACTGAAATGGAAGAATTTGGTGGTGTTTGGAAAGAAGGAAATCCTAATACGAAGACGAAAAAATCTAAGTGGAAGGATTATGAAAATACCCTTACCTTCACTTTGCCTGCACTTGGTGCAAGTATCTGGCGTGTGAAACGTCGTCTAAAATAACATTTTTAGTAACGATTTAGTTTTGCTATTATCGTGGAACGTAACAATAGCTTTATATTTATAATTTGTCATACTCAACTTCGTGAAAGAAAAACGTTAATAAGGAGTCTTATCCATCGCCGTCTTTCTCTTCAAACGATTAGAGGCTAAAACTAATTGGAGGAATTTACATGAAAAATGAAATGTTGGCTTTGATTCTTGCCGGTGGGCAAGGAACTCGTCTTGGGAAATTGACCCAAAGCATTGCCAAACCTGCGGTACAATTTGGTGGTCGCTACCGTATCATTGACTTCGGTTTGTCTAACTGTGCCAACTCTGGCATTAACAATGTTGGTGTTATTACTCAGTACCAACCATTGGCTTTGAACAGCCATATTGGTAATGGATCAAGTTGGGGCTTGGATGGTGTAAATTCTGGTGTTTCAATTCTTCAACCATATTCTGCAAGTGAAGGAAACCGATGGTTTGAAGGAACTAGCCATGCCATCTACCAAAACATTGATTATATCGACACTATCAATCCTGAGTATGTCCTTATCTTGTCTGGTGACCATATCTACAAAATGGACTATGATGAAATGCTAGAATCACATAAGGATCATAATGCTAGTCTTACGGTAGCTGTACTTGATGTACCACTTAAAGAAGCAAGTCGCTTTGGTATCATGAATACTGATGCAAATAATCGCATTGTAGAATTTGAAGAAAAACCAGAACATCCAAAATCTACGAAAGCATCAATGGGTATTTACATCTTTGACTGGAAACGTCTACGCAACATGTTGGTATCAGCAGAAAAAGGTGGCATTGAAATGTCAGACTTTGGTAAACATGTTATTCCTGCTTACTTGGAAACTGGTGAAAGTGTTTATGCTTATGAATTTTCAGGCTATTGGAAAGATGTCGGTACTATCGAATCCCTTTGGGAAGCAAATATGGAGTACATTTCACCAGAAAATGCTTTGGATAGCCGTAACCGCCAATGGAAGATTTACTCACGTAACATGATTGCTCCACCAAACTTCTTTGGTGAACATGCCCATGTTGAGGATTCCCTTGTAGTCGACGGTTCATTAGTTGATGGAACAGTTAAACATTCTGTCCTTTCAACCAATGCTCAAATTCGTGAAGGTGCTGTGGTTGAAGATTCAGTAATCATGAGTGGTGCAGTCATTGCTAAAGGTGCAAAAATTAAACGTGCCATTATCGGTGAAGGAGCACACATTTCTGAAGGCGTTGAAATTGACGGAACAGAAGAAGTGCAAGTCGTAGGATACAATGAAGTAGTGGGGGTACCAAAAGATGAAGATTGATAAATATTCTGCAATTCTAGGAAATACCGTAGGGTATCATGACATGGATGGTTTGACGGCACACCGTCCTATTGCCAGCCTACCATTTGGTGGAAAATATCGCCTCATCGACTTCCCTCTCTCTAATTTGGCTAATGCTGGTATTCGTAGCGTCTTTGGTATCTTCCAAAACGAAAACATTAGCTCAGTTTTTGACCACATTCGTTCTGGTCGTGAGTGGGGCTTGTCTACTCTCTTGAGTCACTACTACCTTGGTATTTACAATACTCCTGTTGAAAGTTCAACTGTTGATGAGGAATACTACCGTCAAATTTTGACTTATTTGAAACGTTCAGGGTCAGATCAGACTGTAGCACTTAACAGTGATGTATTGGTTAACATTGACCTTAATCAAGTTTTCCACCTTCATAACACTACAGATCAAAAAATTACAGTAGTTTATAAGAAATTGCCAAAAGAACAGATTTCATCAGTTAACAGTGTGTTTGAAATTGATGAAACTGATAAGATTGTTTCGCATGAACTCTTCCAAGACAATGGTCAAGAAATTTATAACATGTCAACAGATATCTTTGTAGTTGACACTCCTTACTTGATTGAAAAATTGGAAGAAGAAGCTGCTAAGGAAGAACCTCGTAAACTACGCTATGTTCTTCGTGATTTGGCAGCTGCTGAGGGTGGATTCGCCTATGAATATACTGGCTATCTTTCAAATATCCATTCTGTAAAATCTTACTTTGACGCTAACTTGGATATGTTGGATACTCAAAAATTCTATACACTCTTTGCTCCAAATCAAAAAGTGTATACAAAAGTGAAAAACGAAGAGCCAACTTACTACTCAAATAGTTCTGATGTTAAACGTTCTCAGTTTGCATCTGGTTCTATTGTGCGTGGCCATGTTGAAGATTCAGTAGTGTCTCGTAATGTAGACTTGCAAGAAGGTTCTAGTGTGACGCACTCTGTTGTTTTCCCTCGTGTTGAAATTGGTAAAAATGCAACTGTTGATTACGCTATCGTTGATAAAGGTGTTACAATTGCTGATGGTGTAACCATTCAAGGAACTGAAAACAACCCTGTTGTTATTACAAAAGGAAGCGTTGTAACAGAGGATATTGTACGATGAAAGTTTTATTTGTAGCAGCTGAAGGTGCACCTTTCGCTAAAACAGGTGGTCTTGGTGATGTAATCGGTGCTCTTCCTAAATCATTAGTTAAAGATGGAAATGAAGTTGCCGTTATTCTTCCTTACTACAATATGATTGCCGCAAAATTTGGTGATCAAATGGAAGATTTAGGCTACTTCTACACGAAATTGGGATGGCGTTGGCAATATGTTGGCATGAAGAAAACCACCCATGAAGGTGTTGACTTCTACTTCGTGGATAACGAACAATACTTCAATCGTGGAACAGTTTATGGTGAATGGGATGACGGCGAACGTTTTGCTTATTTCCAATTGGCTGCCTTGGAGTTAATGGAAAAAATTGACTTCATTCCAGATGTTCTTCATGTGCATGATTACCACACAGCCATGATTCCTTTCTTGCTTAAGGAAAAATACCACTGGATTAAAGCCTATAAAAATATCAGGACTGTCTTTACCATTCATAATATTGAATTCCAAGGTCAATTTGATAGTGGCATGTTGGGCGATCTTTTCGGCGTGGGCTATGAACGTTATGAAGATGGAACACTTCGTTGGAACAACTGTCTCAACTGGATGAAAGCCGCTGTGCTTTATGCCGATCGTGTAACAACTGTTTCACCATCATATGCAGAAGAAATTAAAACACCTGAATTTGGTAAAGGCCTAGACCAAATTATGCGTATGGAATCAGGTAAGTTATCTGGTATTGTTAATGGTATCGATACAGACCTCCTTGACCCAGAAACAGATACTCATATTCCTTATCATTTTTCCGTTAAAGATTTGTCTGGTAAGGCCAAAGATAAAGCTGCCCTTCAAGAACGTGTTGGCTTGCCAGTACGCAAAGATGTCCCTTTGATTGGTATGGTTTCACGTTTGACTGACCAAAAAGGATTTGACTTGGTTGTTAATGAATTGCATAACATTTTGCAACATGATGTTCAGGTTGTTCTTTTGGGAACAGGTTATGGCGATTATGAACATTCTTTCTCTTGGTTTGGACAAGCCTATCCTCAAAAAATGTCAGCCAATATCACATTTAACCTTGAATTGGCACAACAAATTTATGCAGGCTGTGACATTTTCCTAATGCCTTCTGCTTTTGAACCATGTGGACTTTCTCAAATGATGTCTATGCGTTACGGTACTTTGCCAGTAGTTAGCGAAGTCGGTGGCTTGCGTGATACGGTTGAACCCTACAACGCTGTTACTGGTGAGGGTACAGGTTTCTCATTTGGTAACTTCTCTGGTTACTGGATGGTACAAACCCTTGAAAAAGCGCTTGATCTTTATGAAGATGATCCTAAGGCTTGGAGAAAATTGCAAGATAATGCAATGACTCGTGACTTCTCATGGGATACTGCAAGTTTGGCATATGTTGATTTATATAAGCAATTAGTTTAAAACGATGATAACTTTTCTCAATTTGAGAAAAGTTATTTCGTGTCATGAGAAAGATTACTCACATTTTAACCATGACAGGGAATGTCTTGTAAAGGCGAATGAAGTTCTAGAACTTCTTCACAAAGTTCATTTTTTAACCTACAAGGATTTGCTCTGATGTGGTATAATCTACATAACTAGTCTGTAGTCTGCTTGAACATACTAGAATACGAAGAGATATTCTCCTAAAAATAAGTGATGACATTCTCCTCATATTACTTTGTGATTGGGATGATAGGTCTTATCTAATAACGCCTTTAAAAGGGGCAATGTGATCTTAGTCCTCTCTGCCGTCTATGATTGGTGTTTTATCAGAAAAAGATTTCCCCTTTCGTCTGTGCCATTAATTATGGTAACTCTCGAAATAGGATGTCCTATTTAGGGGATGTCTTGTGATTTACTGCTTTAAATTGCATTTGAGATAATGGCAATTAAGAAAGGATTTCTATGCAACTTGAAAATTTAACTCCAGAACAATTTATTCGTGACTTTAAAGACACACTCCACCAAGAACAACTTATCAAGGTTGCCAAAGCAACACCTACTGAAATTTTTACAGCCTTGGCTGGTTTGATTCGTAAGTATTACACGAATACATGGATTACACGTAATCATGAACTTTCAGAAAAACAAGAAAAGATTGCTTACTACTTCTCAATTGAGTTTCTTCCAGGTCGTATGTTGGAAACTAACCTTCTTAACCTTGGTATTCTTGATGTTGTTAAAGAAGGTTTTGCGGAACTTGACATTGACTTCCGTGAAGTTGTAGAAGCAGAGCATGACATGGCTCTTGGTAATGGTGGTCTTGGTCGTTTGGCAGCTGCCTTCATGGATTCACTTGCGACTACTGGTTACCCAGGTTTCGGTAATGGTCTTCGTTACCGTTATGGACTCTTTAAACAACGTATCGTTGATGGTTACCAAGTGGAATTGCCAGATGGTTGGTTTGGTTCAACAGGAAATGTTTGGGAAACTCGTAAAGACCATGATATTGTAAATGTTAAACTTTATGGTGATGTTTACCTTGAAGCTAACGAAGAAGGCCGTATTGTTCCAACTTATAAGAGCGCTCAAGTTCTTCGTGCGGTTCCTTACGATGTGCCACAAATTGGTTTCCAAAACGACGTCATTAACAACCTTCGTCTTTGGGATGTTGAAATTCCTGAAGAATACGAATTGGACTACAGAACATTGGAAGATCGCCGCCGTGTGAAAAATATCACAGCTATTCTTTATCCAGACGATTCAACTGTCGAAGGTAAAGAATTGCGTTTGGTTCAAGAGTACTTCATGACAAGTGCAGGTCTCCAAACAATCATTAAATCTTATCTCAAGATGGGCTTGCCATTGAAAGATATCCATAAAAAAGTCTCTGTCCATATCAATGATACTCACCCAGCGGTTGCGCCAGCTGAATTTATGCGTCTCCTTCTTGACGAATACGGACTTTCATGGATTGATGCTTGGAATGCCACTGTTAAGACCATGAGTTACACTAACCACACTATTCTTCAAGAAGCCCTTGAAAAATGGGATCAAGAACTCTTCAAACGTGTTCTTCCACGTGTTTACCAAATTATTTTGGAAATCGATAACCGTTATGTAGCTGAAATGGCTGGACGTGGTGTTGCTGCGGATGTTATCGAACGCACACGTATTGTGAAAGACAACCAAGTGCACATGGCTAACCTTTCAATCATTGGTGGTCACTCAGTCAACGGGGTTGCTAAACTTCACACAGAGCTTCTTAAAGAAGATACTCTCCACGATTTCTATACTATTTATCCTGAAAAATTCAATAACAAGACTAATGGTATTGTTCAACGTCGTTGGACACAAATTGCAGCACCAGAACTTTCTGCAGCTATTGATGATGTGATTGGTAACGGTTGGCGTAAAGACATCCATGAGCTTGAAAATCTGACAACTTACTTGGATGATAAAGCAGTCTTGAACCAATTCTATCAAGTTAAGACAGCAGCTAAACAACGTTTGGCAGACTACATCAAGGAAAGTACTGGCATTGAAGTATCTACAGATGCTATCTTCGACGTTCAAGTTAAACGTCTTCACGCTTACAAACGTCAATTGCTTAATCTCCTTCACATTATCAAACTTTACTGGGATCTTAAAGATAATCCAGATAAAGACATGGTACCACGTGTCTTCATCTTTGGGGCTAAAGCTGCTCCTGGATATCACTTCGCTAAATCAGTTATCAAACTTATCAATGAAGTGGCTAACCTTGTCAATAATGATGAAAGTCTCCAAGGCAAACTTAAGGTTGTTTTCCTTGAAAACTACCGTGTAAGCTTGGCTGAAATTATTATCCCAGCAGCTGATGTCTCTGAACAAATCTCATTGGCTTCTAAAGAAGCATCTGGTACATCAAACATGAAATTCATGATGACCGGTGCCATTACTTTGGCGACACTTGACGGTGCCAACATTGAAATCAAAGACGAAGTTGGTGATGAAAATGTTGTCATCTTCGGTATGAACAAAGACGAAGTTTACGAACACTATGCTCGTCACGATTATTATTCTCGTGCAGTTTATGAGAATAACCCTGTGATTCGTCGTGTTGTTGATACTTTTGTCAATGGTACTATTCCAAATGCTCAATCAGAAGGTACTGAAATCTATGAAGCGCTTATCACTCATAACGATGAGTACTTCCTCTTGGAAGACTTCGCAGCTTATGTAGAAGCTCAAGAGAAAATCGATGCGCTTTATCGTGACCATGACAAGTGGGCACGCATGAGCTTGGCTAATATTGCTAAATCTCATAAGTTTACTTCTGATGATACTATCACAGAATACGCTAAAGAAATTTGGGAATTGAAAAAATAAGCGAAAGCTAATACATCAAAAAAACAACGGCTAGAAATGGTCGTTGTTTTTGAGGCTCTATAATTTCTGTAGTGGGTAAAACCACCATAGAGATTATAGAGCTTTTTGAATGCAGACAAAGTCTCAATATATGTAGGTTTCTAGGTTTCATTCTGAAAAAATAACTTTGTATATATTGTGAATAAAACCAATCAAATGACTTTATCAGTCCCTACTAAAAGGAAGCTGAGTTAACAACATGATTATTTCATCAAGAACTTCTTTAAATGAGATGCCATTAGTATAACTGTATTTTCTTGCGTAGTTTTGCCATTGTTGGTTTTGGGTTTCATCATTTTTAAATGATTTAAGAAGTTCAATATTTTTATTGTAATCAAATGTGGTAGCACGAAATGCAAATGTTCTTTTTATGGCTAATTGGAGCTGTAAGGTGTCAATTTCTTCCCTCTTCAATTTTGAAAGAATATAAATGTCATAAAAGTCTTTGCTACGGCTATTCAAAAAGTTTCTAGAGTATATCGTTTGTAGCTTTTCAGCAATAATGGTCTCAATGGGATAAGCAATGATTGGGAAGTGGTCATCTTCAAAAAGAGATTTATAGTCGTAATGAATAGGGTGTGGCGTTACAATATCCCCTGTTGCAATATCTAAATGAACCATTTGTTTGATGTTTTCGAGCTGGCAAAGAATGCTGGCCCGGTACCCACTGTAAAGGTCGCTTTCTTTAATAGAAACTATAGATTGGAGCGTAAAATTGATACCCTCTATTGGAATCGCAAGAATATCCTTGAGTTGCTTCTCAACATTTTCAAATGATAGTGTGATGTTCTGGAATAGAAAGTCAATATCGACAGTACTACGTGATTCAACGCCAATGACATTCGAGAGAAGAAAGCCTCCTTTAAAGATATAGTTTCTTGAGTATGAACTCTGGCTTAACTTTTTTAGGATCATTTCAAGAAAATAATAGGTCATCACGGAGTTAAAGGTTAAGCCAGTTTGCTTAGAGATTTTGTGGCAGAGTAGGGTTAATGTTGCTTTGCTCACATAAGAACCTCCAGAGTTTGCTTGATATCTTTTATGGCCTGCATTTTAGTAGCATAGTCATAAAGTTTACCTATATTCTTATTCGGATTTTTAGCAAAACTCTGAAGTGTTTTCACAAAAAGTTCTGTATCAATGTGATTTCGGTTAATAATTAAATCGCAAATAGTTCGCTCTAGGTCATAAGCCTGAACGTAGTTCCCCATAAGAGTTTTAATGCGTGTGACCCCAATTTCGATAAATTTCTTAGTTGTCGTATGAATTAGGAGATTGGAAGGAGGGGTGTTAAAACGATAACCTCTAGGTACAGTTACCTCAAAATATTGAGGAATCTCGTCAGTAATGCCTAATAGATATAATGCAGATGTGTAAGAGTAGATAGCCTTTGAAAATCTATATTGAAAAAAGTAATAGTCGTCATAGTCCCCGTTAGCATCTAGATAAATTCCTTTTTCAACTCGAAAAATAGTTCCTTCCTGTTCTAACCTAGTTAGATAGACAGTGGGTATGCCAAGAGTTTTACAGTCTTTATAAGTAATGATGCCATTATGATGTGCAAGATGGTGCAGCATTCTTTCTTTATTTGACATACCATCCCTCCTTTTGTTGCGTTTATACATCAATTTTATCTTTTTTGTAGTGTAGACGCAACATTTTTCGATGCTAGCTGTTTCTGAAGTCTTCGGAATCTTTTAGTCATCCTTACTTGAAGTTTGCAACTGTTCGCTAAGATGATATAATGGCCTATAGATATAGGCATCAGAAAAGGGGGAATTGTTATGGCTTTACGTAGCCAATTAATTACCAAGGAGTTTCCAGATTTAGATAGGGTGGAGCGTTTGAATAATGAGGCCTTTCCAGAGGAAGAACGTATTCCATTGAGTGAGTTCTTACAACTGGATGGTCGTGAGGATTATCATTTCTTTGCCTTTTATGACGAAGATGATTTTATTGGCTTTGCCTCAGTTCTCTATAATGCTAAGGTTTTTTATGTTAGCTTTTTTGCTATTGTTCCTCAAATGAGGAGTCATGGCTATGGTAGTGAAATCATTAATAAATTAGTGGAGTTTTATGGGCCAACACGATCCATGGTTTTAGAGGTGGAGCGTTTGGATGAGCCTAATGATAATCCAGAGCAACGTGCGGCTCGTTGGGATTTCTACAAGCGTAATGGTTTTAAGACTTCAAATGCCTTTCTGGAATATGAGGGCTTGAGTTTTGAGATTCTCTATCGTGGAGATCACTTTGATGAAGAAGCTTACAGAGAGATTTTCCAAAAACTTCAGGAAAATGCTTATTTTGACTTTAAGATTAAACATCGTCACTTGAGTGATTTATAAGGCAGGGAAGCAGGTTAGATACGACCTGCTTTTCATCTATTTTCAGGATTGTCAACCGTTTTCAGTATAATTTGCCGTCCTATGATATAATGGAAGTACTATGAAGAAAGCAATTTTACAGTATTTGGCAAGTGCCTTGGCTGTAATCCTTATACTTGGTCTTGTGGTTTTCGACCGTCGTCGAAACCAATATCTGGTCAAGAGGGTCAAAGACCCAGAAATTTCCTACATTTATCAGGCTTCTTTGGAAAATTTAGACAGACTGGCTCTGAGTCAGGCTGGGGTCATCCAATCTTATCAAATTGATCCGATGTCGGTGCGTAAGGAGGATGGAAAGATTCGTCTATCCCTCCATATCAATCATTCCTATGATAAACAGGTCAATCTTGTCCTAAAGTCGGATGCTTATGGTGATTTGTCAGTAGTTCAAGCGACGCCGTCGGATGCTCTGAAGCTAGCTTTGACAGATGAGGCCTATCAGAAACGCTTGGCTGTGATTTCGCAAAAAGCTGATGCGATTATAGCCCGTGACCACTGGGATCAGGCGATTAAGCCGGCCTATGTGGCTCAGGTAAGAAGTAAAATGAAAAAGACTTCTCTGGACCACTTTGACAACATCTTGAATGACATTGATCAAGAAAGTAAGGAAGTTGGTTCTGATACTTATGCAGCCTTTTTCCAAGCTTCTCAATTACCTAACCATGACAAGCTTAATTTGGTTATGAACCATATGCAGGTTTATGTGGATAAGTACCAGTTTCTCCAACTTGGGAAGTCGGGTTATAAATTTTCCAAACAACTTGAGCCAACCAGTCCTTTTTATAGCTACTTCCGTGAAGCTATCATGGAAACCTATCAGACGGATCAGGGCTTGGGTGTGGATGAGTTAGGCATCAAGCTCCATCTATTCAGATCTTGGATTGATAAGCAGTCTATGGACTATGTTAGGACCAACTACAAGGGCAAGACGGATTTGGATAAGCTTTTGGCCTATAGCAAGGACAAGAAGATTAATCTGGATTACACCACAGGTGCTTCCTTTCATAATCGAACTTTAGGTGATTTCACCTATCCGCATAATATGAAAATTCAGTTGCCTCAGACCAGCATTATGGGGCCCTACGGTGTTAGTAATGCCCGTTTTATTGAATTCATTGTCAATATGGATACAGGAAAATTTGTATCCGAATGGAATGTTTATAAGAAAAAGAAAGATGGTAGTATCGACTCTAATCCTAAGCATTATAAGATAGAGGATGGGGCTGACATTGCCGATACAGACTCGGCTAACTATGGTTTGTCCAAGGGCCTCAATGCCGATTTACCAGCTTACCTCAATAATAGCCACACCTATCTGGATGTTCATCATCCTGCTGATAATGCCATCAGACGGAAAATGGTTAAGAAGTGGAAAAATCCGAGGAATGTGCTAAACGGTGGAAACTATGCCGATATTGTTAAAAAAGGAGGCTTGAAAGATCTTGAAACATGGAGACACGTTAAAGCTGAAGACCGCCTTCAGGTATACAATGCCTATCTGGATCATATTCGTTCTACTTTTGTGCTTGATGGTTTTGACAGCTTTTACCAAGAAACCTACAAGTTCCAAGGTCAAGGAGGAAGCCAAGCAAACGGAAACCCTTGATAAGGCTCTCGTATCTAAAAATTTCTATCGGGTCAGAGATGCCTACGCCATCAAACTTTATGGACAGGATGAGGGAATGTCCTTTGATGTTGCTAATCAAAGACTCTTTGGATCAAACATTGCCATTAAGGATGGTATCTTGTATGGGTCTAGTCTTGGTGATTTGACGATTGAGGATTATTTTCAAGGGGAGTTGTCCTACCTCTTAGGGGCTACTCAAAAGCTCCCTGTGGATAAGGCTCGCATTAAAGCCGACCACTATACCCAGGACATCCGCTTGGATAGGGTGTGGTCTGAGCTTAAGGATCAAGAAACCTCTAACAGTATCATTTCGCAGTTTCAGGACAAGACTTTACTCAAGTTGCGCATTAGTTATAACAAGGATTTCCTTCCAACTAAGATTCAAGGCTTTTACAATAGTCAAAAGCTTAACGGCTGGCAGGACTTATTTTACATTGACTATCCCTATGCCAATCAGGCGGCCTTTGAACAGGCTCAAGACGTCTATATCCAAAATATTCAGTACTTGGAAGCTCATCCCAAAGAGGAGACAGGTGACTAGTACTTGCATAGAAAAAGCGCCTTTATCACATGTTGATAAAGGTGCTTTGCTTTATGACAGTTTAGTTTTGATGTTTGAGGGCTACTAATTCTGGGAAAAGCTTGTCCAGGATTTTTGGAGTAATAGCTTGACCTGGTCCTTCAGCACAATAGGTGTGCATATACATAGAAGGGTTAAAGTTAAGCTCAATGCAGGTGCAATGAGGATTTTCCTTGCTGGCAATTTGGGTTTCATCTGGAATTATCAGGTCAACCCCACAAGCCCAGGCTCCCATGCTAGTTGCCATGGCTGCGGCTAATTCTTGGTAAGAGGAATCCATAGTCTCAGTGACATCAATAGAGTCGCCACCTGTAGAGATGTTAGAGTTACGGCGTAGGTTAACCTTTTTCCCATCAGGAAGGACATCGTCAGGTGTGTAGCCTTGTTGGGCCAACATTAGTTGTTCGATGTCTCCTAAGGCAATGATTTCAAGCGGTGAGCGGTGGTCGTGGCCACGCAATGGATTGGCATTTTTCTGAGCAACCAATTCACGGATAGTGTGTTTGCCATCTCCAACGACATTTGCAGCAACACGAAGGAGGACAGCTTCACAATGCCCGTCCAAGATGAAGAAACGGTATTCAGTACCCGGGATAAATTCTTCAACCAGGACTGCGGTATCTTCTGCGAAGGCAATTTCAAGGGCTTTTTGATAGTTTTCAAGACTGGCAGGTTCTTGGAAAATGGAGATTCCCAAACCAAAGTTGGTTGATTTTGGTTTGACCACGATTTGTTTGTTCTTGATTAGAGGGTAATAGGCAAGCCCTTGCTCAAGGCTGGTAAATTCGTCACCAGCAGGAACTGGAAAGCCAGCATCTGCCAGAATCTTCTTAGTCACAGTTTTATTGGCCATGGCAAGAGGGACCACGTAGTTGTCTTTTGAAGTCATATTACCGTTCTTGACGTATTCAACATGGTCTTTGTGCCAGAGTTTGAGGAATTGGTCCTGTTCATCCAAAATGTCGAAATTGATTCCCTTTTGGATAGCATCAAAAAGCAACATCTGTGTAGAGAGCTCCATCTCTTCGTAGCCCTTGAGGGCATAATGAGCGGTCCAATCATAGTCCTGATAGGCCAGCGCCTTGTTCAAAGCAAAGTCAGCTAGGGACTTGTCTTTGATATAAGGTAAGAGTTGAGCAGAGAGCGTCTGTTTTGGATCCGCAAAGGTTGCCTTGACTTGCTTAACCAAATCTTGATGATAGTCACCAAGTCCAAAGTGTTGAACCAATTGGTCTAGGGCTTTAATAATATCCTTAGTTTCGGCTATAGCTTGATCAGGTAGTGGTTCTAGCGGATGAGAAAGGGCAATTTTCTCATTTAGTGCGTGACCTTGAGCTAGAACTTGATCAACATTTTCAGGGCTATCAAGCCAAAGGAAGGCTAAAATGAGCAAGTGTACAGTGTCCATAGTAGTCTGGCTAATACCGATACGCTCAAAGGGATTGAGGTCGAAGTTACGGAATTCCAGATAGGTAATTCCCTTGTCCAGGAAGGAACGATTAGCCTTTTGGCCACGGAAACGAACAGCTGAATAAAATTCCTTCTCGGCAATCAAATCACCATTGGCAATATAGGTTTCGATATCGGAGACATAGTCCTCAAGATTATCAAAGGATACTTGGATTTCTTCCTTATTGACATAGCCGTGGTCACTGTTACGGAAGGAACGCACAGGTTCTGGAACTTCTTGGTCGAAGAAGCCTTGCTCAGCAATAGGTGCAGCCCCAAAAAGATAGGTAATCACCCAACGGTAGCGCAAGTAGTTTTGAGCCAACTTAAGATAGAGGGCATTCTTGAAGGCAATCATATCGGTCTGATTACTTTCTTGGAACAAGGCCTCAACCAAATCTTTACCCAGTTCCATATTATAGTGGATACCTGAGATAGCTTGTAGTTTAGTTCCGTATTTTTCAGCCAAGTAGTTACGATAATGGCGTTCGAATTCATTTTCCAGTTGGGCAACTTGAATCTCTTCGGCTTTGATGCGAGGTGGCATAGAGAGGGGCCAGAGAACCTCGTCTTGAGAAATCGAACGTCCGGTCACATCGGTAATAGCTCCTAGAAGACGACGAGCCTCAGTGGTGGATTTGGCAACTGGCGTAATGAGCTCCATTTGAAACTCACAAAAATCAGTCTGAATATAGGGGTGGAAGCTACGAGCTCCTAGACAGGATGGGTGAGGCGTATGCGCCAGCTGTCCTTGCCTATCGACACGCAGACTCTCACGCTCGATTCCAAAGTTCGCTTGGAGAATGGGGCTGGTAGACTCCAGCTTTTGAAGCAGTTGGTTTATAGTCATAGAATCACCTTTTCATCTAATGTTAGTGATAGTCTATTATAAATAGGAGAATAAAACAACTTTCCGCTACGGTTAAGGGGAATTTCCGAATGTTTTAGATAAGTTTGTGAAAAATGAACAGATTATGGGCAGAATAATGAGGAAATCAGAACAAATCCTAGTCATATAGCATTTTACTTGCAATTTAAGTCACATTAACCTATACTATAAGTAACATCTATATTAAAACGAAGTCTCCCTAGGGCCCATCCCTCAGGGGCTTTTATATGCTCTCAAAAGGGTATAACTGTTCTTTTATAGATAAAATATGAACATTTTGACTGTTCTTATGAAACTTTGCTCTGCATAGAGCAGACGATATTTTTCGCCGTGGCAACAGTTGTCTAAATCTGTTCAGTCTTGTTTAGAGCAGAGTAAGATGCTAACAGTTCGCTCTGCCCACCAGAGATGCTTTGCCGTGATGGATTACAGGACTAGCTTATATCTATCAATGCCTGAAACACGCTCTGCATAGAGCAGACGATATTTTTCGCCGTGGCAACAGTTGTCTAAATCTGTTCAGTCTTGTTGAGAGTAGAATAAGATGCTAGTAGCTCGCTCTGCCCACCAGCGATGCTTTCGCCGTGATGATATTCCTATAACTGCAGAAGCAGTTATAGGAAGCGGAGTTATCGAGACTTTGGCTCGATAACTAGTCATGGAACGACTGTGTCGGTCGCTGACGTCCGCCATCACTTAAGAAAGCATCAAAAAAGTAAAAAAACAACAAATAAAACGGAGGTAACTATGTTTCAAACCCTGATCGCCCAGATAAAGGAATTCAAGAAACCCTCACTCCTAGCGTCCTTTTTCATGATGCTAGAGGTCATGTTTGAGATTTCCATTCCCTTTGTCATGGCTAATCTTTTGGACAAAGGTGTCCAGCAATCTAACATGTCTAACATCTGGTTCTATGGTGGCCTCATGTTAGTCTGCGCCTTTCTATCCCTATTCTGCGGTATGCAGTCGGCTCGCTATGCGGCCTTTGCCTCTGCTGGATTTGCCAAGAATCTACGTCAGGCCATTTTCAAGAAGGTTCAAAGCTTCTCCTTTGAAAATATTGATAAGTTCTCAGCTGGTGGTCTGGTAACCCGTATGATGACTGATGTTACCAACGTTCAGAACTCTTATCAAATGATTATCCGCATCTGTGTGCGTGCCCCACTCAACCTGATTTTTGCCATTACTGCTAGTTTCCTTATCAACGGTCAGATGGCTTGGATTTTCGTTGGCGTAACACTCTTTCTTGGTGTGATTCTAGCGCTTATTACCAAGATTGTATATCCTCTCTTTACTCAAGTATTTGAGGCTTATGACAATCTTAACAACAGTATCAAGGAAAATATCACCAACATGCGTGTGGTGAAATCCTATGTTAAGGAGCAGGAAGAGACTGATAAATTCAAGAGGGCCTCACGTCGCATTTATCAAATGTTTATGCGTGCTATTCGTGTGGTTGTCATGTCTAACCCAGCTATGATGTTGTCAATGTATGCGTCCTTCCTCATGATTTCTTGGTTTGGTGCCCACCTTATCGTTGTCGGTAACCTATCTACAGGTGAATTAACCTCTATGTTCAGCTACACCATGACTATCCTCATCTCACTCATGATGTTCATGATGATCTTTGTCATGTTGTCCATTTCTATGGCTTCTGTGGAACGTATTAATGACGTCCTCAGTACTGAAGCGACTATCCTTTCACCTGAAAATGGTCTAACAGAAGTTAAAGATGGTTCTATCAGCTTTGATCATGTGGATTTCTCATACACGGATGAAAATGGTGACAAGACCCATGTCCTCAAAGATATTACGCTGGATATTAAGTCTGGTGAAGTTATTGGTATTCTTGGTGGAACGGGTTCAGGAAAATCTAGTCTAGTTCAGCTGATTCCTCGTCTCTATGATGTGGAAACTGGTCAAGTCAAGGTTGCCGGGCACAATGTTAAGGACTATGATTTGGATAGCTTGCGTAAACAAGTTGCCATGGTCCTTCAAACCAACGTTCTTTTCTCAGGCACTATTAAGGAAAATATGCGCTGGGGAAATAAACAGGCAACAGATGAAGAAATCATCCAAGCTTGTAAGATTGCCCAAGCTGATGAATTTATCCAAGAGTTTAAGGATTGCTATGACACCAAGATTGAACGTGGTGGCGCCAATGTCTCAGGGGGACAACGTCAACGTCTTTGTATCGCACGTGCTCTCCTCATGAATCCGAAAATCTTGATTTTGGATGATTCGACATCGGCAGTCGATACCAAGACAGATAGTTTGATTCGTCAAGGCTTCGCTTCAAGTCTTAAGGATACGACCAAAATCATCATCGGTCAACGGATTTCATCTATCCAAGATGCCGACCGTATCATCGTCATGAATGATGGTCGTATCGATGCTATTGGTACTCATGACGACTTGGTGGCTAATAATGCCATCTATCGTGACGTTTACAAGATGCAAACACAAGGGAAAGGAGTAGCAGATGCAGAATAAGAAAAAAGCCAGCTGGGGCTCACTAGCACGACTGCTACGCTTTTTGTGGCAAGACTACAAGCTTTCACTTTCTATCTCCTTTGTCCTTATCGTTGTAGCTTCTTTGGCAACGGTTAATTTGACGGCTTCAATTCAGTCCTTGGTGGATGTTTACGTTCAACCCATGGTTAAGTCTGGTAGTCATGATTTTGGGCCATTGTTACGTTTCTTGACTTCAGTGGCTGTCTTCTGTCTTATTGGTGTGATTGCCAACTATGTGGCTTCCCTCCTCATGGCGACGATTTCACAAGATTCCCTACGTTCCCTTCGTAATCAGCTTTTTGCTCGTATGCAAAAGCTTCCTATTCGTTACTTTGACACTCATAAACACGGGGACATCATGTCGATCTATACCAATGACATCGATGCCCTCCGTCAGGCCATTGAGCAATCCATTCCCCAACTCTTGCAAACGGCTATCACCATTATCGGAGTGACAGTAACCATGCTTACGGTTAGTCCTCTCCTCTTTATCGTGGTCCTAATCATGGTAGGCATCATGTTTATGGTTATTAAAAATATATCTGCCAAATCAGGCCGTTACTTCGGCGAGCAACAAAAGAATCTTGGGATTGAGAATGGCTTTATCGAAGAAATGATGTCAGGTCAAAAAGTGGTCAAGGCCTTTGTCCACGAAGAAGAAAGCATGGCTGACTTTGACAAGATTAATGAAGAACTCTTCCAATCCTCATACTTGGCCAATCGCTATGCCAATGTCCTCATGCCAATCCTTGGGAACTTAGGAAATGTATCCTTCGTCTTGACTGCCTTGGTCGGTGGGGTCTTTGCCCTCAATGGTGTGGGTGGCTTGACTATCGGTGGTCTCATGGCCTTCCTACAATTGAACCGTTCCTTCAACGGCCCTATTACTCAGGTGTCTCAACAACTGAACTTTGTCCTTATGGCGCTTGCCGGTGCCGACCGTATCTTTGACCTTCTGGATGAAGCAGAAGAAGTGGATCAAGGTAAGGTTACTTTGGTCAACTACGAATTGGTAGACGGTCAAATGGTTGTGACAGACAAGAAAACCAACCATTGGGCTTGGAAGCACCCACGTCCAAATGGCGACTACGAGTTGGTCGAGTTGGTCGGAAATGTGGTCTTGCAAGATGTTGATTTCTCTTACGATGGTAAGAAGCAAATCCTTCATGACGTTAACCTCTATGCGGATAAGGGTCAAAAGGTTGCCTTTGTCGGTGCGACAGGTGCTGGTAAGACGACAATTACCAACTTGATTAACCGTTTCTACGACATCCAATCTGGTGTGATTACTTATGATGGTATCGATGTGAAGCTGATTGAAAAAGATTCTCTTCGTCGCTCACTTGGTATCGTGCTTCAGGATACTCATCTCTTCACAGGGACTATCGCTGAAAATATTGCCTATGGCCGTGCGGATGCGACTCGTGAAGAAATTCTTGAAGCTGCTCGTATTGCTAACGTGGATTCCTTTGTGCAACATCTGGACAATGGTTACGACACTGTTCTGACAGATGATGGTGCAGGTTTGTCTAACGGACAACGTCAGCTGATTGCCATTGCGCGTGCTGCCCTTGCTAATGCACCGGTTCTCATCCTTGACGAGGCGACTTCCTCTATTGACTCTCGTACCGAAAAAATGGTACAAGAGGGGATGGACCGACTCATGGAAGGACGCACGGTCTTTGTTATCGCCCATCGTCTTTCGACCATCGTTAACTCAGATGTGATAATGGTTATGGATCACGGACGTATTATTGAACGTGGCGACCACGACAGCCTTATGGAACAAGGTGGTACTTACTACCGACTTTATACTGGTGGTCTTGAAATTGATTAAGACTAAAAGAACTCAGGTTTTGCCTGAGTTTTTTGTATATGAAGAAAATGATTCCTTTGAGACTTTTCTTGTAAAAACGATAGATTTGATATCCTAAATCTCAACTTCTTTTAAATCGTGTGAGTCCAGGCGATATATCTTTTGGCAAACTTGTCTGAGGTAGTTGACATCATGTGAGACTGTCAGAATGGCACCTGGATAGTTCTCAAAGAGCTGTCGGACTTGGGGTTGTGAGGTGGGTGAAAAATTTCTGGTTGGTTCATCTAGGATAAGGAGCTGAGGGCTTTCTAAGACCAGGTGTAGCAGGAGTAGTTTTCCTTTCTGTCCTCCAGATAAATCAGAAATGGCATGGTTCATTTCATCATGACTAAAGTTGAGGTTAGCGAGATGGGAATTTATAACCTCTCGTTCAGACTTGTCGCCAGTCTTACTCAAAAATGCTATTGGAGACAGTTCCACTGGCAAGATAGCTTCATAACGTTGAGGCATGTAGCCAATAGTCAGGTCTGTCTTCTTGCTAAGTTCTTGGTAGAGAAAGTGTAAGAGAGTGGATTTACCACAGCCGTTATCTCCAACAATACCAATTTTTTCTTGCCCTTTCAAAGAAAGTTTGAGATGGTCAATGGTTAGGTGAGGAGCGATGTTTATCTGCTTCTCATCCAGATTTAAGAGATATTTTCCCTGAGGTAGAGGAGTGATATGAGAGAAGAATAGTTCAATACTGTCTTCTTTATCAGGCATTTGTGTCATATCTTGGGCAAGGCGGTCGTAGCGTTTTTCTTGCGAGAGGATAGCTTTCATCTTTTTAGCAAGCAATCGTCCTTGCGTGCTATCATGCGTATTCCGTAGGGTAGTTTGGACATTTTGTTTGATACGGCGATGCTTGGCCATGGCTTTGTCATAGGCTTTTTTCTCGGTCTTGGCTTGCTGCAGCTGTTGTTGGAAAGCATCGTAGCGTTGTTGACTATAGTTATCATAGTCGAGATGTTCCACACTGGTCCTGGCTTGTTGACGACGTTTAAAGAGTTCTAGGTGGATAATGGTATCTGCTGTCTTGCTAAGTAGGTCCTCGTCATGTGAGATATAGATTATGGTTTGTTCAGAATGTTTGATAAAATTTTTTAGCCAAGTCATAGTAGTCAAGTCCATATCGTTTGAGGGCTCATCAAGAAAAATGATGTCGTGGGGATGGGCTAATTCTCGTATGAGTTGAATTTTGAGTTTCTCGCCACCTGACAGAGAGGAGATAAGCTGACTGCTAGCAAAACGATCACTATCAAAATGAAGTTCATCAGCCAGACGATAGAGGGTAGCATAGTCTAGGCCATAAGTATCCGCAAAGAAGTAGTCGTTAAGGGTTAGGGATTGTAAGTCATCCGAAATCTGTTGGGGAATATAGACCTGTGGGCTATCAGGTTTATTAATAGTTCCCTCGTAAGAAAGATGGTCAAAATGTGCTTTAGGATTGACAAGAAGGGTAAGGAGACTTGACTTTCCATTGCCTTCTTCCCCAATGATAGCGACTTATTCGCCTAGAGTTATTGTTAGATTTAAGTCATGAACGAGTTCACGAAAATCTTTAGTATGTGTTATGGTTAGGTGTTGAATCTGTATCATAGGACCTCCTAGGTCTGAGTGCTTATAGATATTGTTTCATGGGTAGTACAGTTTTTACTTCAAACAATATCAAAGGTCAAAAAACAGTCCTACCTTATAAGATAGAACTGTCTTGAATCTAGCTAAAAAACCCTCTAGGAGATAGTTATGGTGTGGATGCAAAAAAAACGCAGATACCACCAATAAATTTTCTACAGAAAAAGAGCACAAAAAAGACATGAGAACAATCTATCAAATAAAGCAGGTTTATTGTGAATAGACTTAGTTGTTCATGTCTCCATTTACCTCCGAATGTTACTTGCCTTGATTGTACGCTGTCTGACGGATTTTGTCAAATGAAAATAAAATATCCAACCTTATTAGACTGCCAATCTACCTTATCACCCCCCCTTGTCTATGCTATACTAAAAGTTATACAGAAAAATGGGAGATTGTTATGGAAAATAGGTTTATGAAAAAGTCCACACCTAAGAGTGATAAGACAACCAAGGCTATTTTTATTGGTCTCTTAGTGGCGCTTCTCTTTGTTATTGCTGGGATAGCTATCTTTTTTGCTCTCAATGGTAGCAGTAAAAGCGCTAAAGGCTCGAACGCATCTGGCAAGTCGGGTAGTACCCTTCATTCAGGCAGCAATGCAGAGGATCCTTTGTTCAAAATCACCCTGAAAACTTTCGGGGATAACAAGGAATTTCTACTCGTGACACCAAACCCTGGTCATGATAGAAAAATGTTTAACATAGTGGGGGTAGCTGGTCAATACCTCGTCACTCAAGAGTATAAAGGGGATCTATCTGGTAAGAAAAATGCCAAGAGTGATAGTCTTTACAAGTATGACTACTATAATATCTATGTGTATGACACGGAAAAACCAACTCAAAAACCTAAACAAATCGACCTCTTGAAATTGGCTAAAAAAGCTGGGGATGAAGATTATTTAAATCAGGCAAGTCTAAGACTTTTCATGCTCAATGGACAGGGCTACCTACAATTGCCATTTGGGGCATCGTCAGCTGATCCGATTGCCAATAAAAAGTTCCTCAATCTTTATTCACAAAAGATAGAGGAAATGTACATTCCAACCAACTCCGATACATTGGAGACGGAATTTAAGCATGCTGATGTTGATATCTCTAAGACGTTAGCGCCTTTTGGTTTTGAGATGTTTCAGAGTGCTACTAATGGTAAAGATTTTGATGATCATAGTAACACACCAACTGGTAATCTGCCTGCTTTATACTACCTTTCAGCCAAGGACAGAAGTCTTAATATGGACAATACCAACTTTGCCAAAGAGCAAAAAGATGCCTACGAGGCAGTTAAGACCAAACATGCGAGAATCTACAGCCTTCCAAATAAAGTCACTAACGAGACTTGGGTTAATACCCTGTTGCACTGGATGGCGCCAGTGGGGCAAGATGCCTACGAGTTACCGGTTAGTACCTTTAAATCGACTAATGAGGAAGGTAAAGTCAAATCCTATCAAGAATTACAGAGCTGGAACGACAACCATATAAGGAAGAAATAGACAAGCAGTTCCTCTCTAAAAAAATGACAAGAATCCCAAGTTTATAAGCTTGGGATTTTAAAATTTTAAGAAAAGAGGCTAACTAGACTAATCTTAAGTCTCTGAGAAACCGTTAGTAAGTAACAAAATCTTGAGAGGGTTACCGGGAAAAAGGGATGCCTTTTTTGAATTGTGAGGAAAAAATGGATAAAACCAGGTAGGTATTAATAAACTTTTTAAGATTTTTAACTCTTGGCAACCATTTTCAAATAGGGGAATCTGAGGGAAAAGCGCCCCTTAAACAAAAAGAAGGAGACAATCGTCAGTTTAGGCTAGCTTTTCGATTCAGAGGGACATATAGTCCGCCTTTATGTGATTTCTCTACTTTAAGTAAGGCATAAATGAGAACATAAATAAAAATAATGATAATTATATAACACATCAACAATCACTAAGATTAAAATTATGATTAATCTGCATGAGTTGATTAGAAAAATAAGAAGTGGTAAAAGATGGAAAATTTAAAGAAAAACTCAGTTATTTACTGCATTTTACAGTTGTTAGGTAAGAATTAATGAGTAAAAACAAAGTAAAATGTCTGACAATTTGATTTTTTTTAAAAAAGTTGTCTAAATCACTTGACTATAAATTGTCAGAATGTTAAAATGCAATTGAATCATGGATACGAGAATACAAATTCTCGTATGCATGTGACATATAACTAACTTTTTTAAAGAGGGAGACTTTATAATGAAAGACATTTTCAACAGACGCCAACGCTTTTCATTGCGTAAATATTCGTTTGGTGTCGCTTCAGTCTTGCTTGGGACAGCATTGTTTGCTGCTCACACCGCACAGGCTGAAGAGGTTGACGCAGCATCAACGTCGTCTTCAGATTCTTCTGCAGCTGTAGGAGCTGAAGGTACTTCAGATCTGGTCAAAGAAACAGCAACTTCTGTTGCCCAATCAGATCCAACTGCTGCAGCTGCGGCTGAAGCCCCAACTTCAACGCTACCAATCTCAGTAGCTTCTGCTTCTGAAGCTCCAAAGGCTGAAGCAACAACTTCTGAAGCAGCAAAAGAAGAAGCTTCTTCAAGCGCTAAATCAGAAGCAGCTAAACCTGCAGAAAACAAAGCTACGTCAGAAGCAGCTAAACCAGCAACTCCAGCTTCAACTGCAGCTTCAACTGCAGCAGCTAGCGGTAAAGTTGAAACAACAGCTTCAACAACAGCCGCTACAGCAACTCCAGCTGCAGCAGCAGCTAACCATTCTGCAGCAACAGCAGCTCCAGTAGCTGAAGAAACACCAGCAGCTGAAACTGCGGCGGCAGCAACAAGTGTTAAGCCAAATGTTACAGCACGTGGTTATTCACGTTTTTATTCTGTAGGATCAGCAGCAAATCGTAGTGCAACACTTGACCGTGCAGCAACAGATATGACGAATGCTGGTGCTTTGGCAACAAGAAGCAGCCGTCGTAACCGTCGTGCTTTGACAGACCATAACGTAGCACCGATTGATGTTGTAACGAAATTGAAAACTGATGAAGCAGCAACTCCTACTATGGATGACCCAAATGGATCAAGTGTTTCATCTCAATCTGTACCAGCTGGTTATGAAAGAAAAGAAGGTGACTTCTATACATACGGTATTTGGGATTTAACGAAGTTTAACGAACGTTATCATACGAATTATTATGCACGTGCCTATAAGAGTTTTGATAATTCAACGGATACAACAGTTGAATTGATTAATAAAAATACGGGCGCTGTTGTTGAAACTAGGAAAATTACTGCCTCAAGTGGTGTCCAAAAATTCACAACTACAACTGCTGCATCGAACGGAGAATTGACTTTCCAAGTAGATTACAATGAAGGTAGGGGAGCTGCTGCTGATAAAACAGATAAACCATTTATTCAAAATGGTTATGAAGTTGGAGCAGCTATCAAAGCCTTAGTTGCTGCTGGTCATACCTTAACTCCAGCAGAGAAAACTCGTTACGATGCGGTTTATAATGCTCGTACGACAACGGATATTATCAACGTTGTTGAACCTGCTTATAACGGTCGTACTATCACAGATTCAAATGACAAAATCCCTGTCACTGTCAATCAAAAAACGCTTTATAAAGTAGTTGATAAAAACAACCCAACTTATGATCCTAATAAAACGGATAAAACTGCACAGACTTATAAACCTAACGGGAATGAAGTAGAACTTGCAAGTTATTCAATAACAGCTATGGAAGGTCAAAACTTCACTGCTTCTGGTGAACGTCAGTTTGTGAATTATAAACTTTATCAGACAGCTGATGCGAATGAAAAGACTGGTTATGTCAGCAAGCCTTACACTGTAGGTACCAGATTTATGGACGCTGAGCGTGCAGGAATCAAACGTATCAAGGAAATCGTAGGTGAAGATGGTACTGTAGTTATCCGTGTTTATCTTTTGGACCCAAGACAACAAAACAAACGTTCTGACGGTACTTTGAGTACTGACGGTTATATGCTTTTAGCAGAAACTGAACCAATTAAACCAGGGCAAGCCAATACAAAGGAATTGGTGGTTAAAAAGACACCGCTTCGTACGATTGCTTTCAGAGGTAATGATGGCGTCAACCATCCAAATGGTATTGAAGTGCCATTTGACTTCCAAACTGCTGCCGATTATGTACCTAAAAAGACAGTCTTTGTTCCATTCTTGGGAGATAATATTGGTCACCTTTCTCCAAATGCCCAATTGGAGCGTGGAGTAAAAGGTATTGGTACCAACGTTGACTTGCTCAACACATTAGTCCCTTACAAACAACCTGTTTACTATTATGTAAAACCAGAGCCTGTAACAGTGACTCCAGAAGTTGAAAAACAATTGGCAGGTCGTACTCTTGTAGATGGTGAATTCAGCTTTAAGATTAAGGAAAAATCTTCTGCACCTGGTGTGGAAGAAACTGTCACAAATAAAAACGGTAAAGCAACCTTCTCTAAATTAACATTTGATAAAGTAGGTACTTATACATACACTATCACTGAAGAAAAAGGCGCAGATGCAGATAAGAATGTCGATTATGATGCTATGGAAGTAACCATGACCGTTACGGTTACTCAAAATGCTGCGGGTGATTTGCAAGCAAATGTTAAATACAGTGGTGCTGGCGGTTTTGCTTCAAGCGCAGATGACAAAGTCTTTAACAACTACGTTGTAGCTCCTGTTAAGACTAAATTTAACTTCTCTAAAGCTCTTGCAGGTCGTGCTCTTAAAGATGGTGAGTTCACTTTCCAATTGAAAGATGCCAACGGAACTGTTCTTCAAACTAAGACTAACAATGCTAGCGGTGTAATCGCCTTTGACGATTTGACATTCACAAATGCACAAGTTGGTACTCACAAGTACACTGTTGAAGAAGTTCGTGGTTCTGAAGCTGGTATGCAATATGACCCAATGAAAGCTGAAGTAACCATTACTGTTACTAAAGATGGTCATGTTCTTAAAGCGGTTAATACACTTCCAGCAGATACTGAGTTCAACAATACTTTCACACCTGCTGCAACACAAGCACAATTCCGCTTCACAAAACGTTTGGAAGGTAAGACTCTTGAAGCTAATGCCTTCACATTCGAATTGCTTGAAAACGGTAATGTGATCCAAACTAAACAAAATGCAGCTGATGGTTCAATTCAGTTTGACCCAATCTCATATGCAACTGTAGGTACACACACTTACACTGTACGTGAAAAAGCTGGAACAGATACAAACATTGATTACGATTCAATGAACGCAGTTGTGACTGTAAATGTTACAAAAGATGCTCAAACAGGTCTTTTGAACGCTGCAGTTACTATGCCAGCTGATACTGAGTTCAACAACTTTGCTGTTGCACCAGTTAAGACTCGTTTTGACTTCAGCAAGGCTCTTGCAGGTCGTGCTCTTAAAGATGGTGAATTTAGCTTCGTATTGAAAGATGCTAACGGAACTGTTCTTCAAACTAAGACTAACAATGCTAGTGGTGTGATTGCCTTTGACGATTTGACATTCACAAACGCACAAGTTGGTACTCACAAGTACACTGTTGAAGAAGTTCAAGGTTCTGAAGCTGGCGTTCAATATGACACAATGAAAGCTGAAGTAACAATCACTGTTACTAAAGATGGTCATGTTCTTAAAGCTGTTAATACACTTCCAGCCGACAAAGAATTCAACAATACATTCACTTCATCTCCAACACAAGCACAATTCCGCTTCACAAAACGTTTGGAAGGTAAGACTCTTGAAGCTAATGCCTTCACGTTCGAATTGCTTGAAAATGGCAATGTGATCCAAACTAAGAAGAATGCGGCTGATGGTTCAATCCAATTTGACCCAATCTCATATGCAACTGTAGGTACACACACTTACACTGTACGTGAAGTAGCTGGAACTGACACAAACATTGATTACGATCCAATGAACGCAGTTGTGACTGTAAATGTCACAAAAGACGCTCAAACAGGTCTTTTGAACGCTACCGTTACAATGCCAGCTGATACTGAATTCAACAACTATGTTGTTGCTCCAGTTGTGACTAAGTTCGACTTTACTAAGAAATTGGCAGGTCGTGAACTTAAAGCAGGTGAATTCAGCTTCGTATTGAAAGATGCTGCTACAGGTGCAGTTGTTGAAACAGTTAAGAATGATGCTGCTGGTAATGTTTCATTCTCTAACTTGTCATTCGACAACACTAAAGTAGGTACTCATACTTATACAGTAGAAGAAGTTATCCCAGCCAACAAAGAGTTTGGTATGACTTACGATAAGATGAAAGCTACTGTTACAGTTGAAGTTGCTAAGAATGGTCATTCATTGACTACAGTTACAAACGTATCTTCAACTGGTGGGGTTGATGCCAACGGTAATGCTACTGACGGTACTGCCGATAAAGAATTCAACAACAAAGTAACACCACCAGAAAAACCTAATTTCCAACCAGAAAAATTCGTTGTAAGCAAAGAAAAATATGATATCACTGGTCATAAATTGACTGATGATGACGATGATGTTCCTGGTGACGAGTATGAAGCCACAAATGCAAATCCATATGTTGATGGTGTTGCTAACAACGAACCAGAAAACTTGAATACTAAGACTGTTAAACGCGGTTCTAAATTGGTATACCAAGTATGGCTTGATACTACTAAATTCACAGAAGCTAACAACGTTCAATACGTTGGTGTATCAGATACATATGATGCTGATAAATTAACAGTGAACGCTTCAGATATCAAGGCTTACGATTCAGTTACTGGTGCAGATGTGACTAACAAGTTCGACATCACAGTTGAAAATGGTACAATCACTGCAACTTCTAAAGCAGATTTCATCAAAGATAAAGTAAACAACCCAGTTATCGATACTACTAAGTTCGAATTTGGTCGTTACTATAAATTTGATATTCCAGCAACTGTTAAAGAATCTGTTAAAGCTGGTGCTGATATTGAAAATACAGCCAACCAAACAGTTCACGTTTACAACCCAGTAAGCAAGACAGTTGAAACACCACACAAACCAACACAAAAACGTGTTAACAGTGTTCCAGTTCCACTTGACCTTAACTTCACTAAGACTCTTGCTGGACGTACACTTCAAGCTAACGAATTCGAATTCATCTTGAAGAAAGATGGTACAGAAGTTGAACGTGCTCATAATGATGCGAGTGGTAAAGTAAACTTCAAGACACTTGAGTTTGGTCGTGATGATCTTGGTAAGACATACAACTACACTGTAGAAGAAGTTCGTGGTACTGATAGCACAGTTACTTACGACCCAATGGTTGCGACTGTGAAAGTTGTAGTATCTCACGATGGTACAGCAAAAGCAATCGTAGCTACTGTCACAGATGCTGTTGATAAAGAATTTAACAATACCGTAACTCCTCCAACAGAACCTAAGTTCCAACCTGAGAAATACGTTGTTTCTAAAGCGAAATTCGATATCACAGGTACTAAGCTCGTTGATGACGATTCTGAATTGACAGATAAATATGGTGAAACAAATACAAATCCATATGTCGACAATACAAACAACAACGAAGCAGAAAACTTGAATACTAAGTCAGTTGAACGTGGATCTAAACTTTACTACCAAGTATGGTTGGATACAACTAAGTTTGACGCAAACAACAAAGATAACATCCAAACAGTTGGTATCTCAGATGACTTTGACGAAACTAAGTTGAATGTTACTGCATCTGACATCAAGGTTTACGATTCAGTAACTGGTGCAGACGTTACTAACAAGTTTGATATCGCTATTAATAACGGTATTGTAACAGCTAACCTTAAAGCCGGCTTCACTAAGTCACTTGGCGACGCTGAAAACACTCAAGTAATTGATACTACTAAGTTTGAATTTGGACGCTACTATAAATTTGATATCCCAGCAACAGTTAAAGACGATGTCGTAGCTGGTGCCGATATTGAAAACAAAGCAGCCCAAGTAGTTAACTACTACAACCCAGTAAGCAAGACAGTTGAAAAACCAAACAAACCAACTGAAAAACGTGTTAATAGTGTTCCAATCTCAGTAGAATTCAACTTCACTAAGAAATTGGAAGGCCGTGCACTTAAAGCTGGCGAATTCACATTCGAGTTGAAAGATAGCGACAATGTTGTAATTGCAACTACAACCAACGACGCAGACGGTAACTTCAAGTTTGTACCAGTTGATTACACAAACAAAGCTGGTGAAACTGTTACAGCCCTTAAATATAAGAAGGGTCAAGAAGGTACTTACACTTACACTGTAACAGAGGTTAAAGGTACAGACTCAACAGTCACATACGACCCAATGGCTGCAGTTGTAACGGTTAAAGTCAGTCACGATGGTACTGCCAAAGCATTGATCACAAACGTGACAGATCCTGCCGATAAAGAATTCAACAACCGTGTCACTCCACCAACAGAACCTAAGTTCCAACCAGAGAAATACGTTGTTTCTAAAGCTAAATTCGATATCACAGGTACTAAGCTCGTTGATGACGATTCTGAATTGACAGATAAATATGGTGAAACTAACGCTAACCCATATGTCGATGATACAAAGAACAACGAAGCTGAAAACTTGAATACTAAGACAGTTGAACGTGGCTCTAAACTTTACTACCAAGTATGGTTGGATACAACTAAGTTTGACGCAAACAACAAAGATAACATCCAAACAGTAGGTATCACAGATAACTACGACAAGGATAAATTGACTGTTAACGCTTCAGACATCAAGGTTTACGATTCAGTTACTGGCGCAGACGTAACTAACAAGTTCGATATTTCTGATAACAATGGTGCTCTTACAGCTAACCTTAAAGCCGGCTTCACTAAGTCACTTGGCGACGCTGAAAACACTCAAATCATTGATACTACTAAGTTCGAATTTGGTCGCTACTATAAATTTGATATCCCAGCAACAGTTAAAGACGATGTCGCAGCTGGTGCCGATATTGAAAATAAAGCAGCGCAAGTTATTAACTACTACAACCCAGTAAGCAAGACAGTTGAAAAACCAAACAAACCAACTGAAAAACGTGTTAATAGTGTTCCAGTTCCACTTGATCTTAAATTCACGAAAGCTCTTGAAGGTCGTCAATTGAAAGATCAAGAGTTCACATTTGTTCTTAAGAAAGATGGCAACGTTGTTGAAACAGTTAAGAATGATGCGACTGGTAAGGTTAACTTCACTCAACTTAAGTTTGGTAAAGATGATCTTGGTAAGACTTACAACTACACTGTAGAAGAAGTTCGTGGTACTGATAGCACCGTTTCTTACGACCCAATGGTTGCAACTGTGAAAGTTGTGGTTTCTCACGACGGTACAGCTAAAGCAATCGTAGCGAATGTAACAGATGCTGCTGATAAAGAGTTCAACAACCGTGTAACTCCACCAGAAGAACCTAAGTTCCAACCAGAGAAGTATGTATTGAATGCAGAGAAATTCTCAATCACTGATAACAAACTTCTCGACGATGATTCTGAATTGGCTGACAAGTACGCAGATACAAATGCCAACCCATATGCGGATGGTACTGCCAACAACGAAGCTGAAAACATCAATACTAAGACTGTTAACCGTGGCGACAAGTTGGTTTACCAAGTATGGCTTGATACAACTAAATTCGACGCTAACAACAAGGATAACATCCAAACAGTTGGTATCTCAGATGACTTCGACGAAACTAAGTTGGAACTTGACGCTACTAAGATTAAAGCGTATGACTCTGTAACAGGCGATGATGTAACTTCTAAATTCGATATCACTGTTAACAATGGTGTGATTACAGCTAACCTTAAAGCCGGCTTCACGAAGTCACTTGGCGACGCTGAAAACACTCAAATTATTGATACAACTAAGTTCGCATTTGGACGTTACTACAAGTTCGACATCCCAACAACAGTTAAAGCTGATGTTCCTGGCGGTGCAGACATTGAAAATACTGCAGCTCAAGTTGTAAACTACTACAACCCAACTACTAAGAAAGTTGAAAAACCAAGCAAACCAACTGAAAAACGTGTTAATAACGTTCCAGTTGAAGTGTCATTCAACTTCACTAAACGTTTGGAAGGTCGTGAGCTTAAAGCCAACGAATTCAACTTCGTGCTTAAAGATTCAACAGGTAAAGTTGTTGAAACAGTAAGCAATGATGCGGCTGGTAATGTTAAATTCTCACCACTCAGCTTCAAGAAAGGTGAAGAAGGCGTTCACAACTACACTGTAGAAGAAGTTAAGGGAACAGACGCAACTGTCGCTTACGATACAATGAAAGCAACTGTAGCAATCACAGTATCACACGACGGTACAGCTAAAGCCCTTGTAGCAACTGTAGGTGCAATCGCTGATAAAGAGTTCAATAACCGTGTAACTCCACCAGAAGAACCTAAGTTCAACCCTGAAAAATATGTTGTTTCTGAAGAGAAATTCGATATCACAGGTGACAAGCTCGTTGATGATGACAAAGAGTTGGCAGACAAGTACGCAGATACAAATGCCAACCCATATGCGGACGATGCATCTAACAACGAAAAACAAAACTTGAACACTAAGACTGTTAACCGTGGCGACAAGTTGGTTTACCAAGTATGGTTGGATACAACTAAATTTGACGCTAACAACAAGGATAACATCCAATCTGTTGGTATCACTGATGACTACGATGAAGCTAAGTTGAATCTTGACGCTACTAAGATTAAAGCTTACGATTCAGTAACAGGTGATGATGTAACTTCTAAATTCGATATCGCTGTGAACAATGGTGTGATTACTGCAACCCTTAAAGATGGCTTCACTAAGTCACTTGGCGACGCAGAAAATACTCAAATCATCGACACAACTAAATTCGCCTTCGGACGTTACTACAAGTTCGACATCCCAACAACCGTTAAAGCTGATGTTCCTGGCGGTGTGGATATCGAAAATACAGCAGCTCAAGTTGTAAACTACTACAACCCAACAACTAAGAAAGTTGAAAAACCAAGCAAACCAACTGAAAAACGTGTAAACAACGTTCCAGTTGAAGTGTCATTCAACTTCACTAAACGTTTGGAAGGTCGTGAGCTTAAAGCTAACGAATTTACATTCGAGTTGAAGGATGCAGCAGGTAAAGTTGTTGAAACTGTTAAGAATGATGCAGCTGGTAACGTTGCATTCTCACCACTCAGCTTCAAGAAGGGTGAAGAAGGCGTTCACAACTACACTGTAGAAGAAGTTAAGGGCACAGATTCAACTGTTACATACGATACAATGAAAGCGAATGTAACAGTAACCGTTAAACACGACGGAACTGCTAAACTTCTCGTAGCAACTGTAGGTGCAATCGCTGATAAAGAGTTTAACAACCGTGTAACTCCACCAGAAGAACCTAAGTTCAACCCTGAAAAATATGTTGTTTCTGAAGCGAAATTTGACGTAACAGGTACTAAACTCGTTGATGATGATAAAGAATTGGCTAACAAGGTTGCGGATACAAACGCTAACCCATATGCGGACGATGCATCAAACAACGAAGCTGAAAACTTGAATACTAAGTCAGTTAAACGTGGTCAAAAACTTTACTACCAAGTATGGCTTGACACTACTCAATTTGACGCAAACAACAAGGACAACATCCAAACAGTTGGTATCACAGATGACTTCGATGAAACTAAGTTGACTGTGAATGCTTCAGAAATCAAGGTATACGATTCAGTATCAGGTGCCGATGTTACATCTAAGTTCGATATCTCACTCGCTAACGGTGTAATCACAGCTAACCTTAAAGATGGCTTCACTAAGTCACTTGGTGACGCTGAAAACACTCAAATCATTGATACAACTAAGTTCGAATTTGGACGCTACTATAAATTTGATATTCCTGCAACAGTGAACGCTAACGTTCCTGGCGGTGTGGATATCGAAAATACAGCAGCCCAAGTTGTTAACTACTACAACCCAACAACTAAGAAGGTTGAAAAACCAAACAAACCAACTGAAAAACGTGTAAACAGTGTTCCAGTTGACATCGAATTCAACTTCACTAAACGTTTGGAAGGTCGTGAACTTAAAGCTAACGAATTCAACTTTGTGCTTAAAGATGCTTCAGGTAAAGTTGTTGAAACAGTAAGCAATGACGCAGCTGGTAACGTTAAGTTCTCTAAACTTGAATTCAAGAAGGGTCAAGAAGGCGTTCACAACTACACTGTAGAAGAAGTTAAGGGCACAGATTCAACTGTTACATACGATACAATGAAAGCGAATGTAACAGTAACCGTTTCACATGACGGAACTGCTAAACTTCTCGTAGCGAAAGTTGGCGAAATCGCTGATAAAGAGTTCAACAACACTGTTCGTCCTCCAGAAGAACCTAAGTTTAAACCAGAGAAATACGTTCTTAGCAAAGATAATGGTAAGTTTGATATCACTGGTACTAAGCTTGTTGATGATGATAAAGAGTTGAAAGATAAGTATGCAGAAACAAATGCAAACCCTTATGCTGATGATCCATCAAACAACGAAGTAGAAAACATCAATACTAAAGCTGTTAAACGTGGCGATATTATCAACTACCAAGTATGGCTTGATACAAATCAATTTGATGCAAACAACAAGGATAACATCCAAACTGTTGGTATCACTGATGATTACGATGAAGCTAAATTGGAAGTTAAAGCTTCAGAAATCAAGGCTTATGATGGTAAGACTGGTGCAGATGTAACAGATAAATTCGATATCACAGTTAATAACGGTGTGATTACAGCTAACCTTAAAGATGGCTTCACTAAGTCACTTGGCGACGCTGAAAATACTCAAATCATTGACACTACTAAGTTCGAATTTGGACGTTACTACAAGTTTGTCATCCCAGCTAAAGTAAGCAGTGGTGCATTTGATGGTGCTGAAATTGTAAATACAGCAGCTCAGCTCGTTCACTACTATAACCCAACAACTAAGAAAGTTGAAACACCTAAGGTACCAACTGAAAAACGTGTCAACAATGTTCCAACAGCTATTGAGTTGGTATTTGGTAAGACACTTAACGGACGTCAGTTGAAAGATCAAGAATTCAGCTTCGTACTTAAAGATTCAGAAGGTAAAGAAATTGAAACTGTTAAGAACGATGCAGAAGGTAAGGTTAAGTTCCATACTATCAATTATGCTAAGGCAGATATTGGTAAGACATTCAACTACACTGTAGAAGAAGTTAAGGGAACTGATAAGACAGTTACTTACGACCCAATGAAAGTCAATGTTACTGTTACAGTTGTTCAACCTTCACCAGGTGCTCAATTAACAACTGTCGTTTCTTACGCTACAGTAGGTGGAGATGCTTACGGTGCAGACGATCGTGTCTTTGATAACGAGGTTAACCCTAACTTCAAACCTGAAAAATATGTTGTTTCAGAACCAAGCTTCGACATCATTGGTAACAAACTTGCCGATGACGATGATTCAGCTGATAAAGTTGAAATCCAAAACTTGAATGGTAAGACCCTCAAACGTGGTCAAAAGATCTACTATCAAGTATGGCTTGACACTCGTGACTTCACAGCAGAAAGCAATCTTCAAACTGTAGGTATCACTGATAACTACGAAGAAGATAAGCTTGATATCAATCCTGCTGAAATCAAAGTTTACGATGGTAAGACTGGTGCAGATGTTACTGATAAGTTCGACATCAAGGTTGAAAACGGTGTTCTCTATGGTTCATCTAAAGCAAGCTTGACTAAGCCTATCAGCGATAAAGATGCAACTCCAGTTATCGATACAACTAAATTCGAGTTTGGTCGTTACTATAAATTTGATATCCCAGCAACTGTTAAGGATATTAAAGAAAACGACGGTGTTGATATTGAAAATACAGCCAACCAAACTATCCACCAATACAACCCTTACAATAAGAAAGTTACAACTCCTAACAAACCAACTCAAACACGTGAAAACAACGTTCCAGTTCCACTCGAGTTCGACTATACTAAACGACTTGAAGGACGTGAGTTGACTGCAGGTGAGTTCAGCTTCGTATTGAAAGACCAAAACAACAAGGTTCTTCAAACAGTAACCAACGATAAAGATGGTCACATCAAGTTTGAAAAACTCTTGTTCAGCAAAGCAGATCTTGGTAAGACATTCACTTACACTGTGGAAGAAGTACCAGGTAAAGATACTACTGTATCTTACGATGGAATGGTAGCTAAAGTAACTGTTGAAGTTACTAAAGAAGGTAAAGTTCTTAAGACTGTTGCTAACTACTCTGCAACTGGCGGTAACGCTTCTGGCGCTAACGACAAAGAGTTCAACAACAAAGTTCGCCCACCAGAAACACCTAAGTTCCAACCAGAAAAATATGTTGTTTCTGAAGCAAAATTCGATATCACAGGTACTAAGCTCGTTGATGATGATAAAGAATTGGCTAACAAGGTTGCAGATACAAATGCTAATCCTTACGCTGATGATGCATCAAACAACGAATTGGAAAACTTGAATACTAAGTCAGTTAAACGTGGTGAAAAGATTTACTACCAAGTATGGCTTGATACTACTCAATTTGACGCTAACAACAAGGATAACATCCAAACAGTTGGTGTATCAGATGACTACGATGAAACTAAGTTGACTGTGAATGCTTCAGACATTAAGGCATACGACTCAGTAACTGGTAAAGATGTTACAGATAAATTCGATATTTCAATCGAAGGTGGTAAGATTGTTGCTAACCTTAAAGATGGCTTCACTAAGTCACTTGGCGATGCTGAAAATACTCAAGTTATCGACACTACTAAGTTCGCCTTTGGACGCTACTATAAATTTGATATTCCTGCAACAGTGAACGCAAACGTTCCTGGCGGTGTGGATATTGAAAATACAGCAGATCAAGTTGTTCACTACTATGATCCAACTCATAAATCTGTTGAAAAACCTAACAAACCAACTGAAAAACGTGTTAACAGTGTTCCAGTTGAAGTCGGATTCAACTTCACTAAACGTTTGGAAGGTCGTGAGCTTAAAGCTAACGAATTCACATTCGAATTGAAGGATGCAGCAGGTAAAGTTGTTGAAACTGTTAAGAATGATGCAGCTGGTAACGTTAAATTCTCTAAACTTGAATTCAAGAAAGGCCAAGAAGGCGTTCACAAGTACACAGTAGAAGAAGTCAAAGGAACTGATGCAACTGTTACATACGATACAATGAAAGCGAATGTAACAATCACTGTTTCTCATGATGGTACTGCTAAAGCTCTTGTAGCAACTGTTGGTGAAATTGCTGATAAAGAATTCAACAATGCTGTTCGTCCACCAGAAAAACCTAAGTTCCAACCAGAAAAATATGTTGTTTCTGAAGCGAAATTCGACGTAACAGGTACTAAACTTGTTGATGATGATAAAGAATTGGCTAATAAGGTTGCAGATACAAATACCAACCCTTACGCTGATGATGCATCAAACAACGAAGCTGAAAACTTGAATACTAAGTCAGTTAAACCTGGTCAAAAACTTTACTACCAAGTATGGCTTGATACAACTCAATTTGACGCTAACAACAAGGATCATATCCAAACTGTTGGTATCACTGATGACTACGATGAAACTAAGTTGGATGTTGATGCATCAGCAATCAAGGCTTACGATTCAGTATCAGGTGCGGATGTAACTTCTAAGTTCGACATTAAGGTTGAAAATGGTGTTGTTACAGCTAACCTTAAAGATGGCTTCACTAAGTCACTTGGCGATGCTGAAAACACTCAAGTTATCGACACTACTAAGTTCGCCTTTGGACGCTACTATAAATTTGATATTCCTGCAACAGTCAAGAAAGACATTAAAGCTGGTGTGGATATCGAAAATACAGCAACTCAAGTTGTTAACTACTACAACCCAACAACTAAGAAAGTTGAAAAACCAAACGTACCAACTGAAAAACGTGTTAACAGTGTTCCAATTTCAGTAGAATTCAACTTCACTAAACGTTTGGAAGGCCGTGAGCTTAAAGCTAACGAATTCAGCTTCGTGCTTAAAGATTCAGAAGGTAAGACTCTTGAAACTGTAAGCAATGACGCTAAAGGTAACGTTAAATTCTCACCTATTGAGTACAAGAAAGGCCAAGAAGGCACTTACAAGTACACAGTAGAAGAAGTTAAAGGTACTGATGGTACTGTTCAATACGACGGTATGAAAGCTCTTGTCACTGTTGAAGTATCACATGATGGTAAAGCGAAAGCTCTTATCACTAAGGTTACTGACCCAGCAGATAAAGAATTCAACAATACTGTTCGTCCACCAGAAAAACCTAAGTTCCAACCAGAGAAATACGTTGTTTCTAAAGAAAAATTCGATATCACTGGTATGAAACTTGTTGATGATGATGCTGAGTTGAAAGATAAAGTAGGCGATACTAATAAAGATCCTTACGCTGACAGCACAGCTAATAACGAAGCTGAAAACCTTAATACTAAGACACTCAAGAAAGGTGATAAGTTTGTTTACCAAGTATGGCTTGATACAAACAACTTCACTGACGCTCAAAATATCCAATCTGTTGGTGTTACAGATAAATATGACAGCGAAAACTTGAACATCAATGTCAAAGATATTAAAGCATACGACTCTGTAACAGGAGAAGATGTGACAGCTAAGTTTGACATCAAGGTTGAAAATGGTGTAATCACTGCAACATCTAAGTCTGACCTTACTAAGTCACTCGGTGATGCAGAAAATACTCAAGTGATCGATACTGCTAAATTGGCATTCGGACGCTACTACAAGTTCGATATTCCTGCAACTATCAAAGGCACTGCTAAAGATGGTGTAGACATCGAAAATACTGCGTCACAAATCGTTCACCAATACGACCCAACTAAGAAATCTGTTGAAAAACCAGAAAAACCAACAGAAAAACGTGTAGTCAATATCCCAACTAAGGTTGAGTTTGAATTCACTAAGAAACTTGAAGGTCGTGAACTTAAAGCTGGTGAGTTTAGTTTCGTACTTAAAGACAGCAAGGGTAATGTGATCGAAACTGTAAGCAATGATGCTAACGGTAAGATCAAGTTCTCAGCTCTTGAGTACAAACGTGGTGAAGAAGGTACTCACGTCTACACAGTAGAAGAAGTACAAGGTAACGATGCAACTGTTACTTACGATAAGATGGTTGCTACAGTCGTTGTTTCAGTAACTAAAGACGGTAAAGTCTTGACAGTAACTTCTCAATTGCCAGAAGATACTGAGTTCAACAATATTGTGACACCACCGACTCCTCCAACACCACCGACTCCACCAACTCCACCAACTCCACCAACTCCTCCAACACCACCGACTCCTCCAACTCCAGTGGTTCCACCAGTGACACCACCAACTACACCAGAAGCTCCTAAAGGACCAGCACTCCCTGAAACAGGTGATGATGCGTCTATGGCAGCTATGGCTCTCGGAGGAATCCTTGCGGCAGCTGGACTTGGTTTGGCAGGAAAACGCAAAAAAGAAGACTAAGATAGTTCATAGGTTAAATCCCTCAACATAGTTAGTTAGACTATTTCAGTTTTCGAAAAAGAGACTCATCCCGAAAGGGGTGGGTCTCTTTTGTGATGTTCAAAGTGATGAATACCTTTTTTGGGCTCTATGTCAACTGTAGTGGATGACGAAAAGCTAACATCTAGAGAGAACCTGATAGGTTTTCTCTTTTTGTGTGTTCAGAGTGATGAAGACACTCTTCTTAAAGTTGATAAAGTTTGTAGACCAAATTCCAACTGTTTGATGTTTTTGATCAACTTATTAGTCACTTCAAGTTTCGCGCTTTGAATAGTCCGTTTCTAGCGCATTTTTGATGTATTGTTTGTGTCTAAGAAAAGTTCTAAAGACAGTTTGAAAGTAGTGATTGACCTTGTTCATATTTTCCGCTATGAGTTCAAAGAACTCATCTACTCTCTTCTCCTGAAAGTGAAATAGTAAGAGTTGGTAAAGATTATAGTAGTCGCAGAGTTCCTCTGAGAAATTCAGTGTCTTTTCAATGACTTTATGTGGTTATAAAGTTTGACGGAAGGTCTTTGAGTAAAAAGGGGTGAGAGATAACTTACGGCAGTCCTTTTGGAAGAGTCTCCAGTGATTTTTCAAGGTTCGATAGGGTAGTGATTTCTTGATGAAATGATTTATAATCGCAATTCTAGTCTTAAAAATAGTGGCTCTATAATCTCTATAGCCGTTTTAGCTACTACAGACATTATAGAGCAACTTTTAATTATTCAGTCAAAAACAAAGTTTTATGGAAGAAATAAAATATTAAAAATACTGATATCTTTTCAATTTAATTACATTAATAAATCTAAAAACTTGTATATTTATACTTGAATCTTAGTTTTATTATGAGTGTATCTATAAATATTGAAGGTGTAAAAGGTAAGAATTATTCTATGATTCGAAAATTGCAAGACTTTTAAAAAGTAATATTTGTTGATATTGTAAGATGTTATAAATGCTTTAAATACAATGATTAATTTATATTTTGAATTATATATGTAAAGTTGTATAGGTTCTGTATAAAAAGAAGGTGTTAGAAAATAATACTTTGAAAAGAATAATGCTTAAGTTATTTAAAAAAAATAGGGTAAACTAATTTTATAATGGTAAAATATTGATTCAATTCTAATTATATGATATATTTGACGTTAGGGAAATTCAATTTAAATTATTTTTAGAAGAGACAAGAGTAATCAAAATCTAATGATTGCTTGTCTAGGAGGAAAGATGGGTAAAGATATCTTTAGTAAGAAGAGTCGTTTCTCGATTCGTAAATTGAATATTGGAGTCTGCTCGGTCTTGCTTGGTACTTTGATCATGATTGGTCACACAGCTCAAGCGGATGAAACGACATCTGATGGAGCAACAGTTGCAGCTACAGCTGTAAGTGCAAGTCAAGGTGAAGGAGTCGCGGCTACAACTTCGCCAACTACAGCACCAGAAAGTGTCTCAACTACTACGGTAACACCAGCTGCCACTGAAACAGTCGCAGCGACGTCGGTTGCACCTACAACATCAGTTGCACCAAGTGCAGTAGTAAGTTCGGAAGCGCCAGCTTCAACAAGTGTTGCAAGTTCAGCGCCGGCAAATTCAGTAGCGACATCAACAAGTCCAGTAGTTGCTTCAGAAGTTACAGGCTCAACAAATGCATCAACCGCAAAACCAGCAACTGCATCTGAGGCATCTCGTTCAGTCACAGCTTCTACAACACCATCAACTACAGCAAGCTCAGAGAGCGCTATCACAAATAATATTAGTGCGTCAGAAACTGCAAATGCGCCTCGTGTACGTAGTCGTCGAAGTATCGCACAAGGAGCAACACGTTCAGCATCAACTGCAACACGTGCGTCAGATGGTGCACAAAACCTTGATTATTCTAACAAAGAAAATGCTCAAGATTATGTACAGATTAGCTACGAAGTAGACAAGGCTAATAACGTTCTTCATTGGACTGTTCTTGATAATCCAGGCCGAAAAGCGAATGCCGCTAGTGGTTATGTTTACTTTACTATCCCTAAAGATTCTGTTGGCGCACCAACGAACTGGCAAGTTGTTCAAACTGACAAAAATGGAAAAGTAGTCAATACGCGTAATTACTGGAAGGATAATGATGGATCATACTTGATGGGTCAAAATGGTAGAATGGATACCTATACAGGCTCTGAAATGACTCAACGTTTGACCCAACTTTACAAAGATATAAAAAATCCAGCAATTCAAGGAAATGAAGCAGCGGTAGCGGCTCAAACAGCAGAACGTTCACAAGCTTTGTATACGATGACAGCGGATAATAATGCAATTCGTAATGTTATGTGGACGATTACATTTGACACACCGATCGTAGATAAATCTAAGCCACTTGACTATGTTGCAGGTATGCAAGGAACAGGAGTTATTGGCGGAAGAACGAATATTATGACTGGTTATGCGGATAACTTCATTGATAATGAAAGTTCAAAATTCCAAGCAGTAGCAGTCAAAGAAAAGTATACTGCAAAAGTTGGTGGAAGTTTTGATGCTACTCCGGCTAATTATGTAACCAATAAAGCTGGAACACCAGAATTCCCAAATAACTATCGTGGTGCAACAACATTTGCATGGAAAGACGGCCAAGCTCCAACTGCTACACAAGCAGGTACTTATACAAAAACCGTAGTGGTTACTTACCCAGCTCATTATAATCAAGCTCCACAAGAAGTGACCATTACTTTTGAAGTTCAAGGTGAAACACCAAAACCAGTTGCACCAGCAAGTCAGGTTCCAGAAATTACTTCAAATCTTAATGGTAAAGCAAGTACACCAGCTGATGTGACTGTAAATGCAACAGCAGGCTCAACTGTAAAACTTTATAATAATGATGGCGTTGTGATCGGTGAAGCAGTAGCAAACGACCAAGGTGTAGCCACTGTTCACCCTACAAACAGCCTTCCAGAAGGAGAAATTACAGCTACCTCAACACCAGCAGGTGGAAGTGAGTCAGCTAAGAGTGCACCGATTACAGTTACAAAAACACAGTTGACCTATGTAGGTGGAGGAGTTAGTGGTGATAACTACACTCAACTTTTGGTTACCGAGTCACATCTTACAGTTTACCCGGGTGATCCTGTCAATGTAACAATTCAAGCAGCAGGATCACCGTCAGTTGAAAAATTTTGGATTCCTAATAATCCTTATTTGGCAAAAGGACTAGCATATACGAATGATTCTAATGGTGGTTTTCTGGATACAGCTGGCTCAAATACTTATAGACAGCGTAAGGCATACTATCGTGGTAATGTTGATATGACGCAGTCTGCAGGTAGTTCCACTGCTACCTATGCTGTTAGAAATAAAAATGGTAAAGTAGTAACGAGAAATCTTACAATTACCGTTCTTGAGACAGCTAAGAAGTATGAGCCAACTCCTGGAGGAGCAAAAGTAGAAGTTGCTGATCCTAATAATATAAGTGCAACTGAGAAGGCAGCTGTTGAAAAAGCGGTTGGAGATGCGAATACTGCACTTCCACAAGGAACAACATACGTTGCGGATGAAAAGGGTAATGTTACTATTACTTATCCTGATAAATCAGTAGATAAAATTGCTGCTGCATACTTAGTTACACCTGCAAAAGACACTACAGCCCCAGCGAAACCAGTAGTGAATACAGACCTCACAGGCAAAGCAGGCACTAAGCCATCAGTAGAAGTAACTGCAGAACCAGGTTCAACTGTTGCTCTTTACGATAAAGACGGCAACAAGATTGG
>NZ_GL698449.1:1157559-1158255 GCF_000187445.1 Streptococcus sp. C150 | reverse complement strand
GGCAACAAGATTGGTGAAGGAACGGCTGCTAGCAATGGTAAAGTAACCATTACACCAACCGTTGCTATTCCAGTAGGTAATGTAACAGCCAAAGCGACAGATGCGGCAGGTAACACATCAGTTGCAAGTGATCCAAAAGTAGCAACCGACACCACAGCGCCAGCGAAACCAGTAGTGAATACAGACCTCACAGGTAAAGCAGGCACTAAGCCATCAGTAGAAGTAACTGCAGAACCAGGTTCAACTGTTGCTCTTTACGATAAAGATGGTAACAAGATTGGTGAAGGAACGGCTGCTAGCAATGGTAAAGTAACCATCACACCAACCGTTGCTATTCCAGAAGGTAATGTAACAGCTAAAGCGACTGACCCATCAGGAAACACCTCAGACGCAAGTGATCCAAAAGTAGCGACAGATACAACAGCTCCAGCGAAACCAGTTGTCGCTACAGACCTCACAGGCAAAGCCGGCACTAAGCCATCAGTAGAAGTAACTGCAGAACCAGGTTCAACTGTTGCTCTTTACGATAAAGACGGCAACAAGATTGGTGAAGCGACAGCAGGCACAGGTGGTAAAGCAACGATTACGCCAACTGTTGATATTCCAGCAGGTAATGTGACAGCTAAAGCAACTGACCCATCAGGAAACACCTCAGACGCGAGTGATCCAAAAGTAGCGACAGATACTACAGCTCCA
>NZ_GL698449.1:1156435-1156976 GCF_000187445.1 Streptococcus sp. C150 | reverse complement strand
GTGAAGCGACAGCAGGCGCAATGGTAAAGTAACCATCACGCCAACCGTTGATATTCCAGTAGGTAATGTAACAGCCAAAGCGACAGATGCAGCGGGTAACACATCAGACGCAAGTGATCCTAAAGTAGCGACAGACACTACAGCCCCAGCGAAACCAGTAGTGAATACAGACCTAACAGGTAAAGCAGGCACTAAGCCATCAGTAGAAGTGAGCGCAGAACCAGGCTCAACTGTTGCTCTTTACGATAAAGATGGCAACAAGATTGGTGAAGCGACAGCAGGCGCAGATGGTAAAGCTACCATCACGCCAACCGTCGACATTCCAGCAGGTAATGTGACAGCTAAAGCAACTGACCTATCAGGAAACACATCAGATGCGAGTGATCCTAAAGTAGCGACAGACACCACAGCCCCAGCGAAACCAGTAGTCGCTACAGACCTAACAGGAAAAGCTGGAACTAAGCCATCAGTAGAAGTAACTGCAGAACCAGGTTCAACTGTTGCTCTTTACGATAAAGATGGTAACAAGATTGGTGAAGCG
>NZ_GL698449.1:1152707-1155478 GCF_000187445.1 Streptococcus sp. C150 | reverse complement strand
AGCGAAACCAGTAGTGAATACAGATCTTACAGGAAAAGCAGGCACTAAGCCATCAGTAGAAGTGAGCGCAGAACCAGGTTCAACTGTTGCTCTTTACGATAAAGATGGCAACAAGATTGGTGAAGCGACAGCAGGCGCAGATGGTAAAGCTACCATCACGCCAACCGTCGACATTCCAGCAGGTAATGTGACAGCTAAAGCAACTGACCTATCAGGAAACACATCAGATGCGAGTGATCCAGTTGAAGCAACTCGATTACGTACAGATGCGGATAAGAATGATCCAACAGCTAAGGTACAAACAGTAACACCAGGCTCAACCCCAAATGCGCAAGATTCAATTGGTAACGTCGGTGATCTTCCAAATGGAACTAAGTTTGACTTCAAGACACCAGTAGATACAGCTACAGATGGTGAAAAAGACGCAACAGTTGTTGTGACTTACCCAGACGGATCTAAAGATGAAGTTCCAGTTAAAGTTACTGTTAAAACTCCAAGCACAGATGCGGATAAGAATGATCCAACAGCTAAGGCTCAAACAGTGACTCCAGGTTCAACACCAAAAGCGCAAGATTCAATCGGCAACGTTGGTGACCTTCCAAATGGAACTACGTTTGAATTCAAGACTCCTGTGGATACAACAACTCCAGGAGATAAAGAAACAACAGTCGTTGTGACTTACCCAGATGGTTCAATGGATGAAGTGCCAGTCACTATCAAGGTTATTGATCCTCGCACTGACGCAGATAAGAACACACCAGCACTTAAAGACCAAACGGTCAACATCGGTGAAACACCAAGTGCGCAAGATTCAATCGGCAACGTTGGTGACCTTCCAAATGGAACTAAGTTCGAATTCAAGACTCCTGTGGATACAACAACTCCAGGAGATAAAGAAACAACAGTCGTTGTGACTTACCCAGATGGTTCAACGGATGAAGTGCCAGTCACTATCAAGGTTGTAGATCCTCGTACAGATGCGGACAAGAACACGCCAGCAACAACTACTCCAGCGCCTAAGGTAGCCCCTGCTCCTATGATGCATAAACAAACACCAGCATCATCTGCAGCGACTGCTAATCCAGAAATGTCATCAGTTTCAACTGCTACTAAGAAACAAGCATTGCCTGAAACAGGTGATGATGCGTCTATGGCAGCTATGGCTCTCGGAGGAATCCTTGCGGCAGCTGGACTTGGTTTAGCAGGAAAACGCAAAAAAGAAGACTAAAATAGTCAAAAGACCAAAAACCTCAATATAGTTAGTATGACTATTTCAGTTTTCGAAAAAGAGACTCATCCCGAAAGGGGTGGGTCTCTTTTGTGTGCTTTTTAGAGTAAGTATCATATTAAAATATTAGATAAAAAGAGCGGAAATTGCTATGTCACAGATGTTCTAAAGATTGGATGGCAATTGGTTTTGATTCAAGATACTTAAACTGATAGAAAATACTATGTATACTAATCCTATTATGAAACGGTTTAAGAACTTTCATAGAGACTGAGTCTCAGATGAAAAATAGTTTTTTATATTGATTAAAAATTAGAGAAAATACTTGCCTAAACATTAAAAAAAGGATATGATAGACTTCGGAAGAAGGTTAATAAATGCATAAAGTGCGTGTTTATTCGATAACGTCTTTGTTTTTGACGTGCCTTTGGGGTACAACGATTAACAAATAGGAAGTTTATGAATGAAACAAGCAAATCATGTTGTTGAAAAAGTGACAAAATACGCCATTCGTAAGTTGTCAGTAGGTGTTGGACCAGTTGCTATTGGAACATTCTTAATAGCAGGTGGTCTTTTCGTGTCTAAACCTGTTGAGGCAGACCAAGTCAGCGCTGATGCTTCAGTGCATTTGGCCTATGTCACAGAAAATGAATTGACACCAGCAGAGCAGAAACAAGTGGTCCATGCCATTCCTAAGGACTATCAAAATGAAGATACGTTTTATTTAGTCTATAAACGTAAGGGAGACACGCAGGCTACCTTACCTCAGACAGGCAGTACAGAATGGGCGGCTACAGGTTTAGGGTTGGCAACAGCAAGTATGGCTGTCCTTCTGTTTTCAAAAAAACACCGTAAAAAACTTATTGGTCTAGTTTTGATTGGAGCTACAGGTCAAACTCTCTTTATGCCGGTTGAAGTGCTTGCTTTGCAAAATAAGGAATTGCGTGCTTTTAATCAGACCGTGGCAGTTGCTAGTGCAGAGGATTTGGCTAAGGGTATCATCACCATCGATGGTTACGAATATGTTGGTTATCTTCGTTACTCCGCAAAACCTGAACTTGAACAGCCTTTAGAGACGGTTTTTAAAGGGCTTGAACCATCCATAAAAGACGATAAGGCACCAAAGCAAGAAGCCACTGATAAAGAAACAACGGAAAAAAGTTGGCAAAAGGGTAGTCAGGAAATCGTGCACGAGGGAGAATCTCTCGTTCAACCAAGTGTTCCTGAAAACAGTGCGCCAACAAGTGCTAAGGGTACGCAGGAAGTTGGTCACGAAGGGGAGGCTGCTGTTCAGCCTGTCAATCCCGAGTATACGGGTTCAATTAGTAGCGATACTGTAAGTGCTAATGGCACACAGGAAGTGGGTCATGAGGGTGAAGCTTGGGTTCAACCAGCTACACCAGAATATACAGGACCAATCAGTGCTAATGGCACGCAAGAAATTGGTCACGAAGGGGAGGCTGCTGTTCAGCCTGTCAATCCCGAGTATACGGGTTCAATTAGTAGCGATACTGTAAGTGCTAATGGCACGCAAGAAGTGGGT
>NZ_GL698449.1:1120216-1152264 GCF_000187445.1 Streptococcus sp. C150 | reverse complement strand
AAAATTGGTCACGAAGGGGAGGCTGCTGTTCAGCCTGTCAATCCCGAGTATACGGGTTCAATTAGTAGCGATACTGTAAGTGCTAATGGCACGCAAGAAGTGGGTCATGAGGGTGAAGCTTGGGTTCAACCAGCTACACCAGAATATACAGGACCAATCAGTGCTAATGGCACGCAAGAAATTGGTCACGAAGGGGAGGCTGCTGTTCAGCCTGTCAATCCCGAGTATACGGGTCCAATCAGTAGCGATACTATAAGTGCCAATGGTACACAGGAAGTTGGTCACGAAGGTGAAGCTTGGGTTCAACCAGCAGCGCCAGAATATACCGGTCCAATTAGTGCTAATGGTACCCAAGAAGTTGGTCATGAGGGCGAGGCGCTCGTTCAACCAGCCGCACCGGAATATACAGGCCCAATTAGCGCCAACGGAACTCAAGAACCAGGCCATGAAGGCGAAGCCACTGTTCAGCCAGCGAATCCAGAATATACAGGTAAACTTGAAGCTAAAGGTACTCAAGAACCAGGTCATGAAGGTGAAGCCACTGTTCAGCCAGCTAATCCAGAATATACAGGCAAACTAGAAGCTAAAGGAACCCAAGAACCAGGTCACGAAGGTGAAGCCCTGGTCCAAGCTGATAACCCTATTCATACCCCAGTTGTAGGAAGTATCACAGAGACTGAAACGCAAGCCATTGATTATCCTATCGAAGTTATCACTGATGATAGCAAGTATGTGGATGAAGAAGTTGTCGAACAAGAGGGGCAAAAAGGTAGCCAAGAAATCCAGAAGATTTACCAAACCATTGATGGTGTCAAGGTTGGTGAGCCAACTATTGTGTCAGGTAAGGTTATCGAGGTGCCACAACCTAGAAAAATTCGTCGTGGTAGCAAGTCTCTAGACGGAACAACGACTGAAGAATCTATTGTAGAGCTTCCATTTAAGGAAATTATCCAAGAGGATGATAGTCTTGAAAAGGGCACTCTTAAGGTTGTTCAAGAAGGCCAAAAAGGTCAAAATAAAATCACCAAGGTCTATAAGACCTATAAAGGGAATAAGACGTCTGAGGCACCAACTATCACTGAAACCGTGCTCGTTCCTGTTCAAGACCGTATCGTTCATAAAGGAACTAAGGTGTCAGAAAAGCCTGTGCTTACACTGACACAGATTGACAAGGATGATTTGGGTCGCAGTGCTAAACTGAGCTACAACTTGACTAATCCAGGTTCAGCAACCATTACGACTATTAAAGCGGTCCTTAAGCAAGATGGACAAGTTGTCCAAACACTTGATATTCCTAGCACGACCTTGACTGCTGACCTAACCAACTTAGCTTATTACAAGCCTTATACACTTACGACAACCATGACCTTTAATCGTGGCAATGGTGAGGAAAGTCAAGTTTTGGAAGACCAAACCATCCAACTTGACCTCAAGAAAGTTGAGATTAAGGACCTTGCCCGTACAGATTTGATTAAGTATGACAATCAAACAGAAGTGGATGAGACCCGTCTGACAGCTGTACCTCAAGACCTCACGAATTACTACTTGAAAATGACTTCGGCAGACCAGAAGACTACTTACTTGGCAGTTAAGTCTATCGAAGAAACAACAGTTGATGGCAAAGCGGTTTATAAGGTAACTGCAGAAGCAGATAATTTGGTGCAACGGGATGCCCAAAATCACTTTGCGCAAACTTATAGCTACTACATTGAGAAACCAAAGCCTAGTCAAGCTAATGTTTACTATGATTTTGGTGAGTTGGTCAATGCCATTCAGGCTAATCCATCAGGTGAGTTTAGACTTGGTCAAAGCATGAGTGCTCGCCACATCGTTCCAAATGGCAAGTCATACATTACCTCAGAATTTACTGGTAAGTTGATTAGTGATGGTGATAAACGCTTTGCCATCTATGATTTAGAGCACCCATTGTTTAATGTCATCAATGGCGGAACTATCAAGAATATCAACTTTGAAAATGTAGACATCAATCGCCCTGGTCAAAATCAAATCGCAACCATTGGATTTAACCTTAAAAACAAAGGTCTGATTGAAGATGTTAAGGTGACTGGTTCAGTGACCGGTAACAATGACGTTTCAGGTATTGTCAATAAGATTGATGAAGATGGTAAGATTGAAAATGTCGCCTTCATCGGTAAGATTAACTCTGTTGGTAATAACTCAACAGTTGGTGGGGTTGCTGGCTCAAACTACATGGGATTTGTTAACAGAGCCTATGTGGATGCGACTATTACGGCCAATAATGCCAATGCCAGTATGCTGGTACCATATGTCACCTACATGCTTAATAGCTGGAAGTCAGGAACCAAGGCTAGAGTAACAAACTCAGTAGCTAAAGGTGTGCTTGATGTTAAAAACACAAGATATGTTGGTGGTATTGTTGCCAAGACTTGGCCTTACGGAGCTGTTCAAGACAACGTGACCTATGCCAAGGTTATCAAAGGTCAAGAAATCTTTGCTTCTAATGATGTGGATGACGAAGATGGTGGACCTCATATCAAAGACCTCTTTGGCGTTATCGGCTATAGCTCTGCCGAAGATGGCACTGGTAGAGATACCAAGAGTCCGAAAAAACTCAAACATTTGACTAAGGAAGAAGCTGATAAGCGTGTTGAAGGCTACAAGATTACAGCTGATACATTTGTTAGTGAGCCTTACGATTTGAATACCCTTAACAATGTTTCTAGTCCATCAGACTTCGCCAATATTCAAGATTATAAGCCTGAATATAGCAAGGCTTACAAGAATATTGAGAAACTTCAACCCTTCTATAACAAAGATTATATTGTTTATCAAGCAAACAAACTGGCTAAAGACCATAACCTGAATACCAAAGATGTGCTCTCAGTGACACCAATGAAAGACAGTAATTTTGTCACAGATTTAAGTGATGCTAACAAGATTATTGTTCACTATGCTGATGGTACAAAAGATTACTTCAAGCTTTCAGATAGTTCCGAAGGATTGAGCAACGTTAAGGAGTACACTGTTACTGATTTGGGTATCACGTACACCCCAAATATCGTTCAAAAAGACCACTCAAGCCTCATCAACGGTATTGTCAATATCCTTAAACCAATTGAGTTGCAGTCTGACCCGATTTACCAAAAACTTGGTCGTACCGGAGGAAACAAGGTCAATGCTATTAAGAATCTTTACTTGGAAGAAAGCTTTGACGCTGTTAAGGCTAATTTGACTAACCTTGTCACTAAGCTGGTTGAAAATGAAGACCATCAACTCAACCAATCACCTGCTGCCCAACAAATGATTCTTGACAAGGTTGAGAAAAATAAGGCTGCCCTCCTGCTAGGTTTGACCTACTTGAATCGCTACTATGGTGTGAAATTTGATGATGTCAATATCAAGGAACTCATGCTCTTTAAACCTGATTTCTATGGTAACAATGTGGATGTTCTTGACCGCTTGATTGAAATTGGCTCTAAGGAAAATAATATCAGTGGTTCAAGAACATACGATGCTTTCGGTGAAGTTCTAGCTAAATATACTAAATCTGGGGATTTAAACGACTTCCTCAACTACAATCGAAAACTCTTTACCACTATTGATAACATGAATGACTGGTTCATTGATGCGACTAAGGATAAGGTCTATGTTGTTGAGAAAGCTTCTCAAAACCAAGGTGTCGGCGAGCACAAGTACCGTGCTTATGATAACTTAACCCGTGGCTTGCATAGAAAGATGATTCTTCCTTTGTTGAATCTTGATAAGACACAGATGTTCTTGATTTCTACTTATGACACCATGTCTTATGGTACAGCCAATAAATACAACACGACCTTGGAGAAATTCAAGCCTGAGATTGATTTGGCTGCTCAACGTCAAATTAACTATCTTGATTTCTGGCAACGATTGGCTACCGATAAGGTTAAGGACAGATTGTTCAAGGATATTGTCATTCCGGTCTGGGAAGGTTACTATGTCTGGGGTCATGGTTGGCCAGGTTGGCCAGATCGCTACGGCCAATTTAAAGACAGTAAAGATATCTATGCGCCAATTCGTGAAATCTATGGCCCAGTCGGCGAATACTATGGAGATAATGGTGCTGTGGCTGGTGCTTATGCGTCTATTTACGACAATGCCTACGATAACCGTGCCAAGGTAACCTTTATCATGTCTAATGTGGTTAGTGAGTACGGAGCCTCTGCCTTCACGCATGAAACGACCCACATCAATGACCGTATTGCCTACTTTGGCGATTATGGTCGTCGTGAAGGAACAGACGTTGAAGCTTATGCCCAAGGTCTTCTTCAATCACCAGCTACTCAGGGTCACCAAGGTGAATACGGAGCACTAGGACTCAATATGGCCTTTGAACGCCCTAACGATGGTAATCAATGGTATGACACAAATCCAAACAAGTTGAATTCACGTGAAGCCATCGACCGTTACATGAAGGGTTACAATGATACCCTCATGCTTCTTGACTCACTTGAAGGGGAAGCGGTCCTTAGTCAAGGCAACCGGGACCTCAATAATGCTTGGTTCAAGAAGGTCGATAAGGAAATGCGTGGTAGCAGCAAAAATCAATACGATAAGGTTCGTCCTTTGAACGATAGTGAAAAGGCTATGACCTTGACCTCTATCGATGACCTTGTGGATAACAACTTCATGACCAATCGTGGACCGGGCAATGGTGTCTATAAACCAGATGATTTCGCTTCTGCCTATGTCAATGTGCCTATGATGTCTGCCATTTATGGCGGAAATACCAGCGAGGGTTCTCCTGGTGCTATGTCCTTTAAGCATAATACTTTCAGACTCTGGGGTTACTACGGCTATGAAAAAGGCTTCCTAGGCTATGCGACGAACAAGTATAAACAAGAAGCCAAAGCGGCTGGTAAGAACACCCTTGGCGATGACTTTATTATTAACAAGATTTCTGATGGGAAGTTCAACTCATTAGAAGCCTTCAAGAAAGCCTACTTCAAAGAAGTGAAAGACAAAGCGTCTCATGGCTTAACACCAGTAACGATTGATGGCACAAGTGTAGCCTCTTACAATGATTTATTAACCTTGTTCAAGGATGCTGTTGCCAAAGATGCAGCAAGTATCAAGACGGATAAGAATGGTAATAAGTCAGTGTCAACAAGTCATACGACTAAACTCAAAGAAGCTGTCTACAAGAAACTCTTGCAAGAAACAGATAGTTTCACAAGCTCTATTTTCAAATAATAGCTCAAATAATCCCTCTTGGAAAACATCCAAGGGGATTTTTGAGTCTTGTCAAAAAATTAGCAGAGAGAGGTGTTTTCTATTATTGTACTGGCAATAGGGAAAGCATAAGGTCAGCTTATCACCGATTGATCTTGTATTTTTTAATCCTTATCATAAAAAGAACATAAAAGAGTAGCGTGGAGACGGATTTTTAATAAATGCGGTCTGCTTATGAAAGTGTTTTGAAAATTATAAAACTGACAAAGTGGTTCATTTTGGAAAGTTTTGGTTAGAACGCTTTGATAAATCAAAGGATTTAGATAAGGGGCTAAAATTAATGTTTTCTAAGAGAAATTAAATTAACAAACAATTATTAGTATATATTTGACAATTTAATAATTATGGTATAAAATGGAAGACGTATATAAAGTAATTTGGATATTGAGGAATTTTATTACTATGAGAGATATGTTTAATAAACGCCAACATTTTTCATTACGGAAATACAGCTTTGGTGTAGCCTCTGTTCTTTTGGGAGTTTCAATCTTTTCAAATGCACAGGGCGCACAAGCTGATGAAACGGTAGCACCAGCTACTACAGGTATGGCAACAACTGCTGAACCTGATGTGGTTGTAGAACAGTCAACACCGGCAGCGGCATCAACGGCCCCAACAACAACAGAAAACGCACCAAGCTCAGTGTCAACTGTGGCTTTGGCCAGCGAACAGCCCCAATCAGCAGCACCAGCCAGCCAGGCAACTTCGACTAGTCAAACAGCAGCTAGCTCAGAAGTAGCGTCACATGCTGCTTCACAAGCTAGCTCTGAGTCTGCAACAGCGCAAGCAACTTCAGTGGCTACAAGTGCACAAGCCCTTAGCTCAACAGCAGCTACTGAGGCTCCTGTAGCTGATCAAGTGTCAGCTCAAACGACTGGTGCAGCCACTTCAGTTGCAACAGCAACAGAAGCTACTAGCACAGAATCAAAGGCTGTTAATAGCGCCCTTAAAGTAGCTACAAGCGAGTTGGCTGTGACAAGCAGCGAATTAAACGCAGCCGAAGCTAGTCTTAACTCTGAAAACCTCATCAATGCTATGGGACTTGCGGTCGCAAACCGTGACCTTCGTCCAGTTGATGCACTCACTGTTTTGACCAATGCTGGAGCAGGCTCAACCAACCCTGACTTGACTAACCTTGGCTATAAGTTGGACTATTTGCCAGAACGTCAACAGTGCTTTGTTAACATTGACTACATCAACCACCTTAAAGTCGGTCGTGATAGCGATGGTGTCATGAGAGCTTATGACTACATTGACGATGCGACTGGTAGATATATGGTTGTCGTAAACTATGCCAACCTTGGTATTATCGACTATGTGGATGAAGCTGGAAATAAGATTCCAAACTCTTCAACCTACCGTATTAACAACTCTACTGAAACAATCACAGCAAACGGTAAAACTTACAATAAAATCTATGATGCCGGTATAACAGAACTTCCACCAGTGCCAGCAGGTTACCGTATCAAGTACGCATCTGCTGATAAGTCTAGAGCTAATGCTTATGTGGATGTTTTGAAAGCAGAACGTCAATATGATTATGTTAACGGTATTGCAACGATTCGCTCAAATCGTTCTTGGGCTTACAATCAAAGCCGTGTCGTTGACCTCGTTCAATTTGCCAATGGCGCTCAAGGTTTAGATGCTTCTATTGATGCTAATGGTGGCGGTCAATATTTGGCACCAGGTTACCATTACCACATTATCGTTGAAAAAGACACTAAAGATGTGACTAAGGCAACCAGTCAAACCGTTAGCTACACAGGTGCTGATGCTAAGACACCAGCTGCTAACACTCAAAACGACTTTAGCTTTAGCGGTAAAGAAGATCCTACAACTAACACAACAACTTGGACAGCAAGGAGCCATACTTACGGCACAGTTAAGACTCCAGTTGTGACTGGCTACTATGCGGATAAAGCAGTAGCAGGTGGTAAGAAAGTTACTCCAGATGCCCCAGATGCAACTGATACAGTGACTTACAAGGCCTTTGGTAAATTCATTGCCGTTGATGAAAATGGCAATCCAATTCCAGGTGTCTCAACAACTGCTTATACAAACGATCCAGATGATGCGACTAAGATGATTGCCATCGACAAGACAATTCCAAGTATCGCTGGTTACACTGTTAAAGCCCTTCCAGTGTCTCCATCAAATCCTGGTGAAGATACACGTGTCGTTTACGTAGCTATTGTTAATGATGTGACTAAAGCTACTAAACAAACGGTTACCTTCCAAGGTGCAGGTGACAAGACACCAGCTGCAGATGTAAAATCTGACTATACTTTTGCAGGTAAAGATAACCAAGCAACTGGTAAAGTGACTTGGAATGAAGCTAGCCACACCTATGCTAGCGTTAAGGTTCCTGTTGTAACAGGTTACTTTGCTGATAAAGCCCTAGCAGGTGGCAAGACAGTTACTCCAGATGCTCCAGAAGCAACTGATACCGTAACTTATAAGGCCTTTGGTAAATTCATCATTGTGGATGAAAATGGCAATCCAATTCCAGGTGTTTCAGATACTGCCTACATCAACGATCCTAACGATCCAACTAAGATGATTGCTGTTGACAAGAACTTGCCAACTATCCCAGGATACACTGCTAAGGTTGTACCTGCGACACCAGGTGATTTGTCTAGCGATACTAAGGTTGTCTATGTTAAGAATGATCAAAAAGCAAGTGTTACTTATCGTGATGAAACTGGTGGTTCAACGCTTGAAACTGTTTCTTTGGCTGGTAAATCTGGCGAAGCAGTTGGTTATTCAACAGCTGAACGCATCAAGCACTATCAAGACCTTGGCTATGTCCTTGTGACAGATGGATATCCAGCTGGCACAACATTTGATTTGGACAGTACGGTAGATCAAGCTTGGACAGTAAGCTTCAAACGTGTTGCGCTTGACTTTAATCCAGATGATGCTCACGAACCAGGTACACCAATCTATCCTAACCAACCAAATGGTCCAAAATGGCCTGCTAAGGATGCCTACCTCAAGGACGTGACTTACACTGTTCATTATGCAAGTAAAGACAGCCATGCGAAATTGCCAGCAGACAGTGTTCAAAAGGCACAATGGAAACGTTCATTAACTCTTGATTCTGTAACGGGTGATATTCTTACAACTGGTGAATGGAAGGCCGATAAGACTAAATTTGACCTCGTCCTCACACCTTTGGTTAATGGTTACTTCGCTGATAAAGGCCGTGTAGCTGCTCAAGATGTTACTATGGACAGCAAGGTTGAAACGGTTACTTACACTAAATTTGGTAAGATTATTCCTGTTGACGAAAAAGGTAACCCAATCCCAGGTGCTGAAGGAATCGCTTACACAAATGACCCTAATGACCCAACTAAGGCTGCTATGACACTTGTTCCTGAAATTAAAGGTTACAAGGCTGATAAAACTGGTGTGACACCAAGCAATCCTGGTGAAGATACTAAGGTTGTTTACAAGTTGGTCAATGCAGAACCTGCTAAACCTGCAGTTAACAAAGAAGTTGGTACAATCGTCGTTATCTACCGTGATGAATATGGTAACCAAATCAAGATGCCACTTGTTATCACTAACTCTGTTGGTGCTGATGTTAACCTTCACGGTGACCGTTACATCTACCGTAATGGTGTGAAATACGAATTGATTCGTCAAGAAGGTAAATCAACAGACAAGATGACTGAAGGTCAAACAGTTGTTACTTACATCTACCGCAAGGTTGAAGATGGTTCAACACCTTCAACTGCTAATGGTGGAAGCTCAACTTCTAAAGCTGTTAAAGCAACTTCAAACGGTGCTAAAGGATCTAAGGGTTCAGGCTCAGCGGCTGATGGTGCTTCAGACGGTAAAGGTTCAGATAAGAAGAAATCTGGAAATAAAGATGGTAAGAAGGCAGATGGTTCTGATAAAGCTAAAGAAGGCGATGAACAATTGCCAGTAACAGGTGACTCAGGTAACAACCTAGAAGCAATGGGTGTTGTTGTCATGGGACTCATGACTGGACTTGCAGCTATGAACCGTCGTAAAAAACAAGACTAAGATTTCCTATCTTATCTCTCATAAATACTAAAAAACTCTTTCGAGTGTGAATTGCTCGGGAGAGTTTTTTTTGTCTTTACAGATAAAAAGCAAGAAACGTCACTAAGTTTGTGACTCTTTTAAGCAGTATTCAGTTTGATAAGGTACAATAGAGTAAGACAAAAGGAATGAGGAGACTGTCATGAAGTTTTTACATACGTCAGATTGGCATGTAGGGCGAACGCTCAATGGCTGGTCTTTGTTGGAAGAGCAGGAGTGGGCTTTTCAACAAATTGTGGATTTGGCGATTTCGGAACAGGTGGATGGGGTCATCATTGCGGGTGATCTCTATGACCGTGCGGTACCGCCTGTGGATGCCATTAAGCTTTTTAATAAGACCTTGGCCCGTTTGGTCTTAGAGGAGCAGATTCCTGTTTATGCTATCAGTGGCAATCACGATGGGGCTGAACGTTTGCATTTTGGGCGAGACTTTTTTCAACCTCAGGGCCTTCATTTGAGCACACGTCTGGAGGAGGCTTTTGAGCCTATTGAGTTGGAGGCTTGCCAGATTTTCCTCCTTCCCTTTATTGACCCCATTGATGCTCGTATTTACTATAAAGACGATGAGGATAAGGAGATTCAGGGGATTGGTGATGCCTTGGCCTATATTCTCCAGGGTATGGAAAAAGCCTTTGATCCTGACAAGGCCCATATTTTGGTGACGCATTTTGCGGTTTCTAAGAAGAATGATAGCGATGGTCAAAGTCTAAGAGAATTGATGTTGTCTGAAACTAGAAATACGGTAGGTGGTCTTTCTAATGTGACCAGTGACCTTTTCAAGGCTTTCGATTATGTGGCCTTGGGGCATATCCATACGCGCTTTGCCAGTCCTACCCAGCGCGTGCACTATTCAGGCAGTCCGGTCGCCTTTAATGTCAAAGAAGCCAAGCGTAAGGAAGAAAAAGGTGTCTATATTGTTGAGGTGGATGCGTCTGGTGCCTTGTCTCAGACCTTCCATCCTCTAGGGGTCAGACGTCCAATTGTGGCCTTGCAGGCGCCTTTTGAAACCTTGGTGGCACCCGAATTTTATAAGGAGCAGCCTTGTCAAAAGGCTTGGTTTGCCTTTGATATTCAATTGTCTAGCCGTAAGGAATTAGAAGGCATCAATGTGCGTGCCCGTCTGGAAGAAATTTATGGAACAGACATTGTGGAAATCACCTTCAGTCGTCTTGGTGATGTCAGGGAAGAAAGCTTGACTGTTGATCAGCACCTAAAAGATTTGGAAATGCAGTCGCCGCAGGAAATTGTCTCTGATTTTTACCAGACAGTGACTGGGGGCGATGCCTTGTCTGAGAGACAGACTGCCCTTGTGGAAAGTATTTTTGAGGAGATTGGGAGGAGCCGACAATGAGACCAGTTCAGTTAGAATTGACCAATTTTGGACCTTATCGTAAGGAAGTCATCAATTTCACCCAGTTTGACCATGCTCCCCTCTTTTTGATAGGTGGGGATACGGGGGCTGGTAAGAGTACCCTCTTTGATGCCATGACGGTAGCCTTGTTTGCGACGACCAGTGGTGATCGTAATGTTGAGGAGATGCGGTCGACCTTCGCTGGTCCAGAGGACGACTTGACCAAGGTAACTTTTTACTTCCAACAAGGAAACCATCTTTATCGCATTGAGCGTGTTCTCCAGCAGGAGAGGGTCAAGCGAGGCGGTGGTACGACCATGCAAAAAGCAACGGCTTCTTTAGTCATTGTGGATAAGATTGGGGGTCAGGAAATTGAAAAACTTGGTGATAAAATCAAGGAAGTTGGTGACCAGATTGAGCAGATTTTGGGGCTCAATGCCGAGCAGTTCAAGCAGATTATTCTTCTTCCGCAAAATGATTTTAGTCGTTTCTTGAAAGAGGATTCCAAGACCAAAACCCAAATTTTAAAGAAAATCTTTGGAACAGGTATCTTTGACCGTTTTCAAAAGAACTTGGAAGAGCGTCTTCGTCAGAGCAATAAGGATATGGATAAGCGTCAGGCTCAGCTAGATGGTCATTTTGCCAGTCAGGTGTGGTCTGAGGAGGAATTAGCCGTCTTGGCCCAAACGCCAGCCTCTGAAAAATTGGCACGTCTTGAAGAGCTTCTGTCTCAGCGTCAAGAAAGTCTTACAGAGCAAAAAAGCATCTTGAAGGATGCCCATGAGGACTTGGCTAAACTGCAGAAAAGCTTGCAAAGTGCTCAAGATTTGGCAAAGATTTTTCAAGAATTGGAGCAAGCCAAGGAGCGTTATCGTCTGGAAATTGAGGAAGGTGCTCAAGAACAGGCAGTGGCTAAAGCACACCTAGAGGAATTGCAGTTTGCTCAAGGCTTACAAGAAACCATTAGTAGCTTGAAGCAGTATCAGAAGCAGTTGTTGCAATTAGAACAGGACCTTGAAATTGCGCAGGAAGCTTTAAGTGTCAAGGAGCAGGCTTTTGAGAACGTTAAGGCTCAGAAAGAGGTACTTGCAACTCAATCTGAGGCTTTTCTTCAAAAAGAAGAAAAGCTGGAAGCTTGGAAAGAGGACGTTATTTATGCCCAGAGTCTGGCCCAAGAGCAGGAGAAAATCAAACGTTCAAGAACTAACTACAAGCAGTTGGAAGGAACTTATCAGCAGGCGTCGAAAAAGATTGAGAAGCTTAACCAGTCCTTGTCAGATTTGGAGGCCAATCGTCTTAGTGTAGATAGCTTGCATGAGGCCGAAAAACTCCTCCAGTCTGTGGACTACAGTGTGGAAAAACAACTGGCTCAGGACCTGAAAGAAATAGAGGACTTGAATCAGGAGTTGGAAAAGACCGACAAACGTCATCAAAGGCTGTCTTTGGAAATTGACCGAGCCCAAGAAAGCCTCAAGAAATTGGAAGCGAAGTTAGCAACAACCATAGCCTCACGCCGTCAGCTCATGATTGCCCAGTTGCAGGCAGAATTAGAGGATGGTCAGCCTTGTATGGTTTGTGGTGCTCTGGAACATCCTAAGGTTGATGGAGCACAAGCTGATGAAGCGGCTTTGAAGGATCTCATGGACCAGGTGGAGAAGCTTCAAGTTCAAAAAGAAAAGCAAGTCGCTACCTTGTCAAATCGTCAGGCTACCTTGAGCGAGGTTGAATCAAAACGTCAAGATTTGCTTGACCAAGTAGCAAAAGCTGAGCAAACACTGGAAGAGCATTACCAAGAACTGAAGGAACAAGTTGCAGGTCAATTTGAATTTGAGTTTGCTGAGAGCTATGAGTCCAGTCATGGACAAAACTTGTTAAGACAAGTTAAGAAGCATTATCAAGAACTCCAAACACGCTATGATAAGGAAGAGACAGACCGAGTCTATTACCAAGCCGAGCTAGGTAAAGCTCAGGGAAAATTGACAGATTTAGCTAAGAGCTATCAAGAGGCCAAGGCGGCGCTTGACCAAGCTAGGGAGCGCCTAAAAGACTTGCAGGAAGCTCATCCAGAGCTAGAGTCCGTAGAGGTTTATCAAGACCGTATTGCACTTGCCAAGCAGGAATTGGCTCTTTATGAGAAACAGGTCAAGGAGAATGGTGAAGCCTACAACCAACTTCATGCCGATATTAGAGAAATCAAGGGGCAAGTTGAGACCATAACCACTTCTAAAGAGAAAGCCAATAAAGATGTTCAGAGTTTATCGGCCGAATTAGACCAAAGTCTTAAGACTGAAGGAGCTCTCACCAATGACCTAGAGCAAATTCAGCTCTGGCTACTTGAGGTGAACAAGCAAGCGATTCCTAAGCTTCAGGCTCAATTGACAGGTTACCAAACCCTTAAACAAGAGTTGCATACCCAGATTAGTAAGAGCCAAGAGCTTCTCAAAGACCAAGAAAAACCAGATTTAGATAGTCTAGCGCAAGCAGTAGAGGCTAGTCAGGAAAGCTATGATAGGCAGCTGGCTCAAGTTTCTGTCATGGAGCAGGGGCTTAAGGATGCGACGGTTACCTACCAAGCTGCCAAAACCCTTCAAGACAGCAACCTGGAGGCCTTTAAGGCCCACCAAGAGCTTAGTGACTTGGTCAAGGTGGTCAAGGGAGAAAATACGGCTCTGACTGGTCGTCTCAATCTGGAAGTTTACGTCATCCGTCAGTATTTCCAACAAATTTTGGACTATGCCAATGCCAACTACATCGGTCTCTTAACGGATAATCGCTACTCCTTTGTCCTGAGTGAAGAAGGACGTAGGGCGCGTGATCACTTTGGTTTGGACATCAACGTCTATGACCGATTGACAGGTAGCGAGCGTTCCGTCAAATCCTTGTCTGGTGGTGAGACCTTTATCGCTGCACTGGCTATTGCCCTATCCCTCTCAGAAGTCGTGCAAAATACCAGTAAGGGTGCCGTTGTTGAAGCCCTCTTCATTGACGAAGGGTTCGGGTCACTAGACAAGGAAGCCCTGACCAAGGCTATTGCCGTTTTGGAACAAATCGGTGAAAATCGCATGGTCGGTGTCATCAGCCACGTGGACGACATGAAAGAAGGCATTGCCCAACAACTAGCCATCATTAAGTCGCATGATGGCAGTAGCCGTATTAAGATTGTGGATAAGGGTTAAGGGGAGTAGAGAGATTAAGAGCCTCCACCAAAATTTTTTAACCATTCTAAGAGATAGTTGTCATCTGACCTATCTCTTTTTCTAGTCCCTTGTTAGAAGTGTCCCAACTGTCAGTTTTTTCTGAAAATAAAAGGAAATAATGTTGCAAAAAATTCCTCATATAAAAGTTAATCTATTAGAAAATTAAGTGATTGTATGATATAATCTAATATGGTTAAGTCTCGTTAAAATCAGGGAAAAGGATATAGAAAGTGCTGACAGTCCTTATCTTTTGTGACTGCAGAAACTGCTGTTAACCTCTTAAACAGGTCCTTGTGAAGAGGGAAATGTTTGAGACAGAACACTAATACTAGCTAGAAGAAATAAGACATAAAAATGACAGAAAAAATTTCCGTAATTATACCCGTCTACAATGTAGAAAAGCAGATTCAGACCTGTTTAGACAGCGTTTTGGGTCAAACCTATCAAAATCTTGAAATCATTCTCATCAACTATGGGTCAACAGATAATAGTGATACGATTTGCCGTAGATATGCTGCTCAGGACTCACGTATTCTTTATTTTAAAAAGGATAACGGTGGACTTTCAGATGCCCGTCATATTGGTATCCGCCAAGCTAAGGGTGACTATGTGACTTATGTGGATGCGGAAGATTGGGTTGAGTCAACCTATTTGGAAGACCTCTATAGCAAGCTTTTGGCTTATGAGGCTGATATTGCTGTGGCCAATTATAGTGTCTATAAGGAATCGGAAAATCGCTTTTATTTTCACATTAAAGATGAAGACTATTACGAGCAGGTTTATTCACCGGCTCAGATTATAGACGGCCTCTTTGAAGAAACTAACAACATTAATATCGCCCTGATTTCTGCGACTGGAAAACTCTACAAGCGTTCTTTGTTTAACGACTTACTTTTCCCTAAAGAACATGTGGGAGAGGACGGCTTTTTCAATCTTAAGGCTTATCTCATGAGTGAGCGCACGATTTACCTTAACAAGGGTCTCTATATTTATCGTGAGAGTCCTGAGATGCCATCGGCGACTTGGATGCAGGACTGGATGATGACCTTGGTTTACGCCATGGAAGAGCGCTTGGCAATTGTGGCTAGTCATGGTTTCCCTATGGAAAAATACATGATTACCTACCGTCAGATGCTAGCTGCTTGCCTGAAAAATGTGGAAGAGCAAGGGCTTACGCATTCTGATGCCTACCGCTCTATTCAGGAAAAATATCAGGTCTTACGCTTAGCGCCTCAACGTTATGAGACCAAAAAGCGTGCTATTGTCCTAGCGGCTAACTATGGCTATGTTGATCAAGTGCTTGCGACCATGAAGTCCATCATTTTTCACCATCGTAATATCCGTTTTTACTTGATTAACGATGATTTCTCACAAGAATGGTTCAGGGGGCTCAACCGTCATCTGGCTGCTTTTGGTAGTGAGGTGATTAACTGTCGTGTGGACAGTAGTCAGATCAAGCAATACAAGACTAATAGTAACTATGCCAGCTATCTCCGCTATTTTGTAGCTGATTTTGTGTCTGAGGAACAGGCACTGTATCTGGATAGTGATATGGTGGTTACGGGTTCACTGGAGGATCTTTTCACACTTGATTTGCAGGGTCGTCCTCTGGCTGCTGTACGTGATTATGCTATTCAGGTTCAGGACCGTCAGTGTATGTTTGATGCCGGGTTCATGGTGATTGATACTGCCTATTGGAAGCAGTACAACATGAGACGCCACTTAATTGACATGACCAGTGAGTGGCATGATAAGGTACCATTTGCGGAACAGTCTATTTTGAATATGGTCTTCCGCAATAACTGGTTGCCCTTGTCTTTCGACAATAACTATGCCGTCACCAAGTCAAGTTTGGCTGGTTTCCATTTGCCTAATGGACAATCTTATCCTAAGGTTCTACACTACGCCTCACATCGTAAGCCATGGCTGCCTTTAGCCTGTCAAGCCTATCGTGACGTTTGGTGGTTCTATGCCCAAATGGATTGGTCAGGGGTGGGTGATAATCCTGGCTTGCTACCGCTCTTAGAGGATATGATTTATCCGAAGGGGCGTCCATTTACCTGCCTGATTTATACCAATATTGCAGAAATTCCGCATTTGACAGATCTTATCTCTGCGCTTCCTAAGGTTCAGTTTAAGATTGCCTGTCGCCAGCATGTTTCAGATAAACTGGCACAATTAATCACTTATCCCAATGTGACAGTTTACTCAGCTATTGCAGGCTTAAATGGGTTAGACTTGGAGTTGGTTCATACCAGTGACCTCCTTTTGGATATTAACCCTGGAAGAAAGGTAGTGGAAATCCTTGATGCCTTTAGGTTCGAAAATAAACCCATTCTAGGCTTTGAGGATCTCAAGTCAACCAAACATAACCAACAGACCTACTCAAGAGATCGTTGGAAAGAGATGGCTGAGACCATTCGTCAAATGCGTAAGAAGAGCCTTTGATGAGGCTTTTGCTCGTTTGGTTTTGGTATGAATAGGAAATAAAAAAACTCAGTGACTTAGACAGAGAGTAATGTCTGTCTCGCCTTTCATAAGGTAAGATTAGCCTGTCCACAGAGGCAGGAAGTAGGAGTAATAGTGAAAAAAATTAGTCAATCGATAATTACCAAGCGTGTCTTATGGACCATCTTTTTCCTCTTCATTTATTGTGTAGGGAATCAATTGGTTCTTCCTTTTGTGGATTTGAAACATGCCAATATCTTTGGAGGAGTCATAGGTTCCTTGGCTTTCTCTAGTGCAATGATAGGAGGAAACCTCAGGTCCATGTCACTTTTCTCAGTGGGCTTGTCGCCTTGGATGTCGGCCATGATTCTTTGGCAGATGTTTTCTTTCTCTAAGAAAATGGGCTTAAAAAACCTCCCTATTGAAATTCAGGACCGTAGGCGAATGTATTTGACTCTAGCAATCGCAGTCGTCCAGTCCTTGGCAGTGTCCTTAAACCTGCCTATCGTCTCCGGGGTCAATGTTGGCCTCGCCATTTTTATGAATACGATTCTGTTGATTGCCGGGACCTTTTTCTTGGTCTGGCTATCAGATCTTAACTCCCTCTTTGGGATTGGTGGTTCCATTGTCATCTTGATGGCAAGTATGATGGCTAATTTGCCTTTCCAAATCATGGAGAGTTTTGATAAGTTAGGTATCGGTTGGGATGTCTTTCTTCCCTTGATCCTGTTCAGTTTGGTCTTCCTCTATATTTCAGGAGTTGTCCAACGGGCCAGATATCGTATTTCAATCAATAAAATCAATATTCATAACCGCTTCAAACAATATTCTTACTTGGATATTATGTTAAATCCAGCTGGAGGGATGCCTTTCATGTATGCCATGTCTCTAGTCAGTATTCCTCAGTACGTCTTTATGCTGATTCAATTTATCCATCCTGAAAACAAGTGGACCAGTGGTGCCATCAAGGCCTTGACTGTCGGGCAACCCATCTGGTTGGCCGTTTATATGGTCATGCTCTTCGTTCTCGGTTTAGCCTTTGCCTTTGTTAATGTTAGTGGTGAACAAATCTCTGAACGGATGCGCAAGTCGGGTGAATACATCTATGGTGTTTATCCAGGTCAAGAAACCAGTGCTTATATCAACCGCTTAGTTCTTAGGCTTGGTTTCATCGGTGCCCTTTACATGCTCTTTATGGCAGGGGTTCCCATGTTAGTTGTCTTGGTCAATCCAGATTATTTGCAACTGAGTATGATTCCAGGGACCTTCTTGATTTTTAGCGGTATGATTTACAATGTTAACGAGGAAATGAAAGCTTTGAAGCTCAACACTTCCTATACCCCACTTTTTGAAAATGTATAAAACACTCACCCCTCATGGGGTTGAGAGGTAGGCTGGTGACTTGTGATCGGTCTACCCCTCAATCTCAAGTATTGTGATGTAAAGACAATAAAGGAGAATTCATGTATTATTTTATTCCAGCTTGGTATGGGCAGACGGATGAATTTTGGAAGACGTCCATTGACCCTTGGTATCTGACACGTCAAAAAATTGAATTTGATGATAGTCTACACCAAGTCCGTATTTTTCAGGATGAGGAGCTGACTCCGCAGCTCTTGCTTTTGGCCTACCAGCCACATTTGCGTTATTTCTTACACCGTCATGATGTCTTGGAAGTTAAGGCCACAGCCATCTTTGACTTGATTCAGGGAATTAGCGATGAAGCTATGCGAAACCTACAGGTGACCGATTTGGACTGGCCTGAAGGCTCTACTTTTGTCTATACACCCTTTGCTATTGTGGTTCAATGTCAGCACAAGCGTTATGCCGAAATTGAGTTCGGTACTGAGGGCTTTATTGCCATGATTCGCTACTTTGATGAAGAGCAAATCATCCGTGAAGAAGTCTATGATGACCGTGGCTTTGTTTCAAGTAGTCTCTATTTTGAAAATGGTCAGCCAATCTATCGCAATTACCTAAATGCTAAGGGAGTTTGGCAACTTTGTCACTTCTTTGATGGACGTGGGATTGTGGCTAATCCTAGAACAGACGGTCGCTTTAATAAGAGTTACTACGGTGACCTTTCGGAAGTCATTTGGGAATTTTTGGATAAATTTTTGGCAGAAAAAGTGACGAATGAGGACCGTTTTGTCATGGCTTCAGACTTGCGTCACAACAAGCCCCTCTTTAATCACTTGCCAGCAGAAAATACCAAGATTTTGACCTGGTTTGCAGAACGAAATCAAGATGACAGTATTGATGCCTATGCAGGCTTTTTGTCGCAAGTGGACTTGTTGATTGCTGACCGCTATGATTACTTGGAGCAACTTCAGGTCGCCTATCCAGAAGAGGCCAAGAAGCTTAAACACATGGCTTCCTTTGATACCCGTTTGGCTTTGGGAACCAGTCAACGTGTCAAAGAGTCTAAGATTTTCTATCAGGTTGATTTGAATCAGTTGGATTTAGAGGCTATTTATCAAGTGTTAGCATTCGTAGCCAAGTATCCTAAGACTCGTGTTGAATTTGGGGCCTTTAATGCCAATCCAGAGCAACTTCAAAATTTGGAACATCAAGTTGAAAAAATGATTGACGAACGTTTTAGCTCAGAAGTCTTTGAAGAGGTTGTTGAAAGTAGTGGTGCGGAAAATAGATTGGAAGAGAACAATGAAATCATCAGTCGTTTTTCATTCCAAGACCTCCGTGACGAGACGGCTCTTATCAAGTCCCTTCAGTTTACACGACTCATTGTCGACTTGAGTAAGGAGCCTAACCGCTATACCCAAATCGCAGGAATTAGTGCCGGTATTCCACAGATTAACCGAGTGGCGTCTGAGTATGTGACCCATCAAGAAAATGGTTATATCTTGAAGCACTTGTCTGATTTTGAAAAGGGAGCTTATTACTATTTGGGTCAGTTGAACAACTGGAACCGTTCGCTTATCTACTCTATTGAGAAAATTAAGGAAAATACAGGAGACCGTTTGGTGCAAAAATGGGAAAATTGGTTGAAGGAGGAGCAGCATGGCCAAGGATAAACGCTTGAAAATACTACAAGTTGGATCAGCTAACTGGTCAGAAAATCAGGAAATTCCTGAAAATATGAATTGGTATTTTAGTCCTCTTGGTCAGCTTGAGACCTTGCAAGAAACCATTGAAGCTGACGAAATCAAGACTTTCACAGCAGTTCTTGTAGATAGCCCTGAAGGGCTTGAGGAATTGATGGCTATTAGAGAATGTTTGATTCCTCATACTGTTTTCTTTGACCAAACCATAAAAGTATCAGACGAGAGCCTTCTTCAGTTTCTGAAGGAAATTTGCGCTGTTCCGACGGATTTTTCAAATCAAGGCCAGCTGATTATTACCCTTTCTAAAGCGCTTTTTTCAGGTCAATATGGGGATAAATTGTTTCCATTTAGGATTCAAGCCAACCCCAATCTCACGGGACAAGTGACTTATCATGGTTATGAGAGTGTGATTTTGTCAGGTGATTATGGTCAGGAGTATACGCCGGTTTTAGATTGGACCTATAATATCAGAGCCAGCAAGGAAAATCCTATTGAACTTTGGTTGGAATTTGACAAAGATGAGACCTGTGAGTGCCGTTTAATTCTCAATCTTGTGCCAGAAGGTTCAGTTGTAGATATCTTCAAGACCTACATCGTTTCAGAAGAAGAAATGCGCAAGGGAGCTATTGTCCTTGATGAGGATAGAACCTTCCTTTTGTCAGCGAGTCTGGAGATGAAGGGACAGGGTAAGATTACCATTGGTGGGCTCCACCAACGTTTGACTCGCTTCCAGTTTGGGAAGTTTGTCCTTGGCGGTGGTATTCTCCATGATCACAAACGTCAGGAAGTCAACTATTTCTTTTATCCTGGTGACTTCAAGCCACCTTTGTCTGTTTACTTTTCGGGTTTCCGTCCTGCCGAAGGTTTCGAAGGTTTTGGGATGATGAAAGCTTTGGGAACTCCCTTTTTGCTCTTTTCAGACCCTCGACTCCTAGGGGGAGCCTTCTACATGGGAACAGAAGAATTTGAAAATAGTATCAAGAACACTATTCAACATTACTTGGATTATCTAGGCTTTGATAATGATCAACTCATCCTCTCTGGGATGTCTATGGGAACTTTTCCATCAATGTACTACGGTGCAGACTTTGAACCTCATGCCATTATCATGTCTAAACCTCTAGCTAATGTTGGTACGATCGGTAACCGTGCCCGACTCTTGGCGCCAGAGGTCTTTCCAACAGGGATTGATGTCTTGCATTTGCAGACGGGGCGTTTGGATAATGACGGTGTTGAGGCCCTTAATCAGAAGTTCTGGGATAAGTTTAAAAAAGCAGATTTTTCAAACACGACCTTTGGTCTTTCCTACATGAAGGACGAGGATATGGATCCGACGGCTTACGAGGATATCACCAAGTCTCTCTATTACTCGGGATCTAAGATTCTTAGCAAGGGAACATCAGGTCGACACAACGATGATTCTGCTACGGCGACAACTTGGTTTGTCAATTTTTACCGTATGATTTTAGAAAATGATTTTGGAAGAAAGGAGTAAGAATGTTCAGAAACAAGAAATCAGAAATTCTGTGGGGCTTAAATCTTAGGACTTATATGTATGGTTCAACAGTTGTTAAACGCCAAGATGGTTCTGTGCAATTTTACAATCCTTTGGTGCCATCAGGAACTGATATTAAGTCCTGGGTGGCTATCCAAAACTATCAATCGGATCGTACTCAGCCTGACCTCCCATTATTGAAAAAAGGGCACAGCTATGACTTGACGGCTAATCTCGAAGCTATACCAACAGGCTCAGTCTTTTTGAAAGTCAGCTTTTTGGACCGTTATGATAATGAAATCAAGCAGCTTATTGAAAAAAGTACTCAGATGACCTTTGTCTACCCACACGAAGCTTATACCTATAGTATTTCGCTTTTGAGTGCTGGGGTCAAAGAGCTGGATTTCTACAGCTTAAAACTGGAAGAAACAGGAGAAGAACATGTTTAAACAACTGAATCCTATTCTCCCTGTTAAGGAGATACTCAAGGAAATCAATGGCCTAGCTGATGAAATGGCTGGTTTGAGCAACCTTGAGTTGAAAAATAAAACGCAGGAATTTCAGGAGCGTTTGGCCCAAGGAGAAAGCTTGGATGACCTTCTTCCAGAAGCTTTTGCGGTTGTTCGTGAAGCGGATAAGCGCGTGCTAGGCATGTTCCCTTATGATGTTCAGGTCATGGGAGGCATTGTCATGCACCAAGGTCATATTGCCGAGATGAATACGGGTGAAGGAAAGACCCTAACGGCTACCATGCCTGTCTACCTGAATGCCTTGTCAGGCCAAGGAGCCATCCTGGTCACGACCAATGAATACTTGGCTATCCGTGACGCTGAGGAAATGGGTCAGGTCTATGAGTTCCTAGGTTTGACGATTGGTGTTCCCTGTGTAGAAGGGAGTAATGAGATGGATCCATCTGAAAAGCGGGCCATCTATCAATCGGACATCGTTTACACGACCAATGCCAGCCTAGGCTTTGACTATTTGATTGATAACCTTGCTTCTAACCAAGACGGGAAATACATGCGTCCTTTTAACTATGCTATCGTCGATGAGGTGGACTCGGTCCTTCTTGATAGTGCCCAGACGCCCTTGATTATTTCTGGTGCGCCTCGTGTTCAGTCCAACTACTATGGGATGATGGACACCCTGATGACTACCTTGGTCGAGGGTGAAGACTATGTCTTTAAAGAGGAAAAAAGTGAAGTTTGGTTGACGACTAAGGGGGCTAAGGCTGCCGAAAGTTATCTGGGTATCGGCAACCTCTACGATGAGGAAAATAGTACCTTTGCCCGCCACCTACTCTTTTCACTTCGTGCCCACTTGCTCTATAAAAAGGACAAGGACTACATTATTCGAGATGGCAAGAAGGGGCCAGAAGTGGTGCTTCTTGACAAATCAACAGGTCGTCTCTTGGAATTAACCAAGCTCCAAGGTGGACTCCACCAAGCTATCGAAGCCAAGGAATTAGTGGCCCTGTCACAAGAAACCAGAGCTATGGCTTCCATCACCTACCAAAGTCTCTTTAAAAAATTCCAGAAAATTTCAGGGATGACAGGGACTGGTAAGGTAGCCGAAAAAGAATTCCTAGACACCTATGGCATGAAGGTCATTCAAATCCCAACCAACCGTAAGAAACAACGTATCGACTATCCCGATAAGATTTATGCGACCCTACCAGAGAAGGTCTTTGCCTCTTTAGAGTATGTCAAGCACTATCATGAAAAAGGCAACCCCATCTTGATTTTCGTTGGGTCGGTGGAGATGTCAGAGCTTTATTCTTCCCTGCTTTTGCGTGAAGGAATTGCTCATAATCTCTTGAATGCCAACAATGCACCACGTGAAGCGGAAATGATTGCCGAATCAGGACAAATGGGTGCCGTGACGGTTGCGACCTCAATGGCTGGACGTGGAACGGATATCAAGCTTGGTAAGGGTGTAGCTGAACTCGGAGGTTTGGTAGTTATCGGTACCGAACGTATGGAAAGTCAACGTATTGACCTGCAAATTCGTGGCCGTTCTGGACGTCAAGGGGACCCTGGTATGTCTAAATTCTTCGTCTCACTTGAAGATGATGTGATTAAGAAATACGGTCCATCATGGGTTCACCGTACTTACAAAGAATATGCCATTAGTGACCACATTGAGCCTAAGGAATTGACCGGTCGTAAGTACCGTAAATTGGTTCAAAAAGCCCAAGAAGCCAGTGAAAGTTCTGGTCGTACATCACGTCGTCAGACGCTTGAATTCGCAGAAAGTATGAACATCCAACGTGAGATGATTTATGCCCAACGTGACCGCCTCATCTTCCACAATCAAGGCTTGGATACTGTTATCGATGAGGTACTTGACGACTTTATCGACCAAGCTGTGGCTGATGAAGATTTCTCAAAAGCAGAAAATCTCTATCACTTTATCTTGCGTAATATCAGCTTCCGTATCAATGAGATTCCTAAAGATTTGGATCTTAACAATCGTGAAGAAGTCTTGGAACTCATTTATCAGTTTGCCTATCGTGAGCTAGAAGCCAAGAAGCAAGAGTTGAAAACTAAGGAACTCAATGAGTATTTCCAACGTTTAGCCATGCTTAAGGCTGTGGATGATAACTGGGTAGAGCAGGTAGACTATCTGCAACAACTCCAAATGGCTATTGGTAGTCAACAATTGAGTCAAAAGAACCCTATTGTCGAGTATTATCAAGAGGCCTACAAGGGCTTTGAGGCAATGAAACGTCAAATCAGAAAGGATATGGTTCGTAATCTCCTCCTCAGTCAGGTGCAAGTCACTAAAAAAGGAGATATCATCAGCCATTTCCCATAAAATAAGGAAATTATGACAGTATATAACATTAATTTAGGTATCGGTTGGGCCAGCAGTGGTGTCGAATATGCCCAGGCCTATCGTGCCAAGATTTTTCAGGAAATGGGACAAGAAGCCAAATTTGTCTTTATGGATCTCATTCTTGGAGATAATATCGAGCATATGACCAGCAAGATTGGTTTTTCAGATGACCAAATCATCTGGCTCTATAACTATTTTACAGATGTCAAAATCGCACCATCTACCATCAAACTAGCTGAAATCGAGGCTATCTTACCTGACAATCCTGAACACAAGGAAGTTTCCGGTTCAGTGATTCGTTACCATTATCCACAGGATGACCTAGTGGTAGCTTGCCATCTTCGTGCGACAGATGGAGTTTCTGTGGAAACCGTCAGCTATTTTGTCAATGACAAGCTCTTGCGTAAGGATTTTTACTCTTATACCCGTTATTGTAGTGAGTATTATGCGCCTAAGGATAATCAAGCCAAGGTTTACCAACGCCGTTTTTATAATGAAGATGGCTCGACCGCCTATGACATGATTGTTGGAGACAATAATCAGGACATTTATCGTTTTCCGGATCAGGTCCTCTATGGTAAGCAAGAATTCCTTCGCTATTTCTTCAAACGTTTGGTCCTAACCAAGGATGACGTGGTTATCTTGGACCGTGAAACTGGTATTGGGCAGCTGGTCTTTGAAGAAGCACAAGCTGCTCGTCTAGGGGTAGTCGTTCACGCTGAACATTTCAGTGTCAATCAAACTGATGACGACTACATTCTCTGGAATAACTATTACGAGTACCAGTTTACCAATGCGGACAAGGTTGATTTCTTTATCGTAGCGACAGACCGTCAGAAGGAAATTCTTGAGAGGCAGTTTCGTCACTACACTAACCATGATCCAAAGATTTACACCATTCCAGTGGGAAGCTTGCCTGAATTAGTTGGGCAGGACAAGGCACGTAAGCCATTTTCAATGATTACGGCCTCACGTTTGGCTCAGGAAAAACACATTGACTGGTTGGTTCGTGCAGTTATCGAGGTTCATAAGACCTTACCAGACATCACCTTTGATATTTATGGTAGTGGTGGGATGGATGCCAAGTTGCGTGATATTATTGCTGAAGGGCAAGCAGGAGACTACATTCGTCTCATGGGGCATGCTGATTTGACCGACATTTATAGCCAATATGAGGTTTATTTGACAGCTTCAACCAGCGAAGGTTTTGGCCTTACCCTCATGGAGGCCGTTGGTTCAGGTCTTCCCATGATTGGTTTTGACGTTCCTTATGGTAATCAAACCTTTATCGAAGATGGGGCTAGCGGCTACCTCCTTCCTGTCGCTGAAAATCATGTTGTGGATGTCATCACTAAATCCTATAAGGATGCCATTGTCCGTCTCTATGAAGAAGGTAATATTGAGGCCATGCGTCAAAAATCTTATGACCTTGCCCAAGGTTTCTTGACTAGCCAGGTCAAGGCTGCTTGGAAACAGTTACTTGAGGAGGTACGCTCATGATTTTCTTATGTGATAATTATCATCAAGCCAGTAAAGACTTGGCTTATACCCTTCAGGTAGCAGGATGTGATGCCACAACTGTTGTCATCAATCCAGATGGTTTTCTTCCCAAAGGAACCCTGTCACCTTTCACCTACTATGTAGAAGACCAAGAGGAAACTGGCAAACCTCGCTTTTTCAACCAGGTTCCTGTTCCAGCTTTTTGGGAAATCTCAGGTAACAATCAAGTGGCACAGGTGTCAAATCTCACTGAAGAACGTGCCCGTATTACCTTCCCTGAAGAAAGCAAGGTCCGTATCGTTAAAAGTGTTGAATGGTTAGACAAGTCAGGAAAGATTCGTCAAGTAGACCACTACAACAAGTATGGTTTCTGTTTTGCCAAAACCACTCATGATGAGAATGGTCAGCCAGTCTTTACTAGCTACCAAACCAAAGAAGGTGACGAGCGCATCTTGGAAAATCATGCTACTGGTGACATCCTCTTGACCCTGCCTGGTCAAAGTCTACGTCGTTTCGCCAACCGTACCGAATTTATCAAGGCATTTTTAGCTCAGGTCTTTGGTGACATTGACCATATTATCTTTAACAGCTTAGCAACACCATTCATCGTCTCATGGACTATGGAAAATACAGGGGCAACTGATATTCTGGTCTGGCAAGAGCCACTGGGAGATATCCTCCCAGGTAACATGAATGGTATCTTAGAGGATAATTCAGCTAGGGCCAACGCCATTATCATTCCTGATAAGACAACCTATGAAAAAGCCTTGACCCTGGTACCTAAAGAAAAACACCATAAATTACTTTCTTTAGGCTATGCCTATGACTTCAAGGAAAATCATGGCAAATCACACAATGCCTTTATCGCAACCAACTCAGATCAAATCGAACACCTGGAAGCCTTAGTAGAGGCATTACCTGATGTGACCTTCCAAATTGCAGCTGTTACTGAGATGTCAGCCAAGTTGCTTTCAATGATGCGTTACTCAAATGTAGTGCTCCATCCTAACGCCAGTCACAAGCAACTGGACAAGATCTACCAAGAGTCAAATCTCTATTTGGATATCAACCATCATAACGAGTTATATAAGGCTACACGAACAGCTTTTGAGCACCAGTTATTGATTTTGGCCTTTTCAGAAACAGTTCATGGACGTGACTACACGGCACCTGAACATATCTATGCTGGTCAGGACTATCAAGCAATGGTTGCTAAGATTAAGCAAGTTCTTGAACAAGACCAAGCCATGCAAGAGGCCATGCAGGCTCAAAAAGTTCAGGCTAACACCCTGACAGCCTCTGACTTGACCAATCGCTTACAAGGACTTTTAGGAGGAAATCATGTCTAAAAAAGATTTATTCTACGGTGATGTTGAAGGCCGTATGGAAGAACTCAAGCAAAAGCCTATTACGAAAGAAAAAGAAACCAGAGGAGAAAAGATTAACAAGAGCTTTTCAATCATGCTCGGACTTGTGATTATTATCGGTTTAATCTTCACTCTGATTGGTTTGTTGAGGTAGACTTATGATGTTAGTATTAATGGTTCTAGCACTGATTCTTTCGGTTGCCCTTATCGTCCTAGTTACCATCCAACCCCGTCAAACACAGATTTTTTCAACAGATGCTACGAGTAATATTGGTAAACCAAGCTATTGGTCTAGTCAGCCTATTCGCAAATTTTTGACCTTAGCTATTAGTATAGCCTTATTTATCCTCTTACTTATGTTTATGATTGTGTCTTATAAGTAAAGAGCTTGATTATGCAATAGAAAGAAGAAGCGCATGCGTGTACATTTTACGAATTTATTTGGGCAGTCCCCACGTAGTGTGGCCTTGATTGCCCAAAATGATACGATGAAGATTGCCAAGGAGCTTGGTGCCAATGAATTAGCAATCTATTTCTACGATAACAGCCAGGAGTCAAGTGGTGAATTAAATTCCCGCCTTGATGGTATTGTAGCAGGAGTGAGCTATGGCGATATTGTCTTCTTCCAGTCGCCGTCGTGGAATAGTGTCGCTTGGGACACTAGCCTCCTTCATAAATTTAGGGCAGTGCAAACCAAACTTGTGATGTTCATCCATGATGTTCCACCTATAATGTTTCCTAGTAATTATTATCTCATGCCTAATTACATTGAGATGTATAATCTTTGTGATGTCGTCGTTGTTCCATCAGAACAAATGCGTGATCGACTCATAGAGGAAGGATTAACGGTCAAAAAGATTATTATCCAGGAACTTTGGGATCTACCTCATAGCCTTGACTTGCACAAACCAAGCTTCCAAAAGAAGCTCATCTTTGCTGGTAATCCAGCTCGTTTCCCCCACATTCTCAACTGGCAGCAGGATACTCCTCTTCATGTCTATGCGGATAAAGAAGAAGACAAGGATTATTCCAAAATTCAACTTGAAGGCTGGCGCAATAAACAGGAACTCCTGTTTGACCTTTCTAAAGGAGGATTTGGTCTCGTCTGGGGAAACTCAGAAAAATCTGAAGATGAGCTCGATTACTATAAGTTGAATATTTCCTATAAACTTTCTACCTATTTAGCTGCAGGCTTGCCAGTTGTGGTGCCTGACTATCTTTCAAATGCTGATTATGTCAGAGAACATGGCCTAGGCTTTGTCGTTTCGAGTCTGGAAGAAGCAGATCGTTGTGTACAAGAATGTACAGAAGAGCAGTATGCCCAGATGGTTGCTAACGCACAATACGCTGCCTACCTTATTAGTAATGGTTATTTCATCAAGAAGCTTTTTATTGATGCTATAATGGCCCTTGGTTAATAGTTTAAAAAGAATTATCAAAAGGTAATTCTTTTTTTGTAGACTTTTGAGCATATAAATTGACTTTTTAGAAAATATTTAAACCAATTTTACTTTAAGTTAAAAGATTTAAGGAAGCAGGGTATCTGATTAGGAAGAAGGTTAAAAAAAGTGTGTTAGAAATACCAAATATGTCAAAATAAGGGGTCTAAAATTGATTGAAATTGTTTGAAAATTTATCTTAAGCTAAATTGTAAAATAATTTAGAAGCGCAATAAGACTGGAAATAAAATGAGAAAATGTAAAGAAAATAGCGTGAAATAAAGGTTCTGAAGCTGGTTTGTTCTAAATCTTAAAGAATATAGCATAAATGACAGAAAATTCAGAATTGCGAAAACCTTACATATTTTAGAGAAAATGAGACAAAGTGCAACAATTTTTAGTTAACTTGTGTTATATTATAAAATGTAATTTCCAGATTAGGAAATGACTCATATCTATTTGGAGGTAAATATGTTTTTTAGACGCCAAGAAGGAGAATATCGCGAAACAGACCGTGTGACTCGCTTCAAACTTATTAAATCGGGTAAAAACTGGCTTCGTGCCGCTACATCAAACTTTGGACTTTTCAAAGTTGTTAAAGGTGGCGCAGACACACCGTCAGTTTCAGTTCAAAACGTAGAAGAAAAAACTTCTCTTCTTTCAGGTCAAGCCCTTCTTAAAGGGATTGCAGCAGCGGGTGCTGTGGCAGGTGGTGCAGTAGCTACTTACACAGCTCAAGCCGAAGAAACAAGTGCTCCAGCTTTGGAAAGCCAAGCAACTACAACTCATGATGTTTTGGCAAATTCTGAATCAGTAGCATTGAGCGCTGCGCCTGTATCAGAAGCAGTAGCTTCAGAAGCTCCAGCAGTAGCATCAACAAGCCAAGAGTCTACAAGCTCTTCAGTTGACGCTCAAGCAAGTACAGATGCTTCAGTATCATTGTCACAATCTGTATCAACAGAATTGTCACAAGCTATCTCTGAATCAGTATCACTTAGCAAGCACAACTCAACTTCTGATAGCCAATCACACACAGAAAGCACAACTGCTTCAGACTCTGCTTCACATTCTGAATCTGCAAGTTCAACAGTAGCGACTGCATCAGAAACAGCGACTCAAGAAGATGAAAAAACGATCTTGGATCAAAACGTTTCAGAAGCAGAATTGCTCGTTAATATTGCTAAAGACTACCAAGCAAAATTGACAGACACAGCTGCTAAAGCTGAAATCCAAACAGCTATCACAACAGTTCAAGAAGAAGTCGCTAAATCAACAACATTGCTTGCTGCATCAGCAACAAACGCTGCCTATGCAGAACAACGTGAACGTCTTGGTAACGCTGTTGATAATATGTTGACTAAGATCACAGACAACGGTTTCACTGGTAACTCAGTAGTTAACGGTGTTGCAGCAGTTACTGCACAGTTGTCACCAATCTCAACAAGTACTAATGGAACGACAATTCCAGTTATTACAGATGCGAACGGTGCAACAATCGAAGATACAGCCTTTAACAAGTCTGGCTATGCTTTGGATCCAAACGCTGATCGTTTCACTTTCGGTGTATGGCAATTCCTTAAAACAGATCATTCAACTGGGGCTAAAACAAACTTTGACTACTATGCTACTCTTGCAGTAGACCGTTCTGCTATCACTGGTAGCCTTTCAGCTAATCCAGATGTTTACTTGCGCATTGTGAAGAAATCTGATGGTTCAGAAGTATTCACACGTACCATCCATGCTGGTGAAAGCAACATCTCACTTCCAAGCTACATCACCAACAACAACTCTGATGTAACTAACACCTTGACTTACACAGGTGCTAACGGTACTGATCCAGGAAACGTTACCTTCTCATTGGTAAACGCTAAACTTGAGTATGAAACACTTCAAATTCGTGATACCAACTACCCAGGTAACGAAAACGAAGACAAACAAAACGTTCAAACTTCTGTTCCTTATGCAACAGTTGATCAAACAACTCACTATAAGCTTATTCAAGGAAGTTCTACTCCAGGTCAACTTTACAAACCTACTGGAACTGAAACAGATCTAGCAAGCTACACACAAACAGGTCTTGCAGGACAACAATTTACAGCTTCAAACAACCGTGATATCCCTGGTTACAAGCATGTAGCTGCTACAACAGATTCTACTCAAAAAACATCTGGTATCCTTGGTAAGGGTGTTGTCGGTCAAAAACTTGTCGAACTTCAAGGTGGAGCTAACCATTACTACGTGAAACGTATTTCTGAAATCGTGGATACAAATGGTTCGACTGTAACGAAATTCTACGCTCTTGATCCATCTCAAGTGAACAATTTTGCTACATCCGATATTGGTACTGAAGATGTATCTAAGTACACACTCATCTACACAAGTAAAGTTAATAAGGCTGGTGAAGAGTGGAAGGCTGATGAGACTAAAGTTACAAAAGTAAACAGCAAAAATGGTGACTACTATATTGAAGTCAACGAAACAGCTGGAAGTAAATCACTCATTATCACTGGTTGGCAGTCTGCTACTGAGACAGATACTTATAAACAAATGGACGGAACTCTACATACTTATCCACGTCCATTCAAAGGTGCTCCAAGCACATCATTGACACCTGCCGGAGCTGGTAATAACAGTTATAACGTCATTGCTGGTAAAGTTCCAGAAATCCAAGCAGAAGGATCTGTTGCGAATGACCCAACAGCACCAAATGGTAAAGTATACTCTAATTTGAAGGGTTATTCATCATTCTCTAACAACTACTCAATTCCAACTGCGATTAAACCATCAACTGATGTGAACTATTACTTCGAGAAAATGGGTGATTCTGAGTCTGCATCTCAATCACAATCATTCTCTACCTCTGCTTCAAAATCACAATCTGAGTCAGAAACTGTATCTAAGTCACAATCTGGATCAGAGTCAGAAGTAGTGTCTAAATCACAATCAGTATCGCAGTCAGAAGTAGTGTCTAAGTCACAATCAGTATCGCAGTCTGAAGCAGTGTCTAAGTCACAATCTGTGTCACAATCAACATCAGAAGTTGTATCTAAATCACAATCAGTATCGCAGTCTGAAGCAGTGTCTAAGTCACAATCAGTATCGCAGTCTGAAGCAGTGTCTAAGTCACAATCTGTGTCACAATCAACATCAGAAGTTGTATCTAAATCACAATCTCAATCACAATCAGAATCTGATACAACATCAGCTTCTAAATCTGCATCAGAATCAGCGTCCGCTTCATTGAGCCAATCAACAGTTGAATCAGCAAGTGCATCAACATCAGAATCAACAAGCGCATCAACATCTGAATCTGAATCAACAAGTAAATCAGTCTCTGAATCAACAAGTAAATCAGTCTCAGAATCAACAAGTGCCTCAGTTTCAGAGTCAACAAGTGCTTCAACGTCTGAATCAACAAGTAAATCAGTCTCAGAATCAACAAGTGCTTCAACGTCTGAATCAACAAGTCAATCAGTCTCAGAATCAACAAGTGCCTCAGTTTCTGAATCAGCAAGTGCATCAACATCTGAGTCTGAATCAACAAGTCAATCAGTCTCAGAATCAACAAGTGCCTCAGTATCTGAGTCAACAAGTGCTTCAACGTCAGAATCAACAAGCACCTCAACATCTGAGTCTGAATCAACAAGTCAATCAGTCTCAGAATCAACAAGTGCCTCAGTTTCTGAATCAACAAGTGCTTCAACATCTGAATCAGCAAGTGCCTCAGTATCTGAGTCAACAAGCACATCAGTTTCAATTGTTACAAATCATTCAGAGTCAGAATCAACTAGCCAATCAGTCTCAGAATCAACAAGTGCTTCAATCTCTGAGTCAGCAAGTAAATCAGTCTCAGAATCAACAAGTACATCAGTTTCTGAGTCAGCGTCTGCATCAGAATCAGTAAGTGCCTCTGAGTCAGCATCTGCATCAGAATCAGCAAGCACATCAGCTTCAACATCTGCATCAGAATCAGCAAGCGTATCAGCTTCAGCCTCTGCATCAGAATCAGTAAGTGCGTCTGAGTCAG
>NZ_GL698449.1:1114077-1120073 GCF_000187445.1 Streptococcus sp. C150 | reverse complement strand
CAGAATCAGTAAGTGCGTCTGAGTCAGCCTCTGCATCAGAATCAGTAAGCACATCAGCTTCAGCCTCTGCATCAGAATCAGCAAGCGTATCAGCTTCAGCCTCTGCATCAGAATCAGTAAGTGCGTCTGAGTCAGCCTCTGCATCAGAATCAGCAAGCACATCAGCTTCAGCCTCTGCATCAGAATCAGCAAGCACATCAGCTTCAGTATCTGCATCAGAATCAGTAAGTGCGTCTGAATCAGCATCTGCATCAGAATCAGCAAGCGTATCAGCTTCAGCCTCTGCATCAGAATCAGCAAGCACATCAGCTTCAGTATCTGCATCAGAATCAGTAAGTGCGTCTGAGTCAGCCTCTGCATCAGAATCAGCAAGTACATCAGCTTCAGTATCTGCATCAGAATCCGTAAGCGCCTCTGAGTCAGTTTCTGCATCAGAATCAGCAAGCACTTCAGAATCAACTTCTGTATCTGAATCAGTATCAGCTTCTGAATCATACTCTGCATCTGCTAGTCTTTCAGTTTCAGCTTCTACATCAACTTCAGTTTCAGAATCACTTTCTAGCTCAGAATCTACATCTGTATCAGTTTCTCAATCATTGTCTGAAAGTGAAACTCCTAAAGTTGGTGAAGTTATCATCACTTACATCCGTGAAAATGATGGTAAAGAAATTCAAAAACCTCGTCAAGATACACCAAACTCACCATATGACACACCATATAACACAACTGAGGAAGGTGAAAAACCTAACACAATTAAGACTCCAGATGGTAAGACATACAAGATCGTACCAAAAGGTGACTACCCAGTAGGTAAAGTTGACGGTAACGGACACCTTGAATCATCAGATCCAATTAAAGGTAAAGTTGATAAACCTAAATCAACAATCACTTACGTTTATAAAGAAGTGAAGGGTAATGTTTACGTTCACTATGTTGATGTTAATGGTAACAAGATTAAAGACGATGTGACTGATGAAAAAGATCAACCAGTTGATAAAGACTACGACACAGTTATTGACAACCGTCCAAAAGAAATCGAATTCCAAGGTAAGACATACGAATTGGTACCAGCTGGTAACTACAAAGTAGGTAAAGTAGATGAACAAGGTCACTGGAATGGTGATGATGCTACAACAGGTAAAGTCATCGAAGGTGATAAGAATGTTACTTACGTATACCAACTCAAAGAACAACCAGCACAACCTAAGGGTAATGTATACGTTCACTACGTAGATACTGAAGGTAATATCATTAAAGATACAGTAACTGATGAATTGGCTCAACCAGTTGGTAAAGACTACGACACAGTTATTGACAACCGTCCAAAAGAAATCGAATTCCAAGGTAAGACATACGAATTGGTACCAGCTGGTAACTACAAAGTAGGTAAAGTAGACGAACAAGGTCACTGGACAGGTGATGATGCTACAACAGGTAAAGTTGTCGAAGGTGATAAGAACGTTACTTACGTTTATAAACTTAAAGAAGATCCAACGAAACCTAAAGAAGGTGACGTCATCATCACTTACGTAAACGAAAAAGGTAAGGAAATCAAGAAACCTCGTCAAGACACACCAAACTCACCATATGACACTCCATATAACACAACTGAGAAAGGTGAAAAACCTAAGACTATCAAGACTCCAGATGGTAAGACATACAAGATCGTACCAAAAGGTGATTACCCAGTAGGTAAAGTTGATAAGGATGGACACCTTGAATCTTCTGACCCAACTAAAGGTAAAGTTGAGAAACCTCGTTCAATCGTCACTTATGTTTATAAAGAAGTGAAAGGTGACGTTTACGTTCACTATAAAGATACTGAAGGTAACACAATCAAGACTGACGTTACTGATGAAAAAGATCAACCAGTCGACAAAGACTACGATACAGTTGTAGATAACCGTCCAAAAGAAATCAAATACAATGGTAAGACATATGAATTGGTTCCAGCTGGTAACTACACTGTAGGTAAGGTTGATGGACAAGGTCACCTTGAGTCATCAGACGCTACAACAGGTAAAGTTGTTGAAGGACGTAAAGATGTTACTTACATCTACAAACTCAAAGAACAACCAGCACAACCTAAGGGTAATGTATATGTTCACTACGTAGATGAAAATGGTAACACAATCAAACAATCTGTTACAGATGAATCTAAGCAACCAGTAGGTAAACATTATGATACAGTAATCGATAACCGTCCTAAGACAATCGTTACTGCAGATGGTAAAGTCTATGAATTGGTACCACAAGGTAACTATCCAGTAGGTAAAGTTGATGGTGATGGTCACTTGACTACAACTGACCCAGTAACTGGTAAAGTTATCGAAGGTGATAAGAACGTTACTTACGTTTACAAACTTGTCGATACAACTCCAGAAAAACCAGTGACACCAACTCCTGGTAAACCTGAACAACCAACTCCAGCTAAACCAGTTGATCCAGCTCCTAAAGCTCCAGCTAAAGCAGCTCCTGTAACTCCAGCTAAACCAGCTTCAGAAATGACACAATTGCCAAATACTGGTGAAGAGTCTAACGTAGCTGCTACAGCAGCTCTAGGTTTGCTTGCAACTGCATCTGGCTTGGCTCTTGCGGCAAAACGCAAAAAAACTGAGGAATAATATTTCCTCGACTTACCTCCCTAAAACTTTTGAGTGACTAGTCCTAATAAAACACTAACTACTCTTAAGAAAGAATAAGCCGATTGGCTTCGTTCTAAAAAGACACATTCCAAATTGGAGTGTGTCTTTTTGTGATTATGAGATTAACCTAAAGGATTAGAATTTGTCTGCTATTTAGCGTAATCAAGCCTATCTTGAAAGGCAATACTGTTAAAGAAAGAAATTATCTCTCTAGAATTTCAAGAAATCTTTAAATTTCATTTTATAAACTAGTGAATGACTGAAAATAGTGTGAAATCAATGTCTTTAAGGTGTTAATTGAATGAAGTGTTTGCAATTTTATTTAAGGAATATATGACAAAAAATTAGAACTTACAACAATTTTGTGATAAAATTTAACTACGTGTTTTTACACTAACATCTAGAATGGAGCAGATATGTTTTTTAGAAGAAACGAAGGGGAATATCGCGAAACAGATCGTGTGACTCGTTTTAAATTAATCAAATCAGGGAAGCAATGGCTTCGTGCAGCGACATCAAACTTTGGACTTTTCAAAGTTGTTAAAGGTGGCGCAGACGCACCGTCAGTTTCAGCGCAAAGTGTTGAGGAGAAAACACCTCTTATCTCAGGTCAAGCCCTTCTTAAAGGGATTGCAGCAGCAGGTGCGGTGGCAGGTGGTGCAGTAGCTACTTACACTGCTCAAGCCGAAGAAACGGCAACACCGGCCTTAGAGAGTCAATTAACTGGAAATCATGATGTAACAGCCAATTCTGAGTCTGTTGTCTTGAGTGCAGCTCCAACATCGGAAGCTTCAGTAGCACCATCAACTAGTCAAGAGTCTACAAGCTCTTCAGTTGACATTCAAGCAAGCACAGATGCTTCAGTATCATTGTCACAATCTGTATCAACAGAATTATCACAATCTATTTCTGAATCTGTATCACTTAGCAAAGAGCGGTCAACCTCCGCTATTCAGTCACATACTGAAAGCACAAGTGGTTCAGCTTCACATTCAGAATCAGCAACTTCAACAGTAGCGACTGCATCAGAAACAGCGACTCAAGAAGATGAAAAAACGATCTTGGATCAAAACGTTTCAGAAGCAGAATTGCTCGTTAATATTGCTAAAGATTACCAAGCAAAATTAACAGACACAGCTGCCAAAGCTGAAATTCAAACAGCTATCACAACAGTTCAAGAAGAAGTCACTAAATCAACAACATTGCTTGCTGCATCAGCAACAAATGCTGCTTATGCAGAACAACGTGAACGTCTTGGTAACGCCGTTGAGGGGCTGATGACTAAGATTACAAATGCAGGTTTTACTGGTAATTCAGTAGTTAACGGTGTTGCAGCAGTTACTGCACAGTTGGATGCTGTGGCTAGAGGTGCTTATGACACTAATGCGTCACTTGGTGAGGCTACCTATAAGCAAAAAGCAAATCTTATTGTTACGAATAAAAACCAAGCAAGTTATTTCAAAACCACTGGAACAGCAAGTCTCAATGATGGAACGGTGACCTTGACTCAAAATACCGGTGGACAAGCAGGTGCTTATACCCTTAAAACCAAGGTGGATATGAATGAAAGTTTCACCTTAACAGGTAAAATCAACCTTGGTGATGCCTACGAGGGTAATAGTTCTGCTGGACACTATGGTGGTGACGGTATTGCGGCTATCTTTTCGACGGGTAAAATCGGTGAAATCGGTAATGCCAATGGAAATGGTTCTGGTGCCAGTCTTGGTATGGGAGGAACAAACCTTAAACGTTCCTTTGGATTTAAATTGGATACTTGGCATAATACGTCTCAGCCTAATAGCAGTCAGTATGCTAACGCAGATCCTGCAAAAGTTAGAAACTCAGCTTTTGGGGCCTTTGTTACTACGTCAAATACTGGGGTAGCTACAACAGATACAATTAGTGCTGAAAAATTACAGACACTTCCAACCGATAATACGCTTAAAGACTATGTTGTTTCATATAACGGTTCGACCAAAGTTATGACAGTAACTTATGCCGGTCAAACTTGGTCTAAGAATATTCAAAGCTATTTGAATGCCAGTCGTGCTACAACTGGTCAAAGATCTGGGCAAGAAGAGTTGGCCTTTGCCCTCTTTGCTTCAACGGGTTCAGGAACAAACTTACAACAATTTAATCTTGAAAGATTTGACTATTCTGCAAGAGGGGCCTATGTAACGGTAAAATTTATTGATGCAGACACTGGTGAGGAAATTCCAGGTAAAGATGAAGTCTTGATTCAAGAAGAAGCTGGAACAACGGTGAATCTGTCATCCTATCTCAGCATTGATGGTTATGAGTTGAGGGCAACTAATGTTGCGACAGCAAAAGGTTTTGTTTCAGATAACACAGTTAGAGTCCTTGAAGGTAGTCAAGGAATCACCTATTCATTCCATAAGATTAAACAAAGTGAAAGCCTATCAACTTCTACATCGCTCTCAGAAAGCACACGTGAGAGCATTGTTAAGTCTGAATCGGAATCTTTAAGGGAATCCGAATCCGCTTCAACGAGTGAACGGAAATCAGAATCATTGAGAAAGTCTGAGTCAGCATCAGTATCTGCGTCCGAATCCAACAAGCTTTCAGCGTCAGAAAGTGCATCAGTAAGTGAATCACAGTCAGAATCTAATTCGCTTTCAGCGTCAGAGAGTGCTTCAGTGTCTGAATCACAGTCAGAATCAAATTCGCTATCAGCGTCAGAAAGTGCTTCAGTAAGTGAATCACAGTCAGAATCTAACTCGCTATCAGCGTCAGAAAGTGCTTCAGTAAGTGAATCACAGTCAGAATCTAACTCGCTATCAGCGTCAGAGAGTGCATCAGTGTCTGAATCACAGTCTTTGTCAAATTCCCTTTCATCGTCAGAGAGTGCATCAGTGTCTGAATCACAGTCTTTGTCAAATTCACTCTCATCGTCAGAAAGTGCGTCGGTATCTGAATCACAGTCAGAATCCAATTCCCTTTCAGCGTCAGAAAGTGCGTCGGTATCTGAGTCACAGTCTGAATCCAATTCCCTTTCAGCGTCAGAAAGTGCGTCCGTGTCTGAATCACAGTCAGAATCCAATTCCCTTTCAGCGTCAGAAAGTGCGTCCGTGTCTGAATCACAGTCAGAATCTAACTCGCTTTCATCGTCAGAGAGTGCATCAGTGTCTGAGTCACAGTCTTTATCCAATTCGCTTTCGGCTTCAGAGAGTGCGTCAGTGAGCACATCTCAATCCGAGTCCAACTCGCTTTCAGCATCAGAAAGTGCTTCAGTAAGTGAGTCACAATCCGAGTCAAATTCTATTTCGGCATCAGAGAGTGCTTCGGTGTCTGAGTCACAGTCTCTATCCAATTCGCTTTCAGCGTCAGAAA
>NZ_GL698449.1:1112619-1113296 GCF_000187445.1 Streptococcus sp. C150 | reverse complement strand
TTTATCCAATTCGCTTTCGGCTTCAGAGAGTGCGTCAGTGAGCACATCTCAATCCGAGTCCAACTCGCTTTCAGCATCAGAAAGTGCTTCAGTAAGTGAGTCACAATCCGAGTCAAATTCTATTTCGGCATCAGAGAGTGCTTCGGTGTCTGAGTCACAGTCTCTATCCAATTCGCTTTCAGCGTCAGAGAGTGCTTCAGTGTCTGAATCTCAATCAGAATCTAACTCGCTTTCAGCATCAGAAAGTGCTTCAGTGTCTGAATCTCAATCAGAATCTAACTCGCTTTCAGCATCAGAAAGTGCTTCAGTAAGCGAATCACAATCCGAGTCCAACTCAATTTCGGCTTCAGAAAGTGCGTCAGTCTCTGAATCACAATCCGAATCTAACTCGCTTTCAACATCAGAGAGTTCTTCAGTATCTGAATCCCAATCGGAATCTAACTCCCTTTCAGCGTCAGAAAGTGCTTCAGTGTCTGAGTCACAGTCAGAATCTAACTCCCTTTCAGCATCAGAAAGTGCGTCAGTCTCTGAATCACAATCCGAATCTAACTCGCTTTCAGCATCAGAAAGTGCGTCAGTCTCTGAATCACAATCCGAATCTAACTCGCTTTCAGCATCAGAAAGTGCGTCAGTATCTGAATCTCAATCTGAATCCAACTCAATTTCGGCATCAGAGA
>NZ_GL698449.1:1110411-1112191 GCF_000187445.1 Streptococcus sp. C150 | reverse complement strand
TCAGAGAGTGCGTCAGTAAGTGAATCACAATCTGAGTCAAATTCTATTTCAGCATCAGAAAGTGCTTCAGTAAGTGAATCACAATCCGAATCCAACTCCCTTTCAGCGTCAGAAAGTGCTTCAGTAAGTGAGTCACAATCTGAGTCAAATTCTATTTCGGCTTCAGAAAGTGCTTCAGTAAGTGAGTCACAATCCGAGTCCAACTCAATTTCGGCTTCAGAAAGTGCGTCAGTCTCTGAATCACAATCCGAATCTAACTCGCTTTCAACATCAGAGAGTGCTTCAGTGTCTGAATCTCAATCAGAATCTAACTCGCTTTCAGCATCAGAAAGTGCTTCAGTAAGTGAATCTCAATCTGAGTCCAACTCGCTTTCAGCATCAGAGAGTGCTTCAGTAAGCGAATCACAATCGGAATCCAATTCCCTTTCAGCGTCAGAAAGTGCGTCAGTTTCAGCAAGTCAATCTGTTTCAAATTCAGTAGTTTCTTCATTGAGTGTTTCAGCTTTTGAAAGCTTATCGCAAGCATTTAGTGCGTCAATTTCGACCATCCTTTCAACAGTTGATTCTATTTCGAAATCAGCATCAAGCTTTATTTCTACAAGTGAGTCACTCTCAATGTCTGCTTCGACATCATTGAGTACATCTGGATCATTAAGTGCTTCAGTTTCGTCAAGTGAATCAACGTCACTTAGTGAGTCATCAAGTACCAGCGCTTCAGTATCAACGAGTCAGTCAGTATCTAACTCATTGTCATCGTCATTAAGTGCTTCAGTTTCGTCAAGTGAATCCACGTCACTCAGTGAGTCATCAAGTACGAGTGCTTCAGTTTCAACGAGTCAGTCAGTATCTAACTCATTGTCATCGTCATTAAGTGCTTCAGTTTCAACCAGTGAATCAATGTCACTCAGCGAGTCATCAAGTACCAGTGCCTCAGTATCAACGAGTCAGTCAGTATCTAACTCATTGTCATCGTCATTAAGTGCTTCAGTTTCAACCAGTGAATCAATATCACTCAGCGAGTCATCAAGTACCAGTGCCTCAGTATCAGCGAGCCAGTCAGTATCAAACTCATTGTCATCGTCATTAAGTGCGTCAGTTTCGTCAAGCGAATCAACTTCACTAAGCGAGTCATCAAGTACCAGTGCCTCAGTATCAACGAGTCAGTCAGTATCTAACTCATTGTCATCGTCATTAAGTGCGTCAGTTTCGTCAAGCGAATCAACTTCACTAAGCGAGTCATCAAGTACCAGTGCCTCAGTATCAACGAGTCAGTCAGTCTCAAATTCTGTTTCCGCTTCATTAAGTACTTCAGTCTCAACCAGTGAATCAATGTCACTCAGCGAGTCATCAAGTACCAGTGCCTCAGTTTCAACGAGCCGGTCAGTATCTAACTCATTGTCATCGTCATTAAGTGCTTCAGTCTCAACCAGTGAATCAATGTCACTCAGCGAGTCATCAAGTACGAGCGCTTCAGTTTCAATGAGTCAATCCGTCTCAACTTCTGTTTTTGAATCACAAAGCACAAGCGCTTCAATTTCAACGAGCCAATCAGTTTCTGGTTCATTGAGCGTCTCAGAATCAGAAAGTGCAAGCACAAGCGCCTCAGTTTCAGCAAGCCAATCAGTTTCTAATTCATTGAGCGTATCGGAATCAGCAAGTGCAAGTACCAGTGCTTCTGTTTCAACGAGTCAATCCGTCTCAACGTCAGTTTCTGAATCACAAAGCACAAGCGCTTCAATTTCAACGAGCCAATCAGTTTCTGGTTCTATGAGTGCGTCAG
>NZ_GL698449.1:1105818-1109898 GCF_000187445.1 Streptococcus sp. C150 | reverse complement strand
GCAAGTAACAGTGCCTCAGTTTCAGCGAGTCAATCCGTCTCAACGTCCGTCTCTGAATCACAAAGCACAAGCGCTTCAATCTCAATGAGTCAATCGGTTTCAGATTCAATGAGTGCCTCAGAATCAGCAAGTGCTTCAAGCAGCATTTCAGCTTCAGTAAGTGTCTCAACTTCAATGAGTACTTCAGTATCTTCTTCTGAAGTTAAAGATCCTAAGCATAAGCACGGTAGCCAAGCTCTTCCTAAGACTGGTGAGGAAGACTCATCGGCAGCTCTTGCTTTAGGTGCTTTGGCAACGGCAACAGGTCTTGCCTTTCTTGCCAAACGTAAGAAAGAAGAAGAGGGTGAAGACTTCTAATCGTCAGTAAGTCTCATTCTTACCTTCTCATTAAGATTTATAATATCCCTCATCATTTGAGCTTTTCTCAATGGTGGGGGATTTTTGCTTATCTAAAAGACTAATAGTTTTAATATATCCAGATTTCTTATTTGTTGGGGTGCATTTGAATAGATTTGGGAATGTATAAGTTCAGGGAAAGCAAGTTTGAAATGAGATTTTTTGCTCAATTTTATGATAAAATTAGAAGGAGTATTTTAATCAAAAAATTAATGGAGTAAGTATGTTTTTTAGAAGGAATGAAGGTCAATATCGTGAAACGGACCGTGTGACACGTTTTAAACTGGTAAAGTCAGGTAAGCACTGGCTTCGTGCAGCGACTTCAAACTTTGGTCTTTTTAAGGTGCTAAGAGGAGGAGTGGATTTACCTTCGATTAGTACCCAGCAGGTGGAAGTGGATTCATCTGCTTTCTCAGGACACTCGCTCCTTAAGGGAGTACTTGCTACGGGGGCTTTGCTAGGTGGGGCTGTTGTGACTCACGTGACTCATGCGGAAGAAGTGACAGATGAGCCAGTTTTGGAAAGCCAAGCTGGAGCTAAGGCTGATCTTTTAGTTGCATCAGAATCAGCTATTATTGGCAATATTGGTTCTGTGTCTGGTGTCCAAGAGAGTCAGGTAAATAGTCAAGAGTCATCTGAAGCTACGTCAAGACAGACTTCGGAGGCTTCTTTGAATGAGTCCTTGTCGAGCAGTCAATCTGCTTCAGCTTCCGAACAGGCTTCAAAATCCACCTCCCTATCACTAAGTGCTTCGCTTTCTTCTTCCTTGTCAGCTTCTCTAGCTTCTCAATCGGAAGCAGCGAGTCAGACGGATTCTCATAGCTTGTCTGAGAGTGGGCTTACAGGCTCTTCAGAGCGTGATGACAGTCTATCTAATAAGTCATTGAGCAAGAGTGATAGTGTTGACTCTCAAGAGGGTGTAAAGCTTGTCAGCTCGGATTCGGCCTTGTTACATGCCTCTTTAGCATCCGAAGCTCTTGTTAATCGTCAATTGTCTGACACTGCGAACGGTCTGTTGGCTGCGTCAGTTGTGGCTAATAATGAGCGTTCAGATCAGGAAAAGCGTCTCAAAGATTTGGCCTTAGAGATTTATACTTATAAAGCTCAAGCTCTTGATTTGCCAAATACGGATGCGGCTATTCTGAGGGGGAATCAAGCCTTGGATGCTATTCGTGTCAGTCTGGCTGATAGTGGCGTTGACATGGCCCCTACACTTACACAAGCAAGACAGGCTAGAAATAGGCTTGCTAATGCGGTGCTGCGTGCGACATCTGGTCAGCGTGACCCTCGAAATGGTGCTATCATTGGTGCTGATAATAGCTTGCGTGAACCTTATTATAACTTAGGTCCTAACAATGCTGTGATTTCTGCTTATAACTCTGACTACATCAATCAGGCCTATCGGGTTGTTGAATCAAGACCAACAGAAAACAGTATTCGTAAAATTGGTTATGGAACTGATAGTGATCGTGTCAATGGTATCATTGTTCCCCAGACCTCTGCTTTGAGAAATAGTTCCGTTGCTTTTAATGTTATGGGAACAGTTGGGGCTACTGAAGTAGTGCCGCCAGGAAGAATTTATAAGTTATCTTTTGTTGTGACCAATAGTGCCAACAGATCAGTGAAACAAACGCTTAGCATCCAGGTCTTACCTCAAAATGATGGGATTCGCAACCCGATTAAGGCAGTGACAACGGGTACTTTTGTCAATGACACGAGCAATCTCGCTCAGGCTGAAAAAGATAAGGTTTGGGAAACCTTTAAGGCGACAAATCCAAATATTGCGACCTCTAAGGACTTTAAGTCTTATTCCGTCTCAGCGACAGGTGTAGTGACCATTACCTATAAGGATAATACCTCTAACGATGTGACTGCTCCTGTCAAACGCCTGCCTGCCCCAACGGTGGCGACAAGGCTGTTGGATAAAGCCTATACACAGACAGCTGTAACGGTAACAGGAGCTGAACCAGGGTCAACCGTTGTTTTATACAATAATGATGATGAGGTCGGAACAGCAGTGGCAAATGCTTCTGGCCAAGCGATTGTGACGCCAACGGTTAAGTTACAAACTGGTGGTGTAACGGCTAAAGCTCGCATCATGTATGGTAATTACCCTGTTTATTCAGATGCTAGTAACTCGGTTGCAGTCACAGATAGCACACGACCTGAAGTGGCTGCCAAGTTGACTGTCAATGGTGTCGAACCCAAGTCTACACCCCTTGAAGGTGGTGGAAAAAACTACATTATCTATGCGGGTGATGATGCAGTTTTGACCTTTACCGCTACTGATGATAGTGGCAAGCTCAAAGAAATGAAGATTGTTGCCAGAGCTAATTTGGATGACAATGCTTTGAACGGTAATTTCTTTGGTGGAACTCAATACGGTACGGGGAATGTAGCGCCAATTACAGGTGATATTACGGCAACAAGTGCCAATCCGGCAACCATTACGACAACTATTCATTTGAAGGATGATTTGACCTATTCTGCCCGTAACACCTGGCAGCGTAATGTTGCTGCTATTGACAATGCGTCGAATATGAACCGTCCAAATGGTTTGGGTGAAATTCGGATGACGCAGGGACGTCTTGCAGATCGTACGCCAGGTGTTGCGCCAACGACGACCATTCAGGTGACAAGCCTGACTGCTCTGACAGAGACAGATAAGAGTAAGATTGTTGCGGCTGTGTCGGCCTTGAACCCAGAAGCAGCTAATCGTATTAAGTCTTATACAGTCAATAATGATGGCACGGTGACAATTACTTATAAGGATGATACGACAAATACCGTGACGGTACCCTTGTCTAATAGTGACTATAGCAAGTCTCTTTCTAATAGTACGAGTGAATCTGTGAAACAGTCAGCATCTACAAGTACGTCCGTGAGTACAGTGGTGTCAAGGAATGTTTCAAATTCACTAAAACAATCTCTCTCAGTGAGTTCCTCTTTGAGCACGGTCAAGTCTCGCAGTTTATCACAATCTTTGAGCACATCGGTACGAACCAGCCAGTCCGCTTCTACAAGTGAGTCCTTGAGTACAGTCAAGTCTCGTAGTTTATCACAATCTTTGAGCACATCGGTACGAACCAGCCAGTCCGTTTCCACAAGTGAGTCCTTGAGTACAGTCAAGTCTCGCAGTTTATCACAATCTTTGAGCACATCGGTACGAACCAGCCAGTCCGTTTCCACAAGTGCATCCTTGAGTACCGTTAAATCACAAAGCTTGTCCCAGTCTTTGAGTGAGTCAGTTAAGACCAGCGTTTCTCGCAGTGAATCTGCGTCAACGAGTGCGTCCTTGAGTACAGTTAAGTCTCGCAGTTTATCGCAGTCATTGAGCACATCGGTACGAACCAGCCAGTCCGTTTCCACAAGTGCGTCCTTGAGTACATCGAAGTCACAAAGCTTGTCCCAGTCCTTGAGCGAGTCAGTCAAGACCAGTGTTTCTCACAGTGAATCTGCGTCAACGAGTGCGTCCTTGAGTACATCGAAGTCACAAAGCTTGTCTCAATCCTTGAGCGATTCAGTCAAGACGAGTGTTTCTCGCAGTGAATCTGCGTCAACGAGTGCGTCTTTGAGTACCGTTAAATCACAAAGTTTGTCTCAATCCTTGAGCGATTCAGTCAAGACTAGTGTCTCTCGTAGTGAATCTGCGTCAACGAGTGCGTCCTTGAGTACCGAGAAGTC
>NZ_GL698449.1:1102541-1104239 GCF_000187445.1 Streptococcus sp. C150 | reverse complement strand
TGAGTATTTCGGTTTCAACGAGTCAGTCTTTATCAAACTCGTTAAGCACATCATTGAGTTCTTCGGTTTCAACAAGTCAATCAGCTTCAAATTCTTTGAGTTCATCTTTGAGCGCTTCAGTCTCAACAAGTCAATCTGTATCGAATTCTTTGAGTTCATCATTGAGTTCTTCAGTCTCAACCAGTGAATCCGTATCGAACTCGTTAAGTACCTCCTTGAGTACTTCAGTTTCAACGAGTCAGTCTGTATCAAACTCGTTTAGTATCTTCTTGAGTACTTCGGTTTCAACGAGTGAATCAGTATCGAACTCTCAAAGTACATCATTGAGTTCTTCAGTATCTGAATTCCAATCGGAATCTAACTCCCTTTCAGCGTCAGAGAGTGCTTCAGTGTCTGAATCTCAGTCTGAATCAAATTCACTTTCATCGTCAGAAAGTGCGTCAGTATCTGAGTCTCAATCGGAATCCAACTCGATTTCAGCGTCAGAGAGTGCTTCAGTGTCTGAATCTCAGTCTGAATCCAATTCTCTTTCAGCATCAGAAAGTGCGTCAGTGTCTGAGTCACAATCGGAATCCAACTCTCTTTCAGCGTCAGAAAGTGCATCGGTATCTGAATCTCAATCCGAATCTAACTCTCTTTCATCGTCAGAGAGTGCGTCAGTTTCAACAAGTCAATCTGTTTCAAATTCAGTAGTTTCTTCATTGAGTGTTTCGGCTTTTGAAAGCTTATCGCAAGCATTTAGTGCGTCAATTTCTACCATCCTTTCGACAGTTGATTCTATTTCGAAATCAGCATCAAGCTTTATTTCTACAAGTGAGTCACTCTCAACGTCTGCTTCGACATCATTGAGTACATCCGGATCATTAAGTGCTTCAGTCTCAACCAGTGAATCAATGTTACTCAGCGAGTCATCAAGCACAAGCGCATCAGTATCAACGAGTCAGTCCGTCTCAACTTCAGTTTCGGCGTCGGTAAGTGCTTCAATCTCAACCAGTGAATCAACATCACTCAGCGAGTCATCAAGCACAAGCGCCTCAGTTTCGGCGAGTCAATCCGTCTCAACTTCAGTTTCGGCGTCGGTAAGTGCTTCAATCTCAACCAGTGAATCAACATCACTCAGTGAGTCAGCAAGTACCAGTGCCTCAGTATCAACGAGTCAGTCAGTATCTAACTCATTGTCATCGTCATTAAGTGCTTCAGTCTCAATCAGTGAATCCACGTCACTCAGTGAGTCATCAAGTACGAGCGCTTCAGTTTCAATGAGTCAATCCGTCTCAACGTCAGTCTCTGAATCACAAAGAACGAGCGCCTCAATCTCAACCAGCCAATCAGTTTCAGATTCAATGAGTGCCTCAGAGTCAGCAAGTGCTTCAAGTAGCGTTTCCGCTTCAGTCTCAATCAGTGAATCAACGTCACTTAGTGAGTCAGTAAGTACCAGTGACTCTGTTTCAGCGAGTCAATCCGTCTCAACGTCAGTCTCTGAATTGCAAAGCATGAGTGCCTCAATCTCAACCAGTCAGTCAGTTTCAGATTCAATGAGTGCCTCAGCTTCACTAAGTGCATCAGTTTCGTCAAGTGAATCAACGTCACTTAGTGAGTCAGTAAGTACAAGTGCCTCTGTTTCAGCGAGTCAATCCGTCTCAACGTCAGTCTCTGAATCACAAAGCACAAGCGCTTCAATCTCAACGAGCCAATCAA
>NZ_GL698449.1:1082397-1102011 GCF_000187445.1 Streptococcus sp. C150 | reverse complement strand
CGGTTCATTGAGCATATCGGAATCGGAAAGTGCAAGCACAAGCGCCTCAGTTTCAATGAGCCAATCAGTTTCTGATTCAATGAGTGTCTCAGAGTCAGCAAGTGCTTCAAGTAGCGTTTCCGCTTCATTAAGTGCTTCAGTCTCACTCAGTGAATCAACGTCACTAAGTGAGTCAGTAAGTACCAGTGCCTCAGTTTCAACGAGTCAATCAATTTCCGGTTCATTGAGCGTCTCAGAATCAGAAAGTGCAAGTACAAGCGCCTCAGTTTCAATGAGCCAATCGGTTTCAGATTCATTGAGTGCTTCAGAGTCAACCAGTGCTTCAGTATCGCTCAGCGAGTCAGTAAGTACCAGTGCCTCAGTATCAACGAGTCAGTCCGTCTCAACGTCAGTCTCTGACTCGCAAAGCACAAGCGCCTCTGTCTCAATAAGCCAATCAATTTCTGATTCAATGAGTGCTTCAGAATCAGCAAGTGCTTCAAGTAGCGTTTCCGCTTCATTAAGTGCTTCAGTCTCAACCAGTGAATCCACATCACTCAGTGAGTCAGTAAGTACCAGTGCCTCTGTCTCAACGAGCCAATCGGTTTCAGGTTCATTGAATGTATCGCAAGCAGAGAGTACAAGCACAAGCGACTCAATTTCAACGAGCCAATCAATTTCTGATTCAATGAGTGCTTCAGAATCAGCAAGTGCTTCAACTAGCATTTTAGCTTCAGTCTCAATCAGCAAGTCAACATCACTCAGTGAATCATCAAGCACCAGTGCTTCAGTCTCACTCAGAGAATCATCAAGCACCAGTGCCTCAGTTTCAACCAGCCAATCGGTTTCAGATTCAATGAGTGCCTCAGAATCAGCAAGCACTTCAAGCAGCGTTTCAGCTTCAGTAAGTGTCTCAACTTCAATGAGTGAGTCATTAAACACATCCTTGTCTACTTCAAGGACTACTTCAGCATCATCTTCTGAAGTTAAAAATCCTAAGCATAAGCACGGTAGTCAAGCTCTTCCTAAGACTGGTGAGGAAAACTCATCGGCAGCTCTTGCTTTAGGTGCTTTGGCAACGGCAACAGGTCTTGCCTTTCTTGTCAAACGTAAGAAAGATGACGAAGAGAGTGAAGATTATTAATTTGTAGCTTTCTAAATAAGTCATTGAATACTTAGTTAAGTGAAAAACACCTCAAGCGTGGATGTCAAAGACAAGTCACTAGTGGACAAAGACACGATTATCAAAAAATACGAAGCCCTTGGTTTTGCGGAAAATGGTATGCAAATGCAGTCCATTTACGGTGCTTATGCCAATGTTCTTAAAATGGAAACTCAAGATATTTTAGGTTTAGAGGAGTAGCTATGACACATAACATCTTATGTGTGACGGATTTAGATGGAACTTTTGTCAAAAATTCCATTCAAATTCATCCAGAAGATTTGCAGGCTTATGAAAAATTGTCTGCCTATAGTGATTTTGCCATTGCGACAGGACGCTCTGTTAAGGAAATTACTTATATTGCCGAACGTAATCACCTTAATGTGGTCTGTGCTATTGGCTATAACGGTGCAGTCGTTACTGAGAAGGATCAGGTTGTATTTTCGAAAACATTACCTCCAACGGATGTTGATAACTTATTGAAATATCTCGAGGAAGAATCAATTACTTTCGATGCTCTAGATAACCAGGAAAGAGTTGGGAATTTTAATCATGAGGATAAGCGTCGTTTATGGAATATGCCTATCCTCTGTGTGGACAATCTTTATGAAAATGTTCGCCAACGTTGTCTTTACAAATTTAACCTTCGACCAGAGGCGGACAAGGCTGAGGCCTATGTCCAAGAACTTAAAGCTCGTTTTCCTAATTTAGAATTTTTCCAATCAGGGAGCACGCGTATAGAAGTGACTGCCAAAGGGGTTTCTAAGGGAAGCGGATTAGAGCTTTTAAAAAGGCACTATCAACCGGTTGTAGCATTTGGTGATTCAGGTAATGACATCTCCATGTTTGAGGTGGCGAACATCTCTTACTGTATGTCACATGCCCCAGAGGTCGTCAAAGAAGCAGCAACTTACGTCGTAGATAACTTTTCAGATGCCGTTACGCATTTGGAAAACTTATTAGACTTATGAGCTTAACATTCAATATCTAAAATGAAAGTAGATTAGGACCTGGTCCTAATCTACTTTTTGTTATGCCTTGCTTGGGATTGAATAGCTTAGATAGTTAGAATTTACTCTTTCTATGAGAAGTTCCCCTAAAAAAGACACCATCTTTAGTGACCTAAGGGGTCGACCAGGGTGATGTTTTTTGAGTTTTGGGGAGAGAAAGCCTTAAGGATTTGGCCATTTTTCATTAGATTTTCTTGTCTAAGTATTAAAATTGATGGTTTATCAATAGTCATTTTAAATAGCGGTAGTATCATCCTTTATTTCTCTTTAAGTACAAACAAAATGGCTGATTTTCTATTTCAAAATGCTCATTTCTAACTAATTGTCTTAAAAAATTGAAGTGACTTTTCTAAAAATTATGAAAATTCATCAGATTTTATTGAAAAAATGCTTTCAATGTTTTAGAATTAAGCTATTAATGGGAAAAAGGAGTCTTTTTATATGGACAAAAAAGTACATTATAAAATGCACAAAGTTAAGAAACAATGGGTAACCATCGCCGTGGCAGGATTGTCAGTAGGTGCGGTCTCAGCTGTTTCTTTAGGGACTAACGACGGTGTCGTTCAGGCCGACGAACACACGGATGCTAACGTAGCCATCCCCGATATTACTGTTGACACGGGTACTGTATCTAATGATACAGCAACAACTCAAGATCCAACAGCAGTAGTTGCGACAACAAATGATGTCACTACTGACCAAGCAGCACCAGTAGCAACATTTGCTTTGACAACGGATACAACTAACACAGCAGCAACCAATGCAGTAGATACAACTGCACCAACTGTTACGGACCGTGCGGTTGATACGGCTACCCCAGTTGGTACGGATCGTGCGGTTGATACGGCTACCCCAGTTGGTACGGATCGTGCAGTAGATCCAACAACACCAGCTGCTACGACAGACCGTGCAGCCAATACAGCAACTGACACAAGAGCAGTTACGGATCAAGCAGCGACACGTGAACGTCGTGCGGCAACGGGGACTCGTCGTGGTCCTTCAGGAGGCCGCCGTGCCACACCAGTTAATGGCAACACAAACATTGCCAATAACGGCAATAATACTGTTACAGTTGTCAATAATGATCTTCCAGCCACAAATAATGTTGTTGCTGACGGTCCAAGCCACATCAAGACCATCAATGGTAAAGAATACTATGTTGAAGATGACGGTACTGTTCGTAAGAACTATGTCCTTGAACGTAACGGCGGTAGCCAATACTTTAATGCCGAAACTGGTGAATTGTCTAACCAAAAAGACTATCGTTTCGATAAAAATGGTGGCACTGGTTCAGCAGCTGATAGCACAACCAACACAAATGTTACTGTAAATGGTGATAAGAACGCCTTTTATGGTACAACTGAAAAAGATATCGAACTTGTTGACGGTTACTTCACTGCCAACACATGGTACCGTCCAAAAGAAATCTTGAAAGACGGTAAAGAGTGGACTGCCTCAACTGAAAATGACAAACGTCCATTACTGACTGTTTGGTGGCCAAGCAAGGCTATCCAAGCCAGCTACCTCAACTACATGAGAGAAGAAGGGTTGGGAACAAACCAAACCTTTACCTCATATAGTTCACAAACACAGATGGATCAAGCAGCCCTTGAAGTGCAAAAACGTATCGAAGAACGTATTGCGCGTGAAGGAAACACGGACTGGTTGCGCACTACCATCAAAAATTTTGTCAAAACACAACCTGGATGGAACTCAACTTCTGAGAACCTTGATAATAGCGACCACTTGCAAGGCGGTGCCCTTCTTTACAACAACAGTAATCGCACAAGTTATGCTAATTCAGACTATCGCCTCTTGAACCGCACACCGACGCAACAAGATGGCACACGTCGCTACTTTAAAGATAATTCATCAGGTGGTTTTGAATTTCTTCTAGCAAACGATATTGACAATTCGAACCCAGCCGTTCAAGCTGAACAATTAAACTGGCTTCACTATATCATGAACATTGGTAGCCTCACAGGTGGCTCTGAAGATGAAAACTTCGATGGTGTTCGTGTCGATGCTGTGGATAATGTCAATGCCGACCTTCTCCAAATTGCTTCAGATTATTTCAAAGCTAAGTATGGTGTTGAAAAGAGCGAAGAGGAAGCCATCAAGCACCTTTCTATTCTTGAAGCCTGGTCTCATAATGATGCATACTACAATGAAGATACTAAAGGGGCCCAGTTACCAATGGATGATCCATTGCGTTTAGCTATGGTATTTTCTTTCCTACGACCAATCGGAAACCGTTCAGGTCTTGAACCACTTATTACCAATAGTCTGAATGACCGTTCAGAAAGTAAGAAAAATACAAAACGTATGGCTAACTATACTTTTGTTCGTGCCCACGACTCAGAAGTTCAATCAGTAATTGGCCAAATCATCAAAAATGAAATCAACCCACAATCAACTGGGAATACCTTCACTCTTGATGAAATGAAGAAAGCCTTCAAAATCTACAATGCGGATATGCGAAGTGCCAATAAGAGATATACACAGTACAATATTCCATCTGCTTATGCCTTCATGTTAACGAATAAGGACACTGTTCCTCGTGTTTATTATGGTGATTTGTACACTGATGACGGTCAATACATGGCCCAAAAATCACCATATCATGATGCTATTTCTACGCTCTTGCAAGCTCGTATTCGTTATGCGGCTGGTGGTCAAGACATGAAGATGAGTTACGTAGGTTCAGGAAATACCAATGGTTGGGATGCTTCTGGTGTCTTAACATCAGTCCGTTACGGTAAAGGAGCGAACAACGCTTCAGATGCTGGTACTGCTGAAACTCGTAACCAAGGGATGGCTGTCATTCTTTCCAACCAACCTGCCCTTCGTTTGAATAGCAATTTGACAATCAACATGGGTGCAGCTCACAGAAACCAAGCCTATCGTCCGTTGCTTTTGACAACCTCCAATGGTGTTGCCTCTTACTTGAATGATGGCGATGCTAACGGTATTGTGAAGTATACTGATGCTAATGGTTATTTGACCTTCAATCCAGGTGAAATCAGTGGTGTTCGTAATGCTCAAGTTGATGGCTATTTAGCCGTTTGGGTACCATTAGGTGCTTCTGAAAATCAAGACGTGCGTGTGGCAGCAAGCAAATCTAAGAATAGCAGTGGTTTGGTCTATGATTCCTCAGCTGCCTTGGATTCACAGGTCATCTACGAAGGCTTCTCAAACTTCCAAGACTTCGTCCAAGACCCATCACAATACACTAACAAGAAGATTGCTGAAAATGCAAACCTCTTCAAATCATGGGGTATCACATCATTCGAATTTGCTCCACAATACGTTTCAAGTGATGACGGTACCTTCCTTGACTCAGTTATTCAAAATGGTTATGCCTTCTCAGACCGTTATGATATTGGTATGAGTAAGGACAACAAGTATGGTTCATTAGCTGACTTGAAAGCAGCGCTTAAGTCACTCCACGCTGTAGGTATCTCAGCGATTGCTGACTGGGTTCCAGACCAAATCTACAACCTTCCGGGTGATGAAGTGGTCACTGCAACTCGTGTTAATAACTACGGAGAAACTAAAGATGGTGCCATCATCGACCATAGCCTTTATGTTGCTAAAACACGTACTTTTGGTAATGATTACCAAGGTAAATATGGTGGTGCCTACCTCGACGAATTAAAACGTCTTTACCCACAATTCTTTGACCGTGTTCAAATCTCTACTGGTAAACGCTTGACAACCGATGAGAAGATCACAAAATGGTCTGCTAAATATATGAATGGTACCAATATTCTTGACCGTGGATCAGAGTATGTCCTCAAGAATGGTCTTAGCGGTTACTATGGAACCAACGGTGGTAAAGTTAGTCTTCCAAAAGTAGTAGGAAGCAACCAATCAACGAACAATAACAACCAAAATGGTGATGGTAGCGGTAGGTTCGAAAAGAGCTGGGGCAGCGTTTACTATCGTTACAACGATGGTCAACGTGCTAGAAATGCCTTTATCAAAGATAATGATGGCAATGTTTACTACTTTGATAACACAGGCCGTATGGCAATCGGTGAAAAGACTATCGATGGCAAACAATACTTCTTCCTCGCTAATGGGGTGCAATTGCGTGATGGCTATCGTCAAAACCGTAGAGGTCAAGTCTTCTACTATGATGAAAATGGTATCATGAGTCAAACCGGTAAACCAAGTCCAAAACCAGAACCAAAACCAGATAATAATACTTTTAGCCGTAACCAATTTATCCAAATCGGTAACAACGTTTGGGCATACTATGATGGTAATGGTAAACGTGTGATTGGTCGTCAAAACATCAACGGTCAAGAACTCTTCTTTGATAACAATGGTGTTCAAGTCAAAGGTCGTACAGCCCAGGTTGATGGTGTTACTCGTTACTTTGATGCCAATTCAGGTGAAATGGCACGCAACCGATTTGCTGAAGTTGAACCAGGTGTTTGGGCTTACTTTAACAATGATGGAGCTGCCGTAACAGGTTCACAAAACATCAATGGTCAAACCCTCTACTTTGATCAGAATGGCCATCAAGTCAAAGGGGCTTTGGTAACTGTTGATGGCAACCTTCGCTACTATGATGCCAACTCGGGAGATCTTTATCGCAATCGTTTCCAAGAAGTTAATGGTAGCTGGTATTACTTTGATGGTAATGGTAATGCGGTCAAAGGCATGGTCAACATCAATGGTCAAAACCTCCTCTTCGATAATGATGGAAAACAAGTCAAAGGTCATTTGGTCCGTGTAAATGGTGTCATTCGTTATTATGATCCAAATTCAGGTGAAATGGCAGTTAATCGTTGGGTTGAAATCAGCTCAGGATGGTGGGTTTACTTTGATGGTGAAGGTCGAGGCCAAATCTAATCATTTTCAAGCTATCGAAACCGAGACAGAAGTCTCGGTTTTCATGGCGTAATCAGTGATAAGTTATTTACCTAAAGTTAATCCTAAATCGAAAAGAGCGCTCTTACCTGCAGATAGGAGAGATAGATTCCCCTCAGTCTAGACGCTATAACTGTTAGAAAGAGGCTAGTGGCTGGCACTTAAATACAACAAAACCAAAAAAATATAGCTTGTCATTAATTGATGACAAGCTATTGACGAAGCCCAAAAGTCACTTTATACTAAATAGTAATACTAGTTGTTCTTGCAGTCTCCTTGTAGTGATGTAGGCATGGCTTGTATTAAGACTATTAAGGTATTCATCCCCAAGGATGATGAATGGTATTTTAGGTGATAGTGAGTTTCTTAAAAAAAGGATCACTTTAAAAGCATTAATCCATTAAAAACTCGCCATTTAAGTCGTTGGTGTAATCTCATTTTCATGCCACTTTCATAAGTTATTTGATAGATTCTGCACATTAAGACGCTATTTTTTCACTTAGTGGTTAAAATGATTAAAGTTCTTACACCTTACTTGTAAAAAATCCATTCTCGTATTATAGTATATATAAAAGATATTGAAAATTTTAATCTTTGATAATGGCTTGTTGTTTTCTCTGAGGGAAAATGAAATCTTCATAGAAAAAGATTTCGATGAGAAGTTAACAAGTATATGATTTTATTTCTTATAAAAGAGGAAAGGGGGAGTATCTTTGAGAGCCTATAGGGAAAATGCGACTGAGGCAGCGGCCAAGGCCAAAACTGCCGAAGAGCATATTGCACACGGTTCAACAGACACTGATCTAGTTGATACGATAGATCTTTCTATGTTGTTGACTAGTAATAAGCGTCACCCTAACCACAGTGCCCCTTCTCATTTAGACTTTGCCAGAGCCAGAGCAGACGAAGCCTTCTTTGATAATCATGATGGTAGTGCAACAGTAAGTATTTCATCTAAACAAGAAATTATTTTTCAAGGAGCAGGTTCTAAAACACCAGACCCTGAAGTCATGGAAAATCATGTGTTTACAGGGACTAGGGATGCTAAGACTGGCTTAATTGAATGGGACAAGGACAGCTTTACCTATCCTAAGATATCAGTACCGCTTGTCCAGGGCTATTTCGCTGACCAAAAAGAAGCAGGCTTTAACGTCGTGACACCTTATGTGCCGACAGTAACGGAGCATGTGACCTATAAGAAATTGGGACGCATTATCCCAGTCACTGAAGATGGTGACTATATTCCAGGTGCTTTGACTAAGCAGTATAACAATAACAATAAAGATCCACGAAAGGCGGGTGAGACAGCAACACCAGCTGTTCAAGATTATATGACAGATATTAAAAGTGTAGTACCGAACAAACCAGGAGTCGATACTCCGGTTGTGTATCGTAAAATTTTCAAGAAAGCCAGCATCACCTATATTGATGAAACAACCGGTGCTTACTTGGTTAGTGACCAATTGACCGGTGAATTAGGTGAAGCTATTGAATACGGGACAGCAACACGTATTCAGACTTTCAAGGATATGGGATATGGCTTGATTCAGGATGATTTCCCTAAAGATGCCATTTTTGATGATAAAGATATTGATGATCAAGAATGGTTCGTTCTTTTGCAACACGATGTTGCGAAAGTAGGGCCTGATCATGATCAAGTTCCAGATACCCCAATCAATCCAAATAATCCAAATGGACCTAAGTGGCCATCTAAATATGCTTACGAAAAAGAAGTAAGCTTTACGGTTTTTTATAGAAGCACAGATGGCAATGCCAACCTTCCGGAAGCTGATGTTCAAAAGGCTTATTGGGTACGTACCCTTACCTTTGACAAGGTCTCAGGAGAGCTTGTTGATGAGACTGAATGGTCTCCAAACAAAACAAAATATTATGACATCTACGCACCAGTTGTTTTAGGTTATTATGCCGATAAAGTGGACGTTAAGGGTAGAGATGTAACAGAAGACAATATGGAAGAAACTGTTACCTACATGCCACTTGGTAAGATTATTCCTATTGATGCTAACGGACGCTTGATTCCGAACGTTCCAACTCCAACCTTTAACAATGATGCCAACAACCCAACTAAGGTCAGTGAGACACTCGTACCTCATATTCCTGGCTACCGTCCAGTCCAAGAGAGTGTTCTTCCTGAAAATTTGACAGATGACATTCTCATTGAATACGCTCCAATCCTTGAAGATGTGACGCAACCAACCTTGCAAACCGTCTTCTTCAAGGGAGCTGGCGCAGCCACACCGTCTGTTAATATCCAGTCTGAATTCAGTTTCACTGGTAAATATAATCAGGCAGAAGACACTTATACTTGGGACCAAGACAGCCATACCTTTGCTAAGGTTACTGTTCCTGTGATAGAAGGTTATTATGCTGACAAGGCAGTTGCCGGTATGCAGGTGGTAACACCTGATAAACCAGAGGCTACAGATAATGTTACCTACAAGGAACTTGGTAGAATCATTCCTGTTGATACCTTTGGAAATCCAATCGCAGATGCAGAGCCTGTTCCTTTTGCCAATGATCCTAAAGATGCTACGCAAGTTATTGAGACATTGGCACCAGAGCTTGCGGGTTACCAAGCTGAGAGTGCATTGGTCTTGCCTATTGACCTCAGTCTTGACCAAACCTTGGTTTATGAGCCAATCTTGGAAGATATTACTCAAGATACCAAACAAACGGTTACCTTCCAAGGTGCAGGTTACAAGGATCCTGTTATCAATATCCAAGACAGCTTCAGCTTCCATGGTAAATTTAACCAAGTGGAAGAAACGAGCACATGGGATCAAGACAGCTTCACTTATGATGTTGTAGACGTCCCAGTTGTTGAAGGCTTCTTTGCAGATAAACGTCAAGCTGGTGGTTTGGAAGTTAGACCTGACCTCCCAGAAGTTGAAGATACTGTTACTTATACCGAACTCGGTAAGATTATTCCGGTCGATGAGAATGGTACACCAATTGAAAGCGCCTCTACACCAAGCTACAACAACGATCCTGAAGATCCAACCATGGCTATGGAAACAGTCGTTCCAGATGTATTTGGTTATATCTCTGAAAAGGCCTTTATCACGCCAGAACATCCAGGTCAAGACACCACTGTGGTTTATGCTAAGGATGAACAAAGAGCTCTCATCCTTTACATGAATGAAATGGACAAGTCAGAGTTGACACGTGATGAAGTCATCGGAAGCTCAGGTGAGAAGATTGACTACTCTACTGATGAACAACTCGCTAACTTGCTTAAACGAGGTTATGAGCTCGTCAACGATGGCTTTGCAGAAGCCTTTGACCACACTTATAATGGTGATTCTGACTTTGATCAAGTCTTCGAAGTGGTTCTTCGTGAACGTTTGGTTCTTGTAGACCCAGACATGCCAGCACCAGTTGCAGGTGAAGTCGTCGATGCAAATGATGTCAATAGCCCAGTTTGGCCAAATAGTGTTGAGTCACTCGAAAACCATGCTGATGTAACACGTACTATTCAGTATGTCTTCGAAGAAGGCGGATTGGCAAGTGACGATTATGTTGAAGTTCTTAATTTCAAACGTTTGGCTAATGTTAACCTTGTGACAGGCGCAATCAATTATGAAGCATGGTCAAGCATGCAAACAGGCTTCTCAGCAGTTCCTTCTCCAGAAGTTGTTGGATTTACACCAGACCGTATGGAAATCGCTGGAATGACGGATGTTGCTGTAGAAACACCTGAACTTCTGGAAGTAGTTACTTACCTTAAAGATGCTCAGAAAGCTACAGTGACTTATGTTGATGGTACGACACGTAAGAAACTTGAAGTTGTCGACTTGCTTGGTAAATCAGGTGAAGTGATTGATTACTCAACAATCGAACGTATCAAGTACTACAGTGATCGTGGTTACACCCTCCTTGCAGATGGTTTCACTAACGGCGTTATCTTTGATGGCGATTCACACGTTGACCAAAACTTCATGGTTACCCTTCGTCATGGTACTGTTCAAGTAGGCCCAGATAACATCCAAGAAGCTGGTAAACCAATTAACCCAACAGATCCAGATGGTGCCAAATGGCCAGAATGTGAAAACTATATCAAAGATGTCACCTTCACAGTTCTCTACGAATCAAGTGATGGCCAAGCAGACCTTCCTGCCAATAACATCCAAACCGCTCAATGGACACGTAGTTTGACCATTGATAAGGTGACAGGTGAAGAACTCGGTTCAAGCTACTGGACTTCAAATAAAGGTCAGTTTGAAACAGTTGTCACACCTGAAGTAGAAGGCTACAGCGCTGACAAGGATAAAGTTGAAGGTAAGACCGTTGGACAACGTAATCTCGAAGAAACAGTTGTCTATATCCCACTTACAGGCGATATTAACGGTAAGCCTAAGGAAGATAAGGCAGATGACATTGTCGTTGAAGATGTTCAAGATTTAGAAGTACTTGACCAAGTCGAAGAAGCTTCTGAATCTCATGACGGTCCAACAACTTATGGCCCTGGTGATGATTTTGAAGCACCTGTTGCCAACCAAGCAGAAGGTACTGGCTCTAAACACAAGATGCCGATTAACCTTTCAAATGAAGACGAAGTAGGCAAGGGCAAGATTGAAGAGACCATCAACATTGCAGGCTTTACCGTATCGGTAACAGGTCTAGGACTTGGCCGTAACGGACGTAAGAAGAAAAATAAAAAAGATCACAAAGATCAAAAAGAAAAATAATCAAAAGACCTGAATCACTCAGGCATGTCCAGACAGAAAGAAAATCTCAAGTTGCTTATGGCACTTGGGATTTTTTTGTTCATTAGCAAATTCATGCCATTTGACTCACTGCTATTTGCACCTTTGACTCATCATTGACAATATGACCAGTTTTTTATAGTATAAAATGGTTAACTTATATATTTTTATATGTTTACTCATATTTTTTACTGGAGAATGATGATGAGAAAATTATTTTCACTATTGATATCATCGAATACAGATTTACCCAAAGATAGTTTACTTGTAAAACTACAATGGCAAGAAACGGAAGCACTAGACCAAACCCTTATTTTAAGACATCAAAAAATATTGCGGGAGATTTTACTCGTAAAAGGTGGAGAGGCATTAAGAGCTACCTTTTTATTGAAAAGACCGTCGTCTTTTGGAAGAAAATCACAAGATAAACTAGATATATCCTCAGCTACTTTTCTATCGGATGTCCAATTTACCAAGGCAGATATCCTGCAGTTTGTGAGTGCAATTGGAGATTACAATCCCCTACATCGGCAAGATCCCTTTTTAATCCCAGCCTGTCTTTATTTAGACTATTTGAGACAGGTCCTACCACAAAGAGTTTCTGTATTATCCTTACGTTTTTTAGCGCCAGCCTATGCGCAAGAAAGATTATCACTTTATTGTCATCAAAAGGACTTCTATCTGTGTAGAGGGGATACTATCATTATAAAAGGAGAGAGTGTTTAATGGTAGATGTATATATTCAAGGGGGATTAAGGACACCCATTGGACTGTTTCAAAAGCAATACGCCAGTATGCGACCAGAGTATTTAGGTGCTGGGATTTTAAATGCCTTAAAGAAGCGTTATCCAGAATGTCACATTGATGACATTATTTGCGGAAATGCTGTTGGAACAGGTGGCAATATTGGTCGTTTAACTGGACTTTTGTCCGATTATTCTGAAACTGTTCCTGCGACAACTATTGATATGCAGTGTGCTTCAGCAAGCGCCGCCATTGGTTTTGCTTTTGCTAAGATAAAGGCTGGTTTATCGGAAAATATTATTGCAGGCGGCATTGAAAGTTCATCCTTACAACCTTTGCGAACTTATGCCGACAAGGATGATCGTACAGGGAGTTACTACGTTGCTCAGTTTTCACCAGATAGTACGGATTCTCTAGCTATGATAAGAGGGGCCGAACGGGTCGCTCAAAAATATCAGGTTACTCAAAAAGAATTGTATCAATGGACTCTAAAGAGTCATGCTAAAGCGCAGAAGGCCTTGGAGACAGGGGCTCTATCTCCTGTTATCCTAGAAATGCCTGGGAAAAAGGATGAGGGCATTCGACCTAAGATTTCAGAAAAACTGTTAAGTCGAATTCCTCCAATCTTAGGTCCAGACAGTCTGACCAGTGCCGCAAACTCTTGTTTAACACATGATGGTGCTGCTTTTCTTCTATTGAGCCATCAAGTCGGTGAGTTTAAGATTTGTGACATGGCTCAGGTAGCAGGAGATCCTCGTTTCAGTCCCGAATTAGTTTACAAAGCAACTCTAAAACTATTGAAGAAAGTCAATCTTTCAATGTCGGATATAGATGCTATTGAATGGAATGAAGCATTTTCGGTGATTGATTGTCTCTTTCAAAGGTATTTCCCAGAAGCTGTAAACCGCTACAATCTATTTGGTGGTGCCTTAGCTTATGGTCACCCTTATGGTTGTTCAGGGGCAATCAATCTTTTACATGTAATGCAGGCGCTCCGTGTACAAAAGGGGCGGTATGGACTTTGTGCTATTGCCGGTGCTGGAGGAGTTGGTATATCTTTCCTCATTGAAAGGGTTGGAGTTTAACATGATTCAAAAAATAAAAGCTTGGGCTCAACAGAATCCTCATCGGCAGGCTTTGGTAATTGATGACAAATCTTACACTTACGGCGATTTATTAAGAATGATGAATCAGACAACACTTGATTCAAAGTCATCTGACGTTTGCTTTATCGTAGAGCACTATCCGCTTAATCAGTTGATGATGTTTTTAGCAGCTTTGTCATTAGGCGTAAAACCTGTTATTTGTCATCCTAATTTGTCACCAGAAGTCCGACTGGCCTTAGCGTCTGAAGCGAGTGCCTCCGATTTACGTTTAGAAGCAGATTTCGGAATCTTGACTTCGGGAACAAGTGGAAAACCCAAGATTTTGTGGCGAACCATGTCCTCGTGGGTAGATTTTTTTGCTGAGCAAAATCGAATTTTCCATATTAATCAGAAAACGGCTTTATTCTTAAAAGGCAATTTTAGTTTTTCAGGGAACCTTAACATGGCCTTGGCTGTCCTTTATGAAGGTGGGCAATTGATTATTAGTGATAAACCATCTCCGAGAAGTTGGGTGCAATTATGTCAGACCTGCCAAGCTAGTCATCTGTATCTCTTACCAAGCCTTCTACAAGTTCTAGCAAGTCATTTAAACAGTAGGGAGCTTGACTTGTCTCATATCATCAGTTCTTCTCAAACTTTGCCAGTTTCTCTGATTCGTGACCTTTATGACAGGCAACCGACCTGCGACATTATTGTTTTTTATGGCGCTAGTGAATTAAGTTTTATCAGCTGGTGTAAGGGTAGAGAGATTTTAGACAATCCCAATTTAGTTGGTCGAGCTTTTAAAAATGTTCAAATAAAGCTGAAAAACAATAAAATTTATGTTACGACTCCTTATGCAGCTGTCGGAGTAAGATGCCCCTTTACGGTAGAAGACTATGGTCATTTTTCAAAAGCAGGATTAATCTTGGAAGGGCGACCATCTGATTGGGCTAATTATGCTGGAACCAAGTTGCATTTGCCAACTATTAGACAAAAACTACTCTCTTGTTCTTTCGTAAAAGATGCCTTTTGTCTCAAGTTGAGCAGTCATCTGGCTGGTGATGAAGTGCATGCCTTTCTTGTTTTAAAAGACAGTATATCTTTATCGGAAGCTAAGAAGTCGATTGCTAGTGTTTTACTAGCCACTGAGCAGCCCAAGTACTGGCATACGATTGATGCCATTCCCTTGATGGATAGTTCTAAGGTGGATGTTCAGCAATTGAAAAAGCTCTGTCAAAAAAGAACTCATTAATCTCAAGTTGCGTAGAGCATTTGAGATTTTTTGTGGTCTCTCTTGTGGTGACATCAATTCTATACTAAAATATAGAAGTACAATCACAAAAGGAGACTGCCATGCCGACAGAATATGAAAAAATGATTGCGGGTGAGTTTTATAAGCCTAGCGACCCTGAGTTACGTGCCCTAGCAGCTAAATCTAGAGAAAAGCAAATGGCCTTTAATGCTGAACCTGACCGTCTCAAAAGGGCGGAGATTATCAAATCTTGGTTTGGTTCGACTGGTGAGAATCTTGCCATGAATCCTCAGTTCGTTACGGATTACGGTGTTAATATCCATATCGGTGAAAATTTCTATTCCAACTGGAACTTGACCATGCTGGATATCTGTCCTATCACGATTGGTGACAATGCTATGATTGGCCCTAATTGTCAGTTTTTGACGCCCTTACATCCGCTTGATCCAACTGAGCGCAATTCAGGTATTGAGTACGGAGCACCCATTACCATCGGTGATAATTTCTGGGCTGGTGGTGGTGTGACTATCTTGCCGGGTGTAACTTTGGGGAACAATGTTGTGGCTGGAGCAGGAGCAGTCGTCACCAAGTCCTTTGGTGACAATGTGGTTCTAGGTGGAAACCCGGCGCGTGTTATCAAGGAAATTCCTGTCAAAAAAGACTAAGTGAAGCAACTCAAGGATTCTAAGTCCTTGAGTTTTTTTGTCATCCGTTGAAAGTGATATTGACATTGGGCTAAAATTCTCCTATACTTAATATGCTAGTTAGCTAACAATATAATTGAGGAGTAGACTTTTGGACCATTTTGGACGTTTGTTAAAACAAGCCAATAATAACATGATGCGTCACTTTGACCAGTTCGCCAAGCGATTTGGTTTGACGGGAAATCAGATGGCTGTCATTGATTTTATAATGAATCATGAGAAACAAGAAATCTTTCAGAGGGACATTGAGCATGAATTCAACATTCAGCGTTCGACAACAACGGTCCTCTTACAGCGGATGGAGAAAAAAGGCCTAATCGAACGCCATACCTCATCGAAAGACGCTAGGCAAAAAGCGGTTGTTTTAACGGATAAGGCGGTAAAAATCGCGTCTGCCTGTCAAGCTTATCTTAGGGCAGAAGAGGAAGAGTTTGCTCAACAATTTTCAGATGAAGAAAGAGAAATCTTTCTCAACATCTTACAACACTACCGTAATCTTTAATTGTCATCAGAGGAGAAACACTTATGTCATATGAAAAAATCTCCACTAAGGTCTTGTCTGCCATCTTTGCGACAGGTGTCCTTTCCTTTTGTGGAGTGGCTGGTGAAACAGCCATGAACATTACCTTCCCAATTTTGATGAAGGAATTTTCAGTAACAACATCAACCGTTCAGTGGGTCACAACCATCTACCTATTAGTCGTTGCTTGTGTGGTGCCCTTATCAGCCTACCTCAAACGTTCCTTTAAGATGAAATCTATCTTTTTGGTCGCCAATCTTTTGTCAGTCTTGGGAGTCCTTATCGACTTTATAGCCCCTAACTTTGGCTTTGTCGTCCTGGGCCGTTTGGTGCAAGGTATGGGGGTTGGATTTGCCCTTCCTCTTATGTTTAACATCATTTTGGAGCGGGTACCAAGTCGTAAGATTGGTCTTATGATGGGGGTTGGTACACTAATTACCGCAGTTGCACCAGCCATTGGCCCAACTGTCGGTGGTCTTCTAACAGCACACTTTGGTTGGCGGTCTATTTTCCTTGTTCAGTTTCCTATTCTCTTGGCTTCATTGATTGCAGGGCTTCGTTCGATTGAGCAAAAGAGTGAGGTTAAACGTGAATCCTTTGATATTCTTAGCCTGTTTGCCATCATTTTTCTTTTCTTGGGCTTGATTCTAGGCCTTCACGGGATGGCAGATCATACTTTTCTTAGTTTCTCAGTGCTTGGCTGGCTTGTCCTTGGTATTTTGGGGCTGATCCTTCTGGTTTGGCGCTCTATGAAATTGGAAAATCCAATCATTAATCTCGCTATTCTGAAGAATCCTCGCCTTACTGGCCATATCGCTGCTTTCTTTACCTTGCAATTGGGATCGCTCGGTATGAGCTTTATCTTACCTAACTATGTGCAATTGGTTAACCACTCTAATACAACTCTCGCTGCTTTGATGATTCTTCCGGGTGCTATCATTGGTGCTGGATTTGCTCCCTTCTCAGGTATTATTCTTGATAAGATGGGGGCACGTAAACCAATTTTGATTGGGGCCAGTCTAATCGTCCTTGCTCAGCTGCTCTTTACTCTGTTTGGTCTCTCGCTTTCAAATACCTTGATTCTTGTCTTTTACATGATTTTCATGACGGGACTAGGAGTGGCCTTTGGTAATATTATGACTAACGGACAAAAGCAATTACCACTGGACCAACGAGCTGATGCCAATGCGATTTTTAATACCCTCCAACAATTTGCAGGAGCAGTAGGAACAACGCTTGCTTCTCTCATTGTTGCCTTAAGTCAAACCAATCATAAGATTGACTTTGCTCAAGCAACAGCTCAGGGGAGCCGAAATGGGTTTAGAGTTCTCCTTGTTTTAGCAGTATTCCAACTGATTGTACTTGTGAGCGTCGTCAAAAAGAACGATTAATCATTAGATTGAAGCAAGGGAAGATGCTTTCCTTGCTTTTTCTTTTTTCGAATAAAATACTAATTTTTCTGCAAATGTTAGTGTTCATTTAAGGATTATGACTTATAATAAGCTTAAAGAAAAAACGAGCTTTCGTTGTAGATACGAAAAGGAAGGGAAGACAATGTCATTACTAAAGAAAATTCATCCCGAGCAGCCACTCAAGGAACTGAGATGGTTTGATATTGGTATGGTAACGCTCATCATGTTTGGACAGTTTATCGTACGTTCGACCCAGATGTATATGGCTAGTCTGTCGCCAACCATTTCCACAACAATGAGTGAAACAGCGACAAATACGGTTAGCAAAGGAGCAGCCTACTCAAGTAATTTCAGCTTACAACTGATTCTTTTGTCCTTGGCCCTCGTCTATCTTTGGATCCGTCATTTTGACTTCAAGCAACTGCCTATCCGTCTAAAGTGGTCTGTCCTATTTTGGGTACCTTTTATTTTCGCTATCATGGGTCTCTTGGCCGATGTGGTCAGCACGCTGTCAGGCCAGTATAACTACTTTAGCCCTCAAGTTTTAGCCTTTATTAGTCCTATGGCCGTGATTAATAAGTTTCTGGCCTTGTCACCTATGGCTATTGCCTACGGATTGCTTAACGGTTTCTACGAGGAATTTTTCTTCCTAGGACTCTTGACCTCAGTAAAGGACAAGTATAAGTGGTGGGTCTTGCTCTTTTCAACCCTTGTCCGTGTGTCCTTCCACACCTATCAGGGCATGCTATGGGCTCTGGTTATCGGTGTGGTATTTGGTCTACTCTATTATTTTCTTTATAAATATAAGGTCAAAAACCTGCTTCCATTCTTCCTAGTCCATGCCTTGGCTGATATGTTTGGCTCAAGCCTCATTTATCTCTTGGTTAATTGGTATTATTAGCAAAACAACTCCCTTCGTAGCGTGTACGAAGGGAGTTTTAAGCTTAATTTCTAGTTGAGATATTAAAATGCTATTGTAATAAAGGTTGTACAATGAGAGTCCGCTTAAAAAATAATTTTTAATTTTGTTAAAAATATGAGATAATAGTGGCGGACTATACTTAAACAGTAATTTTAGAGGGAGACAATGATGTCAAAACGATTAATTTCAAATCGTCCGAGCGATCTTAAGCCCCTTAAGCAACTTTTCTGGGAAAATGCAGAGAAAGCTCGGATGGGCGACTATTGGAAAGATAAGAAGAGTTACAGAGAGCTTTCCGAAGCGACAGGAATTCCTTCAGGAAGCTTACGGATGCTTTTTATGAACAAGCCTAAGGGAAATATTCCAAAGATTGTAACCATTACTAATGGTCTGGCTAAGGTGACCAAGAAAAATATCACACTTGGGATGCTTTTATCTCAAGACAACCAGCATGAAGTTTTTGAGTTTCCAAGAAAGCCTGACCAGGTCACGCAAAACCTGTGGAATAATATTCGTAAGAAATTACATATCACAGAGGCTATGGATGCTGAAGAAGTCAGAGAACGCATGACGCACTTTGTGGTGTCATCTGGCATGGCACAAACCAACTATAACTTAATCAAGCAAAGAGGGACCGTTTCACTAGATACTCTGGAAAAATTTTCCAAAACTCTAAGAGTTGAGCCTTATGAATTGTTAGCAACGATTAGACGTAAGGAAAATGTGGATAAGATAGCACTGCCAATTCATAGGGAAAATGACAGCGAATCACACATTGATATCGGAAAGCTAAACACCTTTATCAAACTCCAGCCCTACTCACCTAGTGGCCCTGAGGCAGCTTCAGTGGACTTGAGCCCACAAAATCTTTATCGCTATTACTCTAAGGGAAGCGCTGGTGACATGTCCATAAAAACGGCTTATAAGTTTAAGAGACTTGTGGATATTTACGAAGCGGAAAATGGTAGCCTTGACTCTTCAAGCAGAGTCCTAGATGCCAAGAAACTTGAAAAACTCCTTTATAGCGGCATGACGACTGGTTATGCGATTTCAAAAACGGGTTTGATGAATGCGACCAATGGTAATCTCTATATCAAGGGCAAACGTCCCATCGAATCCATGAAGCTAGACCGTGCCTTTGGTTTATATAAACACTTAAAAAGATTGAAAAAGAACCAATAATTCTTTACCTACCAAAAAGCACACACATATT